>JAFYNR010000052.1 GCA_017548045.1 Clostridia bacterium | reverse complement strand
CGTCATAATCTTCCTATGGTCAGAACTTTCACATACGACGGCTTTATGACCGGTGCGGCTGATAAGGCAAAGTATGATGAGCTTGTTGCAAGCGGCAAGGCAACCGCAGATGAACCTGAGGTTCTTGATTGCGGTAAGTATGCCGGTATGTCAACAATGGATGCAAGAAAGGCTATCCTTGCTGACCTTGAAGCAGGCGGATATATCAAAGAAATCGAGCCCCGTGCTCATGAAGTAGGCACCTGCTACCGTTGTCACACTACTATTGAACCTATGGTTTCAAAACAGTGGTTTGTACGTATGGAACCCCTTGCTAAGCCTGCTATTGAAGCTGTTGAAAAGGGCGAAACCGTTTTTGTGCCCGAAAGATTCACAAAGAACTATATGAACTGGATGCGCGGCACCCGTGACTGGTGTATTTCACGTCAGCTTTGGTGGGGTCACCGTATTCCTGCCTGGTATTGTGCAGACTGCGGTGCAACAATGGTTTCAAAAACCGATATCGATACCTGTCCTCACTGCTCAAGCAAGAATGTTGAGCAGGACAGCGATACGCTGGATACCTGGTTCTCATCGGCACTCTGGCCCTTCTCAACTCTCGGCTGGCCCGATGAAACAAGCGACCTGAAGCATTATTACCCCACAAGCACACTCGTTACAGGCTACGATATCATCGGTTTCTGGGTAAGCCGTATGATTTTCTCGGCGCTTGAGTATACGGGTCAGGTTCCTTTTGATACCGTTCTTATCCACGGCCTTGTCAGAGATGCTCAGGGCAGAAAGATGTCAAAGTCACTCGGCAACGGTATTGACCCTCTTGAGATTATTGATACTTACGGTGCGGATGCGCTCAGACTTACTCTTGCAACCGGTAACAGCCCCGGTAACGATATGAGATTCTCGGATGAAAAGGTAAGTGCAAGCCGTAACTTCGCAAATAAGCTGTGGAACGCATCAAGATTCATTCTTATGAACATCGGCGATGACGAAATTCCCTGTCAGCTTCCCGAGACGCTTGCTCTTGAAGATAAGTGGATTGTAAGCCTTGTCAACAAGCTTGCAAAGGACGTTACCGACAATCTTGATAAGTTCGAGCTTGGTATTGCCATTGCAAAGCTCTATGATTTCATCTGGGACGTATTCTGCGACTGGTATATCGAAATTGCAAAAATCCGTCTTCAGAAGGGCGGAGATGAAGCACAGACCGCAAAGCAGGTTCTTGTATGGGTTATGGATAAAATTCTTAAGCTTCTTCATCCCTTTATGCCCTTCATCACCGAAGAAATCTGGCAGACAATTCCTCACGACGGCGAATCAATTATGATTTCCGCCTGGCCCGAATTTGACGAAGCTCTTTCATTCTCCGCAGAAGAAGCGGCAATGGAAAAAATTATGACTGCAATTCGTGCAATCCGTAATCGCAGAGCAGAAATGAACGTTCCTCCTTCAAAGAAGGCAAAGGTTTATATTGCAACTTCATATACGTCAACGTTTGAATTCGGCGGCGTGTTTATGCAGAGGCTTGCAAGCGCATCAGAGGTTGAGGTTGCAGACAGCTTCGAGCTTGACGGTGCAGTATGTATCGTTACTCAGGATGCAAAGATTTACATTCCTATGGGTGAGCTTGTTGATTTTGAGGCTGAAAAGGCACGACTCAACAAGGAACTCGAAGCAGTGCAGAAGGACCTTGATTTTGTAAACAACAAGCTTTCAAATGAAAACTTTGTTGCGAAGGCTCCCGCAAACGTTGTTGCGGCACAGCGTGAAGCCGCTGCAAAGTATGCAGAAAAAATTGCGATGCTTAAAGAAAGCATTGCAAAGTTAGGTTAAAATTACTCAGAGCCCGAGGCTTGCCCTCGGGCTCAAAAAGCAGGTGTAACTATGAATTGCAACGAAGCCATAGAATATATTCACTCTCTCGAAAAATTCGGTATAAAGCCCGGTATGGAGCGTATTCGTGCACTTTGTGCGGAGCTTGGCAATCCTCAGGAAAAGCTTAAAATAATCCACGTTGCAGGCACAAACGGAAAAGGATCAACCTCAACAATCATTTCAAATATTCTCCGTCAGAGCGGCTATAATACGGGTTTGTTTATTTCGCCCTACGTTACCGACTTCCGCGAGAGAATACAGTATAACGGCAATATGATTGAGAAAAATGAGCTTGCCGAGTGCGTTGAAACGGTAAAAGAAGCCATAGATAAACTTGCCTTGCAGGATATTCAGCCTACGGAATTTGAAGCGGTAACTGCGGCGGCTTTTCTTTATTTCAAGAAGAAAAACTGCGATTTTGTTGTGCTTGAGGTGGGTCTGGGCGGCAGGCTTGATTCAACCAACGTTGTAGTTGCGCCTTATGTAAGCGTCATAACAAGCATATCCTTCGACCATACGGCAATACTCGGTGATACCATTGAGAAAATTGCCGCAGAAAAATGCGGCATAATCAAATTCGGAGCAGAAACCGTTGCGTATCCTTTTCAGGACGAAAAGGCGATGGCGGTTATCCGTGAAACCTGCAAAAACAAGCTCAACGAGCTCCGTGTTCCCGATTTAAGCAAACTCACCGTGAAAGAAGAACGGCTTGAAGGTACCTATGCTGTTTATGACGGTTTGGAATTCCTTCTTCCGCTTGCAGGCGAGCATATGATTTACAATGCCTGCACGGCTGTTGAGGCGGTTCGCTCGCTTTCAAGGCTTGCGATTGAAATATCTGATGATGCGATTATCACGGGTATTGAAAAATCCGTTATGCCTGCACGCACGGAGCTGATAAAAAAGAAGCCTGTTATTATTCTCGACGGCGGCCACAACGAGGGTTGTGCAAATGCTCTTTGCACTTTCATAAAGAAGCACCTTACGGGCAAAAGGATAATTATGCTCAGCTCCATGATGGCTGATAAAGATTATGATTCCTACCTGAAAACGGTTGCACCCCTTGCACAGACGTTCATTGCCGCAAGGGCTGACGTTCCCAGAGCTTTGAGCAGTGATGAGCTTTGCGAAAGTGCAAAGGCATATTGCGATAACTGCTATTCCGTTGCAGACCCCGTCAAGGCGGTTGCGGCGGCAAGGAATATTATGCAGACCGATGACGTTCTTATCGTGTGCGGCTCGTTCTACCTTGCGGGTGAAATCAGAGATTGCCTGCTTAATTTTTGACAAAGTATATTATTCAACAAATATTTTATTTACAATCCCTTATCCTATGCGATAAGGGATTATTTTTTTGCAAAGGAGTGTAAAGAATGGCTATAAGGATTTCATCAACTCCCGTCAGAGTTACCGTTGAACTCAGCGGAGAAATAGACCATCACAATGCCGCCGCACTGAGGCTTGAAGCCGATGAAGCTATTCAGAGATCTCTGGCACCCAACGTACGCCTTGACTTCGGAGAGGTGACTTTTATGGACAGCTCGGGAATTGGCTTTGTGCTTGGCAGATACAGAATAGCCGAAAGCTGCGGCAGCCATATCGAGGTGGTAAATCTTTCGGGCAGAAATTATTCGATGATGAAGCTTGCAGGGCTGGACAGGCTCGTAACATTAAAAAGGAAGTGAAGAAATGAAAGCAATTAACGAAATGAGACTGCAGATTGAAAGCAGGTCCGTGAACGAGGCGTTTGCCAGAGCAACGGTTGCCGCCTTTGCGGCACAGCTTGACCCGAATATTGAAGAAATATCCGATATAAAAACTGCCGTAAGTGAGGCTGTCACAAACTGTATTGTTCACGGATACGCAGAAAAAGTAGGCAGAATTTACATATGGGCGGCAATTTATGATAACGGTCATTTCAAGGTGAAAATAAGGGATAAAGGCTGCGGAATAGAGGATGTCAGGCAGGCGATGGAGCCGCTTTTTACAACTCTCGGCGGCGAAAGAGCAGGTCTGGGCTTTGCGGTTATGGAAAGCTTCTGCGATAAAATCAAGGTGATTTCAAAAGTGGGCAAGGGAACAACCGTTACGTTGGAAAAGCATTTCAAAGGGCGTGATGCAGATAATGACCGCGGCTAATGAAAAAAGAAACAGGCTGGTTGAAAGCAATCTCGGTCTTGTTCATTCCTGCGCAAACCGTTTCAGGGGCAGGGGAGCCGAATACGATGATTTGTTCCAGGCGGGCTGCGTAGGTCTTATCAAAGCGGCGGATAATTTTGACGAATCACGGGGCTTTTCTTTTTCAACGTATGCAGTACCCGTCATACTCGGAGAAATAAGGCGTATTTTTCGTGACGGCGGTACCGTTAAAGTCGGCAGAGCAATAAAAGAAAAATCAAGAACCGTATTGAAGAAAAAAGAGGAAATTTCCGTTGAACTGGGCAGAGAGCCTACCGTCGGCGAGCTTGCCGAAAGCCTTGGTATCGATACCGCTGAAACGGCAATGCTTCTCAATGCATCGTTGCCGGCGTTTTCTCTTACCGTAGGCGAAGACGGTGAAAATCAGCTTGAAATTCCCGTTGATTCTCCCGAAAACGAAATTTCGGATTTGCTTGCTCTCAGGCAAGTGCTTCTGAAACTTGATGAACGTGACAGAAAAATGATAGAGCTTCGGTATTTCAGAGGGTTCACTCAGTCGAAAACCGCACTTCAGCTCGGTATGACACAAGTTCAGGTTTCAAGACGTGAAAAAGCGGTGCTTGAAGGTATGAGAAAAAAGTTAATTTAGCATTGACAAAACTTTTTAATAAATGTAAACTTAATTGCGGCAGGGTTCTGCCGCTTATTTTTGTTTATTGGAGTGATTACAGTGATTAACAGTATCCCCAACGGTGTTTACCCCACGATGGTAACTCCCTTCACAAAGGATAATAAGGTTGATTATAACGGCGTTCAGCAGATTATGGAGTGGTATGCGGAAAACGGTGTTGACGGTATATTTGCAATCTGCCAGTCCAGCGAAATATTCTTTCTCTCCTTTGAAGAAAGACTGGAGCTTCTCAGATTTATTATGAAGAATAAGCCTGTCGGGATGTCTGTTGTTGCCTCGGGTCACACCGCAGATGAGCTTGACAGACAGATTTATGAAGCAAATGCATTTATAAATGAAGGCATTGATGCATATGTTTTTATTGCAAACCGTTTTGCAAAGCAGGATGAGGATGATTCCGTGTTTATCCGTAACTATGAAAAAATGGTTTCTTCAATTCCCGAAATCGGTCTGGGAATTTATGAGTGCCCTTACCCCTACAAGCGTCTTATGGCGCCCGAAACCCTCAGACACTGCGCGCTTGACGGCAGACTCAAATTCCTCAAGGATACCTGCTGCCGTATTGAAGAAATAAAGGCAAAGCTTAAGGCTGTTGACGGTCTCGGACTTAAAATTTACAACGCAAACTCCGCAACTTTTCTTGAATCGCTCAGAGCAGGCTGTGCAGGCTTTTCGGGTGTTATGGCAAACTTCCATCCCGAGCTTTATTCCTGGCTTTGCAAGAACTATGAAAAAGAGCCCGAAAAGGCAGAAAAGGTGCAGGCATTCCTTGCTTTTGCATCACTTGCAGAGTGTCAGATGTACCCCGTAAACGCAAAGTATCATATGGGTCTTTGCGGTCTTGACGTAGGTTATGATTGCCGCGTTAAGGATGCATCTCTGTTTACCGAAGGTAACAAAAAAGAGATAAATCAGATGTATATGGTTGAAAAAATGTTCAAAGAAATGCTGGGAATCTGATTTTTGTTACAAATTTATACATAATGAACCTAATTTGTGGTTGATTTGTAAAAACATATGTGTTAAAATTATTATGTAGCAATTTGACAAAATTTATTTTTGGAGGAATTCAAAATGGCACAGAAAAAGACCGTATTCCTGACAGGTGCTTCGGGCACAATGGGTTGGGAAGGCTTCAAGCAGTTTTATGCTAAGAAGGATAAGTTCAACATCGTTGTTCTTCTTCGTGACAGCGAAAAGAACAGAAAGATGTTTGCTCCTTATATGAACGACCCTGCTGTTAAGGTCGTTTGGGGCGACCTCAAGAAATACGAAAGCGTTCTTGAGTGTGTAACAGGTGCGGATTACGTTCTTCACGTTGGCGGTATGGTTTCCCCCTCAGCTGACTATTATCCCATCGCTACAATCAAGACTAACGTTGGTGCTGCACAGAACATCGTTAAGGCCGTTAAGGCTCAGCCCGATCCCGATGCAGTTAAGGTTGTTTACATCGGTACTGTTGCCGAAACAGGCGAAAGAGATGATCCCATCCACTGGGCACGTACAGGCGACCCCATCAAAATCAGCGTTTATGACCACTATGCAACTTCAAAGGTAATCGCAGAATCAGTTTTTGCAGAGTCAGGTCTTAAGCATTGGGTATCACTCCGTCAGTCAGGTATCCTTTACCCCGAAATCGTTAAGAATATGGAACCCATTATGTACCACGTTGTTATCAACGGTGTTCTTGAATGGGCAACAGTTGAAGATTCAGGTCGTCTTCTTGTTAACGTTTGCGGCGACGATATCCCCGAAGAATTCTGGAGAAGATTCTACAACATCGGTTCAGGTGCTCAGTACAGAATTACAAACTTTGAATTTGAAGAACTCCTTCTCGGTAAATACGGTCTCGGCCTTGGTGATCCCAGAAAGCTCTTCGATCCCGACTGGTTCATCACAAGAAATTTCCACGGTCAGTGGTATCTCGACTCAGACGTGCTCGAAAGCTACTGTCACTTCCGTGCAAATATGCCTATTACAGAATACTTCAAGAGCGTTATGAACAGAGTAGAATGGTTCTATAAGCTTGCAAAGCTTGCAAAGCCCTTCGCATTTGCTGTTAAGCCCTTCATGAAGAAAATTGCACAGACTCCCGTTTACGGTACACTCTGGTGGAGAGCAAACAACGTTGAAGAAAGAATCAACGCATACGTTGGTTCAATGGAAAAGTGGAATGCAATCGGCAGCGATTGGAGCAAGGTTAAGGTTTACCGTCCCAATGATGATCCCTCAAAGGCTCTCGTTCTTGACCACGGTTATGATGAAACCAAAGACTTTGATTCACTTACAATCGAAGATCTTCAGAAGGCTGCTGCATTCAGAGGCGGCGAATGCCTTGCAACAGAAATTGTTGATATGTATACTCCCGTTCTCTGGAAGTGTGCTCACGGCCACGAATTTATGATGTCACCCAACCTTGTTCTCCGCGGCGGTCACTGGTGCCCCGAAGAGCTTCCCTCATCACTTGAAAAGTGCGAGCAGAAGAAGTTCCGTTGGGCATATGATGACGAAGCAAAGGTTAACCCCTTCTTCGCACAGGTTTGGTATCCTCTTCACGACAAGAGCGAAAACAACGTATACACCGAAGCAATCTACAAGGATTTCAAGGAATACAAGAACTGATTTTAATATTTATAAAGGCGTCTTTCGTTTTGAAAGGCGCCCTTTTCTTTATTATTTACAAAATAATTATTGTAACATAAGAAGTAATGTGGTAAAATAAAAACATAAATATAATAGAGGAATTGTATCTTTTTATGAGAATATTCAAATTTTTTCTTTGTGTATTGATATGCATATGTGTGTGTGTTCTTCCTTCATGCAAGGGAACAGGCGGTTCGTCAAAGCTCAAAATCGGTGTTGAAGGCATTACGGGAGAATTCAATCCCTTTTATGCCGAAACGGATGCAGACAGAAAAATCGTGATGCAGATGTTCAGAAGCGTTCAGCGCCCCGATGCAAACAATAAGCTTGTGAATTATGCAGGCGGTATTTCATATGAATACGTCGGTGATACTCAGATTGAGTATACCGTTTCCATAAACAAAGAGCTCAGGTTTTCCGACGGAACGAACATCACCATTGACGACGTTATATTTTTCTATCATTTCATAGCGGATGCCTCGTATGACGGTTATTATAAAAACTGGTATCTCAATGATATTGAAGGTCTTAAGGAATACTATTTTGACGATAAAAGTTATGAGTCTTCCATAAGAAAAATTGAAGAAAAAATTGAAAAAAACTATACGCTCACAACCATTGAAACCTCAGACTATGTTAAATATCTTTCGGCAACAATGCTTGAAGGTAAATTTGACGGCAATCTTGAGAGTGCTTCTCCTTCGGGCGAAAGCTGGGAGAAATACCTTCTGAGGCTGGGATACGCAGAGGCGCTTGATGACCTGGAAAGTAATCCGTCACAGGAAAAAATAAACAAGCTTGTTGCAACTGCAGAGGCGGAGAGCAATCCGCTTGCTTATAATCCCGAAAACTGGTACAGAGAAAAGCTTTATGCCGAGTATATTGAGAATAATTATAAAAACGGTATGGACGTTGAAAGTATTTCGGGTATAAAGAAGGTGGACGATTATACTTGCACGGTGCTGTTTAATTCGCACAATGTAAATGCGGTTTCTCAGCTTAACGCACTGCTCGTTTCCAAGGCGGCTTTTTCGGCTGAATATGTTAAGGGTGAGGCGGAAAAGGTGAAACAGCTGGGCAGCTTCAACGTTGCATCGGGTCCGTATGTGCTTAAGGACTACGATATCGGTACTGCGGTGCTTTCGCATAATGAATTTTACGCAGAGCCCTGTGATTTCACCTTGCTTGAATTCGTTGATATATCCGGTGAAAAAGACCCTGTGAAGCTTGTGGCATCGGGTAAAACGGATATTATAGAAACTTATGCAACGGCAGAAAATATCAACAAGCTGTCAGATAAGAACGTCAGCTATTTTATAGAAGACTGTAATCATTACGTTTCTCTGTTTCTCAATACGCGCACACTTGACTCATCCGCAAGAAAAGCGCTTGTCGGTGTTTGCGATGTCAATTCGGCGGTAGAAGCCCGTATAGGCTCATATTACACAAGACCTCTCAGACCCATAAGCGTAAGGTTTGATGAGTATCCCATGCAGATAACAGAGCCTTACCACAGCGCAAGCGCCTTTACCGTGTATAATATGGGCAGTTCAGAGAAAATAAAGGAAGCTGATCTGTATTACTGCGGCAGTGAAGATGACCTTGCTTATGCCGCTGTTACGGAATATAAAAACGTGCTTGCCGAAAAGGGTATAGAGCTCAATATAGTTGTGACGGATGAGAACACTTTGAATGCCGCCATATTGTCAGGCAAGGCGGATATGTGGGTGGAAAAGGTATATGACGGTGCATCCTGTGACAAGTTTGATTACTATAACAGCACAGGTCAGCTGAACAAAACCGGAATAAACAGAACTGAAATCGATACACTCACCGAATCAATACGTTCAGCAACGGGCTATTCAAATAAAGCGGATATGACCGCCCGTCTTATGGATCTGGTTATGGAGGAAGCGGTTGAATGTCCTTTGTATCAGCAACAGAAAATGACGGTCTGCAACACGGAAACCGTAAGCCCCGATTCATTTGAGAATCTGACTGATACGGACGGTTTCACTTATGTTATTCCCTTGCTTAAAAAGAAATAAGGAGTCTTGAATATGGGAAGTGTTTTTTCAGCGGCACTGCTTGCGGCAGGTGCGGCGGCAGCTGCGAAACTTATAAAGAATAAAGATGTTGATGATCTTAACCCTCAGACACTTGCAAAAAAAGCCGTTAATTCCGTTAAACTTACCTATGATGCTTCGTTGCCTTATAATAACGGTGCGGCGCTTACTCCGCCTATGGGATGGTCAAGCTGGAATCTTTTCAGAAACAGAATAAACGAAAATCTTATTTATGAAACCGCAAAGGCAGTTAAAGAAAGCGGTCTTGCGGATTGCGGTTATCAGTATATCAATATTGACGATTGCTGGCAGTCCTCAATGCGAGATGAAAACGGCAGACTCCAGGGGGATTTAGGCTCGTTTCCCGGCGGAATCAAATCCCTTGTTGAAAAGGTTAACGGATTGGGTCTGAAGCTGGGTGTTTACAGCTCCAACGGTACTCTGACCTGTGAAGATTTGCCTGCAAGCCTCGGGTATGAGGCGGTGGATGCGGATACCTTTGCAGAGTGGGGCATTGAATATTTCAAGTATGATTTCTGTCATAATGTTCCCATACCCACTCAGGCACCGAAGATTGAAAAGATAATTGTTGCCCGTGTCGGTACGGCAAACGGTAATGAGTACGGTCCCGATGAAGCGGTGCTTACGGGCGAGGCAAAGCTTATTGATGATGAAAAGCTTGTCAGCGGTAAATACATAAGCGGTCTTTCATCAAATATGGGTTCCTGCGAATTTCCATGTGTTTACGCAGAGGAAGAGGGTGAATATATTCTCACACTCTGCATACGAAAAAAGAGCAACAGCAATAAATATGCCGAAATTCTTGTGAACGGAACGGATTTGTATAAGACCTTCCTTCCTGCAACGAAGTCCTTTACTGCAGAAGGCAGGCATCAGATTAAAATCCGCCTTAATGAAGGTGCAAACAGCATTAAGATATATAACCCCGTAGCTTCAAGGCAGGACAGTGCGGCGATTCAGTATGCAAATATGGGCAGAGAACTGAAAAGGGCAACAAGAGAATACGCTGTGAAGAACGGCTGTGAAGAAAAGCCCATAGTATTTTCCATTTGCGAATGGGGACGCAATCTTCCTTGGAATTGGGGTGCGCACGCAGGTAATCTGTGGAGAACAACACCCGATATTATGCCCAAGTGGGCTTCGGTTCTCGGTATATATGAGTTCAACGTGCTTCTCTATAAGCATTCGGGTGCCGGCAGCTGGAATGACCCCGATATGCTTGAAGTGGGTAACGGAAATCTTACCTTTGAAGAAAACAAATCTCATTTTACCCTTTGGTGTATGATGGCGGCACCACTTATCCTCGGCAACGATATTCGCAAGTTTATTCTTGCCGACGGTACGGTGGATACCGAAAACCCTGCATATAAAATCCTGACAAATAAGGATGTTATTGCGGTTGATCAGGATCCTCTCGGAATACAGTGCCGCAGGTTCAGAACAAACGGTGCAGAGGATGTGCTTGTCAAACCGCTTGTCAACGGTGAGTTTGCAGTTTGTCTTTTCAACAAAGCAAGCAGCTCGTCTGAAATTAGTTTTGATATAAACGAGATTATAAATAAAAATTTCGTAGGAACGCCTGTATCACAAGAATATTTACTGAAAGACTTGTGGAGCAAAGAAGAAATTACGGCAAGCGGAGGTTTTTCCGCCCAGGTTCCGGGTCACGGAATCAGATTGTTTAAGGTAACGGTGAAATAAAATGTGTTTGAAGAATTTGTTTAATAAAAGCAAGAACGGAGCAGGGGATTACTCAATACCTATGGTTCGTCTTGACGTAATGCCTGAGGGCACCCCCGACGAGCTTAAATATCTTTTTGAGCTTTCCGTTGTTGATAATGAGCTTGATTATCTTGGCCATCCCGATGCCGTTCTTCTTAAGGACGGAAGTATCCTTGACGTTTACCCTTCGGGTCACGGTAAAGGTGCTATCAGAAGCAGTATAAGCCGTGACGGCGGTGTTACATACGATGCAAAGATTGATAATATGCCGAAATCCTGGGAAACTTCAAGAGAAACACCTACGGTATACCGTCTTGAGTTTGCCGACGGTACTCCCGATAAAATTCTTCTTATTTCGGGAAATCCCAACTGGCACGACGGAAAAGGCACAATAGGCGGCTTTAATTTTTCGCTTTCCGATGATGAAGGAAAAACCTGGAGCGAATTTGAGCTTTGTTTCTCAAAAAAACAGGGTTACAATGTAATTCCCATTGTTTCGATGGCATCGCTTACAAGGCTTAAAGAAAACGGAGTTTTTGTTGATGAATGGATGGCGTTCTTCCATAATCCCGATTTTGTCAATTTCAAAACAATTCTTTCGTTTGTTGACGGTAAGCCCGTTTGGAGCAAGCCGGAGCCATATTTTGCAAAGCACAGAACTATTGAAAAGAAAGCAAATATGTGTGAAGTAGAGGTTGTGCGTTCCGATTGCGGAAAAGGCGATGAGCTATGTCTTATCGCAAGAAGCAACAATAAGAATTACAACAGCCTTCTTTCGTTTTCGCAGGATGAGGGCAAAACCTGGTCAGCACCGGTTTTTGTGCCTTCCGCACTGAACGGTGAACGTCACAAGGCTGATTATACCTCAGACGGCAGACTTTTTATTACTTTCCGTTCTATCGAAAGATGCGAAGAAAAAATCAAGAGAAACACCATTGAAAAAATGAAAAATTGGTACAGCGAAGGTTGGGTTGCCTGGGTCGGTACATATGATGATCTTAAAAACGGAACAGAAGGTCAGTACAGAATAAAGCTTGCCCATACATACCTTGATAAACAGACAGAGCCTTCAATCTGTGCGAATGCCGATACGGGATATTGCGGAAATGTTGTTCTTGATGACGGCACAATAGTTACTTCAACTTACGGCAAATTTGGTGAAAAGTTAAATGACGGAAGCTATAAGACTTATGTAGCGTCGAAACGACTGAAACTTTCCGATGTGGAAAAACTTATTAAATAATTTTTCTGAAGGGAGAACTAAATATGGGACTTATTAAAGCAGGTATAGGAGCGCTCGGCGGTGTACTCGCAGACCAGTGGAAGGAATTTTTCTACTGCGATTCACTTGAAAACGATGTGCTTATGGTGAAAGGACAGAAGCGAGTAGGCGGACGTTCATCAAACACAAAGGGCAGCGACAATATTATTTCAAACGGTTCGGGCATTGCGGTTGCAGACGGTCAGTGTATGATTATCGTTGAGCAGGGCAAGGTTGTTGAGGTTTGCGCAGAGCCCGGTGAATTCACTTATGATTCATCGACAGAACCCAGCATCTTCTCGGGCAAGCTCGGTGACAGTATCAAGGAAACCTTCAAGTTAATCGGCAAAAGATTTACATACGGCGGCGATACGGGCAAGGACCAGAGAGTATATTATTTCAACACAAAGGAAATTCTCGATAACAAGTTCGGCACACCCAACCCCTTTATGTTTGAGGTTGTAAACAAGAGATTGGGCATGAGCAGAACAGTTCAGGTCAGATGTAACGGAATTTATTCATACAGAATCAGCGACCCCATTCTTTTCTACACAAAAATCGCAGGCAACGTCAGTGACGAATACAGACGAGAAGAAATTGATATGCAGTTAAAGACAGAGTTCATTTCGGCTCTTCAGCCTGCATTTGCGATTCTTTCCGAGCTTGAACTCAGACCTGCGCAGATTCCTGCTAAAACAACCGAACTGAAGGATGCACTCAATAAAGCACTCAAGGTTGAGTGGACTGACCGCAGAGGTATCTCTGTTGAATCCATTGCACTTAATCCCATCACCCTCACCGAAGAGGATATGAAGAAGATTAACCAGATGGAAGATGCCGCAACAATGGGCTCAAATCCCTTTATGATGGCAGGCAGAATGACCGATGCTCAGGCAAACGCAATGGAAGCGGCTGCCGCAAACGAAAACGGTGCAATGAACGGCTTTATGGGCTTCAATATGGCAATGGGCGCTAACGGCGGTTTCAACGCAGCTCAGATGTATCAGGCAGGCGTTCAGCAGCAACAGCAGATGACACAGCAGCAGGCGGCTCCTGCACCTGCACAGGGCGGTTGGAAATGCGCTTGCGGAGCGACGGTAAGCGGTAACTTCTGCACGGAATGCGGTGCAAAGAAGCCTTCCGACGAAGGCTGGACCTGCTCCTGCGGTGCAGTGAACAAAGGCAAGTTCTGCCCTAACTGCGGAGCAAAGAAACCCGAAGGCGCACCTCTTTATCAGTGTGACAAATGCGGCTGGAAACCCGAAGACCCCGCAAATCCCCCCAAGTTCTGCCCCGAATGCGGTGACAGATTTGACGAGAGCGACGTAAAATAATAAAATGAAAGCTCCCTCGATACCTTTCAGTATCGGGGGAGCAATTTTATATGTTACACTATAACCTTTTCGGGTTGACCGCCGTTTTCCATGGATTTATCCGCAAGGAATACAACCAGATGACCGAGAAGTGAATCGCTTATATCCGTGCAGGATACCGAGGGCGTTTCTCCTCTCACATATGCAACAAAGTCACGCACAAGGTCAAGGTCGCCGCCGCCATGGCTGTCGTTATTGATTTTAACGTCGTAAACAGTATCTTCGTGTTCACAGCCCGGTCTTGGGTCGATTTTTGATACGGTGAATACACCTTTTTCAAAATCGCCTTCAATTACGCCTTTTGTGCCCGTTATATGTATTGTGCGTGTGCCGTAGCTTGTGCCGCCTATCATATTGTGAGTGCCCGTGGCACCGCTTTCAAAAAGCACGCTAACGGTCTGGTGGTCAACTACGTTGTTGTCGCTTTTGTATGCGCATACACCGTAGGGGCTTGTTTTGAGAAGCTCGATTTTATCCTCTATTGTGGGATTTTCAAGGTGCTCAAGTGCATCCCATACGTAGAATGACCATCTGTCGGGGTGATCAATGTAAAGTCTTTTGGCAGAGTAAAGACATTCCTCCGAAAGAGGGCAGTCAACAAGACAGCGTGTGCCCGAATTCTCGGGTGCATTTTCTTTCGTGAACTGCATATTACAGCCGAAGCTTGATACCGCTGCAGGCTTTGTTTCGCTCATAAGCCACATCATTATGTCAAGGTCGTGACAGCATTTTGCAAGCAGCATTGAGCTGTGGCATCTGTCGGAGTTGTTCCATTTGCCTCTTACGTGGCTTGTGGACATATGATGATAGCTTACGTATTCATTGGTTGAAATGCCGATTATTTTTCCGATTTCGCCCGACATAATGATATCTTTTATTTTTCGGTAGAAGGGCGCGTATCTGAGAACGAAACAGACCATAACCTTTCTGCCGTATTTTTCAGCGGCGGCAACAAGTTCTCTTGCTTCAGCCTCGTTCACGGAAAAAGGCTTTTCAAGAAGAACGTCATATCCTGCCTTCAGAAGCGGAACGGTTGTTGAAACGTGAATATGGTCCATTGTGCCGTTTATAACCGCATCTGCAAATTTCGGAATCGCTGCGATTTCGTCGGACGTTCTGAAGCATCTTTCTGCAGGGATATTGAACTGCTTTGCAATGGCGTTGCGTCTTGTTTCGTCGGGGTCTGCAACACCCACGATTTCCATTTTGTCCTTTTCAATGTTTGCAAGCTGTGCATAAGTAAGGCTTCTGTGTCCGCCACCTACGATAATGGTTTTAAGGGGTCTGTTTTTCATAGTGTTAAACGCTTTCTTCTATTGTAATTTTGATTTCGTTACCCTCGTTTGTCATTTTTTCGTTCATTTCGCGTCTTCTTACCATAAGCTCGTTATACATACGGTTTCTCACGTCGCCCGAAAGAGGGTAGAGGAATTTGGGAATAACGGCAAGTATACCCGTAAGCTGAGGAATACCTGTACAGAGTGCGAAAAGCCACCATTTTGTTTTGTCGCTCTGAGTGCCGATTGCAATGCCCTGTTCATAGCCGATTGCGCTGAGAATAAGGCTTTTTACGGAAGTCATTACAACGTTCTGAATCTTGGTAATGAGGTTTCGCGCAACACCGATAGTTGCTTCAACGCGATATCCGTTTTTCCATTCGCAATAGTCCATAGCCTCGTTGTAAAGCTCAGCCTTGACAACCTTTCTTATACCGAATGCCCATTTGTCAAACCACGCCTGTATACCGAAAAGGATACACATAAGCAAACGCTTTTTGTAGTTCTTCTTTACTGAACCGATTACAAACAGAAGTATAATCCAGAATCTTGTGTAGAGGTCTTCAAACACCCATATTGCTTTGGTTGAGAATTTTTCTCTGATAGGTTTAACGAATGCATAGCTGATTGAACCGTTCATACTTGAAGGGATGTTCAGCAAGGTTTGAAGTGATGCGGAACCGAGAACGTCAATGAAATAGTTTGTGCTGCTTGAACCGACACTGAATCCGCCGAGAAAATCTGAAAGGGTAATAAGCAGAACAGGGTAGTTGTTCATAACCGCTTTGAGTCCCTGCAAAACGCTGGGAGCTTCAATTGACTGCATAACTCTTTCTCTTGAAACAAGGAAGAAATAAAGGGTAAATGCAGATGAGATTATGCTTGTACCCAAACCCATTGCAAGGAACACGTTCTGCAGCTTCCATTTAAGGAAACCGTTATTGATAAGGTCAATAAGAACACCCATTATGTAGTTGGGCATATCCTCGCCCATATATCCCGTCAGAAGCTCTGCCAGGGTTATCAGTCGCGCTCGGTCGTTAGGGTGTGGCGTAACGGTAGTCATATAGCCTGCCTTTGCAATGTTTGTAAATGTGCCTGCCGTTTCGTTTACAACGTTAAATGTAAAATAATAAATAAGTTTAGGCAGATGTGTGCCCGATGTGCCGGGAAAGAAAAACGGGATGAACCAGTAAAGTGCACCCAATAACGTCATGGGAATCTGGAAGGAAACAAGGTAAGGTCTGAATTTGCCCCATCTTGTTCTTGTTTTGTCAACAATAGCAGCAATGATAGGGTCGTTTATTATATCCCACGCACCCGTGAAAAGACTTACAAGTGCATTTGTTTTGAAATCTATTTTTACAACGTCCCAGATGAATCTGTCGGTATACGACCCGATGTTGAATGCATTTGAAAAGTCATTCAGCAGGTAGGCTACGGTTTCTTTGGTGCCGACATATTTTCTGTCATAAACTTTGAACTCGGAATGAGTTCTTTCAGGTTGCTCGCTCATATTGATGCCTCCCAAGTAATTGAAAGAAAGGCGTTGCGGCAATATTCCGCAACGCCCGCTTGAACGACTATGGATTAAAGACCTTTAACAGCTTCTTTGAGTGCTGCCATTTCATCCTTGCTGAGAGTAACGCCCTTGCCCATTTTTTCGTGGTCAGGCGCCCATTCACGGATGTCATACTTAGGATCTCTTCCGTTCCAGCTGATAAGATTGAGTTCCTTTGTCCATCCCTTGGGATTTTCTGAAAGAACTGCTACGGATTCAACAATTTCATAAGTAAACTCGGGCATGGTGTTGCTCCTTTCATTATTTATACAAGTTCATTATAATATAAACTTTTTTAAATGTAAATATGTTTATATAAAAAATTTTCCGTATTTTATAGTTATTTTGAAGAAAAATGGCTTAAATCCGTGTGAAAGTCATAAGTTGGACAGGTGATGAATATATTGTGGTGATAAAAATAACGGGAGGAATAATATGAACCTTAACTGTGAAACACAAAAAGCAGGCTTCTGCGAAACTGTTTTTGAATCAACTGCGGAGCAATCACTTGATGCAGATATTTCTCTGCCCGATTACTGCCCCGAAATACAGCGGATTCTGAAATGCACCGTAACACCCAACGTAACCTCTGTTCAGAATAATTCGGGCAGGGTTACTGCCGATGTGAATGCGGCGGTGAGAGTTATTTATGCCGATGAAAACGGTAAAATTGCGGCTTATGAGCAAAACTATCCGCTTCAGAAATTCATCGAGTCAAATAAAATCAATTCCGATTCGGCGGTAAGTGTAACCGTAAATACGGATTACGTTAATTGCAGAGCCGTAAATTCGCGCAGAGTTGACATCAGAGGTATTCTCACCTTTCTTTTCAGGGCAATCAACAAGAGAGAGGAGCATATTCTTTGCGGTGTAAACGGCGGCGGAATGCAGGTTTCCTCGTCTGAGTACAGCTTTGCATCCGTGACGGGTGTTTGCGAAAGAGCATTTTCGATGAGTGAGGTAGTTGAGCTTGATGACAGCCGTGAGCCTGTTTCGAGAATAATCAACGTATCGCCAAGCGTTTTGGGAAATGATGTGAAGGTAATCAATAACAAGGCGCTGGTGAAAGGCGAGTGCAACGTAAAGATTTATTACGTTACGGAAAGCGGTGCAGTTGAGAGTGTTGAACATTCCATGCCTATGAGCCAGATAGTTGAGCTGGAAGGGCTTAATGAAAAAAGTGTAAGCAGTCTTTCGCTTAATGTGTGCTCTTGTGAAGCTTCGGCAAAATCAAATACGGCGGGAGATATGCGTCTTATCGATTTGAATATGCGTATAACGGCTTTTATGGCAGCTTTTGATAAAATTCCTCTTTCGCTTGTTGATGATGCTTATTCAACGGAATACGAAGTAAAAAACACAGTGAAGAATACGGAGATTTTTGAATACAACGATAATATAAGCAGTGTTTTTACCAATAAGGTTGTTTTTGAAAGCATAGGTGTCAGCGTTGACTGCGTGCTTGCCGTGTGGTGCTCCGACGTGAAATATAATTTCAGCTGTAAGGACGGTCAGTTTGTTGCAAACGGAACTTATAATGCGAATATCCTGTATAAGGATTCCGATAACGAGCCCGGCGTTGTGCAGAAGCCTGTTGATTTTGAATATGCATCAAAGCTTCCCGTAAAGGCAGAAAAGATACTCAGCTACGGCTGTGTAGCCGTTCTTGGATGCTCCTGTGCCGCAACGGGTGACAGCCGTCTTGAACTGAAAACCGAGATGTCTGTAAACGCAACCGTTCTTACAAGCAGTATGAAAAAATATATTGCCTCAACAGAGCTTTCGGGTGAGCGTTCAAAAAACAAAAAGCCCTGTGCATTGACAATATATTTTTGCAACGGTAATGAAACACTCTGGAATATTGCCAAAAAATATGCAACCACGGTTGATGCAATTATTTCCGAAAACGGTATTGATGACGGCTGTGTTGAAAGCGGAAGAATGCTTCTTATCCCCGGTGTGTAAAAAATAAGCTTCCTTCGGTATAAAAGTCTGTATTACTCAAAAAATAATGCAGAAAAATACCGAGGGAAGGAAAGAAGATATGAAAATATTTTACGTTACCGATGACAGTTATTCAAAAGAAATTGAGAATTTTGACGGCACGGTGCTCATAGATTTCTTTGCGGATTGGTGTGCGCCCTGCAAAATGCTTTCGCCCATAATTGAGGATGTTGCCCAGGACGTATCCGACAAAGTGAAGGTATGCAAGGTTAACGTTGAATCGGAAACCGCACTTGCTCAAAAATTCGGAATAATGACCATTCCCACACTTGTCGTTATGGAAAACGGCTGTATTAAAAACAGAAGTGTAGGGGTAACGGGAAAACGAGCAATTATGGATATGCTTGAACAAAAACGCTAAAAAGTGTATTGTTTTAGACAAAGAACTAATTTTGTATATCTGTCGAGTGTTGACTTAAAGTGGTTTTCTGATGTATGATTATATTGCAGTTAACACTGTAAAAATTAAACAGGAGGACAAATACAATGGAATTTGTAACTGAGATCCTTGCAATGGTTGAGAAGATTCTTGCTTACGTTAACGAAGCAGAAGCAGCAGGTATTGTTGAAATCGTTAAGAATTCACTTGCAGCAATCTTTGCTGGTATTCCCATGCCTTTCTGATTTAAGACTTATGAAAAAAGCCGACCCGAATAGGGTCGGCTTTTGCTTTCAGAATTCAGCTTTGATTGCTTCAATTACGTTATCAACGTCGGATTTAACAACAAGCAGAGATATTTCGATTTCGGATGTGGTAATCATTCTTACATCCGCATTGACGCTTGCCGTGGCTTTGAATATTCTTGCCGATACACCGGGAGTGCCGCGCATTTCTTCACCGCTGACGGTGATTTTACAGTTGCCGCTGCTTACGCTGATTTTTGTTTTCGGGGATCTTGTGCGAAGCTCTGAGGCGATTGAAAGAACGGGAACGAAATCTTTATCGTTTACGGTGAACGAAAAGCCCGAGCCTGAGCCGCTTGAAGGAAACTGAGAAATCATATCAACGTCAATTCCTGCGTCTGCAATCATTTTGAAAACCTCTGCCATATGTTCAATATCGGCAGGTGCATCGCACAGTGAAAAGAGTGTTACGTCTTCGGTTACGAAAATATTATCAACAAGCTTCATTTTATTCCTCCGCTGATTAAAGCATATCTGACATTTTATAAAGTCCCGCAGGCTTGCCGCAGATAAATTTTGCCGCACTGACGGCACCTGTTGCAAAAAGCTCTTTGCTTCTTGCGGAGTGGGAGATTGTGATAATCTCATCAAGACCTGCAAATATTACCTGATGCTCACCGGTTATTGTGCCGCCTCTTACTGCGTGAATACCGATTTCCTTTTTGGTTCTTTTTTCACGCT
This sequence comes from Clostridia bacterium, assembly GCA_017548045.1. Taxonomy (GTDB): domain Bacteria; phylum Bacillota; class Clostridia; order Oscillospirales; family Acutalibacteraceae; genus CAG-177. Next base: position 14,047 of record JAFYNR010000052.1, on the reverse strand, counting down.
TTGAGTGGCGGTCATATTCGTATACAACGCCGTCATCAAGTTCTTCTTTAATGGAATCTGCAATCATAAGGGCTGTGCCGCTGGGGGCATCAATTTTCTGATTGTGGTGCATTTCCACAATTTCAATATCAAAAGAATCACCGAGAACGTTTGCCGCTTTCTTTGCCAGCTCACACACAAGGTTTACGCCCAGTGACATATTGGCGCTGAAAAATACGGGTATCTTTTTAGATGCATCCCTTATAAGATTGATTTGCGAATCACTGAGACCGGTAGTTGAAATAACGGCAGGAATTGAATTCTTGACCGCATATTCAAGCAGACCCGACAGTGCGGCGGGGTTTGAAAAATCAATGATTACGTCAATCTTTTCTGTAATATCGTTTGTTACGTTGGCGGGTGCCGAAAAAACGGGGTAGCCTGCAGAAGCCTCGGTAAAAATATCAATACCGCCTGCGATTTCGCAATCTGAGCTTTCCGCAACACACCTTGTAACTGCTTTGCCCATTTTTCCGTTACAGCCGCTTAATAAAATTCCTGTCATTTCGGATTACCTCTTGATTACTTTACAAGTCCGTGTCTTGCAAGTGTATTTCTGAGTGTTTCTCTTGCGGCGTCGGTCATACTGTAAAGGGGAAGTCTGCAATCGCCTACATCCATACCCATCATATTCATTGCTTCTTTAACGGGAATGGGGTTAACGTCAATGAAAAGGTCGTGGCAAAGGTCGATGTATTCAAGCTGAAGCTTACGGCTTTCTTCGTATTTGCCTTCAAGATAAAGTGCGGGAATATTGTGTGCAACTTCGGGTGCGATGTTTGAAAGCACTGAAATTGAACCCTTGCCGCCCAACGACATAAGCGCGGTAACCTGATCATCGTTACCTGAGTAAACGGAGAAATCCTCACCGCAGAGAGCGATTGTTCTTGCAACGGATGAAATATCCCCGTTAGCCTCCTTTGTGCCCACAATTCTTTCGTGCTTTGAAAGCTCAAGGTAGGTTTCGGGAAGAATATTTACGCCAGTTCTTGAAGGAACGTTATAGAGGATGATGGGAACGCTTACTCTGTCTGCAATATAGTTGAAATGCTGAACAAGACCTCTCTGAGAGGTTTTGTTATAGTAGGGAGTAACTGAAAGGAGAGCGTCAACACCTGCCTTTTCAGCTTCGTTTGAAAGCTTGACAGCGTAGTTTGTGTCGTTGCTTCCCGTACCTGCGATAACGGGAATTCTCTTGTTTACAACGTCAACGGTGAACTTGATTGCGTTTGAGTGTTCTTCGTGGTCAAGAGTTGAGCCTTCGCCTGTTGTTCCGCAAATAATGATTGCGTCGGTTTTGTTGACAATCTGGAATTCAAGAAGCTCAGCGAGCTTATCGTAGTTGATTTTATTGTCTTTTGTAAAGGGAGTAACGATAGCAACGCCTGCGCCGGTAAATACAGTCTGCTTCATTGTCTGACTCCTTTCATCAGTTTGATTTGGGTGTGATATAGCCCTGGGCGCAAAGCTGTTCAGCCATAAGAACAGCACCGCCTGCGGCACCTCTCAGTGTGTTGTGTGAAAGGCAAACGAATTTATAGTCGTACTGTGTATCTTCTCTGAGACGGCCGATTGATACAGCCATACCGTTTTCAAGGTTTCTCTGGAGCTTTGTCTGGGGAAGGTTATCCTCCTCAAAGTAATTGAGGAACTGCTTGGGTGCGCTGGGAAGCTCGGCTTCCTGGGGATATCCCTTGAACTCTTTCCAGATTTCTTTCATTTCTTCCATTGAGGGTTTATTTTCAAATCTTACGAACACTGCTGCCATATGACCGTCTGATGCGGGAACGCGAAGGCACTGTGCAGTGAAGTTGGGTGACTTTGCGGGAACGATTTCGTCGCCTACGATTTCACCCCAGATTTTAAGAGGCTCTTTTTCTGATTTTTCTTCTTCGCCGCCGATGTAGGGGATTACGTTATCAACCATTTCGGGCCAAGTGTCAAAGGTTTTACCTGCACCTGAAATTGCCTGGTATGTGCAAACAAGAACATCCTTTACGCCGAACTTGTTGAGGGGGTAAAGTGCGGGAACATAGCTCTGAAGCGAGCAGTTTGATTTAACTGAAATGAATCCTCTTTCGGTGCCCAGGCGCTTTCTCTGTGATTCAATGATTTTGGCGTGGTCTGTGTTGAGCTCGGGAACAATCATGGGAACGTCGGGAGTCATTCTGTGAGCACTGTTGTTTGAAACAACGGGACACTCTGCCTTTGCGTATGCTTCTTCAAGTGCTTTGATTTCGTCCTTTTTCATATCAACCGCGCAGAAAATGAAATCAACCGATGCGGCGATTTTTTCAATATCTGCTGTTGCGTCCATAACAACGATATCAGCCATCTTTTCGGGGATATTCGTTGCCATACACCATTTGCTGCCTACGGCATCCTTATATTTTTTGCCTGCTGAACGGGGGCTTGCCGCGAGAACCGTAACATCAAACCAGGGGTGATTGTCAAGAAGAGTAGCAAATCTCTGACCTACCATACCTGTTGCGCCGACGATGCCGACTTTGTAATTCTTCATAAGTTTTAACCTCTTTTCGGATAATCTGTTCAAATTTTTGTGGAATATGCGCCTTGACAAAAACTTCTCACAATAATATTATAGATAATAACACATACGGCAATATAAATCAAATGATTATTTATACAAATATATTGGATTTTTTGAGAGAATTTTGAGGTTTTTAATGAAAAGAAGCGATTTTTATTATGATTTACCCAAAGAACTGATTGCACAGATACCCGTTGAACCCCGTGACAGTTCAAGAATGCTTGCGGTCAACAGAAAGACGGGTGAGCTTTCTCACAGAATATTCAGGGATATAACCGATTATTTCAGACCGGGCGACTGCCTTATTCTCAACAATACCAGAGTTCTGCCTGCAAGAATGTACGGTGAAAGAATTGATACAGGTTCCGTTGTTGAATTTCTTCTGCTCAATCAGAGAAGTGCCGATACCTGGGAGGTAATTACAGGTCCCGGAAAAAAGGCAAGGGTAGGTCATAAATTTACCTTTGCAGGCGGTATTCTGACAGCAGAAATCATTGAGGTTCTTGCAGACGGCAACCGCATTGCAAAGTTCGGGTTTGAAGGCAACTTTTTTGAAGTTATTGATAAGGTTGGCGAAATGCCATTGCCTCACTACATAACCGAAAGACTTGAGGATAAGGAACGCTATCAGACCGTTTATGCCAAGGAGCAGGGCAGTGCCGCCGCACCTACGGCAGGGCTTCATTTCACACCCGAGCTTATGGAAAAAATCAAGTCAATGGGCGTTGAAATCGGCTTTGTGACTCTCCACGTAGGATTGGGTACTTTCAGACCTGTCAAGGCAGATAATATTGAAGAACATCATATGCATTCCGAGCATTATCATCTTCCTGCCGAAACTGCAGAACTTATAAACAGAACGAAAGCAGGCGGAGGCAGAGTTTTTGCTGTGGGAACAACCTGCTGCAGAACTCTTGAATCCGTTGCAGCCTTCAGAGGCGAAATCTGTGAGGATGACGGCTGGACAAATATATTTATTTATCCCGGATATGAGTTCAAATGTATCGACTGTCTTGTTACGAATTTCCATCTTCCCGAAAGCACGCTTATAATGCTTGTCAGTGCATTCTGCGGCTACGAAAACACAATGAACGCATATAAAATTGCCGTTGAAGAAAAATACAGATTTTTCAGTTTCGGTGATGCCTGCGTATTTTACGGAGAATAAACTATGTACAAACTTATCAAAAAAGAAGGAAATGCAAGACGCGGAGAATTTGTTACCGTTCACGGTACGGTGCAGACTCCCGCATTTATGAACGTTGCCACCTGCGGCGCCATCAAGGGTGCGCTTTCCTCAACCGATCTGAAAGAAATCGGTTGTCAGGTTATGCTTTCAAACACCTATCATCTTCACGTGCGTCCCGGTGACGGCCTTGTTCGCGATATGGGCGGACTTCACAAGTTTACGGGTTGGGACGGACCTATTCTTACAGACAGCGGCGGATTTCAGGTTTTTTCACTTGCATCCCTTCGTAAAATCAATGAAGAAGGCGTTAATTTTCAGTCTCACGTTGACGGAAAGCATATTTTTATGGGCCCCGAGGAGAGTATGCAGATTCAGTCGAATCTGGGCTCGACAATAGCTATGGCTTTTGATGAATGTGTTGAAAACCCTGCAAAATACGAATATGCAAAGCAATCCTGCGAAAGAACCGTAAGATGGCTTGAACGCTGTAAGGTAGAGATGAAAAGGCTTAATTCTCTTCCCGATACAATCAACAAAAACCAGCTTCTTTTCGGTATTAATCAGGGCAGCACGTATGACGACCTCCGTGTTGAAAACATGAAGCAGATTGCTGAGCTTGACCTTGACGGCTATGCAATCGGCGGTCTTGCGGTTGGTGAACCCAAGGAGGATATGTACCGAATTATTTCGGCGGTTGAGCCTCATATGCCTGCCGATAAAATCCGTTATCTTATGGGTGTCGGTACTCCCGGCAACATCATTGAAGCGGTTCACAGAGGCGTGGATTTGTTTGACTGCGTTATGCCCAGCAGAAATGCAAGGCACGGTCATCTTTTCACAAAGAAGGGCATCATAAACCTCAATAACAAAAAGTATGAGCGAGACTCACAGCCAATTGACCCCGAATGCAACTGTCCCGTTTGTTCAAAGTTTTCAAGGGCATATATCCGCCATCTTTTCAAAGCGAAGGAAATGCTTGCAATGCGGCTTTGCGTAATGCATAATCTTCACTTCTATAATATGCTGATGCAGGATATACGTGACGCTCTTGATAACGGCACGTTTGAGCAATTCCGTAACGAAAATGTGGATTTGCTTGATACACGCATCTGATTTATAAAAAATAATTTTTGATTTAGCTATTGCATATTTGATTTGATTACTGTATAATGTTTGCATTATACTTTGGAGGTTATTCTAATGAATCTTATTTACTTACTTGCTCCTATGGGCGGTGCAGCAGGCGGCACATCAACCGCAGCAGGCGGCAATCAGTGGACTTTCATCATAATGATCGGTGTTATGGTTCTTATGATGTTCTTTATGAACCGTTCACAGAAGAAAAAGCAGAAGGAAGAGCAGGCTAAGCGTGACAACGTTCAGATTGGTGATGAAATCACAACAATCGGCGGAATTATGGGCAGAGTTATCACCGTTAAGGAAGATTCTCTTATCATCGAAACAGGCGCAGACAGAAACAAGATGAAGATTGCCAAGTGGGCTATCTCAACAAACAACACTGCTGACGAAAAAGCTGCTGCTGAAAGAGAAGCTGCAAAAGCTGCTGCTGAAGCTGAAAAGCAGAAGAAGATGGAAGAAGCTGCTGAAAACAGCAAGGCAAAGAGAAAGAAGACAAAGAAAAAAGACGATACCTTTGATTCTTGATTGAATAAATAATTAACTCCTTTCATATTATTGGATTAGCCGTAATATGAGAGGAGTTTTTTTATGTCGGGTAAAAATAAAAGCACAAGAAGAAAAGAGGCAAGCAGTAATAATTACGTAAGAATATTTGTGGGGTCTGCGGTTTCGGCGGTAATGTTTTTTGCTTTTCTTGCACTGTTTGCGCTTTTCTCCCTGAAAAACGGTACAAAAAGTACGCTGTACGTTCCGGTTGGCATAGCCTTTGCTCTGTTGTCGGGTGTTGCAGGAGGCTTTGCCGCCGTCAGACCCATAAAGCAAAAGGGTGTTGCTTACGGTGCACTTTCGGGTCTTATATCGTCGCTTTTATGTTCTTCGGTGCTTTTTGTTGTTAACGGCAATAAAGCAGGCTCGGGTCTGTTTATTCTGGCAGGCATTATGATTCTTGCGGGTGCGGCAGGGGGAACCGTTGCGGTTAATCTTAAACTCAGAAAGAAATACTGATATGAAAAAAGTTGCCTTGCTGGTTTTATCGGTTATGTTACTTGTGTCCTGTTCGGCACAGGAAAAGGTGAATATCAGTCTTCTGACCGAAAGATTGTGTGAATACGATGGGTTTTTTGTTATTGATGAAGCCCTTTCTTTTTCGGAGAAAAATTCGGATACCGTGTTTTTTGAGTACGGCGGAGAGAACGGTTTCGTTATGGAAACCCGTGCAGACGGGCAGGGGAATACAGAAAAAATCAACCTTGCCTGCAGTCACACAGACAAGATTGATTTGTTTACTCAATGTGTAAAAAGCGTTATATCGGTTTATGCACCCAATGAGGATGCGGATAAGATGATAAAAGAATTGTTTGAAAATCAGGAACCTGACGCAGGAATTCGGTATTACGAAACCAAGTGGTATTCCTGTTCCGCAAAGTTATCGGGTGAGTGCCTGTATTTTTCCGTTGAAAACAGAAAGCTTTCGCCGCGGAGCGAGGTTGAATTCAGCCTTAAACAGAATGATATAATCGAATATTAAAAATCGCGGTCAATAACCATCTGCCTGTAATCAAGGAATTCAAACCCGAGATTTTTATACAGCTTTATCGCTCCTGCGTTATCCTCACCCACTTCAAGGCGCAGTCTTCTGATTTTACCCTTCAGTTCATTCTGAAGGTATTCAAAAAACTTTTTGCCGATTCCTTCGCTTCTGCAAAAATCCTCAACGTAAAGCTCTTCAATCCAGGCAGCAACACCGCCCACCTCGGTTTCGAATTTGAGAGATACAATGGCATATCCCACGGATGAACCGTTTCGCTCAAACATAATACCCTTAACAAGCTCGGGTGTTATAAGTGATGCGTCAAAGCAGCTGAGCATAACGTCATCGGGCGGAGTGTGGAGTGTTGCAGGCGGAGCGTAGAATTTTTTTACCATTCTGAAAAAATCTTGTCTGTCAGTTTCTCTGAATGGTCTAAAAACAGTTTTCATATATATGTAATCCTTTCTTTTGCTGAAATTATTCGGTAAAATGAGCATAATTAAAAATATTTTGCAATAATTTTCAGTTAATCCGAAAAAATTTTTGTATTAGCCTTGACTATTTTATTGTTTTTGGTATTATAGAAATGAAAAATATTTGAACGGGTTGATTGAATGGATGCTGTTGATATCAGGATAATCGAGTGCCTCAAAGCCAATTCGAGAGAAAATGCTTCGGTTATCGGAAATAAAGTTAATATGTCCGTTTCTGCCGTTATTGAGCGAATCAAAAAGCTTGAATCAAGCGGTATTATCAAGCAGTATACGGCTGTGCTCAATAAAGAAATGCTGGGTATGGATTTAACCGCATTTATCTTTGTGAATCTCGAACACCCGAAGTTCTGCGGAATTTTTTCGGAGTTTATAAGCAAGCATCCTCAGATTATTGAATGCCACAGTATAACGGGTGAGCATACCTACGTTCTGAAGGCTTGCGTTGAGAATGCCAAGGGGCTTGAAAAGCTTCTTACTGAAGTCAGCTCCGTAAGTGGTGTGTTATCAACCGAAACACAGATAGTTCTTTCAACCGAAAAAGAAGTATATTCACCCGAAATCAGTGATGAAATCTGAATTCAGCCTCCCGTTACGGGAGGCTTTTTTATTCCTCGATTTTGATGTTGTTTGTGTAAATATATTCGATAAGGTAATCCTTTGTTGCTTCAATATCAAGAGTTTCCACCCATTGACCGTTAATGGTTTTCGGTGTCATATGTTCGTCGGTGGGAACTCTGTTCTGCTCAATGTCAAAAGCAATTATGCCTGCACCTGCCTTATAGGCAAATGCGGTTATCTCAAGCGGTGACATATCAGTCTGAATGAGGGGAAATACTTGCCTCATAGTGTCAATCAGCTTCGGTATGCCGGCTTCCTTTGCCTGATTGATAAGTGCGGTGATAACCTTTCTCTGACGGTATGTTCTCATATAATCGCTGTCGAGCTTTCGTATTCTGCAGTAAACAAGAGCCTCATCACCGTTAAGACGTACACTGTCGCCGTAGTCTACGTTCTGACGTGTGGTGCGGTTGATGAAGTTTGCTTCTTTTTTTGTAACTTCAACCTCAACACCGCCCAGGCTGTCGATAATCTGAGTGAACATATCAAAATCAACCATAACAAAATGGTCGATATCAACGCCGAAGTTGTATTCGATTGTGTCGCATACAAGCTGAGGTCCGCCATATGAACAGGCGGCATTAAGCTTTGCCTTCTTTCCTTTTGAGGGAATCTCAACCCAGCTGTCACGAAGAAACGAAGTGAGCTTTATTTTTGCGTGTGCAAAGTCAACCGAAACAAGTATCATTGAATCGGAGCGGGAGGATGACTCCGCACTTCCGTCAACACCGAGAAGCAGAATGTTGGTTACGAGAGGGCTTCTTTTGAGCTGTGCGGAAGAAACGTATTCGTTTCTGTCAAGGTCGTTGCGCGTATACCCCGAAAAAGCGGCGAAAAAGAAAATGAATACCGAACTCAGAATAAAAACTGCAGCAGCGGTTTTTGCAATGAATCTGAGAAAACGGTGCTTCTTTCTTTTGCTTTTTTTCGGAGGCTCGTTATTCTCGGGCGGAGCAGAAAGAAATTCATCTTCAGGTATCTCAACAATAAAATCCTTTGAATTCTTTCGGTTTTTTGAAATATATATATCGTCCATCGGCTTGTCCTTTCAATGGTTTTATATAATTCTATATCAAAACCGATGCTTATACAATATCTAAAATGTAAATTATTTTAAATATGTATTCATTTTGTTTGACATTTTACAAAAGGTGATTTACAATAATACGGAGCACGTGTGCTGAGACGGTTGGGCAGTCGCGGGCAGCTTTGCTGCGTGAGGAAAGTCCGAGCTTCACAGAGCAGGATAACGGCTAACGGCCGCCGAGGGTGACCTTAGGGAAAGTGCAACAGAGATATACCGCCTGCTTTATGCAGGTAAGGGTGGAAAGGCGAGGTAAGAGCTCACCGGCGTGCGGGGAACCGCACGGCCCTGCAAACCCTATCCGAAGCAACACCGACAGGGGGAGGAGCTTTGCTCCGGCGTCTGCTCGACGATACTCCGACGGGTGGCTTAAGCCTTGCGGCAACGTAAGGTGTAGACAGATGATTGCCTTTAATGACAGAACTCGGCTTACAGACCGTCTCGGCACTGCTTAATTTTGATTACTATGGTTGTTATGGATGAATTGATAACAATTACGGGTACTGTTGAATATATAACGTACCGCAATACGGAAAACGGCTACACTGTGTTTGATTTTTCAAGTGACGGTGAGCTTTTTACTGCTACGGGTAACGTAGGCGAGCTTTACAACGGTGAAAAAGTATCGTTTACGGGTAAATGGACCGTTCATCCAACCTTCGGCAAACAGTTTAAGTTTGAAATGTGCACCCGTGAAATGCCCCAGACTGCGGCGGATATGCTTTCGTATCTTTCGTCGGGTATTGTTAAGGGTGTCAAAGAAAAAACTGCGCAGAAAATAATTGAGCGTTTCGGTGAAGATACATTTTATATAATAGAAAACCGTCCCGAAAGGCTTGCCGAAATCAAAGGCATTTCAAAAGAAAGAGCCCGTGAGATTGCATCTGAATTCAGACGGCGTGCCGCAGAGCGTGAGGCACTGATATCCCTTGAAAAATACGGCATCACAACCGCAGAGTGTCTTAAGGTTTTTAAGGTTTTCGGCTCAAGGTCGGTTGAAACCGTTGAACGGAATCCTTATCTGCTTTGCAGTGAGGGTGTGGGCATAACGTTTGAAAAAGCCTGCAGTATTGCAAGCCGCCTGCCAGTTCCTCCTGCGGATGAATGCAGGGTTGATGCAGGTATACTTTACGTAGTGAAGCATAATCTCTATAACGGTCACACCTGCTTGCCGAGAGAAAAGCTTATTCCGCCCTGTTGTGATTTGCTGGATGTAAGTGCGGATACCGTCGAAATGCGTATCGATTATCTTATTGAAACCCGTCAGCTTACGGCGGATAATCTCAGTTCAAAGGATTTCATTTTTCTTCCCGATATATACAATGCTGAAAAGAATGCGGCAAATTCAATTCTTTTTATGAAAAGATTTGCACCCAAATGCCTTGATAATATTGATGAACAGATTGATAAATCCGAACTGATAAGCGGTGTTTGCTATAACGAGCGCCAGCGCCTTGCAATCAGACTTGCGGTAGAAAAGGGTATTCTTGTTCTTACAGGCGGTCCCGGTACGGGAAAAACAACAACTCTCAGAGGAATTCTGAAGGTGTTTGAAAATCAGGGGCTTGAGGTTGCGCTTGCCGCACCTACGGGCAGAGCCGCAAAGCGTATGAGTGAGCTTACGGGCAGAGAAGCCAAAACCATTCACCGTCTTCTTGAGGTTGAATGGGATAACAGCGACAGACCTGTATTTCAGCGTAACAAAAGGAATCCCATCAGCGCAGGCGCAGTTATCATCGACGAGCTTTCAATGGTGGATATTGTTCTGTTTTCAAGCCTGCTTGACGCGCTGCCGATAGGCTGCAGGCTTGTTATGGTAGGGGATTCAGACCAGCTTCCGCCTGTCGGTGCAGGCAACGTTCTGCACGATATAATCAATTCGAAGGCATTACCTGTGGTTGAGCTCAAAGATGTATTCCGTCAGGCGATGGAAAGCCTTATTGTTACGAATGCACATAAAATCGTAAACGGTGAATTACCCGAAATATCCCGCACCGACAAGGACTTTTTCTTCCTTGAAAGAACATCTCCCTATATTACCGCCAAAACCGTTGCAGAGCTTTGCGCGGAAAGGCTTCCTAAGGCATACGGCTATTCTCCCACGGAAGATATACAGGTGCTTTGCCCGTCAAGAAAAGGAGATGCAGGCACCGTTCATATCAATAAAATTCTTCAGGCGGCGCTTAATCCTCCCGCCAAGCATAAGCGTGATCATACCTTCGGGCAGTGTACTCTGCGTGAAGGGGATAAGCTTATGCAGGTTAAAAACAACTACAATATTCCCTGGACAAGCGGCGATAAAGACGGCTTGGGAGTTTTTAACGGCGATATAGGTATGCTTGAAAAAATAGACGAAGGTGCACATCTGCTTTATGTCAGGTATGATGACAGATTGGCAGAGTATCCTTTCGAGAGCCGTGCCGAGCTTGAACACGCATATGCGGTAACGGTGCATAAAAGCCAGGGTAATGAATTCGACGCCGTCGTAATGCCGGTTGTCGGTGTGGTTGAACAGCTTGCATACAGAAATTTGCTTTATACAGCCGTTACGAGAGCCAAAAAAATGATGGTTCTTGTGGGTACAAAAAGTACGGTTGAAAAAATGGTTGCAAATAACAGTAAGGCAAAGCGTTATTCCGCACTCAAAAATTTCATTATGTTGGGTGACGGATGATGATAAAGATTTTTGATGCTTTTCTCAATGCTGTTTTTCCGCGCAGATGTTCATATTGCGGCAAAACCGTAAAGCCCGGAATGTCGTGTTGTGATGATTGTGCGGTAAGTCTGCCGCGTATTGAAGGCGAGATATGCCGTAAATGCGGCAGAGAGAAAAAGTGCTGCTCATGCAGAAATGCCGAAAAATATTATGACGGTCTGGCGGCACCCTTTTATTTCACCGGTAATGTGAGAAAAGGTATTCATGCTTATAAATTCAGACGTTGGCGCACAAGTGCTGAAGCCTTTGGCGGCGAAATGGCAAAAACCGTTCGCAGCAGATTTGAAAGCGTTGATTTTGATTTTATAATTTCTGTTCCTCTTACCGATAAAAGCAGGCGAGAAAGAGGATATAACCAATGCGAACTTCTTGCGGATGAGCTGAGCAGACATCTTGGCATTGAACACAAAAAAGATATTCTTGTTAAAATTTACGAAACCCGAAAACAGCATACAATTTCGTCTGTTTTCAGAAAAGGTAACCTCAGCGGTGTGTTTGAGGTGAATAATCCTGCAGAGGTTGAAGGAAAAACCATTCTTCTTGTTGACGATATTTCAACAACGGGTGAAACCTTCAATGAATGTTCGAAAATGCTGTGGCTTTACGGTGCGGAGTCCGTTTATTGCGTTTCGGTTGCCCTGACTCCGAAAAAGAAATAATGCTACTATACAATATGTAGAAAGGTGGTGTAATCCGATGCTTGGTGCAAATATAGGTATTGACCTCGGCACGACGTCCGTAGTTGCTTTTGTGGAAGGTAAGGGTGTTGTTATGTCAGAGCCCAGTGCGGCGGCGTATGAAAAAGAAAGCGGCAAGCTTCTTGCGGTAGGCAAACGAGCCTGGGATATGATAGGCAAAAATCCCGATTCAATCAGAGTTGTCAAGCCTATGGAGCACGGTGTTGTGTCGGATTTTACCGCAACAAAGCATATTCTTAAATATATACTTTCAAAGATTTGTAAAAATATGATTTTCAAGCCCAATGTTGTTATCTGTGTTCCGTCGATGGCAACAAGCCTTGAAAAAAGAACGATTCTCGACCTGGTTACTTCTGCAGGTGCGGCAAAAGCCTGCCTTATTGAAGAGCCTCTTGCGGCCGCACTGGGCGCAGGGATAAAAAGCACCAGACCCGTAGGCGCTATGGTTGTGGATATCGGCGGCGGTACTACCGATATTGCCGTTATTACAATGGGATGTATTTCTGTTTCACGGTCAATAAAGGTTGCAGGCAATACTTTTGATGAAGCTATTGCAAGGCAGATAAGACGAGAGCGTGACGTTATAATCGGTGATAAAACCGCTGAAATGCTGAAAAAACAAATCGGTTATTCGTTTTTACGCGATGTTGAGTTGGGTATGACCGTCAAAGGTAAGCACTTTATAACCAATCTTCCCGTCAGTATTGAGGTCAGCTCAACCGAAGTTTATCTTGCAATGCGTCCTCATCTTGAAGCGATAGCCGAGGCAGTGCGTTCGGTTCTTGAACTTACACCGCCCGAGCTTTCTGCGGATATCTGCGAATCGGGAATTTATCTTACCGGCGGCGGTGCGCTTCTCAAAGGAATGGATAAAATGATTGAGAAGAAAACGGGTATCAAAACATTTATTGCGAAGGATGCGATGAATTGCGTTGCACTGGGTACGGGAGAGGCGCTTGCTCATATCGATATTCTCAGTCAGAACGGATACGTTTTCAAAGCGCGCGATGAAATCGGCGGTCTTGAACCCGAATTAAGTGAATAAGACTGTAAAAACCGTCCAATAATGTCATCAAAGACGTAAAGGACGGTTTTGCTTATGAAAAAAATCAAAATGATTGAAATATCTGTTGCGTTTGGTCTTGTTTTAACATTGGCGTTTTCGGTTGTCAGCTTCGGAATATCCTGCAACAGTATAAGAGATGATGTTGTACGGTTGCATATTCTGGCTAATTCTGATTCGGATATTGATCAGAAAGTTAAACTGACGGTCAGAGATAAACTTCTCCGGAGCGGTAACGAACTGTTTTCGGGTAATATGACGGTCGAAACCGCATACGATGTACTTTCGGATAACAAAAACGATATTGAAGCATACATTAATAATATATTGAGTGAAGAAGGCTTTGATTATTGCTCACGGGTTCAGCTTGTAAAGGAATATTATCCCACCAGAACCTACGAAACCTTTACTTTACCGGCAGGGGAATACTTATCGCTTAAAGTAATTCTCGGTAACGGTGAGGGGAATAATTGGTGGTGCGTTATGTTTCCGCCGCTTTGTTTACCCGCAGCAACAGAAAACACTGATATAAATGCTGTTTTTGATGATGACGGTGTTAAAATTGTCAAATCATCGTATAAATATGAAATACGATTTAAAATTATAGAGATTTTCGAGAGAATACGCAGTCATAACGATTGAAAACAACATATAGTAGTAATTATTGCACAAAAAACCAATATCAGGTTTATCACTATTATACAAAATGGTAAAGTTGAAAAAAATCCGAAATTTTTTCAAAAAAAGTGTTGACATTGGTTGTTTGTTGTGATATATTATTCAAGCACTCGCGAGTGAGCGGGATGCGACGCACCTTGAAAATTAAACAACGATTGATTAAAAAACCCTTGAAGATTAATTTGAGTATGTACTTCAAGTACAGCAGTAATTCTCGTGAAGAACGAGGAAAGATGTCAGTGAATG
>JAFYNR010000051.1 GCA_017548045.1 Clostridia bacterium | reverse complement strand
TGTTGTTCCGCTGTTGCCGCCTTCATCACCTTCGTCGCCTTCATCGTCTTCTTCGCGTTCATATGAATATTCGGTCACGGAATAAAGCCACATTATCGAATTTTCATTTTTATCAGGCGTAAACCATTCGTTTGGAGTTTCGGAATAATAATGGTTTGTACCCAGTTTCTCACCTTTTGTATAAACAAGGTGAATCGCATAAAAATTATCGTTGGATAAAAGAACCGAACCGTCACTTCGAGGAGTAACCGTTATAGCCTGAGGAGTAGAGCTGTAAACGATTTTCCATTCACCTATGTTTACATACAGGTCCGTGCTTTTATTCTTGATATAATAGGTGTTGTTGCCCTGATGAGTAAAAGTAAGGATATTGGAATCAATGGTTTCGAAATCCTCAGGCTGATTTGAATAACCGGTTGGAGGAGTTATATTATAAATATCATCGCTTCCGTATATAACATAATTCCAAAGGACTTCATCCGAAAGCGCCCAATCCTTGTTAAACAAAACATAGTCGCCGTCTTTAATACTTCCCTCAGAAACAGTTGAATCAGCAAGATAAATTTCTACCTTATTCAATTCCGTAGCAGGAGGTGTAGGAGATACGCCTGACGGATTTGAATACAGCCAGAGATCTGTGCTGGCGGTTTCGTCTGCTTTGAATTCATAAGGGCCCCAACCCTGACTCACGTAATATGTATCGTTAGAATCAATATGGAAAGAACCGTTTGCGTTCAGTTCAACATTGAATGCGTGAGGCTCAGAACCGAGCACGAGCATATAACTGTTTACGGTAAGATATCTGCCCGTTCTCTTATGCTGAATATAATATTTATTATCGCCCTGATGAGTAATTATAAACACGTTGCCATCGGTTGTATCAAAGCTCTCGTATGTATAAGCATCGCCTTCGTTTGCCCATTCAGGGTTTTGAATGGCGTTGTCTGCGTCAACAGCCCAACCGTCATACACTCTGCCTGACATAAGAACGTTGTTGCTGTTTATTACATATTCGCCGTCAGGAATATGTTGCGATGCGCTTGAATCGGGAATGAAAATCTGATACTTATCAATAACTGTTGATCCACCCGTATCGCCCGAATCTGTTCCGCCTGAACCGCCTTCTTCGGGTTTGGGAGGTTCGAGTTCGTTGATATGGTGCTTAACCATTTCATACTTGTCATAAAGAGTGGTTTCGTATGCATCACCGTTCTGATTAATAACTTCTTCAAATTCATCGGTAAGCTGAACGCCTGTTTCTTTTACGGACGTTACCGTAACACCGTTTGTTGAGAAAGAAGTTTCGCCTTCAGCTGCGGTTGCGGTGAAGTTTATTGTTCCTTCTTCTTCTGTTGTTTTGAGAATAACAAGTGCTCTGCCGTTGAACATTTTGAATTCAGCTTCGGCACCCGAAAGAATAACCGAATCCTGCTGGAACTTATCTGCAGTTGCGGGGTTACCGTTATCAACACCAACTATTTTTGCATATCTTGCCGACTGATCGTCAACTTCAAAACTGAGAGTGCCGTTATAATCGTTCATAAAGTTGCCGTCGGCATCTCTCGCTTCGAATTCAACGTAGATATATCTGCTGCCGTCTGCAACAAAGGTGTTTTTATCCTGCCAGACTTTTGCAACAATCTGTGTTGCATCGCCGCTTGCAGCTGTTGTTAAACCTACTGTATTTGTGATTTCCACATTGCTTTCGTCATAAGCCTTAACTGAAAGCTCACCCTCGGCATATTTAACGTTGAACTGGGGATAGAAATCTTCACCTGCACCTGTATAGAAGCTGCCCACTGCACAGTTTGCAGAATCTGTTACGCTTTCAGTCCACGTTCTGTACTTATAACCTGCATCTGTTGTTGTTACAGTTGAAGTTGCGGTTGCAATAACGCTGCCGTTGAGAAGAAGTTCAATCTTCTTTGCGTTACTGTAAACAGCAACGTTCACATAGCCGTTATCGTCAACATAAAGGTTTTCTTCATTCCACGAACCGGGAACAAGATGAAGAGTTGTGCTTTCTTCATTCCAGAGGCTTCTGTAAAGATAATATGAGTCTTTTGCAAAACCTGCGGTATCAACGATACCGAAATATGAGCTGTTGGGAACCAGATTGGGGTTGGGGCCGCTGTAGTTCATCCAGGGCGTTGTTTCGCCTATGTAGTCAAAACCTGTCCAAACAAATTCACCCGAGAAGAAATCGTTTGTTGCAACGTAATACCAGGCTTCCGATGCTTCGGTACCCCAATCTACCGCATAAGTATCATACGCTGTACACTGAAGGGTTGCATCGTCTTTACCCATTGTGTAATAAACACCGCGGCTGTTGTTTGTTGAAGCGGCTTCGGTTGCAACGAAAGGCTTTGAGGATCTTTCGTCCTCGGTTCCGCCCATAAGCACACTCCAGGCATAGGGGTTATAGTTACCGCCGATAATATCCATATAGCCGTCAACAAGCATTGTTGCCGGTGCATGGGATTTGTTGTTACCCTGAACAAGAACGATATCGGGGTCAAGTTCATCTGTAATTTTAACAATGGATTTTACTATTGCTTCATAGTTAACTGTTGATTCGGGTTTTTCTACGGTAAGGTTATAGAGTTCATTACCAACACCCCAAGCAATGATACAGGGGTCGTGTCTGTCACGAAGAACGGTCTGTTCAACAACAAACTCAAACCATTTCTGACCCTTTGCGCCGATAAGTTTATTGGTTGAAGCTATTGTCTGATTGAAATATTCGCTGAAGTCGTGATTATTATAGTTTTTGGAAGCATCCCATCCGTCAAAGAATTCTTCCATAACAAGAATACCGAGTTCGTTACAGATTTCGATAACAACTCTTGATGCGGTGTTATGAGTTGTACGGATTGCGTTACAACCCATATCTTTGAGAATAGAAAGCTGACGGTAGATTGCATCGTATTCCTGAACCGAACCAAGAGCACCCTGGTCGTGGTGAAGGCTGACGCCCTTGAGCTTCACAAGTTCACCGTTGAGAGAAAAACCTGAGTCGTCATCCCAATTGATATAGCGGTAGCCGAAGGTGGTATGATATTCGTCGATAATTTTACCTTCTTCGTTTTTGACAACCGTTTTGAGTTTATAGAGATTGGGGCTGTCAACGCTCCAAAGCTTCGGAGCTTCAACTTCAGGCTCAAGAATTACTGTATATTCCGTATCTGCAGGCACGGTGATGAGCGAGGAGGTTACGGTATCGCTCACCGCAATGTGGTTGCTGTCAAGAACGGTTGCTTCAACTGTAACCTTCTTGGTAATTGCGGTATGGTTATGCAACGGTATTTCTGCTTTTGTTGTTCCGTCGCCGTTTTTAATTTCGGGGGTTGTTACCTGAGGGCCGTAATATGAAATATGAAGAGGGTTTGCAATGGTAACCGTAACGTCTCTGTAGATACCGGAGCCTGAATACCAACGGCTTGAGGGAAGCTCGTTCACAACTTTAACCGCAATGAGGTTAAGCGATGTGCTTGAGCTGATAAGATAATCTGAAATTTCAAAAGAGAAACTGTTGTAGCCGTAATGGTTTTCACCAACATATTTACCGTTTACGTATACGTAGGCGTGCTGATACACACCGTCAAAGTTGATGATTATATCGCCGCCTTCATAGTACTCATAAAGGTTGAACCATTTTCTGTACCAGCCTGTACCGCCGGGAATGTTTCCGCTTTCAGCTTCGGTACCTGTTGCAGAGAAACCCTGCTCAATACTGAAGTCGTGAGGCAAATCAACATCTTCCCACTTTGAATCATCAAAACCTTTCAGATATGATGCGGTATCTTCGCTGAATGCAAATTTCCAACCCTTGTTAAAGTCGAGTTCAACACGGGCATCGTTATAGTTCTGCTCGTGACCTTCAATAGCAGATGCTTTGAGTGTTTGCAAAAGCGAAACTGACCCTTCATTAATCATACTTGTTGCAAGCATCAAAATGCAAAGTATAAGCGTTGTTACCCTTTTTGCAATTTTCATAAAACAACCTCCTGAAAGTGCTTATTGTCAAATCGGAATTCTTTTATAGAAATAATATAAATATATTTATTTTAAGATATTTTATTATAGCAAATGCATCTTTTCAAATCAAGAACAAATTTATTAAATTATGTTGCTTTTTATTATTTTTTAAGCAAAACCGCGTGCAGAAAATCTGCACGCGGTTCTTTATGCCGTTTTGACAATATCTTTATTAAGTTCAATATATTCCGTTGCCTGTTCAAATGCATCCTTGCATTTAAGGCGTATTGTGATTCGGTTACCTTCGTGGATAAGAATTTCATCAGTATCTTTTTTGTTTTTGCCCTTTCTTTGACATAAAAATATGCACCTCCAAAAGTGTCTGACTTTTGGGGTGCATATCAAATCTGCAATGCTTTAGGCGTAGTGATTTATTGAAGATTGTGTTATTTCTTTTTGATAATCGACAAAAGTTCGCTTTTAATCTTAAATATCTTTCTCACTATTACTCCGAAATATTGACTTTCAACAACATGTGCAAGCCATGACAAACCTTTTGTCGTTAAGCAATCAAGTGTCAGTGCCTGTTGGAAATACAACCATTCTTTTAACCTGCGAGATGAAAAATGCAACAAATAGCAGTCGTTCATAACTGTTTGTTCGCCATTAAGATTATACAACACATCCAACTTACCTTCGGATAATTTTATGTTGTTTATTTCAACCACAGACGGCAAAGAAATGCACTTGCTGTCTTTCTGCTCAGCTGCACATTTGCACCCATTCTGTTCCATCGCCAAGCAAAAAACAGGATCATCTCTCAACTTGCTTCCGGCGAAGATTTTTTCCTCCGTCAAAAACCTGTCATCGTTAATGATTTTTTGAGATATTTTAATCAAATCATCATAACACTTAGCACTAACCGTGTTTTTTTCAATGTAAAGATATCCGGGATTAAACGCCGGGATTTTATTGACATTAAACGTTTGCTGAGCAAGTTCTTTATCGTTAAACCACAGGTTCAGATCGCCATCATTATATCCGAAAGCTGCTATAGAGGTAGCATCCTTAAACATTCCCCAAAAATCATCAATATTTTTATAAACAAGACAGTCGGGTTCAATGAATATATTCTTCTTGTACGGCGCAACCTTTATTAATTCGAATTTATCCGAGTAGTCAAATTTGCAATTTTCCAACAAAACAACATCATCGAATTTTTGTGTGTACTCATTCTCCCTGTCACACACAATACAAAACCGACATTTACCGCCTTGATAACGATAAGACTTCAACATTTTGTATGCAGATTTATAATAGAAATCACTGCCCGTAGCCAACGTAACAAATCCGTATTCCATTTCCGACATCGAATCACCTCTTAATAATTTATAAGGTTTCTATGATATTCAGTTTTTATTTTCAACAAGGCTTCCGTTTTCGTCAATACGGTAAACCCTTGTGCAGTACTGAAGCATACTGGGTCTGTGGGTTGTGATGATTCTTGTTCTGTTGGGATAAGCCTTCATCATATTTGCAAGAACTGTTTCTTCGGTTTTGGCGTCAAGAGCGCTTGTTGCTTCGTCCATAACAACAATCGGAGCGTCTCGGAGAATCGCTCTTGCGATAGATATTCTCTGAACCTGACCTTCTGAAAAATTAACACCTTTTTCGCTGATTTCGGTATTGATTCCAAAGGGTAATTCTTTGATAAAACTCCAAGCATCTGCGGTGATGAGAGCATCGATTATTTCTTCATCCGTAGCCTCGGGTTTGACAATTCTCAGGTTATCCGCAACAGTTCCCGAAAATATCGAATTCCCTTGTGGTACATAGGAACAGAACCTTCTTGTGCACTCTGAAACGGTGATTTTTTCGCCGTCTTTTGTTTCAAGAAACAGCTCGCCCGAATCGGTTTCAACAAGCCCGAGAATAAGCCTGAGAAGCGTTGTTTTTCCTTCTCCCGAAGGGCCTACAAAAGCGATTGTTTCGCCTGCTTCTGCCCTGAAAGAAACGTTTGCCACAACGGGTTTGTCGCCGTCGGGATAAGTATACTGAAGGTCATTGCAAACGATTGCAACTCCGCTTTCATCGGCGGATTTTTCCATTTTTTCAGCCTTTTCTCTGTCCTTGTGTTCTTCCAGCGAAAGGTCAGTTATTTCCATAATTCTGCCTGCCGACGTTGCAATGGAAATTGCGCTCGGAAGAAGAGAAACAATGGATGAAAACGAGCTTGTAAGCTTGCCTGAAATCTGCAAAAACAAGGTCATTGTGCCGTATGAAATAGCACCCTGCCAGAGTCTGTATACGCCCCAGCCGTAGCAGGTATAGGCAACAAAAAGTCCTATCAGCGACATACAAAGGCTCATAACTATTGAGAATTTATCGTGATCGAGCTTGATTTTGCGGTGAAGCTGAAGGTTTGTTTTCATCTGATCAACATAACGTTTTGTTATATCGAAAGCTTTGATAGTCTGTAAATTCTGAATGGATTCGGAATAAAACGAAAGGATTTTACCGTTCATTTCTCGGCTCTCTTTGTTATATTTCCGAACCATTTTCGTTGTTATTTTTGAAGAAAAAACGAGGAAAGGTGCGCTCAGAAGAGCAAAAATCGCCATTGTGGGGTCATAATAAAGAACAACTATAAGGCTGCCGATAAATTGTGCCGATGCCGTAAAAACATTGGGGATAAACGAAACTATACTGCTTGAAACAGTTGCGACGTCGCCCTCAATTCTGTTGAGAAGATCGCCTGAATGATATTTGCGGATGTCTTCCCACTTCGAAAAAATGACGTGTTCATAAACACCGCTTCTGATTTCAAGGCTGATTTTTGTTCCGACAACTCCTGCTATTCTTGAAACCACAGAGCCTACAACAATCTGTGTCACGCCAAGTATTACGGCAAGCACTGCGCTTTTCAGAATAGTGTCGCTGTTGTGAGTAACAACAGAGTCTATCAGGTATTTTGAAGCAACGTTTGAGCCGAGACCCATAGCGGTGCTCAGAAGCCCGATGAAAACGTAAAAAGCAATCTGCCAACGGTATTTTGAAACATATTTAATCAGCCATTTCCATTCGTTGCTGAGCGAACGGAAAAGCTCAACATATTCACTTGGTTTTTTCATTTTTAACCAACTCAATTCGACAAAATTATTCAGTTTATTGTATCATATATTTTTTTATAATTCAACAAGATAATTTTTATACATTATGTTGACAATTTGTTTATTATATATTATAATCTTGAAGATTATAATAGGTAACTATGGGCGTTCTATGCCCTGCGTGAGGATTTCGGTTATGAAAAAGTACTATCGGATATGTGAAAAACTTATCTGCATTGAGGCAGATTGCTTCCCCGGAAACAACCCTCAATGGGAGCAGTTTGAAGCCGATGGCAACAATGCCGATATAAACGTCACCTGCAAAATCAGCGAAACTTTTCCTGAAGCAAGCGATGCTGTCAAATCAGGTGAATTTGTTGTTTCGGTTGACGGCGAAACGGTCTTGCGTGAATTCCCGATGGGAAATACCAAAGGCGCGTTAACCCGATATTCCTTTTCCGATAGTTCAAAAAGCGAAACTCTTTTTACGCAAAAAAGCTTCTCTATTATGATGGACAACCGATATATGTGGGCTTCAATTTCATTGGCTCAGCTTCTGCTTGCCCACAACGCTTTTTTTATTCATTCCTCGTTCATTTCAGTTAACGG
>JAFYNR010000050.1 GCA_017548045.1 Clostridia bacterium | reverse complement strand
GAGTGGAACGTATGGTATCATTCAAACAATGCGCCTTATGAAAAGTGGAGCATTGCACCTCCTCAGCTTGAGGATATCTATAACTTCGAGGATGCACTTCTCGTAGGCTCGCTTCTCATAACCCTGCTTCGTCACTGCGACAGAATCAAAATCGCCTGCCTTGCACAGCTTGTCAACGTTATTGCACCCATCTTCACTCAGACGGGCGGCGGTGTGTTTGAGCAGACAACCTTCTTCCCCTTTATGCATCTTTCGAATTACGGCAGAGGCAGTGCCCTTCTTCCTCTTATTGACTGCCCGAAATATGACAGCCGTGATTTTACCGACGTTCCTTATCTTGAATCAATCGCAACCTATGACGAAGAAAACGAAGAAATGGCAATTTTCTGCGTCAACAAAAGCCTTGACGAAAGCGTTGTGCTTGACGTAAGCCTTATGGACTTTGAAGGCTATAAGCCCGTTGAATTCCTTTCGATGGACGGCTATGACAAGAAGGCGGAGAACACTTTCAATGCGGTGAATGTAAAGCCTCACGGCAACCCGTTGCCCGAGCTTGATAACGGCATTCTCACCGCAGAGCTCAAGCCCTTCAGCTGGAACGTAATCAGACTTAAGAAATAAAATAATAACGGAGGCAACTTCTTTAAGAAGTGCCTCCGTTTTTTTATTTACATTCGGCTATTGCCTCAAACGCCATCCGGGGGTAATCGGTCATAATGCAGTCTGCGTTGTTTTCGGTAAGATACTTGACCGCATCCGCGTCGTTGACTGTCCAGAACTGAACGGCAATGTCATATTTGTGTGCGTAGTTGATAACCTGCTTTGTGCCCAGGTTTATGATTCCCTTTGCGGCGCTGTTGCCGTAAGGAATCTGAAGTGCAACGTAGGTGGGGTCAAGGTCGTTCAGATCCCAGCCCATACGGCAGAATACGTAGAAATTGAATACCTCAAGAACGTTTGCCGAGCGTGAAATATCGGGGTAGGTTTCATCCATATACTTTGAAACGTCCTGCTCGTCGGAAGCCCAGATAACTCTGTTCTGCAAATCTCTTTCGGTGATAACGGTGTAAAGCCTGTCGGCAGCTCTTTCGCCTTCTTCACCCTCACCCTTGTTTTCGATTATGTATCTGTATTCCCTGCCGCCGCTGTTTGCCTCAATGTAATCAATGATATCCTCGCATTTTGCAACTCTCAGATTATGCGGAATATCGTCGCCGCGCAGACCTCTGTAAGGGTATTCGCCGTCAATGCAGAAGTTTTCGCCCATATTGAGCACCTGAGCCTCTTCAAATGTAAGGTCGGATGCATAAACGTTTTCGTAGCCGAAATATTCAACTGCGTTTGTGGTGCTGTCGTAGGTAAGGTCGTGAAGAACAATCAGCTCGCCGTCCTTGGTAATCTGAACGTCAAACTCAAAGGTGTCAACGCCGAGAGTGTTGTTTTCCTCAATAACCTTTTCAAATGCCATAAGGGTATTCTGGGGAGCGATTCCCGCACCTGAGCGGTGAGCCGATACGTCGGGGTCCATATATTCCGTAATATACGGATTGACTGCATCGGGGTTTTCTTTAACCTCAACCCAGGGCATATCGGGCAGACACATTGTGGACATAACGGGTATAACCATAGTCAGTGCAATCAGAGTGCGGATTATACCTTTCACTACCATAAAAATCTGTAGCATCTTTTTCCCTCCGTAATCACAATGGACACATTATACATTTTCGGGTAAGCAGTTTCAACAATAATTTTCTTAAAGTTTTTCTAAAATTCATTCCCTCGGTTACAATTCGGAAACAAAACCTTTACAAATTAGTTAACATTTATTATAAAACGGCACTTGATTTTATGGGGAAAATCGTATATTCTATTATTAACAAACCTGTGCAGGCACAGTGTTTCGGAGGAGAACTTATGAAAAGAATCATTTCAATTATTTTTGCGGTTGCGCTTATTTCAAGCTTTACCGCATGTAAGCCGTTACCCGAAGGAAGTTTCAAAGAGGAAAGCACGACAAGCGCATACGGTGTTGACAGCAACGGAGAAACCGTATCTCCCGAGCTTGAAGAATTTCTGAATTCTTTCGATTCAACAGACCCTGCCCAGTTTGAACAGCAGTTTGAGCAGATGCTTGAGGAAGAGGTTGAAATTCCCGAAATGGAATTCGGCGACGAGCTTATTGACGACAGTAATTCAAGCAAGGTTGAGGTTGACCTTAACGATGAGGGCAAGCCCGACCACAGCGACCTTGAGCTTGATTTCAGCGATATTCTCAACAGCGAAGAATACACAATCGACGTTGTTCTTATGACCAAGACCGCCGATGAAGAAGTGAAAATCCCCGTGGTTGCAATGCGTAAAGGCAATCAGGCATATTTTGAAATGGTTGCGCCCGTTGAAGGCAAGGGCTCAATGCGTATCAATATGCTTATTACGGAAGACGGCACACTCTATTTCATTCTTCCTGCAATGAAGGCTTATATGCCTATGCCCGGCGAATCAATGAACGATCTGTTCAACACCGATTACGTTACGGAGGATGCCGCTTCAAACGGAACCTACGTTGAAAGCCGTGAGGTTACCGTTAACGGTAAAACCTACGTCTGCGATATCTATCAGGAAGGCGAAAACGTAATCAAATATTATTACGACAACAATGAACTCAGACGAATCGAAACGGTTTCGGGTGAGGATATTATAATTATGGAAATCAACGAAATTTCCAAGAAGAGTGACGCATCAAAGTTCAAGCTTCCCAAGTATTTCGACCTTTCAACAGTTATAAATTCTTCAAACTTCGACATTAATTCAATGTATTGATGCTTATGAAAAAGTGTGCTTTGATTACGGGTGCATCGGGCGGAATAGGCAGCGCGGCGGCTCTGAGGCTTGCCGCTGACGGCTTCAGCATTGCCGCCTGCTGGCATTCAGACGAGGAAGGAATTTTACGCCTTGCCGAAAGGCTTGACGAAATTTCTGCGGAATACAGGCTCTATAAAGCCGACGTTTCCGATTACGAAAAAATCAAAGAGGTTTTTGCAGACGCCGCCGAAAATTTCGGGGGCGTTTCTGTGCTTGTGAATAATGCGGGCATGGCTCAGCAAAAGCTTTTTACGGATATCACTCAGCAGGATTTTGACAGAATAACCGAGGTCAACTTCAAGGGAGTTTTCAACTGCTGTCAGTGTGCGGTGCCGTTTATGGTTAACCAAAAAAGCGGAAAGATAATCAACGTTTCCTCAATGTGGGGCGTATGCGGAGCATCCTGCGAAACCGTGTATTCCGCAACAAAGGCGGCGGTTATCGGGCTTACGAAAGCCCTTGCCCGTGAGCTTGCGCCCAGCAACGTTCAGGTCAACTGCATTGCGCCCGGTGCAATCGACACGAAAATGAACGATAATCTTTCGGATGAAGATAAAGCGGCGTTTGCCGCCGAAATCCCTATGGGCAGGTTCGGAACCCCCGAAGAAATTGCGGGTGTCATTTCCTTCCTTGCGAGCAAGGACTCGGATTACGTCACAGCCCAGGTTATAACCGCTGACGGCGGACTTACTTAATGGTCAAATTGACGAAAATACCCCGTTCTTTTTAGTTATAGTTCACTATTGATTTAATAAAAGTAATGTGTTAAAATCTTATATATATCATTATCTTAATTTTCGTTTGGAGGAAGGAATATGGCAAACTGTCCGAAATGCGGTCGTAAGCTTACTCTTTTAGATTGGAAACCCAACTGCCCCGAATGCGGCGTTAACCTTGTTTACTACGGAATGGAAGAAAGACTGATGGACGAAGCCGATAAGGCTGAGGCAGAGCATGCCCGTCTTCAGAAGAGAATAGACAGACTCAAAGCATCATTCGTAGGCTCAAAGCTTGCAATCCTGAGAATCATTCTTTCGGTTCTTCCCATTGCGGCGCTTATGCTGCCCCTTGCTTCAATCAGCTTTAACGGTCCTTACATAGAAGCAACCACAACCTCAATCAACGCTATCGAGATTTATAATCTTGTTTCATCGCTTGATTTTGACGCACTGTTCACAATGATAGGCTCGGGCGTTGTAGGCTCAAGCTTCATCGGCTACGCAGGCGCACTTGTGGGAATCCTTCTTTCACTTGTATTTGTAATTCTCAGCCTTGTGCTTCTTACCCTTGCCTGCTCACCCAAGGGCTGCGTAAGAAACCTCATTATGAACTCACTTGCAATTATTGCGGCTGTTGCTTCGATCGTAATGTTCACACAGTTTGCAAACGGCATCACTGCAGTTTTCCCCGATTTTGTAACAGACGCATCAATCGGCTTCGGTATTTTCGTTTATATCGGAATGCTTGCACTTCTTCTCGGTCTTAATATTTACCTTACAGTTAACAAGATCGAAGTTAAGTATAAGCAGTGCTTCGTAGGCGGCATCCCCGCAGAGGAGTATTTTGAGCTTGTTGAAAAAGGAACAGACAAAGAAACTCTTCACAAGATGATGGCTGAGGCTCTTTCGGAAAAGGCAGAAGAAAAAGAAGAAGCCAAAGAAGAAGTCAACGCTTAAATAAAAGTTAAAGCACCGTCGGCTGACGGTGCTTTTTTTATATGTAATATTCTTTCATTGTGTCAAGGCAGAGGCAGGCAAGTCTGCCGCCGAAAACCGCACCGCAGTCAATATTGACGTTATTGCACATACGGTACACGGTGGGGGAGGAGTGAATTGTTATTGTGGGAGTGTGTCCCGATACAACAAAGGTGTTTTCATCCGAAAAGAATTTGCGGTTACAGCTTGTTCTGTCAAAGGCGAGGAAGGCAAAGTTCAGACCGTCAAGGGGTTTGCTTTCGTCAAAATCCGAGCCGAGGGTGCTGTGAACGAGAACGAATTTTTTCTTACCGCATTTCACAACCTCATAAGGCGCAAATTCCTCCATATATTCAATAAGGTCCTGCCTTTCGTCATTGGGCAGGGCTTTGAATTTTGCCAGAGTGACGTCGCCGCCGTTATTCTGCCACACGTACATCTTGTTTATGATTTCGGTTGTAATCTGCGAAGCGTAGTTTTCTTCCGTAACGTCAACCGCAAGGGCTTTCAGCACGTCAAGTGCCATAAGCTCGTGGTTGCCGAATACGGGGTAAACATTGTGGCGCATTGCCATATCCTGAAGAATTTTAACGGGCTCGGGTCCTCGGTCAATTACATCACCCAGAATATAAAGCTCATCCTCATCACTGAAATTTATTTTTTCAAGCATGGCCCTGTATTTATCGTATTCGCCGTGAATATCGCTCATAACGTAAATCATAGTGTGCTCCTTGGATTGAGATACGGTTATTCTGACTTGTAAGTATTTGTTTTTTTGGTGAGATAATAAGTAAGAGATAATAGAGAATAGATAATAGTACAAACAGCGTCCGAAAAAATCTGTTCACCATTATCTATTATTTATTCAATATTATCTCTTATCTTAGCCTCGCAAGAGGCGCTTTAATGTTGATAACGGATTTATTTTGAAGCGTTTTTGGCAGTGTTCAAAGTTGAAACAAGAATTCTTTTTATTTCAAGACAATCGTTTAACAACGATTCGCCTTCCGGCTCGGTTATATAATCCGATAATATAAGAAGTCTGAGCCAATATTCGGTTTCGGCGGTTTCTTTCAGGGATATCTGCAATTTGGCAATAAAATCCGCTTTCGATACACCGTAAACCGCTTCGTTTGCATTTGCGCCGATGCTTGTTCCCGAACGGATAATCTGCTTTGAAATAATCGTTTCTTTTTTCTCTTTGATAAGATGTTTATGGAGCTTTACAATCCGTGCGGCGAATTTCAAGGATTTGTCGAGTACGATACTATTGGCAGACATATCGCATTCTCCTCTGTTTCAGATAATAGAGAAGAGATAATAGAGAATAGATAATAGTACAAACAGCGCCCGAATTTCTGCGTTCACCATTATCTATTATTTATTCAATATTATCTCTTATCTTAGCCTCGCAAGAGGCGCTGTTTGGCTGGGACGGCTGGATTCGAACCAGCGGATGCGGGAGTCAAAGTCCCGTGCCTTACCGCTTGGCGACGCCCCAATGTGGTGATATTAAAATACGCAAAGCACTTGGCTTTGCGTACGGTTTGTTAAATGGGGTGGCTGATGGGATTCGAACCCACGACCTCCAGGGCCACAACCTGGCACTCTAACCAACTGAGCTACAGCCACCATTTATAAACTGCGGCATTTAAGCCGCAGTTTTTGGCGCGCTTGAAGGGACTCGAACCCCTGACCCACTGCTTAGAAGGCAGTTGCTCTATCCGGCTGAGCTACAAGCGCATATCTGAATTGGAGCGGGTGATGGGAATCGAACCCACACAACCAGCTTGGAAGGCTGGGATTCTACCATTGAACTACACCCGCAATTCGGAACGTGAGATATTCTATCATATGTAAATCGAAAAGTCAATATGAAAACGAAAAATTTTATTTTTGAACAATAACATCAGGTAAAACCACTTAAAAACTCTGCAAAATTTACAATATGTTAACCGATTCTGCGGAGAAATAATATAAAATAAAACCAAATAATAATGCGGAGGTGCGGTTTGCTCGGTTACGTCAAGGCTTTCAAGCCCGAAATGAAGATAAAGGATTATGAGCTTTACAGAGGCATTTACTGCTCTCTGTGCCGTGCACTGGGCAGGCTTTATTCACCCTTGGCACAGCTTTTTCTCAGCTATGATTTCGCCTTTGCCGCCGTGCTCCGTCTTGCGGCAGGGGATGAAAACTGTGCTTTTTCGCAAAAACGCTGCCCCTATAATCCTGCAAAAAAATGTATGATATGCGGCAGTAAAAGGGAGCTTGAATTCTGTGCCCACGCAGTTATAATCACCGTTTTTTATAAGGTGAAGGATAACCTGCACGACGGAGGAGTAAAATCAAAAATCCTTGCGGCAATGCTTTATCCCATTGTGAGCCTTATGCATAAAAAGGCAGTGAGGCTTGCACCCGAGATTGAAGAAATCATAAGCAAATCAATGGCATTGCAGACCGAAGCCGAAAGCAAAAAGGACGTGTGCCTTGATGAAGCGGCGCACCCTTCGGCAGATGCACTTGGCAGGATAATGGCGATGGGCTTCGGCGGTGAAAAGGCGGATGCGCTTTACAAGCTGGGCTATATGGTGGGCAGAACGGTCTACGTGATTGATGCGGCGGATGACCTTGAAGCTGATATAAAAAACGGCAGCTTCAATCCTTTCAAAGCCGAATACGGCGATATAAAAAATCCTGCGGTCCGTGAAAAATTTGCCGCAAGGGTACGGGAGATTTTCAATCTTACCCAGAGCAGTGCACTGGATGCCCTTGATTCTCTTGAAAAGAAAAGATTTGAAGATATACTTGAAAATATAGTTTTTGACGGCATTGAGGCGAGCATTTCGAAGGTGCTTGAGAAATACGAGGTGACACAATGAGAAATCCATATGAGGTTCTGGGGATACCCGACGGTGCTTCGAACGAGCAGATTAACGCCGCTTATAAGGAGAAGCTGAGAGTTTACCAAAGCTCGGGTCAGAGCAATATGATTGACGAGCTTAATGCGGCATACGATTATCTTATTATGAACGCAGGTGAGCCGTCGGGCTATTCTTCGTATAACGGCTATACCTACCGCAACACGGATTATTCCGATATCAGGGCAAAAATCAATTCAGGCAGGCTTGACGATGCTCAGCTTCTGCTTGACGGTGTGCCCGATAACGCAAGGGATGCTCAGTGGTATTACCTTAAAGGCACCGTTCAGCAGAAAAGGGGCTGGCTTGAAGAAGCGGCAAAGAATTTTGCAACCGCAAGCAACCTTGACCCTTCAAACAATACCTATAAAATGGCTTACAACAAGGTGAGCAGTGCACGCTCGGGCGGTTACAGAACAGAACGCAGAAAAGAAAAATCAGGCTGTTCGGGCTGCGATATGTGCACCGGTCTTCTGTGTGCGGATTGCTGCTGCGAATGCTTCGGCGGCGACCTTATTCCCTGTTGTTGATTGAGGAGAAAAAATGAAACAAAGCTCAAAATGTGCCATCGGCGGAATAGTTGCGGCGCTGTCGCTGGTGATGATGATATCCGTTGCGGTTATTCCCTTTCTGACCTATGCCCTGCCTGCGGCGGCAGGTGTGCTGATAATATTTATTGTTGTTGAAATTGACAAACGCTGGGCATTCGGCGTGTATTCCACCGTTGCAATTCTGGGGCTGATACTTGTTCCCGAAAAAGAGGTTGCGGTTATGTATCTTGCCCTTTTCGGTTATTACCCCATATTGAAAGCCCTGATAGAAGAAAAGCTTCCCATAGTGCCCGAATGGATAGTCAAGCTCCTGCTTTTCCTTTCAACAATGGCAGGCTCATACGCCCTTATGATTAAGTTTATGGGAGTCACCATTGACGAAACCGAGGAATTCGGCGTTATGGCATACCCCTTGCTTCTGGGTATGGGTGCCTTTGCATTCATAATGTATGACATTGCCCTCACGAAGCTTGTATCCCTTTACCTGATGAAATGGCAAAGACTCTTTAAAAGATACTTTAAATAATATTGCAATTTTACAACATATCATTTATAATATAACCGCTGAATTTTTTTTCGGCGGTTATTTTGTTTTACAGAGGTAAAAGGATATGAAGGATTTCGTTAATATCGGTATAATCGGTCTTAGCGGCAGAGGCTCGGGAATGCTCAGAGAGCTTCTTGACTGTGAGGGTGTAAGAGTCCCTGCTGTGTGCGATAAATATGAGGACAGAGCAAAAAACGGCTTTGAGATTGTAAAAGAAAAAACAGGCACTGAGCCTCAGATTTATCTTGACTATAAAGAGCTTCTTGCAAGAGATGATATAGATGCAATCTACTGCGCAACAACCTGGATTACCCATTCAAGAATTGCCATTGACGCCATGAAGGCAGGCAAGCACGTTGCAATGGAAGTAGGCGGTGCCGCAAGCATTGAAGAATGCTGGCAGCTTGTACGCACAAGCGAAGAAACAGGCAAGTTCTGTATGCTTCTTGAAAACTGCTGCTACGACAGAAACGAAATGGCAATTTTCAATATGGTCAAGCAGGGCATTTTCGGTGAAATCATTCATCTTACAGGCGGTTATCAGCACGACCTGCGTGACGAAATCAGCCTGGGCAGAGAAAACAGACACGGCAGACTCTTTAACTTCCAGCACCGTAACGGCGAGCTTTATCCCACACATCAGCTGGGTCCCATTCAGAAGGTGCTGGGCATCAACAGAGGCAACCGCTTCGTATCTCTTGTTTCAATGGCAAGCAAATCCAGAGGTCTTAACAAATGGATTAAAGAGAATAAGGGCGAGGATTATGACCTTGCGGATTACAATTTCAACCAGGGCGATATCGTAACAACAATGCTTAAATGCGCAAACGGCGAAACCGTTGTGCTCACCCACGACTGCTCACTGCCCAGACATTATTCCAGAGCATACCGTGTTCAGGGCACAAAGGGTCTTTATATGGAAGACGGCAATTCAATTTATCTTGAAGGCAAAACAAAGCACGTTGAAGGCGACTGGATGCATCATCCCGAAGATTTTGAATTATACCGTGATGAATTCGAGCATCCTCTGTGGAAGAAATATCAGACGGAAGGCGTTCACGGCGGTCACGGCGGTATGGACTTCCTTGTTCTCAGCGCATTTGTTGAAAGCGTAAGGCTTGACGCCGCACCTCCCATCGACGTTTATGATACGGCGGTTATGATGGCTGTAACCTGCCTTTCGGAGCAGTCAATCGCACTTGGCAGTGCACCCGTTGCCTTCCCCGATTTCACAAACGGTATGTGGATTGACAGAGAGCCTTACAGACGCGGCAAATTCTGCCTCGAAGAAGTCTGCAACGACTATTTTGAATAATACGGAGGGAATTACAATATGAAATATTACATCGGCGTTGACGGCGGCGGCACCAAAACCGCATTTGCCCTTTTTGACGAAAACAAAAATATGCTTGAAACCGTAACGGGTGCAGGCAGTAACCACGAAAATCTGGATACCTCCTTTGACGGTGCAAGCGATATCATTATGACAGGTCTTAACGCACTTTGCGAAAAGGCAGGCATCGCTCTTGCAGACGTAAGCTTCACACTTATGGGTCTTGCAGGCATCGACCACGAATATCAGTACGATATTATGTGCGATATGCTCCGCAAAAAAGGTCTTGCAAACTTTGAAGTTTTCAATGACGGCTTCATCGTTGTAAAAGCAGGCGCAAGCGGCAAAAGTGCAATCGGCTACAACTGCGGCACAGGCGTTTGCTGCAACGGTATCGGTATTGACGGCAAAAGGCTTCAGCTTGCAGGTCTGGGCGATTTTTCAGGCGATATTTCAGGCGGCGGCAACATTGTTGTTGAAGCCTTCAGACTTATCTATAACCAGCTTTTCCTGGGACTTGAAAAAACACTTATCACCGATATGGTGAAGGAAAAATTCGGCTTTAAGGAAAGAGAAGAATTCCTGGGTCTTATTGAAAAAATCGAAGGCGAGGGCGGCGACGATTACATAAGAGTAATGGTTGCATCCTTCTTTGAAGCAGTCAAGCAGGGCGACAAGCCTGCCACCGAATACTGCGACAGAATGGCAACAAGAGGCGCACAGCTTATTGCGGCGCTTTCAAACCAGCTTGATTTCGGCGGCGACGAAATTGAGGTTGTTCTTTCGGGCTCAATCAACGTTAAGCTTGACAATAAATATTACCTTGACAGCCTGCTTTCAAAGGCAGAAGCACTCAGCGGCAAAAAACTTAAGTTCATTAAGCTTGAAGCAATGCCCGTAACGGGATGCATCAACTGGATTATGCAAGATTATGCTTAAAAGGAGATACAGATTATGAGAGAAATCAGCGTAGCGGTTATCGGATCGGGCAGTACCTATTGCCCCGAGCTTGTTGACGGCTTCCTTAAAGCCAAGGACAGCCTTAAACTCAAAAAGATTTCATTTATGGATATCGACGAGAGAAAAAGAACAATCGTCGGTAATCTTTGCGTAAGAATGCTCAACAACGTGGGCTGTGACTGCGAGGTTGTTTTCACAGACGACCTTGACACTGCCCTTCAGGGTGCGGATTTCGTTGTTACACAGATCCGTGTAGGCAAGCTTCCCTGCCGTCACCTTGACGAAAGCATTCCCAAGAAGTATGACCTTATCGGTCAGGAAACAACAGGTATCGGCGGCTTCTTCAAGGCGCAGAGAACAATCCCCGTTATCAAGAATATCTGTGACAGAATCGAAGCTATCTGCCCCGATGCATGGCTTATCAACTTCACAAATCCCTCGGGTATCATCACCGAGTTTATTCTTAACCATACAAAAGTCAAGAACATCGGTCTTTGCAACGTTCCCATTGATATGCTTGACGACGTTAAGGAAATCACAGGTGAGGACAGCGAAATTACATACGTAGGTCTTAACCATCTGAGCTGGATTACCTCCGTTAAGAAGAACGGCGAGGAGCTTCTTCCCGGTCTTATTGAAAGCGGTTTTTCACCCAAGGTTATGGCAAACATCAAGGATGACGGCTTCTCAATCGATTGCCTCAAGACCGTTCAGGGTCTGCCCTCATCATACCTTCAGTATTATTACTGCCGTGAGGCAAAGCTTGCTCATCAGAGAGAGGATGAGAAAACAAGAGCACAGGTTTGTATGGAAATTGAAGAGCAGCTTCTTGAAATGTATCAGAATACCGAAATCGTTACAAAGCCTGCACTTCTTGACAAGAGAGGCGGTCACAAGTATTCGCTTGCCGCTGTTTCGCTTATCGATTCAATCGCAAACGACAAGAAGGATGTTCACGTTGTAAACATCAGGAATAACGGCACACTTCCCTTTATGGCAGATGACGATATCGTTGAAATTGCCGCAGTTATCGGTGCAGACGGCGCAACACCCGTGCCCGTAACAGAGAAAATCAACGACCATGTTATCGGTCTTATGAGAGTAGTCAAGACATACGAAAAGTATGCTGTCAAGGCTGCAATCACAGGCGATGACGACTATGCAATCAAGGGCCTTCTTGTTCATCCCCTTGTCGGTGATTACGAAAAAACCGTCAAGTGCTTCAACGAGCTTAAAGAGGCACACAAGGAATTCCTTCCTCAGTATTTCAATAAATAAGAAACAGGCTTGCAAAGTGAAATTTGCAAGCCGTTTTTTATCGGTAAAAAATATTTATATTGAATTCAGAGTTAAAATACAGTATAATATTATTGTAGTAAAAAATAGGAGGTAGATTCCAATGGCAAGATTCACTCTCCCCAGAGATCTTTACCACGGCAAAGGTTCTCTTGAGGTACTTAAAACACTCAAAGGCAAAAAGGCTATCGTTTGCGTAGGCGGCGGCTCAATGAAGAAGTTCGGCTTCCTTGATAAGATTGTTGCTTATCTTGAAGAAGCAGGTCTTGAGGTTAAGCTTTTTGAAGGCATCGAGCCCGATCCCTCAGTAACAACAGTTATGAAGGGCGCAGAGGTTATGGCTGAGTTTGAGCCCGACTGGATTGTTGCAGTGGGCGGCGGTTCACCCATCGACGCAGCAAAGGCAATGTGGATTAAGTATGAATATCCCGAAATCACATTTGAGCAGATGTGTGTAGTATTCGGCATTCCCGAGCTTCGCAAGAAGGCACGCTTCGTTGCTATCCCCTCAACATCGGGCACCGCAACAGAGGTTACCGCTTTCTCGGTTATCACAGACTACGACAAGGGTATCAAATACCCCCTTGCAGACTTTGAAATCACACCCGATATCGCTATCGTTGATTCAGAGCTTGCTGAAACAATGCCCAAGAAGCTTGTTGCTCACACAGGTATGGACGCTATGACTCACGCTGTTGAGGCTTACGTTTCAACTGCAAACTGTGACTACACAGATCCCCTTGCTCTCCACGCAATCGAAATGATTCAGGAGAACCTTGTTGATTCATACAACGGCGACAATGACTGCCGTGAAAAGATGCACAATGCACAGTGCCTTGCAGGTATGGCATTCTCAAATGCACTCCTCGGTATTGTTCACTCAATGGCTCATAAAACAGGTGCCGCATTCGCAGATTACGGCAACGGCGCACACATCATCCACGGTGCCGCAAACGCAATGTATCTTCCCAAGGTTATCGAGTTCAACGCAAAGGTTGAATCAGCTGCAAAGCGTTATGCAAAGATTGCAGACAGAATGAACCTTGGCGGTGAAACCGTTGAAGAAAAGGTTCAGCTTCTTATCGCATATCTCCGCGGTATGAACGATAAGCTCAACATTCCTCAGTGCATCAAGAACTACGGTGCAGACAGCTACCCCACAGAGCAGGGCTTTGTTCCCGAGGAAGTATTCCTTGAAAGACTTCCCGAAATCGCAAAGAATGCTATTGCTGACGCTTGCACAGGTTCAAATCCCCGTCAGCCCAGCCAGGAAGAGATGGAAAAGCTCTTCAAGTGCTGCTACTACGACCTCAAAGTTGATTTCTAAGAAAAATTTTCACCCCGCTGCAGTGATGCAACGGGGTGATTTGTTATTTATAACTGACCTTTCAGAATCCATTTGATGCGTGTTTTAACATATCTGAAGGCCGAAAAGAAGGCTTCGGCCGCCTTGCTGTTAAGCAGTGCGGATAAAAATGCTTTTTTCTTCGGGTAAAGTGCCTTCAGCAGTGTGCACTGCCAAAGGTAAAGACCTTCTTCCATTGCTTTTCTTGTTGAAAAGTGAAGCAGTGAGCATTCCGTGAACTGCTTGCCGTTTTTATCCGTAACGTCAAGCCTGCCTTTTTCAAGGTCGATTTTATTGATTTTGTATTTTGAGGGCAGTGAGATGCATTTACCTGCTTTGGGCTTTTCGTTGCAGATAAAGTCGTTTATTGCCATTGCGATGTCAAAAATCGGGTCATCTCTCAGGTTGCCGCCGCCGAAAATAGCGGAATTGTTTTTGAGTATACTGTCGCTTTTCAGCCTTTCGGCAATGCTGATACATTCGTCATACATTTTTTGAGTTTTGGCACTTTTTCTTATAAAGAAATATCCGGGGTTGAAAAGAGGTGCATCGGTTTTGCCCTCAAGCTCGGGAACAATGTCAAGCAAACGCTGTTTGGTTTCGGGTGTTCTGAACCAGCAGTCAATTCCGCCGTCATTCCAGCCGAAGCAGGAAAAATCCGATTCCCTTGCAAGCATATCCCAAAAGAAATCAAGGTTATGATATATAAGGCAGTCGGGCTCGATGAATATTGCTTCATCATAGGGGGATTCAACGAGCAAAGAAAACTTATCTCTATAATCCCTGTAAGCATTTTTCAGCACAACAACGTCGTCAAACTCCGCAGTGTATTCATTTTCACCGTCACAGAGAATTGCCATGGGAACGTTGGGATTATGCAGACGGAAGGAATGAAGCATATTTACTGCCATTTTATAATATTTTTTGTTGCCTGTTGCCAGTGTTATAAAACCTCGTGCCATTATTTCACCTGCTTTGGGAACCTGATTCCCGATAAATTTCTTATTTCCTTCATTGCTCTGCTTACCTGCAAGGCACGCAGTGACATTTCTTCATAATAAGGGCTTTCGGGGTTTGCAATGAATTCTTCAAAGCCCTTTGCCTCATAGCCCATAAGGGTTTCCTTGGGCACGTCGCCGATGATTTCGGTAACACTGCCGCCGTTATCAATAAGCCTCATATGGGTAAGCTTTGAGATTGATTCAACAGTGATTGTGCCTTTATCACCGAATATCTGTGAGCCTAATCTGTCCTGCCCCAGCTTTGAGTATGTAAGATTCACAAGCTTGTCGGGGTAAAGGAATGCCGAATTCCCGCTGCCGTCAGCGCCGCTTTCCATAAAGTGAGCGCAGGCGGTTATTTTTTCGGGCAGACCGAAAAGGTCCAGAGCAGGGTAAACGCAGTAAATACCAAGGTCCATAAGACAGCCTGTGGCAAGGGCAGGGTTGAAGATGTTGGGAAGCCTGCCTTCAAGGTATGCAGGGTATTTTGAAGAAAGCTGTGAAAAGTCAAAATGAACGCTTGTGATTCTGCCGATTTTTTTGAGAGCATCTTTCAGCAGATTCCGTGCAGGGTTGAACATATACATTATGGCTTCAACGTAAATGACGCCCTTTGCCCTTGCAAGCGCCTGCAATTCCTCAAGCTCTTCGGGGTCAAC
The DNA here is from genome assembly GCA_017548045.1 of Clostridia bacterium. Classification (GTDB taxonomy): domain Bacteria; phylum Bacillota; class Clostridia; order Oscillospirales; family Acutalibacteraceae; genus CAG-177. Next base: position 8,082 of record JAFYNR010000050.1, on the reverse strand, counting down.
GGTAATCGGCTTTTCACAGATTACGTGCTTGCCGTTTTCAATAAGGATTTTTGACTGCTCATAGTGAAGGCGGTTGGGGCTTGCAACGTAAGCCGCCTCAAAATCAGCCTTTGCAAATTCCGTGAAATCGGTATAAACCTTATCAATTCCGTTTTCAGCGGCAAATCTGCCGCCGCTTTCCTGAGTTCTGGAATAAACGGCGGTAAAATCCCCGCCGCAAAGCTGCCTTGCACCGTCAATGAAGGATTTGGCAATCCAGCCCGTGCCTACAACTCCGTAGCGCATAAATCAAAGCTCCTTTGCCATAACGGTGCCGCTTTTCTTCATTGTGAAAAGAACCTTGAAACCGTTTTTCTTATAGAACTTAATGCCTCTTACGTTGCTTGTGCCAACGATAAGCATAATGCTTTTTGCACCCTTTGACTTCATATGATTCGTAAGGGTTGAAATCATATTGGAGCCGTTGCCGTTGCCTCTGAAGGGAGCGTTGATATCAATGTGAAGATGCGAAGGATATTTAAGTGAAAATACGCCGTGAGCCGCAATTTCAACAAGGGCGTCCATATAATTTGCCTTGCCCGTTTCACGCACCTTTTTGAGATAGGGACCCATTTTCTTCACATATTTCCAATAGTTCATTGCACCGAAAACATAGCCCTGAGCAACATCATTCTCATCAACGAGAACGAATACGTTTTCGGGCTCCTGCTCAATGTAATAATTGCAGAAGGTGTAAAGAATAAAGTCGCGTGTGTTGGGGTCGGTAAGTGAGCCCTCGGGGCCCGTGTTAAGGCATACCTGCTGAACGTCCTTATAGTATTTGGGCTCGTAGCTTTTGATTGTAACCATAAATTAAACCTCCACAGTAAATTCTCTTTCTCCGCTGAACGGGATTTTTTCTCCGTTATGCTCAAAAACAGCCTTGATTTTCGGGTCTGCAAAAACCTTGACGGTTGCGGCAGTGCCCGATTTTTCGTATTCAACGCTGATTTTGCCGTTTTCCGTTGTGATGTGACCCTTTGCACGGTCAAGACCCTCAACAAAACGGGGATTGATTATGACGCTTTCGTATGCCGCACCGCCCTCGGGCTGACGGATACCGAGAAGATACATAAACAGATATTTTGTGACAGCGCCGAACATGGGGTGGTTGCGTGAATCTCTGCCGTACCAGTTTTCCCATATTGTTGTGGCACCGCTGTTTTTCATAAAGGCAAAGGATGCCTTCTTTTCGTTTGAAAGCAGGTCAAAGGCAAGCTGATTTTCGTTTATTTCGAAAAGGTAGCCGATAAGGGCTTCGGTTGCGATGATGCCCGTGTCAAACATACCCAGCTCTTTATATTTGTTTACAACGTAATTTATGCCTCTTTCGTCAGCCATACCTACTCTGAAGGCAAGGCAGGATGCACCGTTCACGTCGCCGCAGTAGGTGTGCTTATCGGGGCTGCGGTATGCAATATCCAACGCTTTTCTGATTTTTTCTTCACGCTGAGGAAGATGGGCAACTTCATCTTTTCTGCCCAGAATTTCAGCCGCTTCAATAACCTGCTGAATGAATCTTACGTAAAGCACGGTGTTGACGTAAGCCTCTGGGATAACGATGGGGTCGGGGGTGCACCAGTCGCCGAGGCACCAGCCGTCCTTTTCTTCACGGTATATAAGGCCGTTTTCGCTTCTGCTTTCAAGGTAGTCAAGGAAGTGAAGCATTTTGGGGAAGAATTCGTTCAGAAGCTCTTTATCGCCGTACATTTTATAGAATTTATAAGGCACCTCGATTATTGCGCCGCCCCAGCCCGAAGGACCGCCGCCGCCGCCCATAAGGGGTGCGGTGTGCTGAACGTGACCCGTTTTTCTGCACTGACAGTCTGCAATATCGTAAAGCCATTTGCGGTAGAATTCGCGGCTGTCAAGAAGCATCATAGCCGTTTCGCCGCAAAGCTGACCGTCGCCCGTGTAGCCCAGTCTTTCTCTGTGAGGGCAGTCGGAGGGAATGCCGCAATGCATATTGCCAAGCTGAGTTCTTATGTAAGCATCGTAAAGCCAGTTGAGAACCTCATTGTTACACTCGAATGCGGAAGTAACGGGGCAATCAGAATGAACAACGTCAACTCTCAAAGGCTCAACGTCCGCCGTAACTCTGAAATATCTGAAGCCGTGCCAGGTGAAGTGGGGAATATATTCACGGTCTGTGCCGTCGGCAATGAATTCATCGGTCTGATAATCCTTATCAAAATTGAACTGTATGCCGTACCAGTCACGCTTTTCGTGAATTTCCTCCGCATAGCTGACTCTGAATTTTTTGCCTTTTTCGGGGCACTTGAAAACAGCATAGCCTACGGTGTTTTCGCCGATATCATAAAGCTTTGTTTCACCCTCATCCTCAATAAGAACGGGCTTTAAGGTTCTGATAACCTTATCCGCAGGTGAAAACTGAACGTAATATTCGCTTTCAGGTGCAGGGATAACCGTACTTTCCGCAAAGCCCTCATCTGTTACGGGGTAAAGGGTGTAATCCTGTTTCTCACCGTAATAAAGGTTATTGAAGGTGACGAAGCCTTTGTGGGCAAGTGTTGTTTCATCGCAGATAACGTTGCCGCTTGCCTTTTCGATTATATAGCAAAGCTTGGGCGTACCGAATACCACGTTGCCCTCTGCCATACGGTAATTCTGATTGTAATAGCCGTTGCCCAGAATAACCTCAAGGCGGTTTTCGCCCTCGGCAAGGTAATGGGAAATATCGTATTTCATACAGTAGGTACGGTATGAAAGCTCGTCATCAAGGGGGAAGGTAAGCTCGCGAAGGTTGCGCTCGTTATAGCAGGTGGTGTTGGGCACCAGCAAATCATCGCTGACCTTTCTGCCGTTAATAAAGAGCTTGAAAAATCCCAGACCGCAGATGATTATTTCTGCATTCTCGCCCTTACTTGCGGTAAAGACCTTGCGGAAAACGGGGGAATCACTGCCCGTGCACTCAATCCATTTTGCGTTTTTGAACATCTGCTCACTTGTCATATTTCCATCTCCATAAGTTCTGTAATACGTGCACTCATCTGCTCCCATTCATCCATAACGGCAAGCTGAGTGTCCGTAAGCTCTTCAAGCTGATTTGTAAGTTTTAATACTCTTTCGTAATCTGCGGAAACCTCGGGGTCTGAAAGCAGACCGTTAAGCTCGGCAATTTCGCTGTCAAGGCGGTCAATTTCTTCTTCCGCACGCTTGATTTTGCCTTTGAGCTTATTGATTTCGCTGTCACGTTCTTTTCTCAGTTTATATAAATTAACCTTCTGCTCGGCTTTTTTCGGCTTTTCCTTCGCCTGAGCAAGGGCAATGCCTGCATACGCATCGTAATCGCCCTCGAATTTTTCAAAGCCGCTTTCCGTCATTCTGTATATTTTTGTTGAAAGCTTATTGATGAAATATCTGTCGTGTGAAACCGCAATAATGGTGCCGTCAAAATCGCTGAGTGCGGCTTCAAGCACCTCTCTTGACGGAATATCAAGGTGATTTGTAGGCTCGTCAAGAAGAAGCACGTTTGCACCCGAAAGCATAAGCTTCAAAAGGCAAAGCTTTGCCTTTTCGCCGCCGCTGAGGGTATCCACACTCTTGAATACGTCATCCCCTCTGAAAAGGAAAAGCGCAAGATAACTGCGCACGGTTTTTTCGGTGAAAAGACGGTGCTCATCCCATATCTCGTCAATAACGGTTTTGCCGCCTTTAAGGCTTTCAAGGCTCTGGTCGAAGTAGCCGATTTTAACGTTTGCACCGAAGTTGAAGGTGCCCTCATCGGCGGATTGCTGACGGGTGAGAATACGCAGAAGCGTTGTTTTGCCGCAACCGTTCGTACCCAGCACAAACACACGGTCGTTCTTATAAACCTGCATATCCGCATTGCAGAAAAGCCTTTTTGAGCCGAATGCCTTTGAAAGGGAGCTGACGTTGAGCACGTCGTTACCCGTTTCGCAGGCAGGAGTGAATTTCATACGCATCGATGAAAGGGGAGGGTCGGGAACAACAAGCTCCGCCTTTTTCTTTTCAAGCATTTTCCGCTTGCTTTCTGCGGTAATGAAATTTCTTTCTCTTGCAAATGAACGCTGCTGCTCGATGATGCCTTCAATACGCTTTATTTCAGCCATCTGGTTTTCATACTGCCGTCTTTCGCTTTCAAGGCGTTCTTCTTTAAGTTTCAGATATGCGGAATAATTGCCCTTTGTGCAGTAGCTTTTTTTATTGGTGATTTCAACTGTTTTGTTTGTAACTCTGTCAAGAAAATATCTGTCGTGAGATATAACGATAATCGTGCCCTTGAAGGTTGACAGATAGTTTTCAAGCCATTCGGTGCCTGCAATGTCAAGGTGGTTTGTGGGCTCGTCGAGAAGAAGCAGATCGGAGCCGCTTAAAAGCAGCTTGCACATACTCAGCTTTGACCTCTGACCGCCGCTGAGCTTATCGCAGGTAAGGTAAAAATCATCCTCCGAAAAGCCCAGACCCATAAGGGCTGAACGGGTACGGCTTCTGAAGGTAAGTCCGTCCTGCGCCTGAAATTCTTCGTTAAGGCGGTGCTGCATTTCAATCAGCTTATCGCGTCCGCCCTCGTTTGCATCAATGGCGGCGGCAATATCCTCAAGCTCACGCTCGGTTTCCATAAGATTTTCAAAAACGCTGAGGGCTTCATCATAGACCGTACGCACCGAGCCGTGGCAGGCGTGCTGCTCAAGATAACCTACCTTTACGTTTCTGCCCACGAAAGCGCCGCCCTCGGTGGGTTCGATTTCACCCGTAATTACCTTGAAAAGGGTAGTCTTGCCCGTTCCGTTTGCGCCGATGAGACCAACGAATTCACCGGGATTGACGTCAAACGAAACGTTTTCAAACAGCACCTTGCCGCCGAAATCAACTTTTAAGTTCTGAACACTGACTGTTGCCATTTAGATTCTCGTTTCAATAATTTCAAATTCGCCGTTAAGCGTGTATTCGCCTGCGTTTGCAGGGATAAATATGCTGTCACCCTTTGTAAGTTCAAGGGTTTCGCCAAGACATTCCAGCTTGCCGCTGCCCGACATAATCAGCAGCGATACAAATGATTTTTCATCTGCATTGCCTGAAAAGCTTCCCTTTGTTTCAAGCTTCCATACCTTGAAAAGAGGGCAGTCTGCAAGAAGTCTGCGCTCATCGGTATCAAGTGCGGGGTTTGAAAAATCGGACTGTGAATATTTTTCGAGCTTTGTGACTGCCGCACCGTCCTCAACGTGAAGCTCACGGGGCTTGCCGTCGGCACCCACACGGTTGTAGTCATAGATTCTGTAAGTGGTGTTGGAGCTTTCCTGCACCTCTGCAAGCAGAATACCCTTGCATATTGCGTGGAGAGTGCCCGAATCGATAAAGAAGAAGTCACCTTTCTTAACCTTTACGTTTTCAACGTAATCGGTGAGAGTGTTGTTTGCAATGGCGGCTTTGAATTCCTCGGGTGAAAGCTTATCCTTAAAGCCCAGGATAAGGCTTGCATCCTCCTCGCAGTCGATAATATACCAGCATTCGGTTTTGCTCTGACCCTTGCCCGTGAGCTCGCAGTATTCCTTTGTGGGGTGCACCTGCACGGAAAGGTTATCCATAGCATCAATAAACTTTATAAGAATGGGGAAATCCTCAAAATTCTTTGCATTTTCGCCGCAAAGGTCGGGATTTTCTTTAACAACGTCTGCAAAGGATCTGCCTGCAAAAGCGCCGTTTGCAACACTGCTTGAGCCTGCCTCATGGCAGGAGAGCATCCAGCCCTCAGCCGCATTATTCTTTTCGGTTTTTACGCCGTATTCTTCAATAAGCTTTCTGCCGCCCCAGATTGTTTCGGAAACGTAGGGGAGAAGTCTGATGGGATATAAATTCATTTTTTATTCCTCCAAGGATATTTGTATTATTCTATCATATTTGTCCAATAATTTCTATAAAATATTTAAGGGAGGACGGAAATTATGGAAAAACATTTTAATTCTGCAAAAATATTCTATTATGAGTTTATAAGAAAACCCGAAAAACCTGTTCAGGATGCCATTCTGATCCAGATCAGGGATACCTCACAGCGCCTTGAAAGCGCATACAGCCGCTTTGAAAATGAAAGCAACGAGGATTTGCTGGATTCCATAATTTATGAAATTCAATCCCTGAAAGCCCTTTACCGTTACCTGCTTAAACTTGCCAGAGAAAAGGGGATTGAGTGCACGGGGGTTTCGGTTTTCAGCGGGGAGGTAATCTGATTGAACGGATTTTTTATCGGCAGTGCAATAGTTGCCGCACTGTGCGTAATGTGGTGGACGGTGAAAAGCGAAAAGGGAGCAACAAGCTTTGCACTGTCTGCTCTGCAAGGAATAGCGGCAATGTTTGCCGTAAACCTGACAGGTCTTGTGACGGGAGTTACCCTTGCGACCAACTGGTACACCGTCGCAACCTACATAGTTCTGGGCTTGCCCGGTGTTATCTCAACTCTGATAGTGAATCTTATACTCTGAAATTGTAAATTCCGCCCGTATGGGTTTCGTTGATTTTTTCGCCGAGAATTATCTCTGCCCTTGTGCCCTCGGGCACCTCAACAAGAACGTCACAGCCGCCCTGAGTTTTGTTCCATTCAACACGGAGCAGACCTTGGGGCGTTTTTATTTTTGCTTTGACGAAATCAAGAGGGAAATCAAGAACAGGCTTCACCGTCACGGATTTGTAACCGTCCTTTATATTTCTTATGCCTGCAAGGTGAGTGAAGAAAAATTCATCGTAGGTGGCAAGGAAATAATGGTTGAGGGAGCGTGTGAGAGGCTCCCAGCTTTCCCAGGCGGAGTCGGTGTCGCTTTCAAGCCACAAACCCCAGGAGGGGTAGGTTTTCCGGGTGAGCACCCTGTAAGCCTCCTCGGTGTAGCCGTAGTCACACAGCACAGGGAGAAGGAATCTTGTTCCCGTACAGCCCGTATCAAGGTGGTATCCCTTTGATATAACGTCCTCGGCAAGGTGCCTTGCAACCTCTTTGTCATTCTTTGCAAAGCCGAAGGCAAGAGGCAGAAGGTTTGAGGTCTGCCTGTATTTTGTCCGCTTGCCCTTGGGATTCCATACGGTTGTTTCGTATATATTTTCGTTTTCTTTATAGAATCTTTTCTGAAATTCATCAATGATTCTGACGTATGCCTTTGAATAGGTTTCTTCATCATCCCTGTATTCTTCGAAAAGAGAGGCAAGGAATTTAACCTTATCCAGCATTTCCGCAACAAAGGCGGTGCAGCAGATTTCCGCACCCTCAGAGGGGTCGCAGATAACGTCAAGCAGGGCGTCGCCTGCAGGTGCAACCCAATCCGAAAGACCTCTCGTGCCCCAGACGAAGCCCTTTTCTTTCATTTCGTCTATGTTTGAAAGTGCATATGCTTTAAGGGCGGGGTAGATTTTTTCTGCGTAGTCGTGCATACCGCAGTAATCAACCAGTGCCTTCACGCCGAAAACAAAAATGCTGTTCCACACAGGCGAATTTTCGATTGACCAGTTAACGGAGGGCGCAATTACGGGCACACTGCCGTATTCGTCAAAGCAATCCTTCATAATATCGATGAAGGATGCAAGGTAGGTGCTCATATCGAAATTCAGCATCATCATATGCAGGGCGCAGTTTGCATCGCCCAGCCAGCCGTTTTTCTCCCATACGGGGGTATCCGTAGGCTTGAACTGGAAGTTGTTGAGCATAGTGTTAACAGCAATCCTGTGAAGCCTGTTGATGCTTTCGTCGGAGCAGGTGAATTCGGAGATTATCTCAACGTCGTTTGCGATTCTGTATATTTCAATATCGTCAATATCAAGGGTGTCAACACCCTCAACCTGAATATACTTAAAGCCCTTGTAGCTGAATTTGGGCTCGTATTCAAAGACCTCGCCGCCGCTGATAAAGCAGTCGTGCTGAATATAATTCAGCGGAAACCAGTCGCCGTCACGGCCCTCGTGCCTGCCGATTTTACGCACGTGACCGTCATCGGTAAGCCTTTCGTTATAGGTGATATAAACCTCTTTGCCCTCGGGTGCGTCAAGCCTGATTTTTGCCCAGCCCGTCACCATTTCGGG
>JAFYNR010000049.1 GCA_017548045.1 Clostridia bacterium | reverse complement strand
TCCGCTCTTGCGTCCGCACCGAAATCAAACATATTCCATACGTGAGTTGCCCAGATATATTTTCTTGAGTATAACTGCTTAATCAATGATTCGTGATACATTGCCTGATATTCTTCCGAATAGTCTCCGCTTTCAGGTTTGGAATTGTGCCAGTTAAGTGCTTCACAACCGTATTCAGAGCAACCGATTGGTGTATTCGGGTATTTTTCGTGGAATTTATCAAACCAAGGACCATATTCTTCAACGCTACCGCCATACCAACCGAAATAATGATTATATGAAACAACGTCAGAAATATGAACATACTTTTCGTCAATATCGCACATTGAAATACAGGCAACGGTTGTAGGTCTTGTTTTATCCATTTCGTGAACAAGGTTGTTAAGGTTTCTGTGATTTTCAATTAAATCAGGGTCTTTTGCACCGTCCATTGTTATTTCATTTGAAAGTCCCCATACACAGATTGAAGGATGGTTATAATTCTGGACAATAAGCTCCTTCATCTGCGACATTGTGTTTTCATTACCACCGTTCATGTGACGGGAAATATAGGGTATTTCTGCCCATATAACCATACCTCTTTCATCACAGAGGTCATAGAAATACTGATCGTGCTGATAATGAGCAAGACGGATTGTGTTCGCACCGACTTCACAGATAAGATCCATATCTTCCTTATGGTGCTCGGGAAGAAGTGCATTGCCTATCTGCCATCTGTCCTGATGACGGCTTACACCTCTTAAGGGGTATTCCTTACCGTTGAGAATAAAGCCATTCTCAGGGTCAATCTTAAATGTACGGCAACCGAATCTTGATGAAATGCTGTCAAGCTCTTCGCCGTTTCTGATAATTGATACCTTTGCGGTATAAAGATACGGGTCAACAGTACCATTCCAAAGATGAACATTTTCTATTGTTAAATTAACGCTTGTTTGTGAGTTTTGTGTCTGTGTAACAGCATTACCTTCTGCATCATAAACGATAAAAGCAATTTCATCGCCATTTTCCAAATCATTGATATATGTATCAATTTTTACATCTGCAGCAGTACCGTTAACCTCGGGAGTAATAACAATACCCTTACCACCGAAATATTCAAGGTCAAAGTGAGTTTCATTTACACAGATAATGTTAACATCTCTGTAAATACCACCGTAAAATGTAAAGTCCGCAACCTGAGGATAAACCTCTTCGTTTGGTGAGTTGTCAACAAGAATACTGATGATATTTTCCTGACGGAGATAGCCTGTAATATTAACTCTCCAGGTTGAATAACCGCCGTCGTGGTGAGCAAGGCGTTTGCCGTTCATATATACATCTGCAGACGAATTAGCACCGTTTATTTCTAAATAGTATTTTGGTGATGCAGGAAGCTCATCAGCTCTGAACACCTTTTTATATATACAGGTACCACGGAAATAGTTATTGCCGCCATTCTGACCATCAATGCCATTCCATGTATGAGGAAGACTTATGTTTTCTCCGCCGTCTTGAATATTAACATCGGCAACATCTTTCCAGAAATGCCAGTTATCATTGAATTTAACTATCTGTCTCATAAACTGTCTCCTATCGAAAAATAAGGAGTGCCCTTATGAACACTCCTTATTGAGTTAAAATTTATTTGTTTTCAGCTTCTCTTCTTGCTTTGAGAATTTCAACATTTTCGAGAACCTTCTTCTTGTTGAGTGTATAAACAAATGCAAGAACAAGACCGACAATAATATAGAGAAC
>JAFYNR010000048.1 GCA_017548045.1 Clostridia bacterium | reverse complement strand
CATCACTCTTGAAAAAACGCAGTTTGACTACACAGGCAGTGCTATCACTCCCGCAATAAAAGTAAACGGCAAAAAACCTAATGCCAACGACTATACCGTTGAATATGAAAACAATATCAATGCAGGTACGGCAACAGTAACAGTAACAGGCAAAAATTCTTATGTTGGCACAAAAACTCTCACTTTCGAAATTCTTCCTGCAAATATCAGCGAAGCAACCGTAACTCTCGGCGATTCTCTTAAATATAACGGAGCAACACAGACCCAGACCGTGAAATCCGTTACAGTCAACGGCGTTACTCTGACCGAGGGTATCGATTACACAATTTCCGGCAACACCGGTATGAACGTAGGCAATTACACCTTAAAAATAACGGGCATCAATAACGCAATCGGTGAAATCACCACCGACTGGGAAATCTCCCGTTTGCCCATAACAGTAACAGCAACGGATGTGTCCAAGACCTACGGTGAAGCAGACCCGACTCTTGCGTATACGCTCAGCAATGAGGCTTTTGCATCGGAGATTGTCGGTGAACTTGCAAGAACATCGGGCGAAAATGTTGGTGTTTATGCAATAGGTCAGGGCACTCTCACAAACGATAATAACCCCAACTTTAAAATTACATTTGCCGGCGCTCTGTTTACAATCGAAGTCGATGCAAGCGGAATTGAAGGACTTGACCAATATAATGTAAAATCCACCAACAAGGCTGATATTGAATATGTTTACAATCAGCTTGACAATGCAGAAACCGACCTTGCATCCGCTGAAAAGAAAGCTGAATGGAATAATCTCAAAGCAGACTGTGCTGAAATGCTTGCGGTTATCAGCGGTACAGCAGAAGAAATCAAGAGTATCACCGATGCCGTAAATGCTTATGATATCAACACCGTAACAGGTGATGATGTTCCCGCTTTGGTACAGCTTGCCCAGGATACGGAAGCTCTTTTGAGCACAGATAATCTCACGGCTGAAGAAAGAGAAGCTCTTGTTCAGACCGGCAAGGATATTCAGGATCTTATTTCAAGATGCGACGGAATTTCCGCACAGATTGGCGACATCAAAGACAGAATGCTTGCCTATGACGAAGCAACCGTCAAGTCAAGCGATAAGGCTGACATTGAACAGCTCATCGCCGACATCAAAGACCTCACCGACGGTCAGAACATCACAGCTGCTGAAAGAGAATATCTCGTTAATGCTGATGCAGAATGCGACAAGCTTCTTGCAAAAATCGCAGAAACAACTGCGGAATATGACAGAGTTATTGCCGCCGCAAACGGCTATGATGAAGCAACTGTAACATCTGCTGATATGGATGCTCTTGATCAGCTCAACGATGATATTTATGCTCTCACTCTTACAGAAAACGTAACCGCAGAAGAAAAAGCAAATCTTCAGGCGGCTCACGGTAAGGTTCTCGGTCTGCTTGATAAACTCGTTGGTATCAGCGGCGAAATCAAGCGCATTATCGAAGCAGTTGACAAGTATGTGTTTGAAAGCGTGAAGTCAAGCGACAAGGCTGATATTCAGCAGCTTATCGCAGACATCAAGGCTCTTCTTGATACACAGAACCTCACCGCAGACGAAAGAACACGCCTTGAAACTGCAGACGAAACCTGCGGCAAGCTCGTTGCAAAGATTGACGAAACCGTTGCAGAAATCAATCGTATAGATGCAGGAACAAACGCTTACGATGATACAACCGTAACAAGTGCCGACAAAGCGGATATCGAACAGCTTCTTGCTGATATCGGTGTTATTACCGATACAGATAACCTCACCGATGATGAAAGAACTCAGCTTGAAAGCAATGCAGAAACTCTTGAAGCTCTTCTTGAAACAATCAATGATGTTGCAGAAGAAATCGTAAGAATCGAAGATGCAGTAAACAGCTACGACGAATCAACTGTCAAGTCAACAGATAAGGCGGACCTTGAACAGCTCGTTGATGATATCAAGGCTCTCACTGATGCCACAAACATCACCGATGATGAAAGAGCAAAGCTCGGCAATCTTGATGCAACTCTTGATTCGCTCATCAAGAAGATTGATGATACAGCCGCAGAAATCGCAAGAATCGACGAAGCTGTAAATGCTTATGACGTTGAAACAGTTAAATCAAGCGACGTTCCTGCTCTCGGCAAGCTCATTGATGATATTGATGCTCTCACCGATGGTGAAAATATCACCGAAGAAGAAAAAGCAGCTCTTGAAGATAACAGCGCAACAATCGATGCGCTCATTGAAAAGCTCGAAGAGGTTGCGGAAGAAATCAAGAGGGTTGATGAAGCAGTAAAGTCATATGACATTGACGAAGTCAAGTCAACCGACAGCGCTGACCTTGAACAGCTCAAGGAAGATGTTCAGGCTCTTATCGACAGCACAAACACAACTGAAAATGAAAAGACCGCACTCGAAGAAATGATAAACGACATCGAAGGTCTTGAAAACAGAATAGAAGAAATTGAAAATCAGCTTGAAGAAATCGCAGGTACCGAAAACGGCTACAATCCCGAAACAGTAACAAGCGACGATAAGGCGGCTATTGAAGAAAAGATTGCTGAAATCGAAAATGTAAATCCCGATAACCTCACCGAAGAACAGAAGGCTGAATACGCTGAAATCAAGGCAGGCTTTGAAGCTCTCCTTGAAGAAATCGAAAAAGCAAACGCTCAGGTTGATGAAATCGGTGCAGAACTTGAAATGTTTGATGAAGAAAGGGTAACAATCTTCACCGAAGATGAAATCGAAGCACTCAAAGCAAAGATTGAAGAACTTCTTGCAGACACCAATATGGGCGAAACCGAAAAAGCAAAGCTGAATGAATACAAGGCACAGGCTGAAAAACTCATTGAGATTATCAACACTCCTGCCGAATATTTCGCGGTTCGCATCTTCTACTTCATCTGGGATGCTCTTCATTGGCTCTCATCTCACGTTGTGTTCATCTTTAACTGGATAATAGCAATGTTCTGATAATCAAATAATCACCAAAGCCGACGGAATAAACCCCGTCGGCTTTTTATATTAATCAAATATTATTTTATTGAAATAATAAAGTTTAAGTGTTATACTGTATTTGTTACAATGGTTAATTATGGTTTTTGCTTATTATACGGAGGTTATGCTATGAAAAATGCACTCAAAAAAGCAATATCCGTTCTGCTTGTTGCGGTTATGGTGATTGGTGCAACGCCTCAGCTTGAATGCTTTAATTTAAAAGTTGAAGCTGCAAATTATAGTGGGATGTGCGGCGATAATCTTATGTGGTCATTTGACAATTCAACGGGTGAGCTTATTATAGGTGGCGTGGGGGATATGACTCGGTGGATAAATTCCGGAGATATTCCTTGGGATAATTATCGTTCTTCCATAAAAAAGATAGTAATTGATACTGGCGTAACGAGTATCAGTTCAAGCGCATTTGCTTTGTGTGATATATCAACCATTACGATTCCTGACACTGTAACTCGCATTGATGGTTACGCGTTTGCATTTTGTTATAAACTCGAAAATATAACAATCGGCAAAGGCGTATCGAATATAGACGAAATGGCGTTTTATGATTGCAGATGTATTGTTAATGTAACTGTCGATTCAGCTAACACTTCGTTTTCAAGTGATGAGTACGGAGTGCTATTTAATAAAGATAAAACCGTGTTAATTCAATATCCAGCAGGAAGCATTCAAACGAGTTATATTATTCCTAATAGTGTAATAGCACTCAATTCTCGCGCTTTCTATTTTTGTGAAAATCTCAAGGATGTAATAATCCCTAATGGTGTAACAGATATTCCTAGCGAGACATTCGCTTATTGTAGGAATCTTACAAGTATTACAATTCCTAACGCTGTAACGAGTATTGGAGATTTTGCGTTTGAGTATTGTGATAGTCTTGATGATGTGATGATTGGCAACGATATTAATAGAATCGGACATTGGGCATTCTATGGTACAGGATACTATAATAATTCTTCCAACTGGGAAAATAATGTTTTGTATATTGGGAAATATCTTATAAATGCCCAAAAGAATATTTCTGGTTTTTATAAAATCAAAGATGAAACTACAGTTATTTCAGACTATGCTTTTTATGGGTGTGAAAATATAGAAGCTGTTACAATGCCAAACACCATAACAAGTATAGGCGATTATGCGTTTTTAAATTGTTGCAAGATCAAAAATATCGAAATACCAAATGGTGTTAAAAATATCGGTATATCTGCATTTAATAGTTGTGATAATCTTGAAAATATCATCGTTGATTCTGATAATTCAATATATTCAAGTGACACTAATGGAGTTTTGTTTGATAAAAATAAAACAATTTTAATCCAGTATCCATCGGGGAAAACGGAAACATATTATGAAGTACCATCTGGTGTAACAACTATTATGGATGATTCATTTGGAGACTGTTCCAATATTACAAGTGTTACAATTCCTGATAGCGTAACAAACGCTGGAGACCGAACGTTTTATGATTGTGATAGTCTCGTTAGCGTGAACTTGGGTAATGGTATAACATGTTTAGGTTTTATGCTTTTTTATGGTTGTGACAATTTGTCAAGTGTTATAATTCCTGACAGCGTAACAAGTATTGAGTCGAGCGCGTTTGAAGATTGCACGAGCCTTATGAATATCACAATTCCTGATAGTGTGACAAGTATAGGTAGATTTGTGTTTGATGGTACAGGTGTTTATAAGAATTTTTCTAACTGGGAAAATGATGTTTTATATATTGATAAATGTCTTGTAGATGCTAAAAACTCGATTTCAGGTTCTTGTATTGTTAAAGACGGAACAACAGTAATTGCCGAAATTGCATTCGAGAACTGCAATAGTCTTACATCAATCACAATTCCTGATAGTATGACAAATATTGGCGCGGGTGCATTCTGGAATAGCAATAGTCTTACAGATGTGTATTATAACAATTCTGCAAGTCAGTGGGATAAAATTAAAATCGGGTATGATAATGAGCCACTTAAAAATGCAAGGATTCATTTTGAACATACTCATAAGGTCAACACTGTTGCGGAAAGAATTGAGCCTAATTGTAACGATAGTGGATATATAAAAGGGTATTGCATATGTGGGCAAAGTTTTAAAGAAGAAACTCCCTCTCTTGGTCACGATATCGTAATTGATAAATCGGTTGACTCAACTTGTACCGAAACAGGTCTTACCGAAGGTCAGCACTGTTCTCGTTGTGACGGTGCAACTGTTGAGCAGGAAATCGTTCCCGTTAAACCTCACATCGGTATTGCAAAATATGATTCTGAAAAACATTGGAAAGAATGCATTTGCGGTTCAAAAATCGACGTTCAGAATCACTCTTTCGTCGGAGGAAACACTTGTTCCTGCGGTTTCAAGAAAGTTGTTGATTCTACGATAAAAATCAAGAATAACAATGGTTCAAAAACAATCAACTACGGCGAAACTCTCAAGCTTACCGCAACCGTAACCGATAAGCCTGCGAACTCAAAGATTTATTGGTATGTTGATGGCTTTATAGCTGGTGAAGGAGAAGTTTTTAATATCAATTTTGAAAAAGGAACAAAAATTGTTACCGTTAAACTTGTTGATTCAAACGGCGTTGTGTATCAGAATGCAAACGGTGATGAAATCGCAGATAGCGAAACCGTAACAATTAACAGTGGATTCTTCCAGAAGATTATCTCATTCTTCAAAAATCTGTTTGGAATAAACAGAACCGTTGTTCAAGCATTTAAAGTTATCTATTAAATTTCAATCCCGTACGGTTTTTCTGTACGGGGTATTTTCATAATCAAAACTTTCAAATAAATCAAAAAATTAACATTAATAAACCCCGAATGGATTGCAAAAATAATAGAGCAAACGCAAATTGAATATGAAGGGGTGTAAACGAAATGTCAAAGAACAATTCAGTAGTTCCTCAGGGGGAGCCGCTCTTGACCAGTTCAAGATGGAAGCTGCTCGTGATGTTGGCGTTCAATTACCTCTTAAAGAAAATATACAACATATAGCGAACTCTATAAAACATAATCAACATAATGCGCTGAAAGCTGTCTTGTGATTACAAAGGCGGCTTTTTAATGTTTATTGATTTAACACTTGAACAAATCGGAAACAAGTTGTATAATAACTGTATATTTATAAAATCACTCATACCGAGGTGAGATAATTGAATATACTGCATATGAAGTATGCTGTTGAGGTTGCGAAGGTCGGTTCGCTCAACAAGGCGGCTGAAAGTCTTTACGTTGCTTTGCCGAACATCAGCCGTTCAATCAAAGAGCTTGAAGCTGATCTGGGCATATCGATTTTTGACCGCACGGCAAAAGGCATGGTGCTCACTCCCGAAGGTGAAGAATTTATCAGCTATGCAAAGGATATTCTCAAGCAGATTGATCAGGTTGAGAATATGTATAAAAGCGGTCAGGTGAAGAAGCAGAAGTTTTCCATTTCCGTGCCCCGTGCTTGTTATATTTCCGATGCATTTGCAGAGTTCTCCAAAACTCTTTCAAAGGATGCCTGCGAAATTTTCTATAAAGAAACAAATTCGCAGAGAACAATCAACAACATACTCAATCACGATTACAAACTCGGAATTATCCGTTATGCGGAGAATTTTGATAAGTATTTCAAATCAATGCTTGAAGAAAAAGCACTCAGCTACGAAATGGTAACAGAGTTTTCCTATTGCCTTATTATGAGTGCCGATAATCCTCTTGCAAAGAAAGAAGAAATCACTTTTGATGATCTGACGGACTATATCGAAATTGCACACGCTGACCCCTATGTGCCGTCGCTTCCGCTTGCAAAGGTTGTCAAATCGGAGCTTCCCGATAACATTGACCGCAGAATTTTCATTTTTGAAAGAGCAAGCCAGTTTGATTTGCTTTCGCAGAATCCCGAAACGTTCATGTGGGTTTCTCCCGCACCGCCGAGTGTTCTTGAGCGATATAATCTTGTTCAGAAAAAATGTGTGGATAATAAAAAAGTATACAAAGATGTTCTGATATACCGCAACGGATATAAGCTCACAGACATTGATAAAAAGTTCATCACCGCTCTTTGTGACTCAAAACGTAAACATCTGAATATCGAAATTTTCAAGGCTCAGTCTTAATGGCTGAGCCTTGATTTTTTATATCGATATGAGGGTTATCGATATTGATAATACCGATTAAACATTTTAATAATTCCCAACCAGACACTGATTTGATAAGATAGCTATGGTCAAAGAGAGGAGGAGTTACGGTGGATAAATCAGGAATAACCAAAGCAACTTTAGGCAGACTTCCGCACTATCTTCAGTTCTTACGTGAATTGTCGGTTGACGATGTTCCGTAT
>JAFYNR010000047.1 GCA_017548045.1 Clostridia bacterium | reverse complement strand
CCGTTGCCGTCGTGACGAAGAACCGTAAGCTTATAGTTTTCCGATTCGAGTGCGGCTTTTATTTCGTTGTGTTCTTCCAAGCTTCTGAATTCCTTGCCGTCAATGGCTATCAGTATATCGCCGATTTCCAGTAATTCGTTAATGCCGTCGGGCTCGTAATACCCGACAACCATACAGCCGTACATAAGCCCTTCTTTTTCCGCAAGGTCTATGAATGCGTCAAGGGAGTCCATATAGATATCTGCCGCAGGTTCCTTGTCAAGCTCTCTGCACATATCTGCGCAGACTCTTGCATCGTCATAAAATCCGTATTCAAGCAGTGCCATCATTTTGAACCAGAGGGTGTCATAGTCGTCATCCTCATCGGGAAGAAGATCTTTACGAAGCTTCATCAGCTTTTCGGTAAGCTTCGAAAAATCAGCTTGTGGAACGGTTGCGGTTTCCGTAGGCTTTTCCGTGGGATGAACATCGGGGCTGTTATGTATCTGTTCATTAAGGTTGCCCGTGAGATTTCTGATATCTCCGACAATTTTTTCCAGCTTGTTAAGATGTTCTGCTTCGCTGTTTTCCAGAATACTGTAATCATAAATCCAGTTCTGTGAGTTCAGAGGAACGGATGACAGCTCGGGAAGAATTTTCGAGTGCAGTTCAGCAAGCGTTTTTTTACTTGTGACACAAGTGAAAATCATATTTGTTACGCAGGCATACATATTAAGCGATTCATCCAGATATTCTTTATAATATCCGATAATTTCCGCCTTTGTCTGTTTGGGGAAATAACAGGAATCGCCTGCTATATATTCAATAAAATCGATGTTTTGCAGCCATTCTTCCTTGAAACTTACCATAGCATCGTTCATTGCAATTATATCATCGGTTCTGAACGGCGAAGATGACAAGCGGTTGATAAAGCCTTCGATCGGTTTGCCGCCGGCGAGGTTCGCACTGTTTAAGAGCTGTCTGCATACGTCAAGTTTGTTTTTCAGGGTTACGGAATCGGCTGAATCCGCATAAGACAGGTGCAGCTCCGCAGCATCTATGGCATCGGAGGCACTGTCCGCCATTATTTCAAGCTGTGTCAAATTGGTGCCTACGTAATAGATAACCTCATCCGCCAGGCTTTTTTCATCTTCTGTCCACGGATAAATTCCCGACAGACGGTCCGATATAAGCTTTATTCCGAAAATCACGCAGGCAATCAAAGCCAGCGAAATAAGCACGGGCAGAGTTTTTTTGAGAAGCGAGTTGTGTGTGACGGATTTGATGGGTGAGGGCTTTGATTTCAGGAATTTGCGGAGCTTTTCTATGAATGCATCAAAAAATTCGGTGCTTGCCTCAATGCCGTTATACTGAGGCAGGGATTTCAGAGAATCGGGCAATTCGCAGTCAAAGGTGAAGCCGCGAAGAAGAATGGGAACGATGTTTTTGTTTTTCGATATAGCGTATTCAACTTCGCGTCTTACCCAGTCTTTTTCGTCAGAGCATCTGTCAAGAGCATCGGGAGAAAGGATAAGCACGAAATCGGTACATTCATCTATAACCGAATAAAGCTTTGTGTTGAAATTGCCTGAACGCATGGATTCAACGTCAAAGAAAACGTCATAGCCTGCTTCCGTAAGGCTGTCTCTTATCATTCTTGCGGAATGCTCTCCGCCGACCCTGCGGTATGAGATAAAAACATCGTAGCTCATTCAAAAGCCTCCTTTTCTCTATAATATCATAATTCCTGACAGCATTCAACATTATTTTAATGCAAAACCCGATACCGCTTCAATGCCGGTACCGGGTTTTTACAATCGGTTATGCAAATTTGTAATCGGTGAGTGCCCGGAATTCGTAGCCCTCACTGCGTGCATAGTCAATGATTCCTGCCAGTGCCTCCGCATTGTCGGGGGATACGGAATGAAGAAGAATAACCGCACCGGGGTGCAGGCGGGAGGTAACCTTTTGGTATGCGTAGTCGCCGCCCTTTACGTCCTTCACGTCCCAATCCGCATAGGCGCAGGACCAGAAAACGCTTGTGTAGCCCATTGAATTCACAAGCTCAAGGGCGTTTTCGGTGTATGAGCCTTCGGGGAAACGGAAGAAGCCTGAGGAATAGCCGAAGTTTTTGCGAAGATAGTTGTCACATTCCAGAATTTCATCCGCCATTCTCTGCCTTGAAATTTCCGAAAAATCGGGATGCTTTGCGGAGTGATTTCCGATAATATGCCCCTCGTTAATCATTCTTGCAATAAGCTGGGGTGAGGATTTTATATGGTCGAGGGTGCAGAAGAATGCGGCAGGTACGTTTTTCTCCTTGAGAATATCCAGGCATTTTTCCGTGTAGCCGTTTTCCCAGCCGCAGTCAAATGTCAGATACAGCACCTTATCGCCTTTTGTGTCGTAACAGAATACCTTATAGCCCGTTGATGCAAAATATTTCTGAAAATCCACGGAAATGCTGTGAGGCTTGCCGTCCTTCGCCACACCGTAGCTGTGCTCAATCTTTTTTACGGGAAGCCCGCGCTTGTTGTGGGGGTCGTTTACGGTGAAGGTTGCGAGGGGCAGAATTTTTCTGCCCGTAAGGGGTGAGGTTTCGCCTTCGGTGACTTCGGAGGTCTGAACCGGGGCTGTACGCAGGTCCTCTGCCGTTGCAGGGGCGTTTGCATCGGTTTCTTCAAGAGTTTTTCTGCCCGTACAGGCAGAAAGGGTGAGGATTCCGATAAGCAGAAAAACAAATAAACGTTTCTTCAAAATTTACACCTTGCCTTAAACATATTATTAATGTATAGTATAACCGAAGCCTGAAAAAATAAAATTTAATTTTTTTGTTTTTTATGCAACAAAAATGCGGTTTCACGACACTTATTAAATGAGAGTGGTAAGGAGGGTCGATTTTGAGCGCTCAGATAAACGAACTCGTTACTCTTGCAAAGAAGGGCGATGCCGATGCATTCGGCGAGCTTTATGAGTTGTATTATAAAGAAATGTACTGCTATGCCTGCTGTGTTACGGGCAGTGAAAGCCTTGCGCAGGATGCGGTATCGGACGCAGTGCTGTCTGCATTCAGCCAGATTAAGTCACTGAAAAATTCAAAGGCGTTCAAGGGTTGGCTTTTCAGAATCCTGTGCGCCGCTTGTAAAAGATACTACACAGAAAATGAAAAAAAGAAGTCTTTGGTCTATCTCGATGACGAAAACGGGGGACACGACGAGCCGGTTGATTTCGGCGGCATTGAACTGTCGTTCGAACTGAAAAAGGCTCTCGAAGCCCTTTCGGCAGACGAAAGGGAGATTGTGCTGCTTAAAGTTCTGGGCGGCTACAAAAGCCACGAGATAGCCGATATCCTTGACTGTCCGCCGTCAACGGTGCGTTCAAAGTACAAAAGATCACTCGGCAAGCTGAGAAACGTACTGGGCGGCGAGATTTAGGGAAAGGGGGAGAAAAGTGATGAAGAAAACAGAAAAAGAGATTCTGGATTTTTTGGGTGAAGAAATAACCAAAGCATCCGAAGGTGCAGAAGTACCTCTGAAGCTCCGCAAGGAAAGCGTCGTTGCGATGCTTAAGAAAAATGAAGGCGAAGAAAAGGATTTTTCCGCTAAAACGGGGACTGACGGCAAAATAGTCGTCTTACGCAGGCTTACGGCGGTTGCCGCCGTGCTTGTTGTGGTGGTAGTTGCCGCACTGTTTATGAGAACGGGCGGCGTGAAGGTTATAAAAACCGATACGTTTTACAAGGGCTACGAAAGTATGGAGCCCGTAAAGAGTGTAAGGAGCTACGAGGAAGTTGAAAGAGCTGTTCTTGAAATCCTCGGCAATAAGAGTGAGAGCAAGGCACCTCAAAGCAATAAAGATTCAACTCAGGGTGTTACCCAGAGTATTGTAGACCGTCTTATCGAAGGTTACAGCAATTACGTTGCAGACGATAAATCCGCAGACAAGGCAGATTACACCGCAGATAAAACAAAACCCGAAGCATCAACAGGTGTTGTTTCTTACGGTGATTTTACGGCAGATATTGTTAAAACCGACGGCAGATATCTTTATATCGTAACAACGGGAGTTAACGAAAAGACCGGTGCAGGTCTTGAACAGATAAAGATTGTGAAAGCTCTCCCTGCCGAAGAAATGCAGGTTGTTTCAACCGTAGTGCTTGCCGACGGCTCGGCGGCAGGTGTGATTAACGAATGTATAGAAATATATGTTAAAAACAACCGCCTTATTGCACTTATGAACAGCTACACTTATTCAATGGACGGCTCGTCGGCATACAGCAAAGTCTCAACCGTTGCCGTGCATTACGATATTTCCGACCCGTCTGCTCCCGTGAAGCTCCGTGAGCACGTTCAGGAGGGCAGCTACGTATCGTCGGGCCTTTACGGCAACAAGCTGAGCCTTGTCACTCAGGTTGAGATTTCACCTGCGGCGGCAAAATCCGAAAACGGCAATTCGCTTATTCCGTCATTTACGGTTAACGGTGAGGTGACAAAGCTTACCGCAGATGAGCTTTTCATTGCAGTCAATGACCCTGAGGCATCGTTCCTCTTTATTACGGTTACTGATATTTCCGATAGCCGTAAGCCCGTAGGCAGGCTTGCAATTCTGGGCAGCGGCAGGGAGGTTTACTGCTCGGAGAATACCGTTGCGGTATCGAGAGGCTTTGTTTCCGTTGATTCGGCTTCCGAATCGGAGCACAGCTCGCTGACGGAGATTTACCGCTTTGAAATCGGCGAGGAGGGAATCTCCTTTGCAGGCTCATATATTGCAAAGGGTACTCTGTCAGGCGGTATTTCCGCCGATGAAAAGTCGGGTAATCTCAAGGTGCTTACAAATGAATCCGGTGCAAACAATTTTTACGTTCTTAACAAGAAAATGGAATTTGTAAGCGGTCTGACGGGAATATTCCCCGATGAAAAAATCAAAAGCATCAAATATATCGGCGGCAACGCATATTTTGTTGCCGGCAATGACAGCGAAAAAACACTTATTATTGATATTTCAGACCCGTCGAAGCCTAAAACAGCAGGCAATATTTCAACGGAGGGCTTCTACCGTGAGCTTTATGCGGTTTCGGATACGGCCCTTCTCGGTGTAGGCGGCGACGGCGGCAATATCAGCGTAACGCTTTTTGACGTAAGTAATCCCGCAAGCCCCAGAACAGCGTCTGTTTATACTCTTGAAGGCGATGTTACGCTTCCTTCCGCAGACGACGGCAGATGCGTACTGCTTGACGGCGAAAAGATGCTTTTCGGTATTCCCGTTGTCAACCATAATTCCGCAACCGATACCGAAATATCCGCATATATTCTCTTTAACGTTGCCGGCGGAGAAATAACTCCCGTAGGCACGTATAATCACGACACGTCATATACGGGCGATGCGGCGGTCAGAGGCATATGCATCGGCAATACGCTTTACACCGTATCGGGCGAAAAGGTCAGTGCCTTCGATATAGAAGAAAGCACCCTTGTTTCGTCACAGACTTTGAGATAATAAATCTGTTAACCTCAGGATGGATGGGGAGCAGGTTTAATATAAGGCACGGTATTCTTTGGGGAAAGAATACCTTGCCAAGGGAAAAAAGATGGTAGTGCAGGCGGGGCGTACAGGCACAGTACGCCCCTGCCGACCCCTTCTTAAAGGTCGTCGGCATCCTGAACGGGGTGAGGGTCACCGTAAGCGGTGCCCGTGTAGCTTCCGAGCACGTCGGAGGGGATATCATCCGCATCGTAATCGGGGCGGATATCCTTTTCGAGGATGTGCCACTGGGATTTGGGATCCCTTTTCTTATCGAAAAATTCGAAGGGCATAATAAAGCTCCTTTCATATAGATTTATTTATATTCTTAGCATCGGCAAACCTAAAATACAGTATGATAACCAATAATTAATCCGATTTGTTCTGCTTTTTGGTAAATATATTCACTTGACAAAGTGACGGATTATGTGTAAAATCATTAGTGTATTAATTTAGGCTTTTATGCCGAAAAAACTGATTAAAGGATGGATTTGAGAATGAAAAAGACAATCGCACTCGTTCTTGCAATGATGTTTGCACTCTGTGCATTCGTTACAGCTTTTGCTGAACCCGGTGACAGCACCACAACCACAACTTCAACAACAGCAGCAACAACCGAAAGCACAACAGTTGCTAACGATGATGTTACTGATTTCGAAACAACTACTACAACAAAGGAATCAACAACAGCTACAACTGCTTCATCAACCGAAACAACAGCAGCCGGTACAACCGCAGAAGCAACAACAGACGGCACAACAGCTACAACAATGAAGGACGAAACCAAAACTAATCCTGCTGGTGAAACAGCATACGAAGGTCAGGACCAGGAAGGTTCATCAACAACCACAAAGAAGCCTGCAAAGGTTGACACAACAATCCCCTCAACAGGCAGCGGCGTTGTTGTTCCCGCAATCGCTCTTCTTGCTCTTGCAGCAGGTACAGTAGCAGTTATCAAGACAAAGAAGGAAGACTAATTTCTTGACTTGAATT
>JAFYNR010000046.1 GCA_017548045.1 Clostridia bacterium | reverse complement strand
CGAACCCGTGTTACCGCCGTGAAAGGGCGGTGTCTTAACCGCTTGACCACCGGGCCATAATATTGGTAGCGGCAGTTGGATTTGAACCCACGACCTACCGGGTATGAACCGGTTGCTCTAGCCTCTGAGCTATGCCGCCATTTATCTCTACCGCAAAGGGCTTGTTTATTATAGTACACACTTTTCGATTTGTCAACAACTTTTTAAAATTTTTTTAGATTTTTTTATTTCACCATATTTTCTGTGCGGAATTGAAAAAATTCTTCCTGTGTGTTAGAATATATGCATAAGGTTAATCCAAGGGGGTTTTTGAATGAAAAAGAGTAAAATCATAGCAGGAATCGGAACGGCTGCTGCTGTTGCCGCAGCATCGGCAGGTGCGGCCTGCTATAAAATCGCCTGCGTTTCAAAAAGAGAAAAGAAGCCCGAAACCGAGCCGAAAAAGATTCTCCGCACTGAGGTCAGGAAAAGAAACAATGCTTTTCTGCAGGCTCACAACCCCGAGGATCTGGAAATTATAACCTCTGACGGTTTAAGACTCAGAGCGTGGTACGTGCCCGCCGAAAGAACCTCCAACCGTTTTGTTATCTGCGTACACGGTCATAACTGCAACGGTCCCGATGAATGCAGTCATCTTTTCCCATTCTACCATTATGATATGAACTGCAACTATCTTCTGCCCGATCTTAGAGGTCACGGCAGAAGCGACGGAAAGCTTATCGGCTTCGGTTCATGGGACAGCAAGGATATAAAGCTTTGGATTGATTACCTTGTGGATCGCTTCGGAGAAGATATTGAAATAATTCTTCACGGTATTTCAATGGGTGCGGCAACGGTTATGCTCGTCAACAACACCGACCCTCAGCCTCAGGTGAAGGCGGTTATCGAAGATTGCGGCTTTACCAATGCCCTTGAAGAGGTTGCGGCAAAAATGAAGGAAATGAAGCTTAACCGTTCCTCGGGCATCATAGTCCGTGTTGCAAATCTTTACTGCAAGGCATTTTCAAAATATGACCTGAAAAAAGACGCAAATCCACTGGATACAATGGTCAACGCCAAAAATCCCGTGCTGTTTATCCACGGCGAGGAGGATACGCTTGTACCCTTCGAGATGTGTCAGAGGCTTTACGATGCCTGTCCCATAGAAAAGGATATATTCACCGTACCCGGTGCAACACACGCTTATTCCTATTATGATGCAAAAGAAGAATATGATGCAAAGGTCAAGGCATTTATAGAAAAATATGTGTGACAAAAAGGCTGTCTCGGATGAGACAGCCTTTTCAATTACCTGAAAACAGAAATTATCAAACCCAATGCTTTTGTAAATATGGCAGTTAATTTTTCGGCAAAGGTATCCAGAGTGCTTTCGTCGGGGTCAAAATGAATTCTGCCGTCAGACGTATCGGGTGCAAAACGGATGCTGTCAATGCTTATATCCGTGCTTTCCGTATTTACAAACTCGAAACGGATTTCCGTAACCTTACCGAGTCTTCTGCAGGGACTTCCCGCACCGCCTTCGTTACCGAAAAGATAAAGTCTGTTAAGGTCAAAGGTGACGGTATGCCACTGACCGTCGGCAGGAATTGAGGCTTCAACACCCCGTGTGCCGTCAGCGGCAGGAGAATACCATATAAAATCGCTTTTGTATATTTTTACACTGCCGATTTCAACAGGTTCACTGCCGTTATTACGGATAAGCACGCTCATTTTTCCGTAATCGGAATAATCGTTATCCGTATCGTCAAATTTACTGTTTTTTTCATAGTTCAGCACGGGAGAAAGGGTAAATTCCGCCTCTGAGGAAACGTTCATAATTCCACTTTCAAAGGTAAGCTCTGCACCCTCTGACCGCCAGGAAGAATAATCTTTGTTAAGTTCAATTCCCCTCATAACGTGCCAGGTGTATTCATCGCCGCAATCGGTCCAGGATCGGTCAGCCCAATAATGGGTACCCACGGATTTATCAGTCACAAATGGACTTACGGGCATATCGGAAGCGGCATAAAGATTCGAACGCATATTGCTTACACAATAGGCATAGCTTGCGGAAACGGGATTCTCAACACTGTCACTCCATACCCTCACAGTATCCGACGCTGTGATTTCCGCATCAGCCTGAACATAAACACCGCCTGCACCGCACACCGCAAAGCCGTAAAGCTCATCGCCGCCGCAGTAAATACCGCTTCCCGTATTTTCCAGCGTTACGTAAACACTGCCGTCACGGATTTCGGCTTTTTTCACGGTTGCAGCCGTATAAACGTCGCCTTCACCGTAAACAAGACCCTTTGCGGCAAAAGCCATTCTTTCGCCTATTTCCTTTTTACATTCGGGATGAATGGGGCCTGCTTCGGGAATATAAGTCAGAGGTACGTCATAAATTGCTACAACTGCCCTTGAATCGGGCTGTGCCGCCTGAATTTTACAGTAATTAATGTTCCAATCAATCAGATTATATCCTTCATCGGAATAGAGATATGCCGCAAGCTGAGTACAGATAAAGGGCATAAGCTCATTTTCATAGCCGAAAAGCTCCGAATACGAACGCTGCATAAGGTCATACATCGCACCGTAATCCGCATGGCTGACACCCGATGAAAGGTCGGTTTCGCCCTGATACCAGATCATACCTGAGGGGTTGAAATGCCTGAGTGCTTCAATTTTATGGTTATAATTTGCAGTCATATCAACGTAGATATTCTGCTTTGATTCTGACCAATCGCTTCTTTCAATATACCTTTTTCTTGAAACAAGTGAATTTCTGACGGCATCATCACCGTCAATAGCCTCCCTTGAAAGCCAGCTTTCTATTGCCGAGCCTCCGAGAGATGCGTTGAGTATGCCTACGGGCATATCCAGTTCATCCATAAGCTTTGCGGCAAAATGATATGCAACCGCACTCATTGAGTAAACGGCAGGATTTTCACCCGTAACCCATTTTGCTCCCATAATATCCTGTTGAGGGTCTGCGTACGTTTTTTCGACAATATCCTCGCAATATGCAGGCACAAGAAGCACACGAAGCCATTTGCTCAGCTTTTCGGAATCGGAAAACATTTCAGCCCCGTCTTTATCCTGAGAAAGAGGATACTGCATATTGCTCTGGCCGCTTGAAAGCCAGAGTTCACCGAAAACAATATTTTCGAGCCTTTCAAACTCTGCTGAATTTTCTTTGAGAATTACGATGTATTCGTTATAACCGCCTTCGGGCGCAGCAAAGGAAACCTCAAACGTGCCGTCAGCCGAGGCCGTGCTTTCACCGCTTGCAACAATATTGCCGTCTTTGCCGTAAAGCTCTGCGGATATCACCGCACCCGACGGTGCAATACCTGCAAAAACCGCATCCTTATTCTGCTGAAACAGCATACCGTCGCCATATGTACCGTAAAGCTTTGCCGATGTATCTGCCGCATCTGATATAAGCGCACATCCCGAAATCATTATAACGGCAAGTATAATTGAAATTATCTTTTTCATCCCGTTACCTCACTTCATTAAAACTTGCACGGATTTCATCAACCGTTCCCGTCGCAATATAATACTTATATTCGGCAGGAGCAAAGCTTTGGAAATCACACCACTGCACAGCCGCAATATATGACGTTGACACAGACGAGGACGGGTCTGTTTCCGTTGTTTTTTCACGGTCATAAACGCCTGCGAGGTAAGTGTTGTGATGGGGAGTGTAAATACCTATACCGAAGCTGTCGTCAAATTCTCCGATGAATGCAGACCAATTTTCCGTTGTGGTAAAATTGGGATAACCTGCATCGGGCCAGAAAATAAGGCTGTTCTGATACGTATAATTCTTATCCCCTGTCCAGGGTGCGTCACCGCCGTAATAAACAAATCTGTTAAAGGGCTCAACGCAGTAAAATGCGGGAAGCTCCTGAGTTGTGAAGACGGCAGGATATCCTGAAAAATCAACAAACCTGCACTTCACCTCAACCGTACCTTCACCGATTGTATAAGTCGCTTCCATATATGAAGGAGTGATATCCGCGGCAGGCTTTGCCCAATCAAGAGGTCTGCACTTTATGTAGATATAGTCATCCGTCACTTCAAGGTCAACTATCTTACTGCTTTCGTTATAAAGATTTCCGCCCTGAACAGGATTATAATTCCACTTGTTTTCACCATAAAAGCCGCCCTGATAAGCGTCGCAGTCGCCTGTTCCGTAATATGACTGCTGAATGAGTCTTCCCGTATCATGGCGGTTGATAAGGTTCACGCTGTTATTTACGGATTTTTTTCCGTATCTTTCCGCCGCCTTGGAATCCACCTTGGTAATTCCGTCAACCTTCACCGCCTGAACATCCGAATTCATATCCTCAAGATAATCAAGGGCACCGCCCCAGAGAAGGTTGACGCCGATTTTATATTCATCCGTTTCAAGGTAAACGTTTTTATCGGGTACACTGCGGTTAAAAACATCAACCCCCAGAAGCTCAAAAACGGCGGTTTCTTTGCTCAAAGGTTCAAGGCTGACACTGCAAAGACGGTTGGATTTTGTTTTGTCAAGCACACCGTCAATAAAGCTGTAAAAGGGCTTTGCCCCGTCAGAGGGCTCGAGAAAGAATTCTTCGCTGTACTCACCGCCTCTGATGATATAGGTTATTACACCCTTCATATATGTATCGGATTTGTAGCTGATTCCGTAATAATTGAACCAGCCGCAATCCTCACCGTTGAAATCATAAACCGCTTTCTCGCCTATAACTCCGTTTTCAATGCCCGTAGCCCCGTTAATTTCAATACCCGTAATATTGAATTCGGTGTCTGCCCTCGACGGCAGAAGGCTGAAAACATAGGAAGGAAAAAGCATTATGAACGATAAAATCACAGAAATAATGTTTTTCATTTACATCACCGCTTTTAATATTTGAAATCCGAGTATGATACCTTCGTTTCCATATTTGCGGAAGCATTTACGCCTCTTACGATTGAATACTTTACGCCATTGAGGCTTGCCTTCATATTAATTGTATGGGTGAGAGAAGTAAACCTGTTGTTATCCGTGCTGATTTTTGCGTTTATTGTAACGGAGGTTGTGTTAACAGTCATAGACTCAACGCTTGCGCCTACGTCTGAAAGACCTGCCTTGATTTCGTCAACGTCCTTGAAATCCTTTGTGAATTTACCCAATGCGCTTCCGCTTTTCTTAGGATTTGTTTCGGTTATAACGTTGATTGTGACAACATAATACTTACCGTCATCGGAAAGCTTACAGGTTGCCGATTTTACTTCCGACGCTTTAAGGGTACTTTTCACCAGCGACTTTCCGTCAAACTTGCCCTTGCTTACGGTTTCGGTGCTGCTGCCTTCGCCGAGAAAATCACCCACAGCGCCTCTGACCGCACTGATTTTTGAAAGAGCACCCATTTCAACGTTACTGAGAGTTGTAACGGTTGATTTCTTATAGCCGGGCTTTGAGCTTGCCGCTTTTGCCGCCGCATCGTTATAAAGCTTTACGATATCAGCCTTACCGGTAGGTGCGGTAACCTGCTTTTTGGTTGTGGTTGCTTTGGCCGTAGTGGTTGCCTTTTTTGTTGTGGCAGGTTTTGTGGTTGTCGGTTTTGCGGTTGTTGTGGTTGTGGTAGGCTTGGTTGTTGTGGTTGTGGTTATTTCCTCAGTTGTTGCTTCCGCTGTTGAAGCCTCTGTTGTTTCATTCAGAGCAGTTGATTCCTCCGTAACGGCTGCAGTAGTAACTTCCTCTGCCGTTGTTTCGGGCAGGGTAGTTGTTTCCCCGCCGTTTTTGGTGCCGTTACAGGCGGCAAGAGTCAGCACAATAAGCATTGCCGATATAACTGCGATTATCTTTTTCATATGCATTACCTCCGTGGCTTAATATTATAAATATACCACAAAAAACAGCTTTTTTCCATATATTTGCGAATATTTATTACTTGATTGAGGGCAAATATTCTGATATATTATGTAAGAGGTGTATAACATGAAAAAAGTATTCAAAAAATTACTTACCGTATTTGCGGTAATAATCATTTTTCTCGGCATTTCCGTGGGCTACGGCTTCGGTGCAAAAAAGATAAACTCCGATCTGACTCTTTCAGGTCTTTTCAACACAGAATTTTACCTCACCGCACACAGAGGTTTTTCTTCGATTGCTCCCGAAAACACTGCACCTGCACTCATTGAAGCAGGTAAAGCAGGCTACTACGCCGCAGAATTTGACATTGTTCCCACAGCCGACGGCATATGGGTACTTATCCACGACGACACGGTTGACCGCACTATGAACGGCACGGGCGAGGTTGAAAAGCTGACCTACGCAGAGATTAAGGAAATGACAATCGACAGCGGCAACGGCATTGAAAACTACCCCGATTTAAGAATTTCAACGCTTGAAGAAGCTCTTGAAATCTGCATTGAATATTCTATGCGACCCATGATTGAAATAAAAGGCGGCACCGCTGATGATATGCAGAGTGTTCTTGACATCGTGAACGCAAAAGGAGTAAAGGATTCCGCAATAATCATCGACTTCAACAAGGACAGACTCACCGCAATGAGAGCCCTTGACAGCGATATCGTTCTCTGGCATCTGACAAATACCGTTGACGGCGAAGCCATTGAATATGCAAAGCAGAATAACGCAGGCATAGGCTTCAACTTCGGTAACCCCAAAAGCTATTTCTACATAAAGAAAGCCCAAGCGGAAGGCATAACCTGCGCCTCCTGGACGGTTGACATTCCCTTTGTTGTGGACGTTCTGAACGCTATGGGGGTTGACTATATCACCACAAATAAAATTTTACCGTAAAGCATGAGGACTGTTCCGCTTTGGGAACAGTCCTCTTTTCATTCATCAAGCAGATAATCAAGCAAGGCTTCACAGCCCTCACAAATATCACATCGGGTTACATCAAAATTTCCCGTATACCACGGGTCGGCAACGTCTCCGCCTCTTTTCGTAAAATCCATAAGCTTTCGGATTTTATCCTCAGCATCGCCGCCGAGAATGCGATGCATATTGCGGATATTCATTGAATCCATACCCACAAAAAGGTCGTAGTTATCATAATCGCTTTTCTTAAGCTGAACGGCACGCTTTCCCTCGCAGGAAATGCCCATACTCAGCAGTTCTTCCCTTGCGGGCGGATAAACAGGATTGCCTTTACCGTTCCATATTTCCTCGGTGCTTGTTGCGCTTGAAGCGATTACGAAATCATCCGCAAGCCCTCTACGGTTAACCATATCTCTCATTATAAATTCCGCCATAGGGCTTCTGCATATATTGCCGTGGCAGACAAACATTATTCTTTTCATTTCAATCTCCTTTGAAAACGAGTATAAACAATTTTATAGTATGTTTTATCTCCTTGTCAAGCGGTTACGGTTATGATAGAATGATATAAACCACCCGAAAGAAGGTTTTATTATGAAATTAAGCGAAGTTTTTTCGTCTGCCAAATGGCTGGGGCCCGAAGCCTGCGGCGATGACGGATTCTTTTTTATCCGCGGCAGATTCACCGTTGATGAAGTAAAATCCGCTGTTCTCTGTGTTATCGGTCTGGGATTTTTTCATTGCTACATAAACGGCAAAAGAGTGGGTAACGATTATTTTCTGCCTCTCAGCACGGATTTTGAGGCAAGAGAAAATTACCCCGTCAATGAAATTCTTACGGGGCACAGAATATATGTGCCCGAATACGACATTACTCCCCTCCTTCACAGCGGAGAAAACGTTATTGCGGTCCATTTCGGCGGCGGATGGTATACCTGCGAGGTGGAAAAAAGCCGTTACGGCGACCCGAAGGCAATATGGAGAATTTTCGGTGAAGATAAAAACGGAGCGTTTGATTACGTATCCGATGAAACGAATAAGATTGCACCGAGTTTTGTAAAGGATTATCACTTTACACGCACCGAAACTCAGGATTTGTGCCACGGCACCATCAACGCACACGAAGAGAGTTTCGATGATTCTCATTGGCATAATGCCTGCTTTGCAAAACCTCTTGAAACGGAATATTTATTCACCGATTGCCCTGCAGACAGACTTATCCGCACCGTTGATGCAAAGAAAATCAAAAGCGGCAACGGTTATGCCGTTTATGACTGCGGAAAGAATATCAGCGGTTACCCCGTGTTGAAATTAAAGGGTGCAAAAGGCGAAAAAATCGAGCTTGTATGCAGTGAAGAATTAACCGACGATAACGAAATCAACCCGAATTTTGTTCAGGGTCAGCGTGAATTTTACATATGTGGCGGCAAAGATACGCAGGCAAGACCGCTTTTCACCTGGTTCACATTCAGATATTTTGCAGTTTATGGGAATGCAGAGGTTGAGTGCGTTGAAGTTATTCACAGCGACGTAAAAATCATCTCCGACTTCAAATCCGACAATGAACTTCTCAACTGGATTCACGACACCTACGTGAACACACAGCTTTCAAATATGCACACGGGCATTCCCTCAGACTGCCCTCATCTTGAACGCAGAGGTTATACCGGTGACGGTCAGCTTGCCTGCCACGCCGCAATGAACATTCTTGACGGTGAAAACTTCTACCGCAAATGGATAGGCGATATCCGTGACTGTCAGGATACACTGACGGGGCATATTCAGTATACGGCACCTTACGTCCGTTCCGGCGGCGGTCCGGGAGGCTGGGGCTGTGCAATCGTTGAGGTGCCCTATCAGTTTTACAGGCACTATGGCGATAAAACCGTTCTTGAAGAATGTTATCCGCAGATGCTCAGATATTTCGATTATCTCGAAGCCCACTCAAAAGCAGACCTTGTAATCAGCGACAAGGAGGGCGAATGGTGTCTCGGTGATTGGTGTACCCCCGAATCAATCGTTCTCCCCGCACCTTTTGTCAACAACTATTTCTACATAAAATCTTTGAACCGATGCATTGAAATTGCAAAAATCATCGGCAAAACAGAGGATATCCCCGATTTTGAAAGCCGCATCGAAAAACGCAAGGCGGCCATAATGACCGCTTATTTCAACAAATGGGACGGCAACTTCCTCGGCGGCAGGCAAGGTGCAAACGCCTTTGCCGTTGATATCGGTCTGGGTGATGAAAGAACGTACGAAAATATGGTTAAGGATTACCGCAAAAGAGGCGGCTACGATACGGGCATTTTCGGCACGGATATTCTGACAAGGGTTCTTTTTGAACGCGGTGACGGTCAGCTTGCGGCAGATCTGATGCTTTCGGAAACCGTTCACTCCTTCGGAGAAATGAAGCGTCTGGGCGCAACATCCTTATGGGAATACTGGCCCCGATCGCTCCGTGACCGTTCCCACAGCCACCCCATGTTTGGCGCTGTTGCGGCGTATCTTTATGATTATCTGCTGGGCATCCGTGCGAAAGAAGGCAGCGCAGGTTATTCTGAAATCACTATTGCACCGGTTCTTGCAGATAATGTTAACCGCATAGAAGGTTACAGAATGCTGAAATCGGGCAAGGTTTCGGTTTCGTATGAGAAAAAGGACGGCACTATTATCTTTGATATTAAAATTCCCGAAAATCTGCCTGCTGATTTTGTTTTCAGCGGCAAAACTCATAAGCTCAGTCAAGGTAAAAATCATTTTGAATTCAACATTTAACAAAGAAACCGCAGTTGGTACGATTGTATCAACTGCGGTGTTTTTTCTGGCGGAGAGTTAGGACGCAGGGTGGGTGGCTTTTTTCAGGTGCTCGACTTTCGGTTGCTTGCGGTCTGTGTAAGCCATAATCAACTCGACGGGCTAAAAACCTTCCCCCGAAAGGTTTTATTAACGCCCTTTCGAATCCCTAACTCTTTTCTAAAACAAAAAGCCATCACAGCTGACGCTGTAATGACTTTTTCTGGCGGAGAGTTAGGGATTCGAACCCTAGGTGAGTTTCCCCACACAGCATTTCGAGTGCTGCACCTTCGACCACTCGGACAACTCTCCGTGTATGGAGCTACTAGTCGGACTCGAACCGACGACCTGCGCATTACGAATGCGCTGCTCTACCAACTGAGCCATAGTAGCGTGTACCCGACTATTATAATGGATATACAAAAAATTTTCAAGTGTTTTTTTTATTTTATTTTTGAAAAAGGAGCAAGCATCTGCCTGCTCCTTTTGTTTTTTTATCTGTTGTTGATAAGCTTGGTAAGCTCAACGGGGTCAACAATCTTGCCGTCCTTGTAAACGCGCATATTGCCCGAAGCAATTTCGTCGATAAGGATAACTTCGTCGTTGTTGTAGCCGAACTCAAACTTGATATCCCAAAGGTCAAGACCGATTGACTTAAGGTCATCGGCAACAATCTTTGTGATTGCAAGAGTCTGAGCCTTCATGCTTTCAAACATTTCGGGGCTCATAATACCGAGGGCTGCAAGACCTTCGCCTGTTACGAGAGGATCGCCGAGAGCATCGTTTTTGAACGTACATTCAACGTAACCGCCTTCGAGAACGGTGCCGTCTGCAATGTATTCGCCGTATCTGCGGATGAAGCT
>JAFYNR010000045.1 GCA_017548045.1 Clostridia bacterium | reverse complement strand
GTTCTTCGTTTTACCGGTATGCTCGGAATGCGCAATGTTTACTTTACAAAGGAAGAGCTTCTGAAAATTAATAAGCAGTTAAATCGTATCAGAAAGCCTAAGGAGAAATAATATGAAAATGACATTCCGCTGGTACGGCGAAGGAAACGACCGTATCAAATTATCAGATATCAAGCAGATTCCCGGGGTTGACGGCATAGTATGGGCACTTCACCACAAAATGCCCGGTGAGGTGTGGGAAGAGGATGAAATTGCAGAAGTAAAGCGTCAGCTTGACGAGTACGGCTTCAATATGGACGTTGTTGAGTCTGTAAATGTTCACGATGACATCAAAATCGGTCTTCCTACACGTGATAAATATATCGAAAACTATAAAACAACAATCCGTAATCTTTCGAAGTTCGGTGTAAAGGTAATCTGCTATAACTTTATGCCTATCTTCGACTGGACAAGAAGCAACCTTTTCCACCCTGTGGGAGACGGCTCAACTGCATTGTTCTATGAAAAGAATATGATTCAGGATGACTACAATGCTATGGCAAAGTATATTCTTGATTTCACTGAGAAATACAATATGTCCTTCCCCGGATGGGAGCCTGAAAGAATGGCAAAGCTTGATGAGCTTTTTAAGGCTTACGAGGGTGTTGACCACGAAAAGCTCTGGGCAAATCTTAAATATTTCCTTGAAGCAATTATGCCCACCTGCCGTGAATGTGACATAAAAATGGCTATCCACATGGATGACCCGCCGTGGGATATCTTTGGCCTTCCCCGACTTCTTATTAACGAAGAAAATATTGACCGTTTCCTTAAAATGGTTGATGATGAATATAACTGTCTTACACTCTGCTCAGGCAGTCTGAATGCAAATCCCAATAACAATGTTGCAGAAATTGTCCGTAAGCATTGCGACAGAATCGCATTTGCTCACATCAGAAACGTGAAGCATTTCGAAAACGGAGATTTCTCTGAAGCAAGCCACCGTGACTGCGACGGAGATACGGGTATTCTTGAAATTCTCAAGGCTTATCACGACAGCGGATATGAAGGATATATCCGTCCTGACCACGGAAGACATCTCTGGGGTGAAGGTCCCGGTAATGTGCGTCCCGGTTACGGACTTTATGACCGTGCACTCGGTATTATGTATATGCTCGGTGTATGGGACAGTCTTGAAAAATACGATAAATAAGGAGAATATAAAAATGTCAAATCTTCCTCTTAATGTAGATTATAACGGTAAGGTCGTTGTTGTAACAGGTGCAGGCGGTGTTATCTGCGGTGCTATGGCAAGAGCCTTTGCACATTCAGGTGCCAAGGTTGCGGCACTTGATCTTAATGAAGAAGCAGTAAAGAAATTAGCTGACGAGCTTAAAGCGGAAGGTTATATCTGCGAAGGCTACAAAGCAAACGTACTTGATGCAGAAAGCCTTGAAAAAGTGCACAAGGCAGTGCTGGGCGACCTCGGTGAATGTGATGTTCTTGTAAACGGTGCAGGAGGTAATAACCCCCGAGCAACAACAGATAACGAATATCAGCACGAGGCAAAGGAAGGCGGAAAATCCTTCTTTGATTTACAAGCTGACGGAGTTGACTTCGTATTCAAGCTCAACTTCCAGGGAACACTTCTTCCCACTCAGGTTTTTGCCAAGGATATGGTGGAGAGAAAGAGTGGTTGTATTCTCAACATTTCTTCAATGAATGCCTACACTCCTCTTACCAAAATCCCTGCATACTCAGCAGCTAAAGCAGGTATTTCAAACTTCACACAGTGGCTTGCAACACATTTTGCAGGTACAGGTATCCGCTGCAATGCAATTGCCCCCGGCTTCCTTATTTCTAATCAGAACAGAGCTTTGCTCTTTAACGAGGACGGTACTCCCACAGCAAGAAGTGCAAAAATTCTGAACGGCACACCTATGCACAGATATGTTGATGCCGAGGAGCTTCTCGGTGCTACACTTTTCCTTTGTGATGAGAAATCAGCATCTGCAATCACAGGCGTTGTTCTTCCCGTTGACTGCGGTTTTGCAGCATATTCGGGTGTTTAAACATAAGGAGAATGATTATGAAATCAAATAAAGTTGTAACTTTCGGCGAGCTTATGCTCCGCCTTGCACCCAACGGTTATTACCGTTTCTTTCAGAACGACCAGATGCAGGCAACCTTCGGCGGCGGTGAAGCAAACGTTGCTGTTTCACTCGCAAACTACGGTTTTGACAGCGTTTATGT
>JAFYNR010000044.1 GCA_017548045.1 Clostridia bacterium | reverse complement strand
ATGCAGATACTAATACAGTAGTTGCCCGAAACGTTGTTGATACGTTCTACGGATACGATTACGGAAGACTCTATGCGGATGAAAACGGAATTTTCACCCTTGATGATTCAGGCCAACCCTTATTCAGAGACAAAAACGGCAATGAAACATTGGAAGCAAGGTACTATGATGAAGACGGAAAAATAACTAAAGCGCCTCATTATTATGATGAGCTTGGCGAAGTAACCGAGGTTGCTCATTATTATGACGCAGACGGAAAGGTTGTTGAAACAGAAACGTCGTTACCTGCCTATGCTTATTCACTCGCTTACGGCTGGGTTGTTGCCGAAGAAGGTTCAAAAGAAACTCTGTATCAGATTCCCGTAATCAAAGTTACAGATCTTGAATACGGTCATTATAACGTTGTTATTACTCCCACCTTCACAAGCAACTTCGGTCATGCTTCAGTTGCTGAAGACGGAACAAACTACTACAGAGTATATCTTGATGCAATCAAGATTTATTCACCTGCCGATTATGGCGATAACGTCAAGGATTCAGACGTAAAGAAAGCTTATGTAACCGATGATGAAAATTATCCGAGCTATCTTGAACTCAAAGATATGCTTATCGGCGCAGAATCACTTTCAGAAACCGATACACAGGGTATCATTTTCATCGACGGTATCGCAGCTCTTGATAACGATATCGAAACCTATAAGAGTGCAGGCCCCAACAACGAATTGTATCTTGCCAGAAATCAGGCTGTGGCATTTGAAATCTGGGCAACTTCTGTTCCAACCGATATTCAGCTCGGTGCAAAGCTTGCTTGCGGAGAACCGAAGCTCACAATTTCTTATGCAAACAAAACAACAGATTTCAACATCGAAACCGCAACAGATATTTATTATTCGTTGAATACCATTTTGCCGAATGATGCAAAACTCACCTGGAGACAGGTTGAGGGTGCCGACGGCAACA
Organism: Clostridia bacterium; assembly: GCA_017548045.1. Classification (GTDB taxonomy): domain Bacteria; phylum Bacillota; class Clostridia; order Oscillospirales; family Acutalibacteraceae; genus CAG-177. Next base: position 2,676 of record JAFYNR010000044.1, on the reverse strand, counting down.
ATTACTACACCACAGGAACGGTTGTTGTTCAGAACACAGGCAAACAAGGCAGCGTCCTTTCAATCACAAACCTTAAGTGGACTTTCTCGCAGACAGGCGGCAAGGGTTATTTCCGAATTCCCACGCCGATTGAAGATGAATACGTTGTTCCCGCTTCAACAACCAACACCCAGGCAGCTGCATATTCTCTTATGAGAATGAGAACAGCAGCTCTTGACGTTGAACAGGTTCAGGAGCCTGAAGTTGTTCAGAATGAGGACGGCAGCAGCACAGTTACCGTAAAACTCAAAACATCTTCAGAAGTTGCTTCTGTTGTTGTTACCGACGAAAGCGGAAAAGAACTCAGCTGCGAATTCACCGCAACTCCCGTTGAAGGCGAAGACGAGATTGAATGGATTGTAACTTTCACCGCAACAGAAGCAGGTACACACACCTATACCGTTGCAGGTGCTTATGAAAACGGCTATGTTGATTCTTCAAAGGTAACAACGTTTACCGCAACAATCGAAGCTCCGCCGATAATTGAACCGCCCACAACAGAGCCTGATGATGAACCCACAACAGAGCCTGATGATGAACCTGCAACAGAGCCTGACGACGAAACTACAACCCAGCCTGATAATTCGGGTGAGGATACCTTTGAATCAGTAGTTCTCGAAGTTCTCAACTGGGTATATAACAAACTTGTTCAGGTTTTCAACTTTTTATTATCAGTATTCAAAATTTTTTAACGCTGTAATCAAGGAGGTAGCGATAATTTGAAAAAATCCTATATGAAACCCGCAATCGCTTTTGAAAGCCTCGCTATTACAGCAAATGTTTCTTCAGGCTGCACTCTCATAGCCACCACCAATGCAGAGTATGTATGCCCTGTTATTGACGAAGAAGCAGGTTGGACAATTTTCTCCAATTATGCAAACTGTATGTATATCCCGGGCAAAAACGATACGGTATGTTACGATATACCGATTGCTAACGGCAGCGTTTTCTCATCGTAACCAAAACAAAAGAAACGGAGTCCTGCAAATCACGCAGACTCCGTTTCTGAAACAGGTGTTTTATTATGAAAAAAAGAAATATTGCGACTGTGGTAATAATTGTTCTGGCATTAGTATTGATTGTTGTTGGGATAATTCACATATTGAATGCAAAAAAAGAAAATCAGCAACCTTCCGTTCCTTATGAAAAAGCGCAGATCGGCGTTACCGTTGACAGCTGGCTTAAAATTGTTGAAATCGATGAATATTACGGAAGACTTGCGGTTGTTGCAGAGAATGTGTCCGAAGATAATGTTGAATATGCAGTGCTTACCGTGAAAACAAAAAGCGAAACTTTAAGTTTTAACGTTTCGGCTGTGTTGAGCGGTGCAAAAGTTGTGCTTTTATGCAACGAGGACGTTAAAAGCGACCCCAACGAAGTATATACTACTTGGCAGATAAAAGATAAAATTCTTTATAAAAATCCGCCTGTTATGAATGATGATATATTCGAGCTGAAAGTTCTTGACGGCTCAATATCAATCAGGAACATTTCAGAAAAGGATATTGAATCCGATATTGTTATTTACTACAAAGACAAAAAAGGAGAGTTGCTCAACGGCAGCGTGACTTATAAATTCCGCGTTGATGCACTCGCAGAAGGCTCACAGACCTATGTCAAAGCCCCCGAACTTAACGAAAACAACTGTCAGATAATATTTACTGATTATGATTAAACGAAAGTATAAAATCGGCAATTTTACGGCAGAAATAAAATCAACCGCGTTTTTTGAGGACGAAGTACCGTATTCGCTTTTTTTGTATAACGGTGAAACGTGTGATTACAGCGTAAGTATTGATTTTTCAGCCGATTTGCCCGATGAAATTAAAAATCCGTACTTTGATTCGCCGGATATGGCGTGTGTTTATGAAAACGATGTTTTGCATTGTTATTTCAAAGCGCGTGATTTTGAACACGAGCACGGATTTTATGCCTGCCGTAACGTTTGCGGCAAAAACATAAATATTGTAATTGATGAAAAATATCGAGAGATGCTCAGAGCGAGCGTGGTTTTTTCGCTTATAGGTATTGAAGCACTTGTTGCAGATAATAATGCCTGCGTGCTTCATTCATCGTTTATTGAAAAAAACGGCAGTGCGGTTCTTTTTACGGGACCTTGTGCAATCGGAAAGTCCACTCAGGCAAACCTCTGGAAAGACTATGCCGATGCCGTTGTTGTTAACGGCGATAAAACGATGATTTTTGGAAAAGACGGTGTGTTTTATGCATCGGGAATGCCTTTTTCAGGCTCATCAAAAGATTGCCTCAACAAAGTGTTGCCTCTCAAAGCCGTTATAAGCCTTCAGCAACCAAACATACCTACCATTAAAACCGCAACAAAAATCACTACCCTTTTCATAACAAAAAAATTAGCTCCTTCGCAAAGGTAAAAAAAATAGGCGAGGCCTCAAACATGAAACCTTGCCTAATTCCTAATTTATAATTCCTAATTATTTAAACCTCTTCACAAATATTACAGGGTTATCATCCTCACCTATTTGAGAATAAAGTCTCTTTAGTTTTTCTTTAACTTTATCGTTAACCGAGGGATTTTCAAGAATTTCAGGAATTAATTCCATTAATTCACTCACTCCTACCATAAAGTAGCATTTATCTCCAACAATTCTAAAATCATAT
>JAFYNR010000043.1 GCA_017548045.1 Clostridia bacterium | reverse complement strand
GTCTTGACCCCGACGAGCGTGCGGTCTATAATCTTTTCGGAGAGGGAGCTCTCCATTTCGATGATATCTGTGCATCAAGCGGATTAGCCGCCTCAAAAGTGATGAGTGTGCTTCTGAAGCTTGAGCTTGAAGATTACATTGAAGAAACAGAAGGAAGATATTATACTTTAAAATAAATCTACAGGAGATAAACCGATGTCTAAACTTATTATAGTTGAGTCCCCCGCAAAGGCAAACACAATAAAAAAGTATCTCGGCAAAGATTTTGATGTTGTTGCATCAAAGGGTCATATCAGAGATTTGCCTGCAGCAAAGCTCAGTGTTGATGTTAAAAATAATTTTGCTCCCAAATATGCTCTTATCAAGGGAAAGGAAAAGCTTGTAAAGGAGCTTAAAGAAAAGGTTGAAGCCAGCGAAGCAGTTTATCTTGCAGCCGACCCTGACCGTGAGGGAGAAGCAATTTCGTGGCATCTTGCAACCGTTCTCGGTCTTGATCTTAATAAAGAAAACCGAGTTACATTCAATGAAATCACCAAAACGGGCATTGCAAACGGTATGGCAAGCCCCAAGAGAGTTAATGTTGACCTTGTTAACGCTCAGCAGGCAAGGCGTGTGCTTGACCGCCTTGTGGGCTACAGACTCAGCCCCTTTGTTTCTCAGAAAATCAGAAGAGGACTTTCGGCAGGCAGAGTGCAGAGTGTTGCGGTAAGGCTTATTGTTGACCGTGAAGAAGAAATCAAGGCATTCAACCCCGAAGAGTATTGGATTATCGATGCAAAGCTTGCAACGGCTCAGAGAAGAATACTCACTGCAACTCTTTATTCCGATGAAAACGGCAAAATAAAAATTACTAATGAAGAGCAGGCAAAGGGTTACCTTGCAAGGCTTGACGGTGCTGAGTATGAAGTTAAAACCGTCAAGAAGGGCACAAGAAAGAAGAATCCCGCCCCTCCGTTTATCACATCAACCCTCCAGCAGGAAGCTTCAAGAAAGCTCGGTTTTCAGGCTGAAAGAACAATGAGAGCCGCTCAGGAGCTTTACGAAGGTGTTAATGTTCAGGGCATGGGTATGACGGGTCTTATCACCTATATGAGAACGGATTCACTCCGTATTTCAGAGGAGGCAAGAGCAGCTGCAACCGAATATATTACAAAAACCTTCGGCGGTGAATATATTCCCGAAAAGCCCGTATATTATAAATCAAGAGCAAACGCTCAGGACGGCCACGAAGCAATCAGACCTTCAATTCCGTCACTTACCCCCGAGCAGGTTAAATCAAGCCTCACAAGCGATCAGTACAAGCTCTATAATCTTATATGGAAGAGATTTATGGCAAGCCTTATGGCAAGCTGTGTTCAGAACACCGTGAAGGCAGAGATTATTGCTTCAAAAGAAAATAACGAAAAAGAATTTCTTATCTTTACCGCAGCGGGTTATTCCGTTAAATTCGACGGCTTCACAAAGCTCTATGAGCTTCCCGAAGAGGATACTGAAAAAGGTGTTCTTCCCGAAATCAAGGCGGGCGACCCCCTCAAGCTTCGTGAAATCACACCCAACCAGCATTTTACACAGCCCCCCGCACGCTACACAGAAGCTTCACTCATCAAGGAGCTTGAAGAAAACGGCGTAGGCAGACCCAGCACATATGCAACAATCCTTTCAACAATTATCAAAAAGGATTATGTTCAGAGAAAGGCAAAGCAGCTTGTTCCCACAGAGCTCGGCTGTGCAATCACAGGCCTTCTCAAGGATAAATTCCCCAAGATTGTAAACACAAAGTTTACCGCTCAGAT
>JAFYNR010000042.1 GCA_017548045.1 Clostridia bacterium | reverse complement strand
TTCTTTTGCGATTTTTCTGATTTCATCAAAATCCCATTGCGAATCATCAGTTGCAATAATATGTTTTTGGCCCTCTTTCAGAAAGGTTACGATATGATTGACACCCCATTTGTCATAATCATATCTTGTTATGTGCAGACATTCAACATTTTCAATCAGGTACGACGTCATAAGATTTCGATTATAAAAAAGCAAATCATTTGTGTTCTGTTCAATTGGTAAATTATCGAAATCGTAATGAGTCAGAACATAAAATTCACGCCATATTTTTTCTGCACTGACCGTTTCTTCTGCAGGACACGAATATATAACATTATCCGTATCCTGATCAATACACAGTTGGATTTTATCTGTATAAAAGTAATACAATTCTCCCATTTCATCGAAACTGTAATCTTTATACGGTGGGGAAAGTTTCCTGCTGACGATATTGTAATATCTCACCGAATTGTTGCATTTCTCAAGAACAGCAACATCATTTCCAAATGGGAAATAAATGTTATCGTATTCGCAAGTCGTAATCTTTTCGCAACAGATTTTTGTGCTTTTTGAACTCTCTGTGAATTTAAAAGCATAAAGTCCGTGTTTGCCGTTAAGTGAAACTGAAACCATATTTGTAAATCCTTTTTCACTGCAGAAAGTGTCGATATAATCATATTCACAGTCAACAAGAACAGTCAGGTTGCCGTTTCTATGCTTTTCAGCAACGCCGAATTTACCGTCACGGCTTATTATGCAAAGATCTCTTGTATCAACTTTGAAATCCTTGCACGAAGTTATATCTGTGAAAAACTTTTTTACAACTTTTATTTTGGTTGACATAATATCACTCCTTTAACTCTCCGGGTCTCGGCCACTCAACATAGGGGTTGTTTATTATATGCTTATATTTTTCGGCCTCCTGCGGATCGGCAATATCTCTTTCGTTTATTATCAATTGCTTAAGATTTTTCAAATTTTCTATGCCTTTTAATCCCAATTTTGTTTTGTACGAAATAACGGTACCGCCGATAAATAAATATTCCAGACTTTCAAGCTTTTTGAATTTTGTGTAAAGTCCGCGAACATTGTATACACACAGTATTTTAAGTTTTGTAAGTGTATCGAGATTCTTTAATGTGTGCATTTTCATATCCAATCCGCACATATGCAGTTCTTTCAGATTTGTAAGCTCTCTGATAAAACTCAGATCAAATGAACAAACGATTATCCGCAAACAGAAAAGCTCGGGTAACGATTTCAACAGTTCTGTGTTTTTCACCTCTTCTCCTATATGATCGAACCATATATGTTTTAATTTCTGACAATTTTCAATACCTGAAATATCAAAGAAATCCAAACGCTCATATTGTTTGCATAGATTCCACCTGATTATCAAACTTTCCAGATTGGGAACGGCAGTCAGAAATTTAAGGTCAGGAAGACCTGCTGAATGAATTTTTAATTCTTTGAGATTCGGAAAAGCCGGCAAGATTTTTTTGATTATTTCTGCATCCGCATTTTGTTTATGAAATTCAAATATTTCCAATCTTTCAATCTCATTGAAAGATTCATTATAGTAACTGGAAAAAGTATTGTTCAATGCATCGGCAAGTTCAATCGCTTTTTCAGAATCTATTGAATATCTGTATTGATTGTCAATACCCCAGTATTCATTATCCCCGCATACTGTTTTACATAGATCTACTTTTCTGAAAAAATATGAAATCACAACAAACAACCTTTCGTCAGTTAATAAATAAAGAACCATCTCTTGAGGTAAGAATACCAAAAGAGATGGTCTTTTTTCGGTGCATATCAGACTTTGACGATATACATTATTCTGACAGTCTGCCCTGCGTACATACTTCTGACGAGCTTTTCGGCTTCATAGGAACCCGTTGCGGAAACAATCGGCTCGGAATGTACGTTGTTAATCTGGCAAACAACTTTCCATCTGTTCATAAAATCACCTCCCGTTACTTTGTAGATACATAGTAACAGGAGGTGTGGGTTGTTTTGGGGAGATGTTAATTTGTTGAGTGTTTTTCTCTCTTTTTAAGATAATCACAGTCTGATCCCCAAGTCGCAGGATGAGGAGCACAATAAACTTCATATTTTGAAACGTCAAGAATACTGATTATTTCTTTTGAATATTTAACACCGCACATAAAAACAATTATTTTGGGGTTTATTATTTCAATCTGTTTGGTTATAAAATCTTTGTACTTCTTAACATAGTTTGTAATTTTGCGGTTATTGGTATGGTTATATCCACCACGTTTATTTAGATTCATAATAGCAGCCTTATAAACCCAAGTTTCTTCTGTTAATTCATTGCTGATTAATTCTTTTGTTGTATAGTATGCTCTTCTGCATATGGTACTTTTGAAATTATTTATATTATTTTTTATCCAGAATTCTTTGTGTCCAAAAACTTTTACATCATCTTTATCAATAGCACCTTGTTCATTTGGCTCTTTCAAAATAAAAAGAATATCTGTATTCTCTCTGCTATCGCTTAAATATCCGTCATCGGTCCAATTGTTGCGAAATTCTATCGGGAGAGTTCCTTTTCCGGGAAATGTAAGCGAATAATTTTCTTCCTTTGACTGTGCTTCTTTCCATATAGAAAAAAGAGATTCTAAATCCGTGCATTCATCAATTCTTTTTTTGTAAGTTTCCATTATAAAATCACTTTCTTTATTATAAGGTTATAATTTGCGCCTTATTTTTTGAGTTCTTTAATAAACTCGTCAATTTTATCAAACTTATTTAATTCGGAATTATTCTTTTGATATAAGGGATGAGCAGGTGCACCGCTTTTGTTTTCTTTTGTAATATACCAATTTACCTCTGATTTGGAAAGTTCTTCATATATTTCGACAAAATATTCACGCAAATAGTCGCGGTGGAAAATATGATTTCCGAAAGCCAACCATATATCAACCTTGTCATATTTGCTTAAGGTTTCCTTGATATATTTCAAATTTTCAGCATGTTCTTTCTTTTCCTTCTCGGAAAGCTCTTTGCTTAAATCATCAAACTTTGTTGCTCTGATGGGGAAAACGTTCAGCATTATCCAACTGTCATAGTTGTTATGTTCAGAAATTTTTGTGACTTTTCTTATAGTGTTATCTGCCGCATTAGGTTCAGCTGTGCTGGGATTAATCCCAAAGCAGAATATCGGTCTTTCGCCTTCTGTTCCAAGCAGATATCTGGACGAGTTATCTTCATTGTTTGCATAAATCCATTTGATTTCTTTCATATTAATTCTCCTTATCCCCTATATTTGTCAAATAATGTGAGCAACTTATCAAGTTCATCAAGTGGTTGGCTTGACTCTGATATGATCTTTTTAATGGTGTTTCGGTAACCTTTTATACTTGAAACACCATAATCCTCAGAGTTTTCAATAGATTGAATTATTGATTTCTCTTTTGCAATTATTAAATTTAATCTGTATGTACATTCAGCAAATGCATATTTCATTTCAGTGAGTTGACTTAACTCTGTTTTTAATTCTTCAATTTCCTTGTTTAATTTAGATGAATCTGATTTCATAATATTTCTCCTTATTAATTATATTTCTCCACTGCTTTTTGCAGTGCATTCTTTATATCATTTATAAGGCTTTCTGGGGATGTTACGGTTATATGTTCGCCGTACTGCATAGCCCAGAATTTCATTGCCATTTTGCTGACTCTGACTTCTGCCGTAACTTCATCATCGGTTTCGTCGCTGAATCTGACATCCTTGCCGAACCAGTCAATAATTTCCGAAACAATATATTTCTTTGCTCTGAATGTGACCTTTTCTGTCTTGTCGGCAAACATATAAATATGCTCCGCCATATGCTTCGGTAAATCAAGTCCGTGTTCAAGTCCCTCAACCTTTTTCATCGGCTTTACGGGAGCGTCAAGCAGACGGATGTCCGTTATTCTGTCAAGGCGGTAATTCGCCGCATTGTCATATTTATCATAGTTGCAGATGAGATAATATCTGCCGTTTGTGGCAACCATCTGATAGGGGTTGACAATATATTCTCTCGCGTTGCCCTCGCTGTTTTTTCGAGGATAACGCTTTTTATCCGTACCCATATCGTTGTATCTGAAAGCAACCTGTCTGCCCTTGCTTATTGCCTCATCAAGAACTTCAATCGTATAGAAAAGTTCTTTGTTCTGCGGCATATTCTCGGGCAGATTGCGGATGTGCTTTACTTTGTTTCTGAAATATTTGTTTGAAAGTCCCTCGATTTTTTCAATCAGTTCCTTGCATTGTGAATACGGGATATGCTTTGAGAAAAGCAGACTGTCAATCAGTAGACGAAGTTCTGCATCGGTAAAATCACGCACAAGATAAAAATCGGAGAGAATATAGCTTTCTTCAAGCTCACCCTTTGAATTTTTGACCATTCGCAGAGCCTCGCTGTATTCGATTTCATAACCGAATTCAATCAGATTCATCAGATTGCGCTTAATTGCCTTGCGATCAGCCTTCATATCGTATTCCGTTTCAAGAATCTCCGAAATCTCTTTCTGACTCAGACGGTGATCTTCGTCGGTATATTTTTTTAGAATATCAAGAATGTTGATAATGAGTAATTTTTTCGGCTGCATTGAGTCCATAACTGTCACCTCGTGTTTATTCTATCATCATTGACACTATTATGCAATATGTCGTGGGACATTTTCGGTGCACCGTTTCCGTTAAATTATTTACGGAGGCGAGAATATGAACGATAAAAGCATTCGTAAAATTCTGATAGCATATCTGCAGTCATTAAACAATGAAATCAGAATTTATCAGGAGAAAAGCATCGGCAATTCGATTTGTGACGTTATGGTAGTCAGCGACTGTCTGACAGGATATGAAATCAAAAGCGACCTTGATAATTACAGCCGTCTTGATGAGCAGATAATTCAGTATAACAAATTTTTTGATTATAACTACATCGTTGTCAGTCAGAAACATCTGCACTCTGCCGAGAGCAAAGTTCCTGATTCTTGGGGAATCATATGTATTCTTGACGACAAAGTAAATGTTATCAGAAAAGCAAAGTCAAACTTCAGGGTCAGCAGACGAAGACAGCTTTCGATTCTCTGGAAAATTGAACTTAAAAATATTCTTATCAAAAACAGCCTGCCTTTGTTTGCACAAAAAGAAAAGGGTTATATCGCAGATAAAATCGCGGCGTCGGTAAATGCAGATTCGCTCGGCAAACAGATTGCCCAAGAACTTCTGGAAAGAGATTATTCCGTTTATGAAGCACAGGATTACACAATCAGAATCAATAAAACAACCGAAAATCTGCCCGAAAAAGAAATAGTTGATACTCTTTCCGAAGAAAATCTGGAAGAATTCACTCTTGATAAATGGATTGAAATGTATCATCAGGCAAAGGTTCTTCAGGAAAAGAAGAATGTTATTTACGTTGAGAAAAAGGTTGAACGAATTCCTCACGAAATTCCTTATACAGATATTGAGGTTTCGCTCGGTGCTCCGTGGATAAGCGTTGATATTATAAATGAATTTGCCGCTCATATGATTTCCTACGGTGAAAATTGGCAAAGCAACGTCAGGCTTGTTTCTTATGAGCCCATAACAGGCAGTTGGTTTGTGGAGGGTAAAAAACAATATTCAAGTCCGAATATAACCGTAAGATTCGGAACGGAACGGTTCAACGCCCTGCATATTCTTGAATCCACCCTCAATCTTCGCGAAATAAAAATTCTTGATGACGGCTTATATTTCAACGAAGCTGAAACAATTTCTGCTCTTGAAAAACAGCAGGTTATGGTTGAAGAATTCAAAAATTGGATATGGCTTGACGAAGACCGAAGATGGCAGGTCGAAGAAGAATATAACAGACTGTTTGCAGGATTCAAGTCGAAGAAATACGACGGTCAGAATCTTGAGTTCCCTGATATGAACAAGAATTTCAGTCTTTTTGATTATCAGAAAGATGCGGTTCAGAAAATCATTTCAACCCCCAACACTTTGCTTGCATTTGATGTTGGCGCAGGCAAAACTTTTATTATGATTGCCGCCGCAATGGAAATGAGAAGGCAGAATATTTCAAGAAAGAATATGTTTGTTGTTCCGAATAATATCGTCGGTCAATGGGAGAAGATATTTTCGGATTTATATCCGAAAGCAAAACTTCTGACCGTTGACCCCAAAACATTCAAACCCGAAATGCGTCAGAAAGTTCTCCGTCAGATGCAAAAAGGCGATTATGACGGAATCATCATCGCTTATAGTTGCTTTGAGATGATTCCTGTTTCAGTTAAATTTGTAACAGATGAAATGAAAAAGAAAGTTGCGGAAATAAACGATTCAATCAACCGACTCAAAAACAGTTACAGTTGGAAGTGGGGTTCTGCACCGCTTGAACAAGAGAAAAAATATATCAAAAAAATCACTAATGATTTTCTTGACAGTTTTGATGTCACACCAAATGAAATCACTTTTGATTCTCTTGAAATCAACACGATTTTTCTCGATGAAGCCCATAATTTCAAAAATCTTCCAATCAGAACAAAACTGAAAAACCTTGTAGGAATCAACACCACCGGTTCAACAAAATGCATGGCAATGATGCAAAAAATCAGAAGCGTTCAGATAAACAACGGCGGAAGAGGTGCCGTTCTTGCAACTGGAACACCGCTTTGCAACTCCATATCCGATGCATATGCAATGCAGATGTACCTTCAGCCCGAAGAAATGGCAAAATCAAAACTTGATGTTTTTGATAACTGGGTCCGAACTTTTGCAAAACCCGAACAGGTATGCGAAGTTGATGTTGATACTTCAAAATTCAGATTCGTGAGAAGATTTTCGAAGTTTTTCAACCTGCCCGAACTTTCAAAAATGTTTTCGGAGGTTGCAATATTCCACGCTGTAAAAACCGCTGACGGAATACCTGATTTTGATGAATATACGGATGTTGTTATCGAAAGATCTTCACAACTCAAAGAATATATGGAATCTCTTTGCGAACGAACGGAAGCAATCAGAGCAAAAGAAGTTGAGAAATATCAGGATAATATGCTCAAAGTAAGTACCGACGGGCGAAAAGCAGCTTTGTGTCTTGACCTTGTCGGCAAAAAGCAGAGATATGACAAGTGTTCAAAAATATATAACTGCGTCAAAAACGTTGTTAAAATTTATAACGAAAGCAAGGATTATACCCAACTGATTTTTTGCGATTATTCAACTCCGAAGGGTGAAGATTTCAGCGTTTATAAAGAACTGAAAATGCATCTTTGTGAAAACGGTATTGACGAAAAAGAAATCGCATTTATCCACAGTTATAAAACCGAAAGTACCAAACTGAAACTTTTCAAAGAATTCAATGAAGGAAAAATTCGAATCATAATCGGTTCAACATTTAAACTGGGAATCGGTGCAAACGTGCAGCAGAAATTGAAAGCAATTCATCATCTTGATGTGCCGTGGAGACCCGCCGATATGGTGCAAAGAGAAGGCAGAATTCTCCGAAGAGGAAACGAAAACAAAGATGTCAATATATATCGATATATTGCAGAAGGCAGTTTTGATTCATATTCGTGGCAGATTCTTGAAACAAAGCAGAAATTCATTTCACAGTTTCTCAACGGCAGTTCATATCAGCGAAGCATAACAGACCTTGAAAATAACATTCTGACCTATGCAGAAGTAAAGGCACTTGCACTTTCGCAGCCGCTTATGAAACAGCTTGCCGAAAAAGAAAACGAACTGCGTAATGCAAGAATTCTGCTTATGCAAGAAAACAAGACCATTGCAAATCTTGAACAGGAATTGCCCGAATTAAAAGAAAAATTTGCCACAATAAAGAACCGAGTGATAGCTTCAAAAATGGCACAACAACGCTTTTCAAACTATTCAAGTTCGGATTTTTATAAAGAAGCAAGGAACAAATCTGTTATGATTACAAAAGAATTTTTGTATCAGAATCCGAGACCTCATCCAATCCGATTCTTATTTATGGAAATTATTTTGCCTGAGTTTCAGCATTCAGAAAAGCCATATGTAATACTGAAATTTATGGACGAAATGTTTACCGTTGAAATGGGTATGAGCCCAAGCGGAAACATCAGGAGAATTGTTAATTTCCTTGAAAAGTTTGACACCGTTGTTGAAAACACAGAAAAATATGAAAACGAATTGAGCATAAGAATTAAGGAAACAGAAAAACTTCTTAATGAAGGCAGTGATCTGAGCAAACGAGTAGTTAAACTTGAAAAGGAAAAAGAAGAACTGATGAATATTATCCGTTTCAGCGACGTGTTTGAAAAAGAACCCGAAGTGACGTGGAAAGAATAAACAAAACATCCTTGGAAACAACAAATTTCCAAGGATGTTACTTTTTATATTATGCTCATTAAAGATGAATTTCAAAATGTAAAATTAACCAAATAGAGATTCTGAAACCCTTGCATATCAACGGTTTCAGAGTGCGGTAATTGAGGGGTACGTATAGTTTGACCTGCAACCCTGCTTTTGCGTATAATGTCCATTACGGACGAAATTTTAGGTTGCAGAAAATCAGGTTTTTACAACCATTCAGAAAAATTTGACAAATGCTGAATTTACTTCTATAATACAGGTGAGTAAATAATCTTTCATTAATTGGTTTATCTCCTTCACAAAAGAAAGGAGAGCAAAATTTAATTTCCGTGGCTGAAAAAAATAAGCCGCCCAGAAAGATTTCGGGCATAACGGAAGACGCATTGGAGACATTGGCAGAAGCCTTGTATCCGGACATATTAGAGTTTTTCAACAGCGAAGAAGGTCAGAAAGAATTCGCTGAATGGAAAGCAGCACAACAGAATAAGACATAAAAAACGGAGCAGCTCACCACTGCTCCGTTTGCATTTTAAATATCAGATAAAAAGTAATAATCCGAACCGATTCTGATAAAAGAAAAGGTTCGGATTATCATGCTTTGGCGCCTCAAACAGGACTCGAACCTGTGACACCGCGGTTAACAGCCGCGTGCTCTACCGACTGAGCTATTAAGGCAAAATGAAAAAGTGTCGGCGTCGACCTATCTTCCCGGGCCGCT
>JAFYNR010000041.1 GCA_017548045.1 Clostridia bacterium | reverse complement strand
AGCGATCTGTGCAACGTAAACGTAGCCATAGCTCATTGCGATTTCAGCAAGTGACTTCTTAGCGATGCCCTTACCTGCTGCTGCGAACTGTGCAACCTGACCGATGTTGGAAGCCTTGGAAGCCTGACCGCCTGTGTTGGAGTAAACTTCTGTATCGAATACCATGATGTTTACATCTTCACCTGCTGCAAGAACGTGGTCAACACCGCCGAAGCCGATATCGTATGCCCAACCGTCGCCACCGAAGATCCATACTGACTTCTTAGCAAGATATTCCTTGCTTGCAAGGATTTCCTTGCATGTGTCGCAATCGCAACCTTCAAGAGCTGCAACAAGAGCTTCTGTAGCTGCACCGTTCTTTGCGCCGTCGTTAACTGTTTCAAGGTAAGCTGCTGCAGCTGCCTTGATTTCTTCTGTTGCGCATTCTGCTGCTGCAACTGCTTCTACCTTAGCGATAAGAGCGTTGCGGATAGCATTCTGGCCAAGGAACATACCGAAGCCGTGTTCTGCGTTATCTTCGAAGAGGGAGTTAGCCCATGCGGGACCGTAGCCCTTCTTGTTAACTGTGTAGGGTGATGTTGCTGCGGGACCGCCCCAGATTGATGAACAGCCTGTTGCGTTGGAGATGTACATTCTGTCGCCGAACATCTGAGTGATAAGGCGAGCGTAAGCTGTTTCTGCACAACCTGCGCATGAGCCTGAGAACTCGAGAAGAGGAGTCTTGTACTGGCTGCCCATAACGATGTTGTCAGCTACTTCTTCCTTAACTGTTACATTTTCAACCATGTAATCGAATACGGGCTGCATAGCATCCTGGCTCTCTCTTGATACCATCTTGAGTGAGTTTGTGGGACATACGCCTACGCAAACGCCGCATCCCATACAATCGAGGGGTGAAACTGCGAGTGTATACTTATAAACGCCCTTGCCCTTACCTGCTTTCTTGTCAACGATGATTGCGTTTTCGGGAGCAGCAGCAGCTTCTTCAGCTGTGAGGCAGTAAGGTCTGATTGTTGCGTGGGGGCAAACGTATGAGCACTTGTTACACTGTGCACATGATGCGCCGTCCCAAGCGGGAACGAGAACTGCAACGCCTCTCTTTTCGTAAGCTGATGCGCCGTGTTCGAATGTACCGTCAGCGTGATCAACGAAAGCTGAAACGGGAAGTGAGTCACCGTCCATAAGAGCAACGGGCTTCATGATGCCGTCAACCATCTTAACAAGCTTTGCTGCGCCCTTTGAAGCTTCAGCAACCTTGTTATCTTCAGCATTTGCCCATTCTGCGGGAACGTTGATCTTAACGTAAGCTGTTGCACCTGCGTCAATAGCCTTTTCGTTCATTTCAACGATTTCCTTACCCTTCTTCATGAACTTCTGAGCCTTCTCCTTCATATAGCCGATTGCCTCCTCAGCGGGAAGAACCTTTGAAAGTGAGAAGAATGCAGACTGAAGAACGGTGTTTGTTCTCTTGCCGAGACCGATCTGAGCAGCAAGGTCGATAGCGTTAACAGTGTAAAGCTGGATGTTGTTCTTAGCAATGTATCTCTTTGCTTCTGCGGGAAGCTTTTCAGCGAGTTCAGCTTCATCCCACTGGCAGTTGATAAGGTAAACACCGCCGGGCTTAACGTCGTTAACCATCTTGTAGCCCTTTTCAACGTATGAGGGGTTGTGGCAAGCTACGAAGTCAGCCTTGTTGATGTAGTAGGGGGACTTGATGGGGCTGTCACCGAAACGAAGGTGAGAAATTGTAATACCGCCGGTCTTCTTTGAGTCATACTGGAAGTAAGCCTGAACGTACTTGTCGGTATGGTCGCCGATGATCTTGATTGAGTCTTTGTTTGCGCCAACGGTGCCGTCGCCGCCGAGACCCCAGAATTTGCACTCGATTGTGCCTTCTGCTGCGGTGTTGGGAGCTTCTTTCTCTTCAAGTGAAAGGTTAGTTACGTCGTCGGTGATACCGAGAGTGAACTGAGCCTTGGGAGCATCCTTTGCAAGCTCGTCATAGATAGCGAAGATGCTTGAGGGAGGTGTATCCTTTGAACCGAGACCGTAACGGCCGCCGATTACCTGGATGCCTGTCTTACCGGTAGCTGCAAGAGCTGCAACAACGTCAAGGAAGAGGGGCTCGCCAAGTGAGCCGGGTTCCTTTGTTCTGTCGAGAACAGCAATCTTCTTTGCTGTTGCGGGGATAGCTTCAACAAGCTTCTCTGCTGAGAAGGGTCTGTAAAGACGAACCTTAACAAGACCAACCTT
Source organism: Clostridia bacterium (assembly GCA_017548045.1). GTDB lineage: Bacteria > Bacillota > Clostridia > Oscillospirales > Acutalibacteraceae > CAG-177. The sequence continues at coordinate 11,694 of JAFYNR010000041.1, read as the reverse complement.
CTCACCCTTAGCGGTAAGATAATCGATAACTTCTTCTGCTACGTCACAGATTGAACCCATTGCGATGATAACCTTTTCAGCATCGGGAGCGCCGTAGTAGTTGAAGAGCTTGTAGTTTGTGCCGAGCTTTGCGTTAACCTTGTCCATGTACTCCTCAACGATTGCGGGAAGTGCATCGTAGTATGAGTTACATGCTTCTCTGTGCTGGAAGAAGATGTCGCCGTTTTCGTGTGAACCGCGCATAACGGGTCTTTCGGGGTTGAGAGCTCTCTTTCTGAAAGCTTCAACAGCGTCCATATCGCACATTTCCTTAAGGTCTTCAAAATCCCAGATTTCAATTTTCTGAAGCTCGTGTGATGTACGGAAACCGTCGAAGAAGTTGATGAAGGGAACGCGGCCCTTGATTGATGCAAGGTGTGCAACAGCGCCAAGGTCCATAACTTCCTGTGTGTTTGTTTCAGCGAGCATTGCGAAGCCTGTCTGACGGCAAGCGTAAACGTCTGAATGGTCGCCGAAAATGTTAAGAGCGTGTGAAGCTACGCAGCGTGCCGATACGTGGAAAACGCTGGGAAGAAGCTCACCTGCGATTTTATACATATTGGGGATCATAAGAAGAAGACCCTGTGATGCAGTGTAAGTTGTGGTGAGAGCACCTGCTGCAAGAGATCCGTGAACGGTACCTGCTGCACCTGCTTCTGACTGCATTTCGGCAACTCTTACAGTTGTGCCGAAGATGTTCTTCATACCCTGTGCTGACCACTGGTCAACATAGTCTGCCATGGGGCTTGACGGAGTGATGGGGTAAATGCCTGCAACTTCTGTGAAAGCATATGACACCCATGCAGCGGCGTTGTTACCGTCCATGGTCTTCATTTTTCTGGCCATAGTCTTTTCCTCCTAAAAATAATTATTATAAGTGAAATAATAATACACCACTGATAATATTAACACTTTCCTTTGCTTTTGTAAAGACTTTAATTATTCCAAAAAGTGTGTGATTTTCACAAAATATTTGTATAAAATTTCAGCAAAGTGTAAAAATATAAGTTTGAAGTTCCGATTTATTGACAATTTAATCTTTTAGTGGTAATCTAATGGAGTATATTTGTGTCAGGAGGAGTATTGGTTATGACATTGATTCAGCAGATTTCGTTCAAAATTTTCACGCTCATCATTACAATTATGTACTCGTTCAACGGTGGTCTTGTTGCACCTTCAACCGCAGAACCCATCAAGGCAAAGGACCCCAAAAACGTTGAACTTGTGTTTGCAACGTTTGCAGACCCTCAGATTTCAAACTATATGTTCGGCAGATATCAGTCCTTCCAGGAAGCCTGTATGGATCTTAAAAACGCAGAATGTGAGTTTGACGCAATTGTAGGCGTAGGTGATATTGCGGAGAACGGACTTCTCGAAGAATATCAGCTTGTTTATAATGAAATCAACGGCCTGAGCAAGCGTTTTGTTATGGCAGAAGGTAATCACGACATCAGACTCCGTGCATACAGCCAGAGCTATGACCGTTTTTCGGATTTCACCAATAAACTCAACAGGGATAAAACAATGACCGAGAATGCATATGCAGAGGGCAAATTCGCATATTCGGAAGTTATCAATGGCTATAAGTTCATAGTTATGGGTTCGGATAAAATGGTGTTTGAGGAATCGTACATCAGCCCCGAACAGCTTGAATGGATTGACAATGAGCTTGCTACCGAAAAGGGCAAGCCCGTATTTGTTGTTCTTCATCAGCCTCTCAAGCTTACACACAACCTGCCTACAACCTGGGGTAACGGTACCAATAAGGAAGCCGGTTCCGTCGGCGCTCAGAATGACGAAATCAAGGCTCTTCTTGCAAAGCACGCAAAGGACAGCACCGTTATTCTCATTACGGGTCATCTTCATGCAGGCTTCAGTCAGTACAGCTATGAACAGATAGAAGGCTTCCATTCATTCAACGTTCCCTCATTCACTATCGAAAACAAAGACGGTGAAGAAGGCGGAAACGGTGCGGGTCTTACATATATCGTAGAAGTTTACGATGATGAAGTTCTTTTCAGAGCAAGAAACTGTAAAACAGGCGAATGGCTTACCAAGTGGGACGTAAGTGTTCCCGTCAAATAAGGAACTGACGGTATGAAACCGTTACAATAAAGCATATTTGAAAGGAAAAACATATGAAAAAGAATTTTTCAAGGGCTCTCAGCATTGTGCTTTGCGTTGCAATGCTTGCAACCTGCCTCATTTTCCCTGCATCCGCAGAAGAAACAGCAGTTTCAGGCACAACACCTACCCGTATTTCCGTTGCAGTCAACGGCGACCCCTCAACTCAGAAGGGTATCACATGGTACACCAATGAAAACACAACAAGCGTAGTTGAGATTGCAGGCATTGACGGTACACTTGCCACAAACTGCACAATTACCTATGAAGAAGTTTTTGAGTGGGAAGGCAAGTTTGTTCACAAGGCACTTGTTTCAGACCTTACTCCCGGCACACTCTACCTTTACCGCGTAGGCAACGGTACCGATTTCAGTGAAGTCGGTAAATTCACAACAGATAACGATGACGATAAGTTCAGCTTTGTTACCATTGCTGATATCCAGTCCGGCAATCAGGAAAACTTCTTTAAGGGTGCAAAGGTTGCACAGGCAGCCTTCGATACCGTTCCTACAGCAGAATTTATGGTTAATATGGGTGACTTCACAGACGACAGCACCAACGAAGAGTGGGATTACTACGATACCGCTATGAAGGATATCAACCTTGGCACAACAATCGTGCCCGTAGCAGGCAATCACGACGGTCTCGGTGTTGAGCATTGGTTCAACAATATGTTTAACCTTGACACAAGCGAAAGTGTGCAGGTTAAAGACGGCGTTAACTATTCCTTCGATTACGGCAACGCTCATTTTGCAGTTCTTAATACCAACGATGTTCTTTCAATTTCAATCGCACAGCTTAACTGGCTTGAAAACGACCTTAACAGCACTGATAAGGATTGGAAAATTGTATTCCTTCACAAGTCACCTTACTCACTGGGCAAGGACGCAAAGTGGCCCGATGCTCTCTATCTTCAGGAATCGCTTACAAACGTTCTTGACAAGTGTAACGTTGACCTTGTAATGGGCGGTCACGACCACCAGTATCTCAGAACAAAGCCTCTCAAGAACAACAAGGTTAATGAGGACGGTACCGTTTACGTTCTCTCAGGCACAGCAGGTGCAAAGAGATATGAAGTCCGCGAATTCCTCGCAAATCACTTTATGAAGACCGAATGGATTGATGCTCTTACAATTCAGAAGGGTGGCTACGGCAACTACTGGGACGGTCAAGATTGGGATCAGACAAACCAGGCGTACATCGGCGGAATTTTCAACGAAATTTCAATCGACGGCGGCAAGCTGACACTCAATTCATACGTTCTTTCAGACCTTCCCACCGATGAAAACGGCGAGCCCATTGAAGGCGCAGAGCAGATTGTTACAAAGCACGATTCTTTCACAATTGAAAAGAAAACAGGCGAAAACAAAATCACGTTTACAGGTGACAACATCACAAGCGAAGCAGAATACAATGCACTTGTAGTTCCCAGCTTCCTCGGCCTTGCGGCATACACTTTCACAATGTGGCTTCCCAAATTCCTTATTATGGTTCCCGCACTTCTCAAGAGTGTAATTGTTGACGACGTATTTTAATTAACCGAAAATCCCCCTGCTTCACAGCTAAGCAGGGGGATTTTTTGAATGCTTATTTATCTTTTTTTATTGTCTGAAGGAATTGATTTGCAAGCCCTATCACGTCGCCTGCACCCAGCTTTGATGCAACGGTGCTGACGGGCTTGAGAGGAATTTTACCTACGTATCTGAGTGCGGGATGATCAATTTCCTTGCCCGTGTGATTTTTGATAAGCTTCCGTACTTCCGTATTAAACAGAATATCGCCTACGGTATCGTTAAGGGAAAGTCTGTCGGGGTCAATGGAATCGTTTGCGTCAAACCAATTACGCACAAATGATTCCGCCCCCTCGGGAAGCACGTAGTCGGGATTTGGGGTATCCGTACCGTTAACGGTGATTTTATGGGTCAGCCTGCCTGCTTTTGCGGTGATAACGTTTTCACCCTCCCTGATAACGGCGTCAAAAACAAATATCTTATCGCCTTCAAGCTCGGTTGCTTCGCCGTTTACGGTAAGCTTTACTTTATCGCAGTTGGAATAAACTTTGATTTTTTGCTCGCCCGTGGGTCGGTCAACAAATCTTTCACCTGCAATATGAACGAATTTTTCGTCTGACCAATGAGCTTTATAGACGTAAAAAGCATCCTTTTTGATCTTTCTGTCAAAGGTGACAAGACCTTTGTTGTTACGGCCTTTTGTGCCGCCTTCGTTACGCACGGCAGAGCCAAAATCAAACATATTCCATACATACGAGCCCCAGAGCCAATCTCTTTCGTTGATTGCTTTCACGTAGTGCTCGTGATAGTACGCCTGATATTCTTCAGAGTAATCTCCCTGCACGGGATTTGCCGAGTGAAGTGCAATATTTGCCTCTGCACCGTATTCGGAAATACAAAGCTTTATATCGGGCTTCTTTCCGTGAAAATCGTCAAGCCACTTATCAATCTGTTCAACAGTCTGAACATACCAGCCGAAATAATGGTTATAGCCCAGAATATCGGGAATTCCGTTAAGCTTTGAATTGACGGAGCTGAATGAAACCTGTGCGGTTGCGGTGGGTCTTGTGGAATCAAGCGCATGGGCAATATCGTTAAGCTCCTTTATACCGTCGTAAACGCTTGAGCCCGCGCCGCCTATTGAAATTTCGTTAGCAACGCTCCAGCAGAAGATAGAAGGATGGTTAAAATTCTGCTTTATAAGCTCTTCAAGCATAAATTTTGCCTGATCCTGCTTCTTTTTGCTGAATCTTGATATAACGGGTATTTCAGCCCATACAAGGAAGCCTGCTTCGTCACAAAGGTCATAGAACTTTTCGTCGTGCTGATAATGGGCAAGACGGATTGAATTCGCACCGATTTCTTTGATGAGTTCAACATCTTTTTTGTGCTCGTCAAGGGTCAGCGCATTGCCCTTGCCTTCCCAATCCTGGTGCCTTGAAACACCCTTCAGCTTAACGCTTTCACCGTTAAGGAAAAAGCCCTTTTCGCTGTCAAAATAAAATTCGCGGACACCGAAGCTGTCACTGACCTCATCAATGACTTCGTCACCGTCCTTAAGCCTTGCAGTCATTGTATAAAGATAAGGATTTTTTATTCCGTCCCAGAGAACAGGCTCGTCAATGAAAAGCTTTACGGCATCAACGTCTGCCGCAACCTCTCTTGCGGCAACCTCATTACCCTCTGCGTCGGTAATAACAAACTCCTTTGTCAGACCCTTACAGCTTCCCTCAATAAGCGATTTCACAAAAACTCTGCCGTCCGCCTTGGGTGTGATATACATACCGCAAAGGCTCATATCCAGCAGAGAAAAATGAGATTTTGCAACCTCGCTGATAATATTTACGTCGCGGTAAAGACCGCCGTAAAATGTGAAATCCGCCATTTCGGGGTAAAGGAATTCATTGGGGCTGTTGTCAACGATAATACGGATTTCATTGTCGCCGTCTTTAAGGAAATCCGTGATTTCAAAGCGGAACATTGCGTAGCCGTTTTCATGGCTGCCGATGTAAATACCGTTTATGAAAACCTCGGCAACGGTGTTTGCACCGTTGATTTCAAGATATACTCTGCCCTCAAAGAAGGGAATGTTTTTTTCGTAAACACATCTGCATCTGTCATAGGTTTCCGCACTGCCCTGACCGTCAGACGCATTCCAGGTATGAGGCAGATTAACCGCCTCGGCAATGCCGTCTTTTGTGAATGACCAGCCCTGATTGATGTTTGTGATTTTTCTCATTTTATTACCTCAATATCCGTTTATTTCTTTTCTCTGCATAGCACCCAGGATTTTGCTTCTCACGTCGCCATATTTTTTTTCAAGGGCACTGAGCATTTCTTTAACCTCCTGCCTTTCGGTTGTGCCGTCGGCAGGGCAGTTGCTTTTTACGGTGGGGAGACCTTCTCTGCGGACAACTCTTGCACAGTCGCTTTCTCTTGCAAAAATCATAGGTCTTATCATATATATATCTTTCCGTGAAAGATAGGTGACGGGCATAAAGCAATCAAGCGTACCGCCGTTGAAAAGGTTCATAATAAAGGTTTCGGCAACGTCGTCAAGATGATGACCCAGAGCAATTTTATTGCATCCGTTTTCTTTTGCTGCATCATGAAGCGCACCACGGCGCATTCTTGCACAAAGGCTGCAGGGATTGCTTTCTTTTCTGATATCGAATATAACCTCTGCAAGCTGAGTGCGTTTGATTACGTATTCAACGTCGAGGGCTTTGCACAATTCTTCTATTTTAGAAAAATCGCCGTCGGTACCGCCGAAACGTGGGTCAAGAGTTATTGCGACAATGTCAAATTTTTCGGGGTAAAATCTGCGGAGATTTGCCATGCCTGCAAGCAGTGCAACGGAATCCTTTCCGCCCGAAACGCCGATTGCAATTCTGTCGCCCTCTTTTATCATTTCATATTGCTGACAGGCGGCACGCATATGGCTTAGCAGTTTCTGCATAATTATCTGTCCTATTCTATATTCACGGGCTCAACGCTTAACGCTTTGCCTGTTTTATTGTCGATTTCAAAAATACAGCCGTTCATCATACAATCACCCTCGGCTGTGTCGAAGCGTGCGGGCATACCCGTTTTCAGCCAATCGATTGAAATTTCGGGCTTTACGCCGAGAACGGAATATTTTGGGCCCGTCATACCGATATCCGTGATGTATGCGGTACCCTCGGGAAGCACCGCCGCATCAGCGGTCATAACGTGGGTATGCGTACCGAAAACGGCAGATACCTTACCGTCAAGATAAAATCCCATTGCCTTTTTCTCTGCGGTTGCCTCTGCGTGAAAATCAACAAGCTTTATCCTGCAATCCGAAAGCTCGGGAAGAATTTCATCAACGGCAGTAAAGGGGTTACTGCATCTTTCCATATAGACTGTGCCCGAAAGATTGATTATTCCCACCTTCACACTGCCCATATCCACAACGGAATACCCTTTGCCGGGATTGGTTTTGCAGAAATTTGCAGGGCGGATTATATCGTCTCTTTCGTCAAGCATTTCATAGAATTCTCTGCGGCGGTAAACGTGATTACCCGTTGTGATAAAATCAACTCCGCTGTCAAAAAGATACTGCGCCGAAAAAGGAGTAATGCCGTTGCCTACGGCAGAATTTTCGCCGTTTGCAATGCACAGGTCAATTTTTTTCAGCCTTTTGTAGGCAGGCAGTACACTGCGGAGGAATTCACAGCCCTTTGCCGAAACAACGTCTCCGATAACAAGAATGTTCATTATAAATCATCCTAACAAATAAGGGCTGCACAAGGCAGCCCCAAAAATAAATTACTTTGCGTAGTCGATAGTTCTGCTTTCTCTGATAAGGTTAACCTTGATCTGACCGGGATATTCCATACTTTCTTCAATCTTTTTGGCGATATCCCTTGCAAGAAGAACCATCTTATCGTCATTGACAACCTCGGGCTTAACCATAATTCTGACCTCACGGCCTGCCTGAATGGCGAATGAACGGTCAACACCGTCAAATGAAGTTGCGATTTCTTCAAGCTTCTGAAGACGCTTGATATAGTTCTGCACGTCTTCGCGTCTTGCACCGGGTCTTGCGGCTGAAATAGCATCGGCAGCCTGAACAAGAACTGCGGTGATGGTCTTTGCCTCAACCTCACCGTGGTGAGCCTTGATTGCGTGAAGAATATTATCGTTTTCCTTGAATTTCTTTGCAAACTCAACGCCCAGGTCAACGTGCGAGCCTTCCATTTCGTGGTCGAGTGCCTTGCCGATATCGTGAAGAAGACCGGCTCTCTTTGCAGTCTTAACGTCGGTGCCAAGTTCCGATGCCATAAGGCCTGCAATGTATGAAACTTCAAGTGAATGCTTAAGCACGTTCTGACCGTAGCTTGTGCGGTATCTGAGTTTACCGATAAGCTTGACGATTTCGGGGTGAACATTGTTGACACCTGCGTCGATAAGTGCGTGCTCACCGGTCTGCTTGATGGTTGCTTCAACCTCACGCTTTGCCTTTTCATACATCTCCTCAATTCTTGAGGGATGAATTCTGCCGTCGGCAATAAGCTTTTCGAGAGTGAGTCTTGCGATTTCTCTGCGTACGGGGTCAAAGCTTGAAACCGTAATGGCTTCGGGAGTATCGTCAATGATAAGGTCAACGCCCGTTATCATTTCGAGTGTTCTTACGTTTCTGCCTTCACGGCCGATGATTCGGCCCTTCATTTCATCGTTGGGCAGAGCAACAACGGAAACTGTTGCCTCCGCAACGTGGTCAGCGGCACAGCGCTGAATGGCAGTTGTGATGATTTCTCTTGCGAGAGCATCGGATTCATCCTTGGCTTTCTGCTCGAATTCCTGAATCTTGACAGCCTTTTCGTGGTTAAGGTCTTCATCAAGAATGTTAAGGATGTGTTCTTTGGCCTGTTCCTTTGTGAAGCCTGAAATTCTTTCAAGCATTTCGAACTGACTCTTCTTAATGCTTTCGATTTCTTCAAGGCGGTTATCTGCCGCTTTGATTTTTTCATCAAGCACTTCATTCTTCTTTTCAAGGTTTTCGCTCTTTTTGTCAAGAGTTTCTTCCTTCTGAGTGATTCTGCGTTCAAGCCTCTGAACCTCGTTGCGCCTTTCGCGAAGTTCTTTTTCTGTTTCTGTTCTCTGCTTGTGGATTTCATCCTTGGCTTCAAGAATGGCTTCCTTCTTCTTTGCTTCGGCTGTTGAAATGGCATCGCTGATGATTTTGTTTGCTTCCTGCTCAGCGGAACCGATAGCAGCCTCTGCAACCTTCTTCCTATGTAAACCGCCCAGAACAAAACCGAGAATAAGTCCGATTATAAGCGCTGCGGCGGCAATAAGAATTGCAATCCAGATTTTCAAGTCTGTGTTTTCCTCCTTTGTAAATAGATTTTTTGACTTCCCGGGGAAAGTCATATAGAAAAAAGATTAATGAAAATCAACCAATGGTGTTTTGAAACGCAAAAACGTTCATCTTGGCACAATATAACACCATTGTATTAATAGTATACTTTTGAAGGGACAATGTCAAGTTTTTTATTTATTTTTCATTAAAAAATATATTGACTTTGGTGTAACGGAGTGATAATATTAAGACAATATCAAAATCGTTGAAGCAGAAGGCTGTTTGCAACGGCATTTTTCAGAGAGCCGCCTCACGGGCTGAAAGGGCGGTAAAATGCAGCAAGCCGCTACCGCCTGCCGAGTGCCGCCGTATTCAAGGCGTGCCGTATGAGCTGCGTTAAAGCTGTCGAGAGCCGGTTTTTGCCGGAATTACGGGTGGAACCGTGGAGTATGTTATGCTTCATCCTGTTTTTGCAGGGTGGAGCTTTTTTGTTTGCAGATTACAGAAAGGATATGATAAATATGATTAACGTAACACTTAAAGGCGGTGTCGTAAAGGAGTTTGAAAACGGCACGACCGCTATGGAAGTATGCAAAAGCCTTGGTATGGGTCTTTACAAAGCCGCTTGTGTATGCAAGGTTGACGGCGTTGTATGCGACCTGAGAACCGCACTTGATAAGGACTGTGCACTTGAAATTCTTACCTTTGACGATGCAGACGGCAAGTGGGCACTCCGTCACACCGCATCACACATTCTTGCACAGGCAGTTAAAAGACTTTACCCCAACGCAAAGCTTGCAATCGGTCCCGCAATCGATAACGGCTTTTACTACGATTTTGATGTTGACGTACCCTTCACTCCCGAGGTGCTTGAAAAGATTGAAGCAGAGATGAAGAAAATCGTCAAGGAAGGTCTTCCTCTTGAAAAATATGAGCTTGACCCCGAAGATGCAATAAAGATGATGGAAGAAAGAGGCGAAACCTTTAAGGTTGAGCTTATCAAAGAGCATTCCGACAAGGGCGAGAAGATTTCGTTCTACAAGCAGGGCGAATTTGACGAGCTTTGTGCAGGTCCTCATATTCCCGATACAAGCAGAGTAAAGGCATTCAAGCTCACCTCCTGCACGGGCGCATACTGGAGAGGTGACTCAAACAACAAGATGCTTCAGAGAGTTTACGGCACTGCTTTCACAAAGAAAGAAGACCTCGAAGCACATCTCGAAGCAATTGAAGAAGCGAAGAAGCGTGACCACAATAAAATCGGCAGAGAGCTTGGCTATTTCACAACCGTTGAATCAATCGGTCAGGGTCTTCCCATTCTTATGCCCAAGGGCGCAAGAGTTATTCAGCTTCTTCAGCGCTGGGTTGAAGACGTTGAGCAGAAGAACGGCTATCTTCTTACAAAAACTCCTCTTATGGCAAAGAGAGATCTTTACAGAATTTCGGGCCACTGGGATCATTACCGTGACGGTATGTTCATTCTCGGCGACCCCGATGACGAAGAGAAGGAATGCCTTGCACTTCGTCCCATGACTTGTCCCTTCCAGTATCAGGTTTATCTCAACAGCGCAAGAAGCTACCGTGATCTTCCCATGCGTCTGGGCGAAACCTCAACACTCTTCCGTAACGAAGATTCGGGCGAAATGCATGGCCTTATCCGTGTCCGTCAGTTCACAATTTCCGAAGGACACCTTGTTATCAGACCCGACCAGCTTGAAGAAGAATTCAAGGGCTGCCTCAGTCTTTGCAAATATTTCCTCGGTACAATCGGTATGCTCGATAAGTGCACCTTCCGTTTCTCGCAGTGGGATCCCAACAACACAGCTAAATATGAGGGTACCGCAGAGCAGTGGAATGCCGCACAGGAAACAATGGGCAAAATTCTCGACAATCTCGGCGTAGACTACGAAATCGGTATTGATGAAGCCGCATTCTACGGACCCAAGCTTGATATTCAGTTCAAGAATGTTTTCGGCAAAGAGGACACAATCGTTACAATCCAGATTGATATGCTTCTTGCAGAGAAGTTCGGTATGTATTATGTTGATACAGACGGACAGAAGAAGCTTCCCTATATCATCCACAGAACAAGCCTCGGCTGCTATGAAAGAACACTTGCTTATATTCTTGAAACCTTTGCGGGTGCACTTCCCCTCTGGCTTTCACCCGAGCAGGTAAGACTTCTTCCTATTGCAGACCGTCATCATGCTTATGCAAAGGAAGTTGCTGCAAAGCTTGAAGGTCTCGGAATGAGAGTTTCCGTTGACGACAGAAGCGAAAAAATCGGCTACAAAATCCGTGAAGCACAGCTTGAAAAGATTCCTTATATGCTTCTTGTGGGTGACAAGGAAATTGAGGACGGTGCAGTTTCAATCCGTAAGAGAGGCGAAGGCGACCTCGGTGCAAAGAGTGTTGACGAATTCATCGCTTCTGCACTTGCAGATATCGCTTCAAAGAAAATCTGGTAATAAAACAACGGGTGTACGATATTGTACACCCGTTAATTTTTTATTTGATTATTTCTGTAACACCCGAGCCGATTTCTGTTGATTCACCGCCGAGAATAACTGTTGCGGTTGAGCCTTCGGGAACGGTAAAAACATAGGTTGTTTTGCCGTTCTCGGTATTCCATTCTGACTTGACTGTGCCGTTTCTTGCTTCGATTGAAGCCTTGACATAGGTAAGACGGCT
>JAFYNR010000040.1 GCA_017548045.1 Clostridia bacterium | reverse complement strand
ATGACAATGCTCGAAAGCTGAGATACATATACATATTATATAAACCGAGGTGAAAACATTGGCATTTGAAGGACTTTCGGAAAGACTTGAGTCTGCGTTTAAAAATCTTAAAAGTAAGGGCAGCCTTACCGAATCTGATGTACGCTCTGCAATGCGTGAAGTCCGTATGGCTCTTCTTGAAGCTGACGTTAACTACAAGGTTGCCAAGGATTTCACTAACACCGTAACCGAAAAAGCAATTGGCGAAAAGGTTATGGAAAGCCTCACTCCCTCTCAGATGGTTATCAAAATCGTTAAAGAGGAGCTCGTGGCACTCATGGGCGGAACAAAGAGCCGCCTTGCTTATGCAAACCATCCCCCAACAGTTGTCCTTATGTGCGGACTTCAGGGTTCAGGTAAAACAACTCACTGTGCAAAACTTGCACTTATGCTTAAAAAGGATAACCACCGTCCCCTTCTCGTAGCTTGCGATATTTACAGACCCGCAGCTATCAAACAGCTTCAGGTTGTCGGTGAACAAGTCGGTGCTCCCGTTTTTGAAATGGGTCAGACAAATCCCGTTCAGATTGCAAAAGAAGCAATTGCATACTCGAAGGAACACGGTTACGACTATGTTATCCTCGATACTGCCGGCCGTCTTCATGTTGACGAAGAACTCATGGATGAGCTCAAGGCTGTAAAAGCCGAAGTTAAGCCCCACGAAATTCTTCTTGTTGTTGACGCAATGACAGGTCAGGACGCAGTTAATGTTGCAACAGCTTTTGATGAGGCTCTCGGAATTGACGGTCTTATTCTCACAAAGCTTGACGGTGACACCAGAGGCGGTGCCGCTCTTTCGGCAAGAGCCGTAACGGGTAAACCGATTAAGTTTGTCGGTATGGGCGAGAAACTCGAAAATCTTGATGTTTTCCATCCTGACAGAATGGCTTCAAGAATTCTCGGCATGGGCGACGTTCTTTCACTCATTGAAAAAGCTGAAATGGCTATTGATGAGAAAAAAGCAGAAGAACTCGAAAAGAAGCTCTTGCAGAACAAATTCGATCTCAACGATTTGCTTGACCAGTTTGAACAAATCCGTAAGATGGGCTCCATTCAGGACCTTCTCGGAATGATTCCCGGTATAGGCAAAAAGGCAAAGGATATTGAGGTTGATGAGCGCAAGTTTGACCGTCTTAAGGCTATCATCCTTTCGATGACTGAAAAAGAACGCACAAACCCGGATATCATTAATCCCTCGCGCAAAAAGAGAATTGCGGCAGGCTGCGGACAGAGCATTGAAGACGTCAACAGACTTCTCAGTCAGTATAAACAGATGCAGAAAATGTTCAAACAGCTCGGCGGCAAAAAGGGCGGAAAGCGCCGCAGAAAACAGCATTTTCAGATGCCCGCGGGCTTCGACCCTTCACAGTTCGGAATGTAATACAGCACAAAGCTGATACATTATACATTAATTTTGTTAATTTTTATTTTTGGAGGAATTTATCATGGCAGTAAAAATCAGACTTCGCCGCATGGGCGCAAAGAAGGCTCCCTTCTACCGTATCGTTGTTGCAGATTCAAGATATCCCCGTGACGGCAGATTCATCGAGGAAATCGGCACCTACAACCCCGTTGCAACTCCCTCAGAGATCAAGGTAGACGCTGAGAAGGCAAAGCAGTGGATTGCTAACGGCGCACAGCCCACAGACACTGTTAAGGCTATCCTTAAAAAAGAAGGCGTTCTTTAATCCTTAATACGAGGTAACGCAATGAAGGATTTACTTGTAAGCATCGCTCAGGGTCTTGTTGACGACCCCGCAGCGGTAACTGTTACTGTTGACGAGCCTGCTGAGGACGGCACTGTTGTATATCACCTTCACGTCGGTGAGGCTGATATGGGCAGAGTTATCGGCAAGCAGGGAAGAATTGCAAAGGCTATCCGCACCGTTATGCGTGCAGCCGCAACTCGTCAGGACACAAGGGTTGTTGTAGAAATTGATTAAAGAATTTCTTGAAATCGGTGAAATAGTAGGCACTCACGGAATAAGAGGCGAAATGCGCCTTAATCCGTGGTGCGATTCACCCGAATTTGTAACAAAATTCAAAACCTTATATCTGGACAGCAATGAAGGCTGTGCGGTGCAGATTAAATCTGCAAGGCCGCACGGCAACATTGTTTTGTTGACGGTAAAGGATATTGATACGGTTGAAAAAGCTCAGAAAATGAGAGGTAAAATTCTCTATATGAAGCGTAGTGATGCAAAGCTGCCCGAGGGCACGTATTTCATTGCAGAGCTTAAGGGCTGCACTGTTTACGATGCCGACTGCCCCGAAAAGGTATACGGCACTCTGACGGACGTAAGCGAAACGGGCGCAAACGACGTGTGGCATATAAAAGCTGAGGACGGTAAGGAATATCTCATTCCCTCCATCCCCGACGTTGTTATTGAAACAGACGTTGCGAATAACCGTATTGTTATCAGACCGCTGAAAGGTATTTTTGACCATGAGGATTGATATTTTAACCCTTTTCCCCGAAATGTGCGAAAGCGTACTGGGTGAAAGCATTATAGGCAGAGCGAGAGCAAACGGATGCGTTGAAATCAACTGCCGCAATATCAGAGATTATACTCTCGATAAGCATAACCGCGTTGACGATGCACCTTACGGCGGCGGCACGGGAATGATTATGCAGACTCAGCCCATATACGATTGCTTTGCCGCACTTTGCGAGGAAACAGGCACAAGACCTCATCTTATTTATCTCTCCCCTCAGGGCAAAACTCTGACTCAGGAAAAGGTAAAAGAGCTTTCGAAGCTTGATAACATAGCACTGCTTTGCGGTCATTACGAAGGCATTGACCAAAGGGTAATTGATGAAATCGTTGATGAAGAAATTTCAATCGGCGATTACGTGCTCACCGGCGGCGAACTGCCTGCCCTTATTCTTGCAGACAGCATTTCAAGAATGCTCCCCGGCGTGCTCGCCAATGAGGATGCATTCACTCTTGAAAGCCACTATTCGGGTCTGCTTGAATATCCGCAGTATACACGCCCCTTTGAGTGGCACGGTGAGAAAGTTCCCGACGTGCTTATTTCGGGTCATCACGCCAACATTCAGAAATGGCAGAGAGAGCAAAGCCTTAAGCGTACTCTTGAGCGCCGTCCCGATATGCTTGAAAAAGCAGAGCTGACAAAGAAAGATAAAGAATATCTTGATAAACTAAAAACCACCGAAGTCTGATGACCTCGGTGGTTTTCATTTTTATTATCAATACCAGAATATACCCAACAGGAAAATCATAATTATCCACTGCCACCAGGCATATGAAACGTTGACGCTGAACTGTGCGGTGCAGCCTTCGTACGTTACTTCAATAACCTGTGCGCCCGTTTTGGCAAGTGTGGAGGTGTTTACTTCATATCCGCTTGTAACGGTTTCGGTTGAGCCGTCGGTATACGTAACCGAAAGCTTGAGACCTGTGGTATCCAGAGAATCCTTGTAGTAATAGCTTGTTTTATTGGGGAGAGTAAGCACCGAAACAGATTTAACCGTTTTCTCACCCTCGCCTCTTATTCTGTAATTCACGGAATTCTCAACCGCATACGTATGCGCAGCAGAGCCGCTTTCAACAACAAGAGTAATATTTTCACACTCAGTGAAAGCTCCTCTTTCAATGGTCGTTACCGTTGAAGGCACGTTGAAATCTCCGAGAGAAGTACAGCCCTTGAAGGCACCTATTCCGATTGTTTTAACGCTCGCGGGAATTGAAACGCTTGTAAGCTTTGTGCAATCCTCAAAGCTTTTTGTTCCGATTTCGGTAACACCGTTCTGAATAATCACGGATTCAAGTGACGACATATAGAAGGCACTTTCAAAGGTTTCGACGTTTGAGGGAATTGTGATTGTTCTGAGTGCATCACATCTGCCGAAGGACTGTGAACCAAGCTTTGTTACCGTTGAAGGAAGCTGGATATCAGCAAGTTTCTTACATTTGTAGAATGCAAAATTATCAAGAATTTCAAGTCCCGAAGGAAGGGTTACTTTTGTAAGCGTTGAATTATCACCGAAAGCATAATCGGCAATAACCTTTGTGCCGCTGAGAACCGTATAGGACGCACCCGACTTTGCGTTGGGATACTGAAGAAGCGCTTTTTTGCCCGTTGAAGTGTCGGGGCCGTAAAGAACACCGTTTGAACTGCTGTATACCGTGTTGCCGCCTGCAACGTTGAATGAGCTTATTGAATTACATCCGATAAACGCATTCTTACCTACGGAGGTTACTGCTGAGGGAATTGTGATTTCCGTAAGACTTCCGCAAAGACCGAAGGCTTCATTGCCGATTGACGTTACGGATTCGGGAATCAAAAAATTATCAAGCGAGGTGCAGCCGTTGAACATTCTCTGAGAAATGGTTTTTGTGTTTGCGGGCAGAGTAAGTTCACCGATTGAACGGCAGTTGTAGAATGCTTCCGTGCCGAAGGTGCAGGTATCGCCTTCAAATATAACGGCCTCAAGCTTATCGCAATTACTGAAAGCCGAATTGCCCACCTTTGTCACGCTTGAAGGTACGGTTATTTTGGTTATTCTTGTGCATCCGCTGAAGGCACTGTTGCCTATCTGAGTAACAGGCATTCCGCTATATGTATCGGGAATATCTATTTCGCCAGATGCTGTTGAAAGGCAGCTTGTCACAACCGCAAAGCCGTCATAAGCTCTGAGAGTAAGGTAGCCCTCACCTGTCGCAGAGGCGGATATACCAATGCAGGACAGTACCGTTGCCAGCGAAAGAATAAGGCAAAGAATTTTTGCGATTTTTTTCATAGTTTGTCCCCCTGTAAAATAATATCGCACTATGAATTATACCTTATTTCATATGAAAAATCAATATAAATTGTTCAACTTCAGCCTAATCATATTGACAAATATGTGCGGAATTACTAAAATTAACTTAATCTATTACAGGAGAAAAATTATGATTGACGAAAACGGAAAATTCTATAAACCCGAAAGAGGTTCAACCTGCAGCCCCGACCACATAATGCTCGCCTTCTGCGGAGATGCAAAAACCCGTATGTCGGTTATCTGGCGCACCTGCACTGACATAACCGAAGGATACATTCTTTACCGCAAGGAAACGGAAGAAGGCTGGGCAAGGCAGGATGCCGCATACGCAACAAAAGAAACGGATATAGATATCAGCAACTATTATTCCGTAAGGCTAAGCAACCTTGAACCCGGCACAAAATATGTATACAACGTAGGCTCGGATGATTACAGAAGCCAAAACTTCACCTTTGAAACCGAGCCGGAAAATCTTGATAAATTCAGCTTTATCGTCATTACCGACCATCAGAAGGGTGATCCCTGCCATCTGCCCGATTACAGTATGGTAGGCAATATGCTGAAAGACGCTTTGAAAAAGCACCCCGAATGTAAGTTTATTTTCACCGCAGGCGATAACTGCGATAACGGTCAGAACGAAGTGCAGTGGAACGGAATGTTCGAGGGTCTTAAAGGCATTATTGAAAGTATGCCCTATATGATGACTACGGGCAATCACGATAACCGCGGTTATATCACTTATTTCCCCGAGCCAACGGGCAAATATTACCTTGAACATGCAGATTTCTTCGATTTTCAGTTCGGCGCCGCATACCCCGATAACGGTCCTGAAGGATATACGGGCGAAAATTATTCCTTTGACTACGGCAACACCCATTTCCTTGTGCTTGGCATAAACGCGCCTCAGATTGTTGAGGACTGGGCATATAACGACCTGCAAAGCAGTGATAAAACCTGGAAGCTGGGTGCATACCACTTCCCCATTTACCCTGTTATGCCCGAGGGTCAGAACAACGACGGCTATCCCTGGCTGAGAAAGCCCATTGAGGACGGCAGGCTTGATATTCTTTTTGAAGGCCACGAGCATTCATTTGCACGAACCTTCCCCACAAAGAATGACGAACACTTTGACCGTCCGTCAGAGGGCACCGTTCATTATATAGTGGGTAATGGCGGCGGAAATATATATCATTCAAACGCACCGAAAGTATGGCACAGCGCATTTTATCCTCAGGAAATCCGAGTGGGTTCATACACCCTTGTTGAGATTGACGGCGACGTGCTTACCGCCACCGCCTACCTTGCAGACGGCAGAATAATAGACGTTTTCACCATTGATAAATCCAAAGACCTTATCACTCCTTATGCCCTTGCACCTACATACGACTGGACAAAGATGGCGTTCAAGGGTCAGATGCTTGAGCTTATTGCCCGCGAGCTTTATGCTGAATATAAAGACGGTATGTGGTACGCACCCTTCGGTGTTGTAGCACAGTTCATAGGCGGTAAGGTTATCAAGGAAAAGGACAGCCTTTACGTTGAGGTTTACGGACACAGAGCCACCTTCACCCAAGGCAGTAACCTTGCCAAAACCGATCTGGGCACGGTTGAAATGAAGGGCACTCCCTATTTTGTGAGAAATCAGCTTTACGTACCTGTTGACGACAGTGCAAAAATGTTTGAAATGGAATGGTATCACGCAAAGCGGAATAACTTTATAAACTGGAACACTCCCAGCGAGGATAAGCCTCTCTGCAAACATCCCGAATAAAGGAGAAAGATTATGCTTTACAAAAAGAATTCGGCACCCGTACTTTCGGAAGAGCTTTTTATGAATCCTACCTGCGAATACAGAGGAACACCCTTCTGGGCGTGGAACAGCGACCTCAAGGCGGAAGAACTCTGCCGTCAGATTGAAATATTCAAAAAGATGGGTCTCGGCGGCTTCCATATGCACGTGCGTACGGGTATGTCAACAAACTACCTTTCGGACGAATTTATGGCACTTATCAAATGCTGCTGCGAAAAGGCAGACAAGGAGCATATGCTCGCCTGGCTTTACGATGAGGACAGATGGCCCTCGGGTGCCGCAGGCGGTCTTGTTACCAAGGATGAGCAATACAGAGCACGCTGCCTGCTTATGACAACGGAGCCCTGCGATAACGAAGACGTTGCCGCAACAATCATCGATTCCCGCGCGGAAGGCGGCAGAGAAGGCAAGGGCTGGCTTATATGCTGCTACGACATTATCCTTGACGAAAACGGATATCTCAAGGATTATAAAGTTATCGGCGAAAACGATGAGGCAGAGGGCACCAAATGGTATGCCTACGTCAAAATTCACGCACCCTCCCCCTGGTACAATAATCAGACTTATCTTGACACTCTCAACCCAAAGGCAGTTCAGCGTTTTGTTGAGGTCACTCACGAAAGATACAAGCAGGTTATCGGTGAAAGCTTCGGCGGCGTAGTGCCTGCAATCTTTACGGATGAGCCTCAGTTCACACGCAAGGACGTTCTCGATAATTCAACTGACAAAGACGATATTGCAATGCCCTGGACAGACGACCTGCCCGAAACATATATGGCACAGTATGGTGAAGATATTCTTGCAACACTGCCTGAAATCTTCTGGGAGCTTCCCGACGGAAAGGTTTCAACAACCCGTTATCATTATCACGACCACATTTCAGAACGCTTTGCTCAGGCTTTTGCGGACGTATGCGGTTCCTGGTGCCGCGAAAACGGAATTGCCCTTACGGGTCATATGATGGAAGAACCCTCTCTTCACAGCCAGACCGCCGCTCTGGGCGACGCTATGCGCTCATACAGAGGCTTTGACCTTCCCGGTATTGATATGCTGTGTGCAAGCTTTGAGTTCACAACCGCAAAGCAGGCTCAGTCTGCGGTTCATCAGTACGGCAGAGAAGGTATGCTCTCGGAGCTTTACGGCGTTACGGGCTGGGATTACGATTTCAGAGGCTATAAGCTTCACGGTGACTGGCAGGCCTGCCTCGGCGTTACAATAAGAGTTCCCCACCTTTCCTGGTATGCAATGGGCGGTGAGGCAAAGCGCGACTACCCTGCCTCAATCCATTATCAGTCACCCTGGTGGGAAGAATTTTCATACCTTGAAGACCACTTTGCAAGGGTAAACACCGCTATGACAAGAGGCAAGCCTGTTGTGAAGGTAGGTGTTATCCATCCCGTTGAAAGCTTCTGGCTTCACTGGGGTCCCAACGACAAAACCGCACTTATCCGTGAAAATATGGATGAAAAATTTGAAAATATCACCGAATGGCTCCTCAAAGGCAGCATAGATTTCAACTTCATCAGCGAATCACTTCTGCCCTCACTTTGTGAAAATGCATCTGCTCCCCTTCAGGTTGGTGAAATGGCTTACGATGCGGTTATCGTTCCCGATTGCGAGACCCTGCGTTCAACAACAATCGAGCGCCTTGAAGCGTTCAGAAATGCAGGCGGTAAGCTGATTTTCCTGGGCGATGCTCCCAAATTCACCGACGGTATTCCCGACGGCAGAGGCAAAGCACTTTATGACGCCTCAACCGTTCTTCCCTATGACAGAGAAAAACTTCTCAGCGCGCTTGACGAAAACAGAACGGTTACCCTCCGTATGGCAAACGGCAGACTTTCGGACGGCTTTATTTATCAGCTCCGTCAGGACGGTAACAGCCGTTGGCTCTTCATCAGCCGTTGCAAAGAACCCTACAACAAGGATTGCATCCGCGAAAATAATCTTCGCATTACCGTCAACGGTGAATTTACACCCTACGTTTACGATACAATCAGCGGTAATATTTCACCCGTTGCCTGCAAATACGTCAACGGCAACACGGTTATTTCAAAAACGCTCTACGATTATGACAGCCTTCTGCTCAAGCTTGATGAGGGCAAGGCGGAAAATGCGGTTGAGCCCGAAAAAGA
Organism: Clostridia bacterium; assembly: GCA_017548045.1. Lineage (GTDB taxonomy): Bacteria > Bacillota > Clostridia > Oscillospirales > Acutalibacteraceae > CAG-177. The sequence goes on along the minus strand of JAFYNR010000040.1, from coordinate 77,197 downwards.
AATTCTTCTTGCAAACGCAAAGGCTATGCCCGCACTTGTGCCCTATACCCTTTCAGAGCGTAACGTATATCTGCTTGACATTGCAGAATTCGCTCTTGACGGCGGTGAGTTTATGGCAGAGGAAGAAATTCTCCGTCTTGATAACGTTTGCCGTGAAATGGCAGGCTTTGTTGAGCGCGGCGGCAACGTAGCCCAGCCCTGGGTTATCGCTCCCGAAACCATTGAGCACTATGTAACTCTCCGTTTCAGAATAAACAGCGAAATTGATTACAGCGGTGCAGAGCTTGCCCTTGAAGATGCGGAAAAAGCCAAAATCATCTTTAACGGCAGCGAAATTGCAAACAACATTACGGGTTGGTATACCGATAAAGATATCAAAACCGTGGCCCTTACAGACATCGTAAAGGGTGAAAATATTCTTGAAATCACTCTGCCCTTCGGCACACGCACAAACACCGAATGGTGTTACATTCTCGGCGACTTCGGTGTAAAGCTAACCGGCAGAGAAAAGGTAATCACCGCACTTCCCGAAAAGCTGGGCTTTGGTACAATCACAAATCAGGGTCTTCCTTTCTACGGAGGCAACATCACCTATCACCTTGAAGCGGAGGGCACTGCTCTCAGAGTTGAGGCTACCCGTTACAGAGGCGCACTTATATCCGTTGCGGTTGACGGTGAAGAGAAGGGCAAGGTTGTTTATCCGCCTTACACCATTGATATTGACGGACTCTCAAACGGCAAGCACAAGGTTGATATCACCCTTTTCGGCAACAGATACAACGCTTTCGGCCCCGTGCATCTTACCGATGTGAAGCACTCGTGGCACGGACCCGGAGCATGGCGAAGCGATGAAGAATGCTGGAGCTACGAATATGTGCTCCGCGATGTAGGCATCCTCGCAAGACCCATAATCACAACAAAATAAACTCATTCAATAATATCCCCGATATACTTTCGGGGATATTTTATTTTACTGTGTAAAAATTATCATTTTTCTTGACACCTCACCTCTTTTGTGCTATTCTGTATTAGTAAATAAACAAATTTGTTTATTTATACAATAAATACGGAAAGAGCTGACAGAATTTTTCTCTGTTGCTCTGAATCTGCCTTGTAAAGTGGATTGTATTTCTTGATTTTATTTTTATATGTGACGTTTCGTCATATATTTATTCTTACGGAAAGGAGGAGTCCGATGTTTATACCCACACCCTTTGGTATTATGCTGAAAACCGTCAGAGAAGAAGCAAAAATATCCCAGGGCGAGCTTGCGGACGTGCTGGGCAAAACCGCACAATACATAAGCAACATTGAAAAGGGCAAGAATAATTCACCGCCCGATGACGGTGACTTGTTAAAGCTTATTGCAAGGCTTTCACTGAATGATGCCGAAGCCGAAAAATTCAGACTCCTCGCCTACGCTGACAGAGGTATGCTTCCCCCTGAAATGTTTAGCTACGTTTCCGATTCCCCTGCACTTCTTAATCTTATCAGATTTGCAATGAAAAACGAACTGCCCGAGGATTTCTGGGGCAGTATACTTCAAAACTATAAATAATCAAAAGAGAGGTAAAGACACATGAGTAAAACCCCCGATTTTGTTAAATATGCCGCCTCAATCGTACCCAGTGAAAGACAGATTAAATGGCAGGAAACCGAATTTTATGCTTTCTTTCACTTCGGAATCAACACCTTCACCGATTCCGAATGGGGTAACGGTAACGAAGACCCCGAGCTTTTTAACCCTGAAAAGCTCGACTGCCGTCAGTGGGCAAAGGTGTGCCAGCTTTCGGGTATGAAGGGGCTTATTCTCACTGCAAAGCATCACGACGGTTTTTGTCTGTGGCCCAGTGCATACACCGACCACAGCGTTCGTTCAAGCAAATGGAAAGATGGTAAGGGCGATGTTGTTGCCGAATGTGCAAAAGCCTGTAAAGAATTCGAAATCAAATTCGGAATTTATGTTTCGCCCTGGGACAGACACGAGCCTACCTACGGCACAGGTGAAGCTTATAACAGATTTTTCAAAAATCAGCTTCGTGAGCTCCTGACCGCATACGGGGAACTTTTCTGCGTATGGTTTGACGGTGCCTGCGGTGAAGGTGCAAACGGCAAAAAGCAGGAATACGATTGGGAAGGCTATTATAAACTCATACGTGAGCTTCAGCCAAATGCAACAATCAATATCTGCGGTCCCGACGTACGCTGGTGCGGTAACGAGGCAGGCGTTTGCAGAAAGAGTGAGTGGAGCGTTGTGCCGTACTGGCACTCAAACAGCGAGCTTATTGCCGCCGCAAGCCAGAAGGACGTTACAAAACCGCCTAAAAAAATAAATCCCACTGCCCTTGATCTGGGCAGCAGAAAGGCAATCAAGAATTGCAACAAGCTTATCTGGTATCCTGCAGAGGTTGACACCTCAATAAGAAAAGGATGGTTTTATCATCCCGATGAGGATTATTCGGTTAAACCTTTGTCAAAGCTTATGGAGATATACTACAACTCCGTCGGTGCAAATGCAAACTTCCTTCTTAATATTCCCCCTACCCCCGAAGGAAGGATTGCGGAAAAGGATCTTGAAACCTTGCTTGCAATGGGCGCACAGCTTGAAATAGATTTCAACGAGAATCTTGCCGACAATTCAATCGTAACCGACAACCGCCACCTTGACGAAGAGCATACAGGTCAGATGGCGCTGAGCGAATACCCCGACCGCTATTGGCATTCAGGTGACGACCCCGAAGGTGCAGAGCTTATTCTCGACCTTGGCGATGAATACGACATTGACAAAATCGTTCTCGGTGAAAATATCAGAACGGGTCAGCAGGTTGAAAAATTCACCCTTTATGCTCAGATTAAGGGTAAATGGAAAAAGCTTGCATCCGAAACAACCATCGGATACAAGCGTATATGCCGATTCAAGGAGATAAGAGTCCGTTATTTCAAGCTGGTCATTGAAAAAGCAAGATGCTTTGCAACCATTTCAAAATTCGAGGCTTATTAATCCCATTCCTTCCAGATTTCGGGGCAATAGCCCACGGTTGCTTTTTTACCGTTGCGTACAATGGGCGTTTTGAAAAGCTCACCGTGTTCAAGAAGCTTTTCTTCAACAGCTTCCTTGCTTGCAAGGTACTTTATGAAGTGCTTTTCATATGCCTTTGATTTCTCGTCAATAAGTGCTTCCATTGAGCCTACCGCCGACTTGACACTCTGATATTCACCCTTGCTGAGATTTTTCTGCGTAAGGTCAATGAACTGAAATTTAATATTCCTTTCCTTGAAGTATCTCTGTGCCTTTTTGGTGTCAAAGCATTTATTTGTTCCGAAAATCTGTATATTCATAAAAACTCCTCCGGATAAGTGGTAATAATATTATGGTAATAAAAATTCCGCCGCAAGTCAATAGAGCAATGGAAATTCTGCAAAGCAACGGCCATACAGCTTACGTTGTAGGCGGTGCGGTTCGTGATGCCCTTATGGGTAAATCACCTGACGATTGGGATATAACCACGAGTGCACTGCCCGAAGAAACCCTTGAAGCCTTCAAGGATTTTCGCACCGTGGAAACAGGATTAAAGCACGGCACGGTTACGGTTATCGTTGACGGCATAAGCCTTGAAATAACCACCTACCGCACAGAAACGGGATATTCCGACAACAGACACCCTGACAAGGTTGATTTCACCGACAAGGTTGAGGACGACCTTTCACGCCGTGATTTTACGGTGAATGCCATTGCCTATTCCCCCTCTGCAGGCTTTGCAGACCCGTTTGACGGAAGAAGCGATATAGAAAAAGAAGTTATAAGCTGTGTGGGAGAAGCTGATAAACGCTTCGGTGAGGATGCTTTACGCATACTGCGTGCACTGAGATTTTCTTCCGTGCTCGGATTTGAAATTGATTCTCAAACATCTGAAAGCATACACCGCAATTTTCATTTGCTGAAGAATATATCGGTTGAGAGAATTTTCACCGAACTTTCAAAATTGCTTTGCGGTAAGGATGCAGGAAGGATTCTGAGGGAATATGAGGATGTAATATTCTTCATTATGCCCGAATTAAAGCCTTTGAAAAACTGCATGCAAAACCACGAAAGGCACGTTTACGACGTATGGGGGCACACGGTTGCGGCAGTTGAAAATATTGAGCCCTTGCCCGAATTAAGATTTGCAATGCTTCTTCACGATTCGGGAAAGCCGAAATGCAAATCCACCGACGGAAACGGCACCGACCACTTTTATTCACACGGAAAAGAAAGCACGAAAATCGCTTGTGAAATACTGACAAGACTCAAAACCTCAACAAAATTCAGAAATAAGGTTTGCAGTCTTGTTGAGTACCACGATTTTCTGCCACACAAAATAAGCAAAAAGACCTATAAAAAATACATCGGTAAGCTGGGTGCGGACACCGTAAAACAGCTTTTCAAGGTGAGAGAAGCCGATGTAAAGGCTCAGAATCCGAGATTCCGTGCCGAAAGCCTTGAAGAAAATAAAACGGGGCTGAAAATTCTTGAAGAAATCGAAAATGAAACTCCCTGCTTCGGAATAAGCGACCTTGCAATAGGCGGCAAAGAGCTTGCCGCGGCAGGCATTGAGCCATCTCCCAAAATGGGAAGAATTCTTGAAACGCTTCTTGATGAAGTTATGGAAGAAAAAATCGTAAACACTCCGCAGGCACTTATCACAAGAGCTATGCAGTTGAAATAATGAAAGGAGAAAGAAATGGAAACGGTAAAAATTGAAAATGCACAGGAATTTGACAGTTTTCTGCACTCACATCCCAAAGGACATATGATGCAGTCATCCGCCTGGGGCAAGGTGAAAAAAGAATGGGAATGGAGAGGCTTCATAAGCCGTGACACAAACGGCAACATAAAAGGCGTTTGCGGCGTACTGCTCCGCCAGATTCCCATGACGCCCTTCAAGATGATGTATGCACCCAGAGGCCCCGTATGCGACCTTAAAGATAATGAAACCGTCACCGAGCTTCTGACGGCGGTGAAGGAATACGGAATAAAAAATAAAGCGTACACGTTTAAGATTGATACTGACACACTTGCCTCAAATTCGGAATATATCGATCTGCTCAAAGGTCTGGGCTTTACCTTTAAGGAGCACGGTGCGGGCTTCGATACCATTCAGGCAAGATACATTTTCCGTCTTGACGTAGGCGGCAAAACAGAAGATGAAGTTATGGCATCATTCCACCCCAAAACACGCTACAACGCACGCCTTGCCGCAAGAAAAGGCGTAACCGTTGAAATCAAAGGCATTGAAGCCTGTGAAGAATTTCACGACCTTATGCTTGTAACGGGCGAAAGAGATAATTTTGCAACCCGTGACACATCATATTTCAAGCGTATTATGGAAGCCTTCGGAGATGACGCAAGAATTTATCTTGCATATTACGACGGCAAGGCAATTGCAGGTGCGCTTAACGTTATCTGCGGTGACAAGGAATGGTATGTATACGGTGCAAGCTCAAATGAATACCGAAACGTTATGCCCAACTACCTCGTGCAGTGGGAAATGATTAAATGGGCAATCGAAAGAGGCTGTAAATATTACGATTTCAGAGGCGGATATCCCGACGAAAGCAACCCTCTCCACGGTATTTTCAAATTCAAAAAAGGCTTCTGCAACGATTATATGGAGCTTATGGGCGAGGCTGACCTTATCATCAGCAAAACAGGCTTCCACGCAGTAAGCCTTGCACAGAAGGCACTGAAGGCAACAAGAAATCTCCGTGCAAAAATTATCAACAGAAAGTAACGACAACTTCCCGGCAAAGATTTATCTTTGACCGCTCAAAATCCTCCATAAAGATTCGGGGCAGCTCCTTTGTGAGACTGCCCTGAATCTTTTTATTGCAATTTTCTCTTTTTGAGTTATAATCTCATTAAGGAGAGTGTTGATTATGAATCTTGATATAATGGTAAACTCCGCAGACGAAAAGCCTTTGGAGCATCTTGCGATAAACGGCGGATATGCCGCAATTTTCCGCAGAATCGGTGTTGTGGGCGACAGCCTTTCATCAGGCGAATTTGAAAGCATGGATGAAAACGGCAACAAGAGTTATCACGATTATTTTGAATATTCCTGGGGTCAGTATATTGCCCGTATGTGCGGCAGCACCTGCTTCAACTTTTCAAGAGGCGGTATGACAGCCAAAGAATACTGCGAAAGCTTTGCGGATAATATGCGTTTCTGGGACCCTCAGTATGCCTGCCAGTGCTACATAATCGCGCTGGGAGTCAACGATATTCATAATCAGGATATGGAAATCGGCACAACGGATGATATATGCCGTGATGATTACACAAAAAATGCTGATACATTCACAGGCTGGTATGCACATATCATCCAGCGTCTTAAAGCAATTCAGCCCCGTGCAAAATTTTTCCTTATGACAATGCCCAGAGAAACAAGCAGAAGGCTTCAGGAAAAATCACAGGCACACAGAAAAGCCCTTTATAATCTTGCAGATTATTTTGACAACACTTATATCATAGACCTTTATGAATACGCTCCCGTGTACGATGACGAATTCAAAAAGAAATTCTATATGGGCGGTCATCTGAATCCTATGGGCTACGTGCTTACGGCTCATATGACGGCTTCATACATCGATTATATTATCCGCCATAATCCCGACGATTTCAAGGAGGTGGGTTATATCGGCACGGATTTGGAATATCGTGAATAAAAAAGAACGGATGTGCTTCAACACATCCGTTTTTATCATTTCTTCTTGATTCTTGCCCAATATTCCTTTGCCGCCTGCTCGTTTTTATTATCACCGAATTCATAATACTTTTTATGTTTTATTGCATCGGGCAGATACTGCTGGTCTACCCAGTGACCGGGAAAATCGTGAGCATACTTATAAAACTGACCCTTGTTGGGGTTATCCGCACCGTCATAGTGCATATTCTGAAGCTGTCTGGGTACGGGACCGGTTCTGCCCGCCTCAACATCAGCCATTGCGGAATTTATCGCACCGTATGCAGTGTTGGATTTTGGGCTTGTGGCAACAAGTACAACCGCATCCGCAAGAGGAATTCTCGCCTCGGGCATACCAAGCATCATAGCCGAATCAACAGCCGCCTTGACTATGGGTATTATCTGAGGATAGGCAAGACCCACATCCTCGCAGGCACACACAAGAAGACGTCTGCAAGCCGAGGGCAAATCCCCTGCTTCAAGCAGCCTTGCAAGGTAATGAACCGCCGCATCCGGGTCTGAGCCCCGCATCGATTTCTGAAATGCGGAAATTATATCGTAATGCTCATCGCCGTCCTTATCGTAACGCATTGCGCTTTTCTGAGTAAGAGATTTTGCGCTTTCAAGGGTAATCTGCTTTTTGCCGTTTTCGGCATTTGCGGAAAGAACGCAAAGTTCAACGCTGTTGATTGCTTTTCTCACGTCCCCTGCACAGGCAGTTGCTATGTGAGAATAAACGCCTTCTTCTATTTCATATTCCTCGTTTCTGTCGGCAGAAACACATTCGAAAGCGCGCCTTACCGCTTTTTCCGCCTCGGAAGCCGTTACGCTTTTGAATTCAAACACCGTTGAACGGCTTAAAATCGCACTGTATACGTAGAAATACGGGTTTTCTGTTGTGGAAGCAATAAGGGTTATAGCCCCGTTTTCGATATATTCAAGCAGAGTCTGCTGCTGCTTTTTATTGAAATACTGAATCTCGTCAAGATACAGTAAAATACCGTTAGGTGCAAGGAAGGTATCAAGCTTTGCAACAACATCCTTTATATCCGCCGTGCCTGCGGTTGTGCCGTTAAGCTTAACAAGGTGGCGATCTGTGGTTTTTGCGATTATACTCGCAAGGGTAGTCTTACCCACACCGGGAGGTCCGTAGAAAACCATATTGGGCAATTCACCCGATTCAATAATGTTTCTCAACGGTTTACCTTCTCCCAGCAGATGAGGCTGGCCGATTATATCTTCAATTTTTTTCGGACGGAGTCTGTCCGCAAGCGGTGCCGACATAGTTAATCCTTGCCTTTCGTCATATTGTTTTAATTATATCAAACCGCTTCAATTTAATCAAGTATTTACCGCACTTTACAAGCTGATGTTAAAATGATATAATAAGATGTTACAGATTAGGAAAGGAGCCTGCTATGGAAGAATTCAGAAAAGAATATCTGGGCTCGGGCATAACCGCCTTTGTGTCACAATCACACGGCTTCGGCACCGATGCTGTTCTGCTTGCCGATTTTGCCGCACCTTCAAAGCGAGCAGTGTGCTGTGATCTGGGTTCGGGCTGCGGAATCATCCCTCTGCTCTGGTGCAAAAAAGAAACGGGTAACATCACAGCGGTTGAAATTCAGCCCCTCGGCGCAAAACAGATTGAAAAAGCCATTGAATTCAACGCTCTTGAAGGCAGGCTCACAGCAATAAACTCAGATCTCAAAGAGTTAAAGGGCAAAGTTCCCTTCGGTGCTTTTGATGTTGTTACAATGAATCCGCCTTACAAGGCTAACGGTGCAGGAATCGAAAGTACAAGCAGTGCGGATAAAATCGCAAGGCACGAAACAATGTGCTCACTGACGGATATTTGCGAAACCGCAAAAAAACTGCTGAATTTCGGCGGCAGGCTTTGTATGTGCATACGCCCCGAAAGGCTTGCGGAATTAATCTGCGAAATGCATTCGGCAGGTCTTGAGCCCAAGCGTATGAAGCTTGTTTCAAAATGTCCCGGCAAAGCTCCCTGGCTTGTGCTTATTGAGGGCAGACGGGGCGGCAAACAGGGAATCACCGTTGAGCCCGAGCTTTTTGTTCACGGTGCCGACGGCGGATATTCCGACGAAATGAAAAAAATTTACGGTGATTATCTTTTGGAAAACAGAGGTGAAAACAGTTGAGCGGAACACTTTTTGTTGTAGGCACTCCCATAGGCAATCTGGGTGATTTTTCTCCCCGTGCAATAGAAACTCTTGAAAACTGCGATTTTATTGCCGCAGAGGATACGAGAGTTACACTCAAACTGCTTAACCGATTTGAGATAAAGAAACCTATGGTCAGCTATTTTGAGCATAACCGTTTTGAGAGAGGCCCCGTAATTCTTCAGAGAATTCTTGAGGGTGAAAGCTGTGCTCTTGTTACCGATGCAGGTATGCCTGCCATATCCGACCCGGGGGAGGATTTGGTAAGGCTTTGCCACGAAAACGGTGTTAAGGTTGAATCCGTACCCGGTCCCTGTGCATTCACAACGGCACTTGCAATATCGGGTATGCCTTCAAGACGCTTCACGTTTGAGGGATTTCTGCCCGTTGAAAAAAGCGAAAGAAAAGAACATGTAAGCTCTCTTCTCGGTGAAAAAAGGACAATGATTTTTTATGAAGCACCGCATAAGCTTTCACAAACCCTCAGCGACCTTGCCGATGCTTTCGGTGACAGAGAAATCGCAATCGTGCGTGAAATAACAAAAATTCACGAGCAGGTAATCCGCACGACCCTTTGTGCCGCCTCAGAGAAATATTCCAAGGAAGCATTGAAGGGTGAAATGGTTCTTATAATCGGCGGTGCACCCGAGGAAGAAAAAGAAGAAATGACCGTTGAACAGGCGCTGAAATATGCAAAAGCCCTTGTTGCCGACGGCATAAGCAAAAGCGACGCCGCAAAAACCGCCGCAAAGGAATGCGGCTTCAAAAAAGGCGATATATATAAGTTGCTTATTCAGGAGGATTGATTATGGCATATATGCTTGAAAACCCTTATTGGCTTGTTATACTGGGTGTACTTATCGCAATCACGGTTTTTGTGTGCATAAAAGCAGGCAAGGCAAGTTCAAAAAGATACAAGGCGAATGAAGCGATCATCAAAAAGCTTAAAGAGGAAAACGCTCTCCGCAATGAATTTTCGGTGCTTACGCCGTCGCTTGCGGAAGGTGCAGACCCTGTACGCCTTTTCAAGGGTGTTGCGCTTAATCTTCAGAAAAAAATATCCGACTCTGCGGATATGACCTATGCATTCGACAACCTTACAGAAGAACAGAAAGAAATCTATGCCCTTTCTTTTGTTGTTGAAGACGGCGGCGAAAAGCTCAGTTCGTTTTTCAAGGCAAACGGTCAGCCTCTTACGGGTGCGGCCTTCAGAGGCTTTACGCGGCTTTTTGACGGCAGGGCAGATGAGATTTTTGCCAAGGAATACAATGCATACGACCCCGATAACGAAACGGAATCCTTTATACCTGCCGAAATCGAGAAATACGACGCTGAATTTTCACAGCTTGTCACTCCGGATTTTATCTGTGAATCCGCAGGCAGATTCATAAAGGAAAATTACGAAAAATTCATATAATAAGCCGTGCCTTCCGATGCTTTTACAGGCTTTCGGAAGGCACTTTATTTTGTTGAAAAACACAATAAACAAACCTTTGATTTGGTTAAAATAACAAAATTTCAAAAAGTTGTTTTCGGGTGTTGATTTATAAACAAAATAAACCTATAATACAGACAAAATCAAGTGTCAGGAGGGATATAAATGATTCCCAAAAGCCTGTTAATCAACAGACCTGCAAGCAAAAAAATTCTGAAGGTTGCGGAAAAGCAGTTCAAAGGGAACGATAAACCGCTTTTTGCAGTTATCGGTGACCTTGAGCTTGACAGCAGCTACGGCGAAGGCGCAGTTTACGTTACGGAAAACCGCATTGTTGCCATCGGCGAAGGATTTGACGGCGGATTTTTCAGCCTGGATTTTGCCAACATAAGCAAAATCTCCGTCAAGCGTATGTACGGCAACGCAGTGCTCAAAGCAGTAACAACGGGCGGTTCTTCCGTTGACCTTATGCGCTTCACCTTTGCGATGGCAGATATCTGCGATGCGGCCGCTGATTTTATCACCAAAGTTAAAGAAGGCGAAAGCATTGAGGACAGACTTGCCGCAGTCGACAACACATTCAAAAACCTGCGCTCATTCTGCCCCAAATGCGGAAGAAAGCTCCCCTCTCCCAATGCAGACTGCCTTAACTGTCAGGGCAAGGGTAAGATGGCATCAACACTGCTCAGATACATAAAACCTTACACCGGCAAGCTGATCTTCTGCATATTCCTTTCGCTTGTAACCACGTTTGCGGCACTTGTACCGCCTTATGTCACAAGTCTTATGGTTGACTCGGTTATACCCGGCGGAGATAAAAAGATGCTCGTTGCGGTTATCATATTCCTTCTGCTGATTTACGTTGTGCAGTACGGCATAGGTGCTCTGCGTGCATACCATCTTCGTATTGCGGGCGACGGAATTATTGCCGACCTCAAAAAGGAAATATATAAAAAAGCCCAGTATCTGCCTATGAAGTTTTATGACAAAACCTCAACGGGCTCGGTTATAAACAGAGTTAACTCCGACACAACGGTGCTTCAGCAGTTTATGCTGAGAATAACGCAGGAAGCGGTTGTTCAGCTTTTCACGATGATAGGCATTATAGTAATTATGATGTGTATGAACTGGAAGCTTACCCTGCTTTCGCTTATACCGGTGCCCGTCGTTGTTTGCTGCAGCAGATACTTCGGCAAAAAAATCGGTCCTCTTTACCGCCGTATCTGGCGCAGAGGCGTTGCGATTTCAACAATTCTTTCGGATACAATCCCTGCAATAAGAATTGTAAAATCCTTTTCAAGTGAAGAAAAAGCTGTAAAGAATTTCAGCAGGCAGGTCGATGACTGGCTTTATGAGGATAAAAAAGCCGGTAAGGTTGCGGCTATATTCCCTAATGTAATCACATTCCTTATCACCTGCGGCTCTGTAATCATCTGGTTTGTAGGCGGCAATATGGTAATCGACACTCCCGAGAAGCTTTCTCTCGGTGTTCTCGTATCGTTTATTTCATACACAAGTATGTTCTATAATCCCGTCAGCTTCTTCGCAAACCTCAGCGACTCGTATCAGAACGCACTTGCATCAACGGAAAAGATTATGGATATCATCAACGCCGAGCCTGAACACGACTTCGGCAAGGACAACACCCTTGATATGATTAAGGGTAAGATTGAATTCCGTAACGTCAACTTCTCATTTGACCGTTCAAAGAAGGTTCTTAACGACATCAATTTTGTCATCAACCCCGGTGACGTTGTGGGCATTGTAGGCACAACGGGCTCGGGCAAATCAACTCTCATAAATCTGCTTATGCGTTTTTACGATGACTATGAGGGCGAAATTCTTGTTGACGACGTTAACATCAAGGATATCGATATGGGCTACTACCGTTCGCAGATAGGCTACGTTCAGCAGGAGCCTATGATGTTCAGAGATACTATCTTCAATAACATCGCCTACTCACTGCCCGGTGCACACCCCGAACAGGTGCTCAACGCGGCGGATATTGCAAACGCCCACGGATTTATTACCCGTCTGCCCGATGCGTACGACACAATGCTGGGTGAACGCGGTGTAGGTCTTTCCGGCGGTGAAAAGCAAAGGCTTTCGATAGCAAGAGCTGTTCTGAAAAATCCCGGTGTGCTCATCTTTGACGAAGCAACCTCCGCCGTTGACTCCGAAACGGAAAAGCTTATTCAGGATGCTATCAACCGTCTGATAAGAGGCAGAACGACTCTTATGATTGCCCACCGTCTTTCAACCCTTCGCAAGGCAAACAAAATCATCGTTGTTGATAAGGGTAATATCATAGAATTCGGTACTCCCGAAGAGCTTATGGCACTCAAGGGCAAGTATTACAAGCTTATCAACATTCAGTCAATGAGTGAAAAAGTTGCGGCTGAAAAGGCTGCCGAAAACTTTGAATAAGGAGGGATTCATATGGCACGAATTTTTATTGACGGCAACGAAATACATCTGACCGTAAAGGATAAAATCTTCTGTGACGTTGAATTCTTCACGGGCGAAAAGCTCTTCAACCTTGAACCCAGAAGGCTCTTTCCCGTCAGCGGTCATTCGGAATACATAACCTTCCTTGACGAAAACGGTGAGGAACGGTTCATTCTCAGAAAGCTTGAGAATATGGAAGAAAATCAGCGTGCCTTGCTTCTGGGCTGCCTCGAAGAATATTACAGAATACCGAAAATCACAAGGCTTATCAGCCGAAGCGAAAAGCACCGCATATGGCTGTGGAACGTTGAAACAGACAGAGGAAACTACACCTTTGAGATTATCAACCATATCCAGTCCATGAAAATGTTTTACGATAAGCGCATACTTATCAAAGACGGTAACGATAACCGCTACGAAATCCCCAATATTTATGATCTTGATAAACGCAGTCAGAAACTCATTCTGCCCGATATGTAATGAAAGGATTGATTTATAATGAAACTTATTCTTGCAATAGTAAATAATGACGACAGCGCGGTTGTATCCGCAACTCTCACAAGAGAAAATTACAGCGTAACAAAGCTTTCAACAACAGGCGGCTTCCTTATGATAGGCAATACCACTCTGCTTATCGGTGCGGAAGACGACAAGGTTGCAAGAGCAAAAGAAATTATCCGCGAATATTCAATGACAAGAAACAAGGTTGCAATGACAACGGATTCTCTCGGCAGAGGTCTTCAGAAAAACAGCCTTGAAGAAGAGGTTACCGTAGGCGGTGCAACCGTATTCGTGCTTGACGTTGAAAGTATGGATAAATATTAAAGGAGAAAAAATGAAAAGAATAATGAGCATACTGCTTGCCGTTTCCGTTTTACTTTCATTCTGCATAACGGCAAGCGCAGAAAGCACAGACACCGTGCTTCGTTTTGGTGAAGACGGAAAATTCACTGTGTTACAGATAAGCGATCCGCAGGATGACCACTACCCTGCCTACGACCTTATTAATTTCATCAAGCTGTCAATCGAGCTTACCAATCCCGACCTTATTGTTTTCACGGGCGATATCGTTGAGGACAGCCGTATAGGCGACATCGGCATTGACGGCGAAAGCCTGAGAGAAGGCGTTGAGGTTGACAGCTACGAACAGACCCTTGAAAATGTGAAAGCTACCTGTGCCGCAGTATTCGGGGAGGCTGAAAGCAGAAACATTCCTTTTGCCGTATGTCAGGGAAACAACGATTATGCAAGCGGTGTAACAAACGAGGATTGGCTGAAAATCTATGCAGGCTATAAAAACTGCCTTGTATTTGACGAAAGCAACGATGCCGACGGCAGAATAGATTTTAACCTTGAAATCAAAGCAAGCAATTCCGATGAAACCGTATTCAATATCTGGCTTAACGATTCAAGGTCGGGCGGTGTAACCGATGAGCAGATTGAATGGTATAAATCGGAAAGTGCCGCACTTAAAGAGGCAAATGGCGGCAAGCCCGTGCCTTCAATTCTTTTTCAGCACGTACCCACAAGTGATTTAGGCTTCTTTTTTGAAGAATGTAATATGTGGGACGAAGGCGCAAGGCTTGAAGGCGGCAAATTCTATCGCCTTAACAAAGATATGGCAAACGGTTACAATGCGAGTGTATTCACACCCGTTACCGACACAAGCGCACAGTTCAAGGCCTGGAAGGAATGCGGCGACGTGCTTGGTGCATATTTCGGCCACTGGCATACAGAGGGCTACACCGGTACGTACGACGGTATTGAGCTGGGTATGACCTACGGCTGTGAATTTGCAAAAACAGGTCCATACGGCATAAGAGTTTTCACCATAGATGAGAACGATACCGCAAATTTTGAAAACATTATTTACACCTATGAAGGCAGTGTTAAAAAGGGTAATGCCCGTTTTGAACTTCAGGTCGACGAGCCTTACAAGGTTTACGAAAGCCCCATCGAGGAATTTTTCGCAGGCATCGCAAACGTATTCACCGTTCTGATTATGGAAATCAAAAGCTTACTTTCATAAAAGCAAAAGAACCGAGGCCTACTGCTTCGGTTCTTTTTTTATTGATATTATTAAAATCGTTGAAATTATCATTGCAAACCCGATTATATCGGTAAATGAAAAATCCGTGCCCAACCACAAGGCTGATATAACGGTAGCGGCAACAGGCTCAATGCTCGATATTATGCTCGCTTTTGTTGCACCGATAAGATGTATACCTTCAAGGTAAAACGAATAAGCAAGCACCGTGCCGAATATTATTATGCCTCCCAGCGCTGCAATGAGAGAAAAACTTATCCGGGGCATATTTTCCCAGGGTCTGAATACGGGAAGCATTATTATTCCGCCTGCCAACGTGCCCCAGCCCAGCACGGTGGGAGTATCCGCAATTTTCAGAAGCGGTACGGGGATAAGCGAATAGCAGGCAAGAAACACACCTGCAAGCAGACCCCATATAAGCGCACCCGTCGAAATCGAAAGACTGCCCGCATTACCGCCCGTAGCAATTATAAACGTTCCGCCGATTGCAAGAACGATTGCCGCCGCCTCCTTCAGCAGAGGCGGTTTTCTGTTTTTTATGCACAGAAATACAAGTATCATTGCAGGCGAAAGATACTGAAGCACCGTTGCCGTGCCTGCATTCGAAAGCTGAATGGCGGTAAAATACGCATACTGACAAAGCACCAGACCTAAAATCGTAAATGCCGCCATTCTTATAATATTTTCTTTACCGCGCCATACCGCAAATATCTCTTTTTTATGCTTGAGTGCGGAAATACAAAGAAGAATTGCACCGGAAACAACCATTCTGACTGCCACAAGCCATCGGGAATCCACGGAATGATACGTAAACAAATACTGACCGCACGACCCCGAAAATCCCCAGAATATGCCGCCCATAAGCGAAAGGATAATTCCCAACGCAGTTTTTGACCTTTTCATTATTTCACCTCTTACCTGACTTTGGAATAATATCACACCGCAAAAATAAAATCAACATTTATCAAGTATATCATAAAATTAATATGCCTATAATTATATGAAACCGTCTGACCTTTTTCCAAAGCCTGAATTTCAAAAAAGCGAAAAAATCGGAGAAAATTAAAGTAAACGGAAGATAATCAAAGATTTTGACATACAATCGCACAAATTTGACCTTTTCTGACTTTTGACCTTCTGACCTTTCCTGACTATAATGAAACCAAGGTCAAAGAAAGTCAAAGTCAAATTCACATATTGAAAGAGATGATTATATGAGTTTAAGCAACGATATAACCAGAATGCTTCTTGAAATGCTTGAGGATGAGGGCAGAGCTGAAATTCAGCGTAACGAGCTGGCTCAAACTTTGGGTTGTGTGCCAAGTCAGATAAACTATGTAATATCCTCACGCTTCACTCCCGAACAGGGCTACATTGTTGAAAGCCGACGGGGCGGCGGCGGATACATCAAAATCACAAGAGTCAATCTTGACCGCCCGTCACTGATAATGCACACGGTGAATCACATCGGCGAAGCGGTTGACTACGCAACCTGCCACGCAAACGTGATGAATCTGCTCCATAACGGCGCCATAGATTCACGCACCGCAAAGCTTCTGCTTGCGGCAACGGGCGAAAATTCACTCAAAAGAATCCCCTCGCCTCTCAAAGAAAGGATCAGAGCGTCAATAATCAAACAGATGTTGATTACATTGGAATAAGGAAAGGATGATAAATTATGTTATGTCAGAACTGCGGAAAGAACGAAGCAACCACACACATCAAGCAGATAATAAACGGCGATATGGCGGAAAGCCATCTTTGCTCCGACTGTGCGGCACATCTGGGCTATTCGGATATGTTTTCGGGCTTCGGGCTTAATCTTTCGGAATTCTTCGGCGGATTTCTCGGTGACGTAAAGCCTGCCGTTACCGCAGGCAAATCGCCCCGTTGCCCCAAATGCGGAACCTCGTTTGATGAAATAGTCCGTGACGGCAGAGTAGGCTGTGCCGATTGTTACAGAACGTTTTACGATAAGCTTCTCCCCTCAATTCAGAGAATTCACGGCAAAATAAAGCACAGCGGCAAAACAGTTGCATCCGTACCCGTTCAGCCTAAAGCCGAAACCAAGGAAGAAAAAATTGAAAAGCTCAAGGCGGCTATGAGCGAAGCCGTCGCGTCACAGAATTTTGAAGATGCCGCAAAAATCAGAGATGAAATCAAGGCTCTTGAAGGGGGCGAAAGCAATGAGTAAATGGTATATTGAAAAAGGCGACCAGGGGGATATAGTCCTCAGTACAAGAATCCGTCTTGCAAGGAATATTGATGAATTCCCCTTCCCTGCAAAGCTTGATGCCGCAGGTAAAAACGCAGTGAATTCGGCAATCAGAACCGTGCTTTTTGAAAATGATTGCAAGGATTTCAGTTATATTGAAATGAAAGACCTTTCAAGGGTGCAGGCGGTGTCGCTTGCGGAAAGACACCTTATCAGCCCCGAATTTGCCGCAAAAAAAGACGGCAGTGCCCTTGTGATTTCAGAGGATGAAAGCGTAAGCATTATGCTTTGCGAGGAGGACCACATCAGACTTCAGGTAATGAAGGCAGGGCTTGCCCTTGAGGAAGCCTATGACATTGCGGATAAGCTTGATAATATGCTTGGTGCAAAGCTTAATTACGCATTCGACGAAAGAATCGGATATCTCACACAGTGCCCCACAAATCTGGGCACCGCAATGAGGGCATCCGTTATGCTTCATCTGCCTGCCCTCACACGTTGCGGTCAGATGGCAAGGCTTTCAAACACCGTTTCAAAGCTGGGGCTTACAATCAGAGGTGCATACGGCGAGGGCTCACAGCCCAAGGGCGACGTTTATCAGATAAGCAACCAGATAACTCTGGGCATCACCGAAGAAACAGCCATTGCAAACCTTAAATCAATCGTGCTTCAGCTTGTGGCACAGGAAAGGGCCGCCGCGGCGGAAATAATAAAGAAGCCTGCGGAAGAAGATAAAATGTTCAGGGCACTGGGCATACTTAAAAACGCCCGACTTCTCAGCACCGATGAATTTATGGAGCTTGCTTCACTTGTCAGATTGGGTGCGGCAAGAGGTATTTTTGAGATACCCATTGAAAAAATCAACGAGCTTATAGTCAGTATGCAGCCTGCAACCGTAACTGCAGCAAACGAGCAGGCAGACAGCCCTTCGGCAAGAGATGCATACAGAGCGAAAACGGTGAGAGAAGCCCTCGAATAACACAAACGACTTATAGGGGGAATATGTATGTACAGATTTACAGGCTTTACTCAGAAAGCCAACGACGCACTTAACAGTGCAATTACGTCAGCGGAAAACCTCGGTCACGCCTACGTGGGCAGTGAACACATCCTGCTTGGCCTTCTTGCGGAAAAAGGCGGCATGGCATACACTGCCCTTTCGGCGAGAAAGGTAACCTACGGCGAAGTTGAAGCAATTATCAAAAGCAGTATAGGCATCGGCTCGCCTACGGTACTTTCTCCCAACGATCTTACACCCAGAGCAAAAAATATTATTGATACCGCCATCGTGCAGGGCAAGGGTATGGGACATTCATATATCGGCACCGAACACCTGCTTATGGGAATTATCCGCGAAGGCACGGGTGCCGCAACGGAAATTCTCAGCAGAATGGGTGTTCAGCCTCAGGATTTACTTTCAGACCTTACAAACGCACTGGGCAGCAGTCCCGACACGTCGGGAAACAAAAAGGATTCAAAAGAAAAATCCGATACTCCCACGCTCAGCCAATTCGGACGTGACCTTACGGTATATGCAATGCAGGGCAAAATTGACCCCGTTATCGGCAGGCAAAAGGAAATTGAAAGGGTAATTCAGATTCTCAGCAGAAGAACAAAAAACAATCCCTGCCTTATCGGTGAGCCCGGTGTAGGCAAAACTGCCATCGCAGAAGGTCTTGCCCTCAAAATAGCAACGGGCGAGGTTCCCGAAATGCTCCGAAGCAAGCGCATTGTTACACTGGACCTTACAGGTATGGTGGCAGGCACAAAATACAGAGGCGATTTTGAAGAAAGAATACGCAACGCCATTGAAGAAGTCAAGAAGGCAGGCGATATAATCCTCTTCATCGATGAGGTTCACACTCTTATCGGCGCAGGCTCGGCAGAAGGTGCGGTTGATGCCGCAAATATTCTCAAGCCTTCGCTTGCAAGAGGCGAAATTCAGGTTATCGGCGCAACAACCCTTGAAGAATACCGCAAGCATATTGAAAAGGATGCGGCACTTGAAAGAAGGTTTCAGCCCGTTACCGTGGGCGAGCCGTCTGAGGCTGAGGCAATAGATATACTCAAGGGTCTTCGCGATAAATACGAAGCTCATCACAAGGTAAAAATCACCGACGGCGCAATTCTTGCGGCAGTCAAGATGTCGTCAAGATACATTGGCGACAGATACCTTCCCGACAAGGCCATTGACCTTGTTGATGAAGCGGCATCCCGTGTAAGACTCAAAGCATTCACCGCACCGCCCGACCTTAAGGCACTTGAAAACAAGCTGAAATCTCTCGGCGAAGAAATGGAGGCCGCCGTCAAATCTCAGGATTTTGAGCACGCCGCCGCCATAAGGGATGAAAAAAACAAGCTTTCCGCCGACCTTGACAATGAACGCAGACTCTGGCAGGAAAAGAGCAACCGTTCAACCGGCGAAGTGGGTGAGCAGGAAATAGCGGCCATCGTTTCACAGTGGACGGGAATACCCGTTGTTCAGCTTACTCAGGAGGAAAGTCAGCGCCTTCTTCATATGGAAGACGAGCTTCACAGCCGCATCGTAGGGCAGGATGAAGCTGTCAGTGCGGTTGCAAGGGCAATCAGACGCGGCAGAGCAGGTCTTAAGGACCCGAAAAGGCCTACGGGATCATTCATTTTTCTCGGTCCTACGGGTGTAGGCAAAACCGAGCTTTGCAAAACCCTTGCCGCTTCAATGTTCGGCGATGAAAATGCGATGATAAGGCTTGATATGTCCGAATATATGGAAAAGCATACCGTATCAAGGCTCGTAGGCTCGCCACCCGGTTACGTGGGCTATGACGAAGGCGGTCAGCTTACGGAAAAGGTACGCCGCAGACCCTATTCGGTGGTGCTTTTTGACGAAATTGAAAAAGCCCATCCCGACGTTTTCAATATGCTTCTGCAAATTCTTGAAGACGGTATTCTCACCGATTCCCAGGGCAGAAGGGTTGACTTCAAAAACTGTGTGATAATTATGACCTCCAACGTAGGAGCAAAGCTTATTGCTCAAAGCGGTGCCGGCACTCTCGGCTTTGCACCTGCCCAAGCAGAAACAATGAGCGAAAAGCGAATCCGCGAAGCGGTTATGGGTGAACTGAAAAACGTGTTCAGACCTGAATTCATAAACCGTGTTGACGATATCATTGTTTTCCACCAGCTCGGTAAAGACGATATCAACGAAATTGCAAGGCGTATGCTGAGCTCCCTTTCAAAAAGAGTGAAAGAACTGGACATCGGTCTTGAATTTTCAGAAGAAGCTGTTGAAGCAATCGGCAAGGCAGGTTTCGACCCCGTTTACGGTGCCAGGCCGCTGAGAAGAGCAATTCAGCAGAGAATTGAAGACAAACTTTCGGAAGAAATGCTTGAAGGCAGGCTTGAAGCGGGTAAAAACTACCTCTGCAAATACGAAAACGATACCTTTGAATTTGTAGCCGAATAAAAAAATCTCCTCACCGGGCGACCCCGGGCGAGGAGATTTTTAACATTATGTAAAATAATTTATAAATTAAAATTAATCTATTGTTTTTTCAGTTAAAATCTGTCATAATTCTTTTATAAGTAAAATGGAGGTTTTGTTATGAAAAAAATAATAATTGCAATCGTTGCATTTATTCTTATTGCAGCTATTGGTACGGGAATATATTTTGTTACCGCAAATAAAAACAACGGCACGGTTTCCGTTACCGTTGATGAGTTTACGGATAACCCCGATACCCTTGAAGCACTTATGACCAGACCCGAAAAATTCACAAAGGTGCTTGAAAATCAATATCACCTCGGCGGAGAAAAAACCGTTGAATTTTACGAATGTCCCGAAGAATGGCTTACCTATACCGAGTTTGTTACCGTAAGCAATTCAACCGACGAAACGATTACGGTTTTTGCACTTGACGTAGCCGATAACGGCAAAGACGGCGTTTACATCTGCACCTCACTTGAAGGCGATATCGAAATTGAACCCGGCAGTACAGCACCTGTATACTTCAATATTTTATGCGACAACGGCGACCTTTCAACCGATGAGGCAAAGGCACTTGTTGACGGTATGGATATAAAACTTGCTTACAGAGACGAATCTGTTGTTAACGAAAACCCCGAGCTTTCATATGTAGGCTATAAAACGGCAGATATCAACAAAGCAGCAGAATAAAGGAAAATAAAAATGGGATTTTTTTCACGAAACAAAGTGCCTTCAGGTCCGCCCGAATACCTGATAGTAGGTCTCGGTAATCCGGGAAGACAGTATGAGCTTACGCGCCACAACGCAGGCTTCCTTTTTGCAGACCTGCTGGCAGATAAGCTTTCGGTAAGCATCAACAAAATACAGTTCAAAGCCGTAACCGCAGCCGTTGAATTAGGCGGTAAAAAATGCCTGCTCATGAAGCCTCAGACCTTTATGAATAACAGCGGCGAGGCAGTAAAGCAGGCGGCGGCGTTTTACAAAATACCGCCTGAAAAAATAATTGTTATTTTTGATGATATTTCACTCCCCTGCGGCAAACTCAGAATAAGACGCAAGGGCAGTGCAGGCGGCCACAACGGAATAAAAAGCATTATATATCATCTTAATTCCGATAATTTCCCCAGAATCAAGCTTGGGGTGGGCGAAAAGCCGCACCCCGATTATGAGCTTGCGGATTGGGTTTTGTCAAACTTCAAAAAGGATGAGCTTCCCCTTTTGCGTGAAGCCGCAGAAAAAGCCTGCGATGCCGCTGAGCTTATGGTAAACGGCGACACGGATAAAGCGATGAGCAACTTCAACAGCTGATTATTTGGTCATCATCGAAATACTGTCAAGCATGCCCTCAACGGTTTTCATTGCCTTTGACGCATTGCGGCGGCACATTCTTCTGCCGCTTTTCGTCATCATTTTGGCGCCTGCCATTGCGGCGGCTGAGCCTACGGCAATACCGATGCCCATACCTTTAACCAGTGACATATTTTTTGATGTCATTTCTTTCCCTCCAATGCATTGAATTTCATTTATATTCTGCCCTGTTGAGGGAATAAAAACAGTGTAAATAATTTTTAAGGAAGTTATAAAATGTCAGTTCTTAATATTGTTCTTGTTGAGCCGCAGATACCTCAGAATACAGGCAACATTGCACGCACCTGCGCCGCAACGGGAGCAAGACTTCACCTTGTTGAGCCTATGGGCTTTCGCGTTGACGATGCAAAATTAAAAAGAGCAGGTCTTGATTACTGGCACCTGCTTGACATTACATATTATGATAATCTCGATGGTTTTTTTGAGAAAAACAAGAACGGTAATTTTTACTATTTCTCAACAAAAGCAACAAAGATTTATTCCGAAATCGATTATCCCGACAACACTTACCTTGTTTTCGGCAAGGAAACCGCAGGTCTGCCCGAGGATTTGCTTCTTGAAAATCAGGAAAACTGCGTACGCCTGCCGATGATAAATAACAGCGCCGCAAGAAGCCTTAACCTTTCAAACTCCGTGGCAATCGGCGTTTACGAAGTGCTCAGACAATGGAATTTCCCTGAGCTTCTGCTTAAAGGCAGGCTCACAAAATTTGATTGGAAGGAATAGAGAAAATGAAAGCATTAACCGCAGTATACAAAACAGTCGATTTCATTCTACGAACTCAGTCAAAGCGCATCACAAAGAAAAAATGTGCCTCTCCTTTGAAAAAAGCCGAATTTATCATTCCCCCTCAGGCAAAAAGCGATAAATTTCTGCTCGGTTTCTCAAAGGAATCCATTCTGCCCGATGACGTTGATAGAAAAAAATACTACGTTGCCGGCTACGGTGAAAACAACCCTGCACAGGGAGTGCTTGACCCGCCTCACACCCACGCCGTATGGCTTGACGACCTTTCGGGTAAAGGCGGAATCGTTCTTGTTTCCATCGATAACGTAGGTATGCTCAACAAAGATGTCAACCGTTTAAGAGCAAGACTTCGTGATTTTGCAATGCTTTCGGGATGCAGGAGCATAAATATTGTCAGCACCCATTCTCACGCAGGCATTGACACAATGGGAATATGGGGTCCTCTGCCTCTCAGCGGCAAGGATCCGAAATATATGGAGCTTGTATTCTCGCAAACCGTAAAGGCCGTAAAGCAGGCATACGCTAACCGTAAGCCCGGCAGACTTTACCTCGGTAAAACGGAAGTCCCCGATATGCAGGAGGATATCCGCACACCCATAGTTTATTCCAAAACCCTTACAAGACTTCGTTTTGTGCCCGATGACGGCAGCCGTCAGACATATATTCTTAATTTTGCATCCCATTCCGAATCCTTGCAGGGCTGCAACAGCCGTATCAGTGCAGATTTCCCCCACTATATGCGTGAGAAAATCAGAAATGAAGCCGGTGCTGAAACCCTTTATTGCGTAGGTGCAATCGGCGGAATGATAAGCATGGATATTCCCAACGAAAAGGAAATCCGTGATAACGGCGGCGACTTTGCACAGTCTACGGCTGAAATCGGCGAAAAGCTTGCGGACTATGCGCTTTCAATAGAAAACGAAACCGAACTTAAAGCTAAAATCGGCTGCATAAAACAGGAAGTTTACATAAAAGCAGAAAACACACTGCTTATGATTGCCGCAAAAGCAGGTATTCTTGAAGCCGATGAATACAGACTTCCCGACGGCTCAGGCTCCGTTCTTAAATCGGAAATCAGCTACCTTGAAATAGATTCACTGAAAATACTTATGTTGCCCTGTGAAATATTCCCCGAGCTTGTTTACGGCGGATATCTCAGTGCAGAAGAATCCGCAACAGGCTGCGGCGGAGAAATCAACCCCACTCCCCTGCAGGAAATTGTGGGCGACGACGTTATGATTATCGGTCTTGCAAACGACGAGCTGGGCTACGTGCTTCCTCCCAATGATTTCATTCTTCACGAGGAAACACCTTACTTTGAAAATGGCAGAGATATCCACAACCGCAGGCATTATGAAGAAACAAACTCAATGGGACCCCAAACCGCAGGCAAAATTGCCGAAACCGTTGCTGAAATTATGAATACGGTTGAAAAAACAAAAAATATGTGATATTATAAAAGCATTCATTAGGAAAGGATTTGATTTTTATGAAATCAACAATCTGTATTTTACTCGCTCTCATCTGCGTTGCACTCTGTTTTGCAGGATGCTCAAACGTACCCAAGGAGCCTGCAACCACAACGGTTGTAAACCAGTCATTTGTTAATCCCTACGGCGATACCGTTACTCCTCCCGCAAACGCAGATCCCACGTCGGGCACAACGGCTCCCGTTAAATATCTTGAAACAGTCAACGACGTTGAATTCGTTGTAAGCAATTATAACGTATACGGCAATTCAGTTGCCGCAATCAAGGATATAGAGCTGGAATATCACGCTTTCTCCGCTTTTGAGGTTACGGGTATTGCTTCAGTTGAAATTCAGGCAATCGGCTCAAGAAAAGACGATATGAAAATCGGCTACATTGCATATGACAAAGACGGCAATATGGTAAGAAAGAGCTTCTTTATGGCTGACCTTGAGGATGCAAGCAAGGGCGATATTATTGAAGACTGTATCTTTGATTTCCCCGAAAGCACCGTAAAGGTTGAATTCTTTGACTACACAGAAAAATAAAAAATTAATCCCGTTGGTTTTGAACCAACGGGATATTTTTTTACATTCCGCGACGCTTTACGCAGTTTTCAAGCCTGATGGCATCATAAACACCCTCATCAAACAAATTGCAAACGCCTTGATACTCTTCAAGAGAAAGAGTTTCGAGGGTTTTGTTTTCTCTTATACAAAGGGCAACAAGCTCACCCGTTGCCTTATAGGCATCTCTGAAGGGAAGACCCTTTGAAACAAGGTAGTCGGCACAGTCGGTAGCGTTTATAAATCCGCCTGCCGCCGCCTTTCTCATATTTTCGGGAATTGCCTTCATCGTCTGAATCATAGGTTCAAGAGTTACAAGGCAGATTTTCACGGTATCGAATGCATCAAAAATTGCATCCTTATCCTCCTGCATATCTTTGTTGTATGCAAGAGGCAGACCCTTCATAACCGTAAGCAGGGTCATAAGGTCGCCAAACACTCTGCCGCTTTTACCTCTTACAAGCTCAGCAATATCAGGATTCTTCTTCTGAGGCATAATGCTTGAGCCTGTTGAAAATGCATCGTCAAGCTCAACAAACTTGAATTCCCATGAGCACCAGAGAATAATCTCCTCACAAAGCCTTGAAAGATGCACCATACAGATTGAAAGTGCGCTTGCAAGCTCAATGCAGAAATCTCTGTCCGCAACACCGTCAAGAGTGCTTTTGGTGAATGAATCAAAGCCGAGAATTCCGGCGGTCATCGCCCTGTCAATGGGATAGGTTGTGCCTGCAAGGGCACCGCTACCCAAAGGCGATGAATTCATACGCTTCCTCGCATCCTCAATTCTGCCAAGGTCACGGGTAAGCATTTCGGTGTATGCGGTCAGATGAGCCTTGAAAGTAACGGGCTGTGCTCTCTGCAAATGTGTATAGCCGGGCATAATTGCATCGGCGTATTCATCGCCCTTTTCTTCAAGTGCCTTAATAAGATTCTCAACAAGCACAAGAGTTTCATCACACTGCTCACGAAGATAAAGACGCACGTCAAGGGCAACCTGGTCATTACGGCTTCTGCCCGTATGAAGACGCTTGCCTGCCGAGCCTATACGCTCGGTAAGTGTCTGCTCAATAAAGGTGTGAATATCCTCTGCATTGGGGTCAATGAGAAGCCCACCATCTGAAATTTCCTGTCTGATTTTTGCAAGCTCGGAGCAGATAAGCGCACCGTCATCCTGCGAAATGATTCCCTTTGCCGCAAGCATTGTTGCGTGGGCAATACTGCCTTCGATATCCTGATAATACATTCTGGAATCGGTGGCGATTGATGAATTGAAATCATTGGTTTTTTTATCCGCTTCCTTTGAGAAACGGCCTGCCCAAAGTTTCATTTATATTCCTCCTTATACGGGAAAAAGAGCCGCCATATGACGGCTCTTACGTTTTTATTTGTTTGCGTTGCGTTCAGCTTCAAGAATAGCCTTTACCTTGATGGGAAGACCGAAGAGGTTGATGAAGCCTGCGGAGTCCTTCTGGTCGTAAACTTCATCTGCATCGAAGGTTGCGAAATCTTCGCTGTAAAGGGTATAGGGTGAAGTAACACCTGCGTTGATCATATTGCCCTTGTAAAGCTTGAGCTTAACGTCGCCTGTAACTGTTTCCTGAGTCTTGTCAACAAATGCTGAAAGAGCCTCACGCAGAGGAGTAAACCACTGACCGAAGTAAACAAGCTCTGCAAACTTATGAGCAACGATTTCTTTGTAGTGCTGAGTATCTCTGTCAAGAGTGATTGTTTCAAGAACATCGTGTGCCTTGAAGAGGATTGAACCTGCGGGATTTTCGTAAACGCCTCTTGACTTCATACCAACAAGACGGTTTTCAACGATGTCGTTAAGGCCGATACCGTTCTTGCCGCCTACCTCATTAAGGTACTTGATGAGCTCAACGCCGCCCATTTCCTTGCCGTTAACAGCAGTGGGAACACCCTTTTCAAAGTGAATTGTGATATATGTAGGCTCATCGGGTGCCATTTCGGGTGAAACGCCCATTTCAAGGAAGCCGGGCTTATTATACTGAGGCTCGTTTGCGGGATCCTCAAGGTCAAGACCCTCGTGTGAAAGATGCCAGAGGTTCTTATCCTTTGAATAGTTGGTTTCACGGTTTATTTTAAGAGGAATGTTGTGTGCCTCTGCATATTCGATTTCTTCTTCACGTGATTTGATATCCCAGATTCTCCAGGGAGCGATGATTTCCATTTCGGGAGCAAAAGCCTTGATTGTAAGCTCGAATCTTACCTGGTCATTACCCTTACCTGTGCAGCCGTGGCAGATAGCGTCTGCGCCTTCAGCCTTTGCAATTTCAACAATTCTCTTTGCAATAATGGGACGTGCAAAGGATGTGCCGAGAAGGTATTCCTTCTCATAAACTGCACCTGCTTTGAGTGTGGGGAAGATGTAATCGCTTACGAATTCATCCTGAAGGTTTTCGATGTAAAGCTTTGAAGCACCTGTTTTGATTGCCTTCTCTTCAAGACCGTCAAGCTCTGTACCCTGACCTACGTCACCTGAAACAGCAACAACCTCGCAGTTGTTGTAGTTCTCTTTAAGCCAAGGGATGATGATTGATGTATCAAGACCGCCTGAGTAGGCAAGAACAACTTTTTTAATTTCTTTCATTGTAATTCTCCGTTCGTAATTTATTTTTATGCATTAATTATACATTGAATATTCAAAAAATCAAGTGTTTTCTGAATATTTATGCAATTTTGGCGTATTTAACAAATTTTTCGGTTTTCAAGGCTCTTAACCGAGCAAAAGTCCGACTTTTTTCTTTGCTTTGGTAAGAGTTCTGTATGCAATGCGTGAAGCTTTTTCAGCACCTGCGGCGGCTGTGTCAAGAAGATACTGCTTATCCGCAATAAGACGCTTATATTCTTCCTGCACCGGGCGAAGCTCTTCAATAACAGCTTCCGCAACCTTAACCTTGAAATCGCCGTAGCCCTTGCCTTCAAATTCTTTTTCAATAGCTTCGTAGTCAAGACCTGTGCAGCAGGAGTAAATCGCCATAAGATTGTTTATGCCGTCCTTACCGTCTGCATAACGCACGCAAGCCTCGCTGTCTGTAACCGCAGACTTGAACTTCTTGAGGATAACCTCGGGAGGATCAAGCAGAGAAACGGATGCCTTGGGATTGGGGTCGCTTTTCGACATCTTCTGTGTGGGATCCTGAAGGCTCATAACCCTTGCGCCTACCTTACCGATAAAGGGCTCGGGAAGTGTGAAGGTGTTGCCTCTGAGCGAATTAAAGCGGTTGGCAATATCACGGGCAAGCTCAAGATGCTGCTTCTGGTCTGCACCGATGGGAACGAAATTTGCCTGATAAAGCAGAATATCCGCCGCCATAAGCACGGGATATGCAAACAAACCAACGTTGACGTTATCTGCGTGCTTCTGTGATTTCTCTTTGAACTGAGTCATTCTTGAAGCCTCACCGAACTGTGTATAGCAATCAAGAATCCAGGCAAGCTCTGCGTGCGCCGCAACCTGACTCTGAAGGAAAACGATGTTCTTTTCGGGGTCAAGACCTACGGCAAGCATAATTGCGTACATTTCAAGAATCTGCTGGCGGAGCTTTGCGGGCTCGGGGTGAATTGTAAGAGCGTGAAGGTCTGCAACCGCATAAAGGCAGTTATAGTCGTCGCTCATTTTTTTCCAGTTTTTAAGTGCTCCCAGATAGTTGCCCAGCGTGGGGATTGACGTTGGCTGAATCATGCTGAGAACTATGGGCTTTTTTTCGGGTGTTGTATTTTCCATTTCGGTTTACCTCTTTTAAAGTGATTTGGCAACTTCACCGAGAATTTTAACGCCCTTGACAATGGCTTCGTCTGAGGGTGTTGAGAAGTTCATTCGGATATAGCTGCATTCCTTATCTCCGTCAACCATAAATGCGTTGCCGGGAACAACAGAAACGCCTGCGGCACTTGCCTTGCGGCAGAAATCAAGCATATCAATGCCGTCGTTAAGCTTTGCCCAAACAAAAAGGCCGCCTTCGGGTCTGTGATAGGTAAGATAATCGGAAAGCTCCTTATCAACACAGTCGCAAAGAAGATTGAGCTTGCGTCTGTAAATCTCTCTGATTTTATTGATATGGCCTTCAAAATCATATTCCGTAAGCCACTTATAAACAACCAGCTGTGAAATAAGAGGTGTATGAACATCCTGTGTCTGCTTTGCAACCGTAAGCTTTGCAATAATCTCCTTTGGAGCGAGTGCATAGCCCACTCTTATACCGGGAGCAACAATCTTTGAAAATGAACCTGCATAAACAACAATACCGTCTTCATCAAAGCTCTTGATTGCAGGCACGTTTTCACCTGATACACGAAGGTCGCCGTAGGGGTTATCTTCCAGAATAAGCACACCATATTTCTTGGCAAGCTCATAAACCGCTTTTCTCTTTTCGAGTGACATTGTAACGCCTGCGGGATTCTGGAAATTGGGTATGGTATAGATAAACTTTACGTTTTCTTCCGTTCTGAGTTTTTCTTCAAGTGCTTCGATATTCATACCGTCACTGTCAACGGGTACACCGCTGAGCTTTGCGCCGTAGCTTCTGAAGCAGTTGAGTGAGCCGATAAATGAAGGTTCTTCACACAGAATGCAATCGCCGTAGTTGATAAAGCACTGACTCATAAGGCTCATTACCTGCTGGGCACCGCTTACAACGATAAGACCGTCGTTTTCACTGCCGACTCCGTAACGGTTTTTTGCAAGCTCCGTAAGCTTTTCAATAAGAGGAGTATAGCCTTCGCTGACACCGTACTGAAGCGCAAGTATGGGGTCTGCCTCAAAAATTTCGTTTACGATTTTCTTTATATCCTCAACAGGGAAAGCATCGGGTGCGGGATTGCCTGCTGCAAGGGGAATTGTATCACCTGAGCTTTTAAGAATCTCTCTGATAATTGAGGGCTTGAGAGATGCTACACCCTTTGCAAATTTGTAATCCATCAGTTTTTCAGTCCTTTCAGGAATAAATGCGATTTTTTAATTAATAATAATGTAGTATACCATACTATCTTTAAAAAGTAAACAAAATAATTGTTGAACAGATAAATTATCTGTGGTATAATCCGGAATAACAAACAGGGAGAGTGTATTATGAAATACGATGCGGTTTTACTTGATTTTGACGGCACGATAGCGGATACGGGTGAAGGGATTTATGACTCGGTGCGCTATGCTGTCAAGGCTATGGGATTTGACCCTCTTCCCGAGGAGGTTGTGCATACATTCATCGGGCCTCCCGTTTTTTCGTCGTTCAAGCGTGCACTGAATTTATCGGATGAAGACAGTGCGAAAGCTGTTGAAAAATACCGTGAAAGCTATATGAACGGCGGAATCTACCGTTTGCGTTTTTATGACGGTATGGAAAAACTGCTGAACGATATTAAAAAATCGGGCATCAAGCTCGCTGTCGCAAGCTCAAAGCCCGAAAATTTTATTGTTGAAATTCTAAAGTATCTGAAGGTGTCTCACCTTTTTGATTATATCTCCGCACCCGAAAGCGACAGGGCACCCGAAAGCAAAACCGCACTTGTGGAACGTGCCGTATCTGTCCTGAACACAGACAAAGCCAAAACGGTTATGATAGGTGACCGTTACTTCGACATAGATGGCGCCAAAGAGGCAAAGGTTGACAGCATCGGCGTAACCTTCGGCTTCGGTGACAGAGATGAACTGATAAATTCCGGTGCCGACTACATTGCAGACAGCACCGAGGATATCCGCAGAATTATTTTTTCTTGATTGCCTTTTTCGAAACTGCAAGGTAAAGCAGATTGAATACGGCAAAGCTGATAACCATAATTACGGGAATAAGAATATCACCGCTTCGTGTCATTTCAAGGAATGATGCGAAGCTTTTCATTTCTGCAAAAGGTACGGTGAAATAAATTGCAGAGTCACCCAGAACAAAATAAAGAACAGCCGTCACAAAGAAATAAACAGGAATTGCTTTCAGACAGAAATCCTCTGTTCTGATATTGAAAAGGTTAGGCAATTCTCTCTTGACGATATTCTTCTTTGCAACAACAAAGCACGGAATAATACCGATAACGCAAAGAACCGCCATGGAAACATATGTAATAAGGTCCTCATTATCAGACCAGCCCTTATAAAGAACAAGCTCTGAAATCCTCATTCCCGCAGGTCTTGCAACGGTTACGACAAAGGATGCAAAAAGCGTAACAACTGCACTGTATGCCGCATAAAGCTTTCTGTTTTTCAAAGGCAGAGTATAGTCAAAATCGCCCTCGCCGCCTGCAACGCTTTTAGGCAGACACACAAGCAGAAGCATAATTCCGAAGCCCAGAAGAAAGCCTGTCAGGTACTCCCACAGCGACCAGTTACCGCCTTGAATAAAACGGGGCACGCTTATACCCGGGAAAAAGCCTCTGTCCGAATCCATAACCATAACAACATCTGCAAGGGTTATTGAAACGGAACAAATAAGGTTGATTGCAAATGAAATAAATGCCGCAATCTTATCACGCTTCGCAATAAGAAGTGAAAGCGAAAGCACAAGTGCCGCCGCAGAATAAGAAACGATTCTTACCATCGCATAGTAGTTTCTTCCGTATGGAATTTTTTTGAACCAGGCTTCGTTACCCAGATTTTTTATGTATGCCATCATAGGAGTCATTTCGTGGCCTCTGTCTGCAAGACCAAGCTTGAAAGCTTCAACCGCATCGGAATTCACGAAAGGCACGATATAGTGCGCAACGAAAAACTGAAAGATATAAACCACCGCATAGAATACGGCAATAAGTGCTATATAGTGACCGATTTTGTATTCTTTCTTTGAAAAAAGAGTGCCGATAAACATTGCAAAAAGCGGCATCCAGCCAAAGCCGAGAAGAAGCATTGCCGCCATACCCGACCAAGGGCTGATTTCAGTTACCGCAACAGCTTCTTCGCCGGTGAAAGGCACCGTGCTGCCAAGATAACCGCCCATCTGTGAATTGAGAGTACCCCAACCGCCGTTGGTAATACCAAGCAGAATAACCGCAACAGGTATTGCTTCAAGGCTCATTTTTTTGCGGTTTCCGAAAAATGCAAAAATAAAAAGAACAAGCATTACGCCTACGGCAAACATACCCCACATTGAACCCCAGCCGTGAGTGCCTCTTACGCGCCACATAAAGCCGCACATAACCGCACAGGTTATCACAAGCAAAGCCTTGATGCCGGGAGTGAGTCGTCTTACATTCAGAACTTCCATATTTTACTTCTCCTTACACTTTGTAATTCATTTTTATTTCGCCATCAATATCCTTCCAGGTAAACTCATTGTTTTCAAGAACAATATACCCGTGCCAGGAATTTTCTTTGGGAATGGAAACCGAACCCGTATTGAGATAAGTGAATCCGCCGCAATCGGTACATTCAGGAATATGGGTATGACCACAAAGAAGTATATCGCCGTCTTTGAGAGGAGGCGGATTTTCCTTGCCGAATTTATGGCCGTGGGTTGCATAAATAAGCTTATCACCTGCGGATAAAACTGCATAATCCCCAAGAATGGGAAAATTCAGCACCATCTGGTCAACCTCTGTGTCACAGTTACCCCTGACGCAAAGAAGCTCATCCTTCATTCCGTTAAGAAGCTCAATAACCTTTTTGGGTGCATAACCTTCAGGCAAATCGTTTCTGGGACCGTGGTAAAGTATATCGCCCAAAAGCAGAAGCCTGCCTGCTCCCTCTTTTTCATACGCATCAATAAGTTTTTTACAGTAAAACTCCGAGCCGTGAATATCGGAGGCAATCATTATTTTCACAAGTATCATCCCCTTTCTGACCATTATAATATGAAACACTCCGAAAATCAACAGACTTTCGGAGTGTTGTTAATTTTATTTATTTCTCCTGAAAACGGCTCAGAAAATGCTTTGTCCTCTCCTGCTGAGGATTATTGATAACCTGCTCAGGGTCACCTTCCTCAACGATAACGCCACCATCCATAAAGATAACGTGGTCTGAAACATCCCTTGCAAAAGCCATTTCGTGAGTAACAATAACCATTGTCATTTTAGCCGCCGCAAGATCTCTGATAACTTTGAGGATTTCGCCCGTAAGTTCCGGATCAAGCGCAGATGTAGGCTCGTCAAAGAAAAGGATGCTGGGATTCATCGCAAGCGCTCTCGCGATTGAAACTCGCTGTTTCTGACCGCCCGAAAGCTCGCAGGGATAAGCATTCAGCTTTTCGGAAAGACCTACTTTGGCAAGAATAGTCTTTGCATTTTCTTCAATGTCAGCAAGAATCTGCTTTTTATTCTGCTTCCACTGAGGGTCTTTCTTTGCCTGAAGCTCACAGGCAAGGGTTACATTTTTGAGAACGGTATACTGCGGAAAAAGGTGAAAATCCTGAAAAACAAGTCCTACCGAAAGTCTGTTCTTGCGGATTTCTTCCTTTGTCAGCTTATGATGATTTTCGTCATCAAAAACCATTTTTCCGTTAACGGTTATGCTGCCCTTATCGGCAGTTTCAAGTGAGGTAATGCAGCGCAGCAGAGTTGTTTTACCGCTACCTGATGAACCGATGATCGAAAGCACCTTGCCCTCTTCAAGGTCAAAATCAATGCCCTTGAGAACATTGTTGCTGCCAAAGCTTTTATAAAGTTTTCTGACTTCAAGTATTGCCATAGCCGCACCTTAACCTTTATAGTAATCAAGCTTCTTTTCAATAAATCCGAACAGAAGCGTAAGAATTCCGCAGAATGCAAGGAAATAGACCGCAGTGTAAAACAGAGGCCAGATAATACCTTTTGCGGTGTAAATTTCAGCCGTCATAAGAATTTCCGCAACAGCGATAATTCTTGCGAGAGAGGTATCCTTGACAAGAGTAATAATTTCATTACCCATAGGAGGAACAACTCTTTTCACCACCTGCATAAGGATAACCTTGAAAAACGTCTGGCTTTTTGTCATACCAAGCACCTGACAAGCCTCATACTGACCCTTGGGTATGCTTTCGATTCCGCCTCTGTAAATCTCGGAGAAATACGCCGCATAGTTGATAACAAAGGCAATCAGCGCCGCAAGCATTCTGTTTTTGAAAGGAGTTTCAAAAAGAAGACCCGGTACATAAAACACAACCATAAGCTGAAGCATAAGGGGTGTGCCTCTGATTATCCACACAAAGGTTCGTGTAAGGTAGCTGAGGGGCTTGAATTTTGACATTGAGCCAAAGGTGATAATAAGACCAAGCGGCAATGCAAAAACAAGAGTCAACGCAAAGAGCGTACAGTTTTCAAGCCAGCCCTCTGCAAGGGTTTTTGTTGCCGTCCAGAAGCTTACCGTTCCTGCGGCGTTAAGCATAAAAATTGTCATCAGTTCAAAACCTTTTAGTAAATTTAGTGGAAATTATTTAACGATAATCTGCTCCTGAAGCTTATACTTTGCAGCGATTGTATCAAGAGTACCGTCTGCTTTAAGCTCTGCCATTGCCTGATTAACCTTTTCGGTCATATCGCTGCCCTGACGGAATGCAACGCCGTATTCTTCATCTGCAAATGCCTGTGAATCAACAACAACGAGATCTTCGTAGCTTGTGCCTGCGCCGATCATACCGATGCTGAGAACATAGTCAACAACGCAAGCATCTGCTGTACCGTTCTTGACTTCAAGAAGAGCTGTCGCCTGGTCTGTAACTGCTGTGAACTCTGCATTTGCGAAGAAAGCATCTGTTTCGATAACTTCCTGACCTGCGGATTCGCTCTCTGCTACGATTGAAAGACCGTCAACGCTTGTAAGGTTTTCGTTGCCTGCCTTAACAACAAGAACCTGCTTGTTTGCCATATAGGGAACTGAGATTGACATTGTTGCAAGTCTGTCATCGGTAATTGTCATACCGTTCCAGATACAGTCAATAGTCTTACCGTTGAGTTCGATTTCCTTTGTTTTCCATTCAATCTTCTGGAATACGGGTGTAACACCGATTTTTTCGCATACTGCAGTTGCAAATTCGGTTTCAAAGCCTGTAAGCTCGCCGTCAGCGCCGATGTAATTCATAGGCTCAAAATACGTAATACCGATAACAAGCTCGCCTTTGTCAGCGATGTACTCTGCGTCTGTAAGGTCAGCCGCATCCTTACCGCAAGCACCGAAAGTAAGCATTGCGGAAACTGCAAGAATAAGTGCAAGAACAAGTGATAATGCCTTTTTCATAGTTTTTTACTCCTTTTAGCCGTAAATGGCTTTTTATTGCATTATTATATTACCTTAGTAAAGCAATTTTGTCAACATAAAAAATAAAAAGGGAACAGCCGGAAAACACTTCCGGACCGTTCCCTTTATCTTATGACACCGCATCCATACGGCTGTTATAGAGCTCGCTGTAAAATCCGCCTTTTTCCATAAGCTCCTTATGATTACCCTGCTCAACAATATTGCCGTCACGCATTACGAGAATGACGTCTGCGTTCTTGATCGTTGAGAGTCTGTGTGCAACGATAAAGCTTGTTCTGCCCTGCATCATTTTTGCAAATGATTTCTGAATGCGTATTTCCGTTCTTGTGTCAATGGAGGAGGTGGCCTCATCGAGTATAAGCATAGGCGGCAGACAAAGCATAACTCTCGTTATACACAGAAGCTGCTTCTGTCCCTGAGAAAGACCCGAATTTTCATCTGATATAACGGTATCATAACCGTTCGGAAGCCTCTTAATAAAGCTGTGGGCGTGAGTCGCCTTTGCGGCGGCAATAATTTCTTCATCCGTTGCATCGGGCTTACCCATTGCAATATTTTCTCTGACAGTACCCTCTTTGAACCAGGTATCCTGAAGCACCATACCGTAGCTTTTGCGCAGACTTCTTCTTGTCGCTTTGTTTATGTCAATACCGTCAACGGTGATTTTTCCTCCGTCAACATCGTAAAACCTCATAAGCAGATTGACTACCGTTGTTTTGCCGCAGCCCGTAGGACCGACTATGGCAACTCTGTTACCGCTTTCAACGGCAAGGTTAAGATTCTTGATAAGCTCCCTATCCTTGGAATATGAGAATTCAACGTTTTCAAGATTTACTCTGCCTTCAACATCGGAAAATTCAGCCGCATCGGGCATATCGGGTATCTGCGGTGTTTCTTCAACAAGCTCAAAAAGCCTTTCTGCACAGGCAAGGGCATTCTGAAGCTCTGCAATAACGCCCGAAATTTCATTGAAGGGTTTGGTATACTGATTTGCATAGCTGAGGAAGCAGGAAAGCTCGCCGACGGTGATTGTGTTATTCACAACCGCAAGCGCACCTGCAAGCCCTACTGCCGCATAAACCATACTGTTTACAAAACGGGTACAGGGATTTGTAAGGGATGAATAAAAGATTGCCTTGAGAGAATATTTTGCGTACCTCTCGTTGATTTCATCAAATTCCTCAAGACTTTTTTCTTCCCTTGAGAAAGCGGTCACAACCTTTTTATTGCCTACATTTTCTTCGGTATATGCGGTCTGCTCGCCTCGTGTTTTTGCCTGCATCATAAACATTGAATGGGTATGCTTTGCAATAAACCTTGCAACAAAAAGGGAAAGCGGAGTAAGAATAACCACAACAAGGGTTATCTTCCAATTGATTGAAAGCATAAAGCCCAGAGTACCCGCAATGGTTACAACCCCCGTAAAAAGCTGAGTAAAGCCCATAAGCAGACCGTCTGCAAACTGATCGGCATCCGAAATAATTCTGCTGACGGTTTCGCCTGCCGGCTTTGAATCAATGTAGCTAAGCGGAAGAATCTGAATTTTCTCCATCGCCGCATTTCTGATATCTCTTACAACTCTGAAGGTTATTCTGTTGTTGAGAGTATTCATTATCCACTGTGCCGCCGCGGCAATCAGCGCAAGTATGCCGATTTTATAAAGATAAGGCATAAGCGCCTCAAAATCAACCCTGCCTGCACCTGCAACGGTATCAATGGCACTGCCTGCAAGCACGGGAATATAAAGGCTCACCGCAACACTGAGCGCGGCAAGAACTATGGAAAAAGCCAGATGGATTTTATATCTGCCCACGTAAGCAAGCACCCTTTTAACGGTGCCTCTGTTCATTTTCTTTTTCATGCTTCATCCTCCTCGTCAAACTGTGAAAGATGAATTTCCCTGTAAACCTCACTGCCCTCAAGCAATTCGGCGTGCGTACCGATTTTGGCCCATCCGTCATCAAGCACGATTATTTTATCTGCGTGCATAATCGAAGACGTACGCTGAGAAACAATAATAACCGCGGTATCCCCTTGATTTGCCGCTATTGCCCTTCGCATTTCCGAATCCGTAGCATAGTCAAGGGCACTTGAGCTGTCGTCAAGAATAAGAATATCTGCATTTTTGATAACTGCTCTTGCAACCGCAAGACGCTGACGCTGACCGCCCGAAAAATTTCTGCCGCCCTGCTCAACGGGAGCATCCAGCCCACCGTCTTTCTTCATAACGAAGTCTGCCGCCTGAGCAATTTCAAGGGCTTTCATAATTTCTTCATCCGTCGCATCGGGCTTACCCCAAAGCAT
The DNA here is from genome assembly GCA_017548045.1 of Clostridia bacterium. Lineage (GTDB taxonomy): Bacteria > Bacillota > Clostridia > Oscillospirales > Acutalibacteraceae > CAG-177. Next base: position 40,044 of record JAFYNR010000040.1, on the reverse strand, counting down.
ATTTTCTCTGACAGTACCTTTGAAAAGTACGGATTTCTGAGGAACAACCGCTATTTTCGAACGGAGTTCTTCAAGTGATATTTTGCTTACATCCGCACCGCCCGCAAGCACCTGTCCCGAGGTAGCCTTATAGAAAGCGGGAATAAGATTCACAAGTGTGGTTTTACCCGAGCCGGTTGAACCGATTATGCCGAGCGTTTCACCCTTTTTAAGCGAAAACGAAATATTGTCAAGGGAGTTGTCGCCCGCACCCGCATATGCAAACGAAACGTTTCTGAATTCAACAATGTTATCACAATTCCCGTCAAACACTGCGCTTCCGCCCTGCTCCTCGGCAGGAATATCAAGCACGGCACTTATTCTGCCTGCACAGGCAACGGATTTCGTGATGCTGATAATAAGGCTTGCAAACTTCACAAGCTCCACGAGAATCTGCGACATATAGTTATAGAGTGCAACCACGGCACCCTGAGTAATTAACCCTGCCTCAACTCTTACGGCACCTTTGTATATAAGCACGGCAATACCTATGTTGACTATAACGCATGTAACGGGATTGAGAAGCGCGGATATCCTTCCCGTAAATTCCTGAACGGCGGTAAGCCTGTCGTTACGCTCCTTGAATTCTTCAATCTGCTCTTCCTCTTTGCAGAATGCACGGATTACCTTCGCACCCGTCAGGCTTTCTCTCGCTGTGCAAAGAACTTTATCCAGTGCAAGGCGCACCTTTTTGTAGTAAGGAACACAGTAAAACATTATGCCGAAAACAACCAGCGACAGAAGCGGAATAACAACCGCAAAGGTCACGGCAGCCTTAGCATCAACGGTAAACGCCATTACCATTGCGCCGATGACAACGAAGGGTGAACGCAGAAGCAGGCGGAGGGTAAGATTCAAGCCGCTCTGAACGCTGTCCATATCACCCGTCATACGTGTAATGAGGGTTGCTGTGCCCGCAGAGTCAATCTTTTCATAAGAAAATCTGCCTATATGCTCAAACACTGCGTGCTTCAGTCTTTTCACAAAGTTTACGGATGCACTTGCGGCAAAATACTGTGCTGTCAGTGAAAATGCAAGACCAACCGCACCCAGAAGCACGAGAACTCCGCACATTCTGAGTATATATGAGGTATCCGCATTTTGTATGCCAGTGTCTATTATTTCGGCAACCACCAGAGGAACAAAAAGCTCCAGTATGGCTTCAAGCATTTTGAACAGCGGCGCCAGCACACACTGAACACGGCTGCCGTCAAGATATTTCAGAAGTTTTTTCATGCCGTTTCCTTTCGCAAAGTAATTATCTGATTTTCTATTTTATCACAGAATGTTATGTTTGTGAAGTGCACCGATTAAATTTGCAGAGTAAATGTTAAAAAATTTATTTTTCTTTTCTCGAATTATATTTTGCGAGACTTATGTTAAAATTTTAATAATTGAGATATTTTTACTCAATTTATAAAACGGAGGATATAATATGAAACCCACAAAAGTAAAACATTTCGGAATTGCAAGAAAAATCGTTGCAAATATGACCTCGGAAAGCTGGGAAACAATCCCCCATACTTCCTACATTTATGAGCCTGAGGTCACGGATTTTATGAATGTTGTAAAGGACATGAACGCATCAGGTAAATTCCCCGTAAAGCTTACGGTAAACACCGTTATGCTCAAAGCCCTTGCAGAAGCATTCAAAGCCGCACCTCAGCTTAATGCTCACATCAAATTCAACCGCAAACTCGTAAGAGGCGTGGTGACGGAATGGGATGAAATCCATGCAGGTATGACCTGGATTCTTCCCAACGGCGAAATGATGACCATCAACCTCCACGACATCGGTAACAAGAGCCTTGTTGAACTGGCCGAATATATTGCTGATGTAAGCAGAAAAATCGGCAACACGGATATGACCGAGGTTATGTTTGAGGTATCGCTTAACGACACACTCGAAAAGCTAAAAAAAGGTAAGGTTATGAATGCAATTTACCGTCTTTTCGGTGCAAAGACAGGCAAACATAAAATCAAAACTCTTTCGGGTCAGGCAAAGAAAGATTACTACTCAATCCCCGAAACCGACAGACTCACAAAATATGACATAAAGCAGGGCACTGTTACAATCTCAAATGTAGGTTCACTCACCAGAGGAGTAAACGGCAGAGTTGCTCTTCTTTCAATCATTCCCCCTCAGGTTTTTGTGTGCTGTATGGGTTCAATCATGAAGAAACCCGTTGTCAAGCAGGATGAAAACGGCAACGATGTTATTGTTATCGGTAACGAACTGCCCATCGACCTTGTTTTTGACCACAGAGCAGTTGACTTCGGTGAGGTAGTTCCCTTCATTCAGCGTCTTGAAGATATTTTCAGAAATCCCGAACAGATGTATAATTGGTAAAATTGAAGCTCCTTTGCTCAGGCAAGGGAGCTTTTTCTTGCTTTTAAGCGAGGTTTTTGATATAATTTATCATAGAAAAATGAAGAAACAGGGTGAACATATGAAAACATTTTTTGATGCATACCGCACCGGCGGAGAAAATCCCGTATTCTGTTACAGAAGCGGTCTTGCGGTTTATGAAGAAACGTTTTTAGGCGGCGTGCTTGTTTCGTCGGGCTTCAACGCCTCGGGTTATCCCTTGGGGCTTCTTCAGCTATGCCCTTCAAGACTTGACCCTGCGGATTTCCACGAACCGTCATCGTTCAACATCGAAATCGACGGTCAGAGCATTGATTACCGACTGAAACTTATTGGTTCAGAGACCGTTAAAGATAATAACCGCCTTGAAACCATTATGACCCTTGAAAGCGAAATAAAGCCCGTCAGGCTTAAAATTCACACCGTTCTTGACGGCACGCAGATGTTCAGCCGTTATATTGAAATTGAAAACCTTTCGGATAAAAATCTTAATCTCAGCAGACTTGTTCTTTTGGGCGGCGGACTTGAAGAAACCGACCGCAGACACTACGGTCACGGAGATGACATAAATAAAATTTATTCTGTGGGATATTTCGACAGTGACAAATGGGGCAGAGAAGGCGAATTTGCCTGGCACGACCTTACACCCGATGAACTTACCGTAAAAACCCGTTTCGGCAGAGACAGATTCAGGCATCCTCTCATATTTATCAGAAACAACCTCAGCGGAATGATGTATTTTTCGCAAATCGGTTGGAGCGGCGGATGCAGTTTTTCCGTTGACCACCATGCTGATTACGAAAGAAGCAACAGTCTGCTTTCATTCAAAGCAGAAATTACCGCACACAAACCTCTCACCGTAATTCCGCCCAAATCTGTTTTTACCACACCTGAGGTACATATGGGTGCGGTTATCGGAGGTCTTGACGAAGCAATTAATGAAATGCATTCACACATACGTAAATCCGTGCTGAATATGCCCGAAGCATCACCGAAAGAATGCCTTGTAGGTGCAGGTATGGGTGCAGAGCACGATATGTCAGTCGAAACCACAAAGGCGTACATAAAGCAGTTTGCGGAAATGGGTGCCGAAGTATTTATCGTTGATGCAGGATGGGTATGTCCTCCCTCAAAGCAGGCACAATGGTCGGAATACAACGGCAGAAACATCCCCGACCATGAAAGATACCCCGACGGTCTTTCCGAAATATCGGATTATTGCCGATCAATGGGTATGAAATTCGGTCTTTGGGTTGATATTGAAAATCTCGGTTCAAAATCTCCCGTCTATGAAAAGCACCCCGAATGGCGTGAAAAAACCGTTTTGGGAACTCAGAGCGGAAATCTTGCAGATTTCAGCAAACCCGAAGTTACACAATGGGCAGAAAATGAGCTTTCGCGCATAATCGAGGAATACAGTCTCGACCTTCTCAGGGTTGACCACAACGTATCATGCCGCGATTATTTCACAATGGCTGATGCAGGCACGGGAATTACGGAATGTCTTTCAATCCGTCACCATCAGGCAGTATACAGAATGTATGAAAATCTGAAACGCAGATATCCTCACGTTATTTTTGAAAACTGTGCAGGCGGCGGTGGGCGCACAGATCTCGGAATGATGAAAAATTTCAATCACACCTGGGTTTCCGACTGTCAGAGAGCTCCCCGTTCATTGACTGTAACAAACGGAATGACAATGGCTCTGCCACCCGAAAGGGTTGACCGCCTTTTTGCAGGCATGGGGTGCCACGACCACGGTACACTTGACCTTCATATGAGAAACACAATGCTCACTCATATGACGCTCAACGTTATTGCACCTGCAAATGTACAGCTGAACAAGGCTTCAATGGATTTTGTAAAGCACAGCGTTGAGATTTACAAAAAATTTATCAGACCATTCCTGCCAACGGCAAAAATATTTCACCACACTCCTGAATCGGGTCTGCTGAACAACGATTTTTATGCACTTGAAATTTCTTCGCCCGATTTTGAAAAAGGTGCAATTGCGGTATTCTCTCTGCCTTCGGCACAAAGCAACAAATACACGGCAATACCCAAAGGAATAAACGCAGAATACACATACAAGGTAACTCTTGATAACAGCGGTGCAAGCTATTCTGCAAAGGGTTCGGAACTGCTTATCCACGGCATACCTGTTTTGCTTTCCTGCCCGCTTTCCTCAGAACTCATACTCTTTGAACAAATGAATTAATTTTCTCCCGAAGCTGAATTTTTTGTCAGTTTCGGGAGATTTTTATTTTGAAAGCTATTTACAAACCGTTCACAATGTGATAACTTAAAGTTACAGAACAAAGGAGGTCAAATTATGTCAAAGAAAGTTTTCGATGTAGGCAACGGCATTTATGATGCCAAACAATTAGGTTTCCCCAGAATGGCTGTGCTCGGTGTTCAGCATATGTTTGCAATGTTCGGTGCAACCGTTCTCGTGCCTGCCCTTACGGGTCTCAGCGTTTCCGCAACCCTTCTTTTCGCAGGTCTTGGTACTCTTCTTTTCCATTTTCTTGCCAAAGGTAAGGTTCCTGCCTTTTTGGGCTCCTCCTTTGCATTCATCGGCGGCTATGCCGCAATAACAACCCTTGCAGACGGTTCAAGCGATTACAGCCTTCTGCCCTATGCCTGCTTCGGCGTTGCCTGTGCAGGTCTGCTTTACCTTGTGCTTGCCGCTCTGATTAAAGCCTTCGGCACAAAAAAGGTAATGCGTTTCTTCCCGCCCATCGTTACGGGCCCCATCATCATTGCAATCGGTCTTACCCTTTCATCAAGTGCAATCCAGAATTGCTCCGCCAACTGGCTTATTGCCGTTATTGCCATTGCAATTATTATTGTCTGCAACATTTGGGGCAAGGGTATGATTAAAATTATCCCCATTATGCTTGGTGTTCTCGGTTCATCGGTAGTAGCGGTTATCCTTCATTTCACAGGTGCTATGGAGGTTCTTGACCCTGTGAAGCTTCAGGCCTTCAAGGATGCCGCCTGGATCGGCGTTCCCTTCCAGTTCAAGGATACGGTTTTCGGTCTGTTTGCGGGCGATTATGATAAGAACCTGCTCGTTTCCGCAGTAATTACCATTATGCCCATTTCACTTGCAACAATGGTTGAGCATATCGGTGATATTTCAGCAATCAGTTCAACCTGCAAGAAGAATTACATTGCAGACCCCGGTCTTCACAGAACTCTTCTCGGCGACGGCCTTGCAACAATTCTTGCATCACTTTTCGGCGCACCTGCAAACACCACATACGGTGAAAACACAGGCGTTCTTTCCCTTTCAAAGGTATTTGACCCCAAGGTTGTAAGAATTGCCGCTTACCTTGCAGTGCTCGTTTCGTTCTCACCCAAGTTTGCCTCCCTCGTAAGCCTTATGCCCACAGCAACAATCGGCGGCGCATCCCTTGTTCTTTACGGTATGATTTCCGCAGTCGGCGTGCGTAACGTTGTTGAAAACAAGGTAAACTTCGAAAACACAAGAAACATTATCATCGCAGCTCTCATCCTCGTTCTTTCAATCGGCATCAACTATGCAGGTGCAATCCAGATTCCCGTAGGCTCTGTAACAATCAGCCTTTCCGGTCTTGCGGTAGGTGCACTTGTAGGTATTATTCTCAATGCTGTTCTTCCCGGCAAGGATTATGAATTCGGAGCCGATGAAAAGGGCGATAAGTCCGTAAACTTCAAAGTATAATTTCCGAAAAGCAATTATGAAGCCGTCTTCAGCCGAAGGCGGCTTTGTTATTTGTGTTATTGCCCAAAAACAGACACGTTTTACTGTTAATAATTCATAAAAAAATATTGCAGTATTGAAAAACCGTTAAGACTATGTTAATATATTTTATATATTTTACGATAGGAGAGATTATATGGCTTCAGAATCAACCGCCAAGGTTGTTGAAAAGAAGGCACCGAGCGCTGTACCCAAAGACAGACGCTACGTCGGTTCAAAAGAAACCTTCGCATACATACTTGACGATATAGCACAAAGCTTTAACATCGGTAAGTATGACGACGTTTTCAAGATGAACATTCTGAAGATTGACCTTGTTCTTCAGTCGGTTACAAACGGTGTCATCAGTGTATGGGATATCATCAACGATATCTTCCTTGCCGCAATCGTTGACAAAACAAGAACCAGATGGGGTAAATTCAAGCCCTGGCTTGTTGTTTACGCTATCCCCGGTGTTTTTCTTACGATAATTTACTGGGCACTGCCTATGTTCTACGGAACAGACGGTATCGGCACGGATATTCCCAAATTTGCAATTTATCTGCTGCTGCAGATTTTTTCAAACCTTGCCAGTTCGCTGATTTCTATTGTACGACAGGGTATGACTGCAACAATCACCCCCAACATTATCGACCGTACAAGACTCATTACTTCCGCAAACCTTCTTTCAGGCTTCGTTGAGAAGGCTCCCGAAATTCTTATGGGTCTTCTTATTGACCTTTACATCAACAGCCCTGCAAAGAAAATTCTTCAGGCTACCAATCCTCAGATATATCAGATGGGCTACAACAGAATGTTCGTTCTCGGCGGCGTTATCACTGCTGTTGTATCCGGTCTTTTCGCTCTCTTCTATGCATTTGTTGCAAAAGAAAGAGTTATGCAGACTATCGATCGTCCCAGCATATTCAGCGGAATCAAATCGGTTATCACAAACAAACCCCTTCTTCTCATTACTCTCTCCGAGTTCCTGGGCGCATTCAGCCTTAACTCAGGCACAAATCTTTACTACATCGAAGTTCTCAACCTTGCATCGATGTCAACAATCGTTGGTATTCCCGGTGCGGTTGTTTCGCCCATTTCATATTCATACGTTCCCTGGGCACGTTCAAAGTTCTCAACAAAGGCTCTGTGGATTGCAGGCTCTCATGTTGACAGCGTGCTGATGCTGGGCGTATATGCCGCAGGTAAGTTCATCAAGGTTGGCGGCAAAAACGGCTACGAAAGCCTTGCAGTTATGATTCCCGCATTTATGCTGCGTGAAACCATCTGGATGTTCTTCTGGGGTATCAGAAAGGTTATTCCCGAAGAAATGAGAAACGAAGCTATCGACTACGGCGAGTGGAAGAATGGCTTCCGTTCAGAAGGTATGACCGGTGTTGCAAAGGGTCTTATCACCAAAATGGTTAACAGCGTTAAGGGCGTTATTCAGCCCCTCCTCTTCAAAGCATTCGGATATGATCCCAGCAAAAACCAGGGTGCTCAGACTGCCGAAGCCCGTTACGCACTCTTCTTTATGTGCACACTTCTTCCCGTTGTTACAGGTATCCTCAGCATCGTTCCTCAGCTCTTCTATGACCTTCAGGGCGAAAAGAGAGAAAGAATGTACCGCGAACTTCAGGAAAGACGTAAAGCAATCGCAGCCGAAGTTAAAGAATTCAACGACCAGGCAGGCGAAAGCAAAAACGCAGAATAATTCAAAAAGCGCCCCGACAAATTGTCGGGGCTTTTTTACAGGTAGTTATTATGAAAAATGTAACAGATAAAATTGAAAAGCTTCTTTCAGAAAAACGAAATCCAGTTATTGCAATAGATGGCCCCTGTGCATCAGGCAAAACAACTCTTGCCGTCTTTCTTGCTGAAAAATACGGATTTCAGATTATACAAGCCGACAGCTTCTTTCTGCCGCCTGAAATAAGAAACGAAGAAAGACTTTCACAAGCAGGCGGAAACGTGCATTACGAACGTTTTAACAGTGAGGTTGCCTGCGGTATAAAAAGCGGCAAAGAATTCATTTACGGCATTTACAGCTGCCGTACAGGCACCGTAACAAGCTCCCGCCCCGTTTCACCTCTGAAACCGATTATAATTGAAGGCTCCTATTCAATGCACCCCGAAATTCAGATAACGTACGATCTGAAAATTTTTGTTGAGGCAGATTATGAAATAAGACTTCGCCGCATACTTGAACGCAACGGTGCAGAAGGCCTTGAAATTTTCAAAGCAAGATGGATTCCTCTCGAAAACCGGTATTTTGAAGAAGCAGGCATAAAAGCCAAGTGTGATATAAAAGTAAAAACCGACCGTTAAGCAATGCTTACGGTCGGTAATTTTATTTGTTTGTGATTATTCGGCAAAGCCTGACTCAACAAGCTTTACAAGCTCTGTTACTGCCTGCTCCTCATCGGGACCGCCTGCAATAATGCGGATGCCTGTGCCGCCCATAATGCCGAGTGAAAGAACACCGAGAAGGCTCTTTGCATTTACTCTGCGTTCCTCTTTCTCAACCCAGATTGATGACTTGAACTCGTTTGCCTTCTGAATGAAGAAGGTTGCAGGACGAGCGTGAAGGCCAACCTGATTCTGAACTGTAACATCTTTAACAAACATATCTATATCTCCCAAATTGTAAATTTCTTGTGACACCATTACATATTATATCATAAAACTTTGCTTCGTCAACATATTTGAACACAGTTTTAACCCGTAATCAAATAATTCGGCTTGTCGGCCAAACCGAAGGCAAACAAAATTTTTTGTTTTGTTCAAATTGACGATAGACAAGCCATATTTTTGTTATACATAAACAGAAAATATGTTATTATGAGCATATAAAAAGCGAAAAGCAAAGTGTTTGTTACGCCTTGCTTTTCGCAGCTTAATCAAATCAGTTAAGAACGTAAATCGTGATGTTTCTGTTACCCCAATCGTAGCACATATCCTCATTGTCCATATAGAGGTCAACGTCGGTGTTGCCCATTTCAACAAAACCGCCTGTATCTGCCGCGATACAGTAGCCGTAAACATAGCTTCCGTCTGCAGAAACGATGTAAAGCTCTGAGCCGTAGGGATACTCGCTGGGGTCAACGGCAATATGACCGGGCATAGGCTTTCTGCCGGTAGACGTTGCAGGGTCACCGGTATATGCGGTAGCCTTTGCAGAAACCTTCTTCGTATAATTAACGGGAATACCGTTTTCGTCAAGCTTCACATCAGAAGGAAGTTTAAGCTCTGAAATAGGGGCATTTGTATTTTTATAGGCGGCAAGTGTCTCTCTTGACTTTGTGCCTACCTTTTTGATTTCGTTAACGGGATTCTTTGTAACAACCTCTTCTGTCATAACAGTTTCAACCAGCTCGCCGTCAACATACTTTTCAGTATAGTAAACCTGCTTTTCACCGTTGACACCGGGTGTTACAATCTCTGTTTCGTCAACATATATATCATCGCTCTTGATGATTTCGGTCTCATATTCAAGAGTTTCTTCTTCGATAACCGTTTTATACTCAACTCTTGTTACTTTAATTTCGGTAAAGCCTTTAAGCTCTGTATCAAGCGAAGGCTCAACGATATCGTCGTCACCGATTTCAACACCCGCTTTTACGAGTGCTTCGGCAACGGTGCCCTCTGCAAGATATGCCTTTCGGGTTTCGCCGTCAACTTCAACGTTAACAGTAAAGGCTCTCTTGATGAAAACCTTCATACCTTCAAAAACATCGCTTTCGGTATCTACGCTGACTTCATCCTTTTCTCCGATAACGATACCCTTGCCTGCAAGAATGTCATCAACAGTATCGGAATAACCGACAAAGTAGGATACAAGACCGTTATCCTCAATACGGATAACGCTTGATCTGTTGATAACTATTGTACCGCCTTCCTCTGCGTTAAAGGCAGAAGTGTCAAGACTGTCGTTAGGGCTGAGAATCAAGCCTGCTTCTTTTACGATTTCACGGGGACTGCCCGACTTGGCAGTTATGCTTACCGATTTTTCTCCGTCAACTACGGTAACCTCGGGATTGCCCGTCGCAGCAAACGCCGTGATTGTTACCGAACAGACAAACAGAATTGCAACAACGACTGTCAGAATTCTGAAAGCCTTGCTTCGCTTTCCGCTGTCTACGGATAATGAATTTGTAATCATAAAATTCTCCTTATTTTGCGCATTAGTAGTTTTTTGGTAAAGCCTTTCAGGGGTCAACCTCGATTTCCTTTTGCAACGGGTGTCATTATATTGACATTTTTCCGATTTGTCAAATTTTTTGAGAATATTTTTTTGTTCACTTTGCACAACTCATTTGCATTAATTTGTCAAATAAGCACATTGTCCTACACAACATATTGTTGTATTCTGTAATTTATTGGTAATTTTTTTGTGAAAAACAGAAAAAGTTACAAATGGTTACAAAAGTGTAAAAATCGGTTACAAATCTTCAAAATATAACAAAAGCAGGCAATTTTATCTGTGTTTGACACAGGAACAAATTGCCTGCATAGTAATTATATTACTATTACATTTGTTTTATACATCAGATGCTGAATTTTTCAGGATCAAAAGGCTCTGCGGCGTGGGATTTTTTCCGGTCAAAGAAGGTGACGTCGCCGCCGTCGTTACCCTGAACCGTGTAATATCTGCCGTTGTCGTAAATAACCGCCGCACCGTCATCAACCGCAAGGCCCGAAAGAGACGATCCCTTGATCGCATCCGCAAAGCTCTGCCAGTGAGGGCTTTCAAAATGGGGGCAGTTGCAGAAGGGAAGCAGACCCAGACAGTCAACAAACATAAATTCGTGATTTTCTCCGCAATCGTCATATCCCTGCTCAAACCAACACATTGATCCCGAGCTGTAACCAGAAAGAATGATTCCTTTTTCGTATGCTTTTACGAATACTTCGTCAGCACCGGTTTCCTTCCAGGTATCCATAAGAAATTTAAGATTTCCGCCGCCTGCATAAACAATATCGGCGGACATAATCTTTTTTTCAATTTCATCCTTGGTAAGAGTTTTATCCGTAAGCAAAAGCGCCGAAACGCTGCAGCCGAGACCGATGAAAAGCCTGAATATATGCTCATCCCCGTATATATCGTCAAAGCCTGCAGTGGGCACAAACAAAACAGAAGGATTTTTCTTTTTTGCCAGCGATACAATATGCTCAAAAATGGGCTGAACCTCATCATCGCAATATCTTCCGCCGCCCACACCTATAATTATTCCCATAACCGCACCTCATACATTTATTGTATCATATTAATATACATTATATATGTTATCACAAATCATTTTACTTGACAACCGTATTTATTTGATTAAAATTAAAAGTGGTGATGTTATGTATAAACAAAAGCTTGCACTGGCACTTAACGGTCGCTTGGGTATTCCGTACAGCGAACAGATTCTGCTTTACAAATCCGCCGGATTTGAAGGCTTTGCCATAGACGACAGCGACAGAATGGCTGACGTTGCCGCACTTGCGGCTAAAGGTAAATCAGAAGGACTTTTCATTGAGTATCTTCACGCACCCTTCAACAAATCAGACGATATGTGGACAGAGGGCGCTTTGGGTGATGAAGCACGGGACGAACTTATAAAGTATGTTGAACTTTGTGCCGAACTGGAAATACCCACACTGGTTGCTCATACCTTCATAGGCTTTGACGAGCCATATGTTCCTACCGATATCGGCATTGAGCGTTTCGGCGCCGCCGCAAAACGTGCAACGGAGCTCGGAGTTGCCCTTGCACTTGAGAACACCGAGGGCTTTGAATACCTTGATGCGCTTATGAATTCCCTTAAAAGTGAAAAATCCGTGGGCTTCTGTTGGGATTCGGGCCACGAGCTTTGCTATAACTACGGCATGAATCTGCTTGAGCTTTACGGCGACAGACTTATCTGCACCCATCTTAACGATAATCTGGGAATACGGGATTACGGCGGCAAAATCACATATATTGACGACCTTCACCTGCTCCCCTACGACGGTATTCACGATTGGAATGAGCTTGCAAAAAGGCTTGCAAAATGCGGCTTCAACGGAACCCTTACCTTCGAGCTCAGCACCGTAAGCAAGCCCGGCAGACACGAAAACGATAAATACGGCAAAATGCCCGTTGAGCAGTACGTTTCAGAAGCGTATGGCAGAGCTTGCAGATTTGCCGCGGCTTTCAGTAAGGAGATTACAAAATGAGTGAAACAAAAATGACAAAAAAGCAGAATATTATCCAGATAGTGAAGTTTGCACTTTTCTCTGCTTCGGCAGGTATAATTCAGATTGTATCCTTTACCCTTCTGTTTGAGGTTGCAGGGCTTAACAATACCGTAAGCTACATTATATCCCTTTGCCTTTCGGTGCTCTGGAACTTCACCTTCAACAGAAAATTCACTTTCAAATCGGCAGCAAACATTCCCGTTGCAATGCTTAAGGTTGCGCTTTTCTATTGCGTATTTGCTCCCCTCTCAACCTGGTGGACCCACGAATTCACCGATATGGGAATCAACGAATATCTTATCGAAATCGGCACCATGGCGGTAAACCTCGTTACCGAATATCTTTATTGCCGCTTTATTGTTTACAGAAACTCAATGAACACACGGGATTGATAAGGAGCTTGTTATGATTAAAAAGATTTTATCCATTGCTTTCGCACTGGCAATCTGCCTTGTTTGTACCGCACCTGCATTTGCAGACGGCGGCGGATATTTCACTCCGTTTACGGCAACGGTTGATACCCAGACGGGCACCGTGCTTTACGATCAGGTATGGAACAGTGATATGACGCGCAGTATTATGAGGCCTATGTCGGTTTTTGTTCCCAACGGCACAAACCTTCTCGTTACGGGTGAACGCGAATTTGAAGGCGAAATATACCTTGCGGTTGAATATAACGATTTTGAAGCCTACGTTCAACGTTCAAAGGTTACCATTATGAGAGATTCCGTAGGCGACGACCTTGCGTTCTCCACAACGTCAGAAAGGAGCGTTGCCGTAATCAACAAAGAAGGTATCGCTCTTCGCAAAGGTCCCTCGCTTGCATACGGCAAAGCCCTTGAAAAAAACATTCCCTACGGCACGGAGCTTTCATACACTCAGACCAACAGCCAGGCTGAAGCCCTTGCTCAATGGGCATACACGGAATACAAGGGTACAAAAGGCTGGGTTTACATTTTCCAAAGCGGTATTGAGGATATTTATGACTGCGCCTTCGTGCTTGACGATGAAGATATTTATACCGGCTCCGTCGAAATACTGACAGACGGTGCATTCCTTACCCAAACCGCTTATCAGGCATCCGAAAAGGTTGTTACGGATATCCCTGCCGGTACGGTTATGTCCTTCCGATATTTCTATGAAAACATTGATTACTCGGTCAGCGTTTTCGTGGAATACAACGGTATCAAGGGCTGGCTTCACACAATGAATCCCAAATACAAGGTTGCAATGAGCGAAAAGGGCGGCATTTACGTGCTTGCGGAGGAAGGTCTGCCCGTATACGAAAAGCCCCTTGATGCCGACTCCGAGGTGGTTGCAACCCTGCCGAAAAATACAAACCTCTGCGTTGATAAGCAGTATTGGTTTGCAGATGTAACCGTGGATTCGATTGTTGTTGACAGATGGATGCACGTTGAATATAACGGCACAAATGGCTGGGTATACAGCAGTAACACCTCGGAATATTGCTATATGAGCAATGTTTATGATATTAAGATCAACAAAGCCGACGGGCTCAATATTTATTCCGAACCGGACACCGCATCAGAAATTTCGGGCAATATCCCCAACGCTGAAGCAGTAACCTGCGTGTATGAAATTGCAGAAGAAAAAGACGGCAAAACCGCTTATTGGTCATACGTCACATATAACGGAGTAAACGGCTGGGTTTTTGCCACGGAGGATGAAGCTTCTTATGTTGAAGGCAGTGAAAAATTTATTGACGCTCCTTTTGGTGCAGAAAAAATCAGTCGTACAGTTGCCGAAAGTGCTCCTAAGCTGAAGGACGGACTTCCCGCAGTCGCAATAATCGGTATCTGTGCCGCCGCTGCCGCCGTTATTGCTGCGGTCATTGTTATTGCCGTAAAAAAGAACAAGAAGAATAAAAACAAATAATCAATATAAATGCCCGAGTTTCTTTGCGGAATTCGGGCATTTCTGTTGCAATATCACCTGCCGTATGATATAATTTATTTAATTATGACTTTGGAGGGAGAAAGTTTTGAAAATTATCAAAGCAATCTTATTTTACGTCTGGCAATTTACCTTTGCCCTTGCACAGAATCTTATAGGTCTTGTTATGCTGGCAATCTATAAATCAAAAGGTGCCAAAAGCGAATGGTATCACAATGCACTCATAACCTACATAGACAAAAAGAATTTCGGCGGCGTTTCTCTCGGCATTTTTATCTTTATAAATGCCAAAAGAGAAGGAGACAGCCTTCACGACACAAAAATTCACGAATACGGTCACACGGTCCAGTCACTCATTCTCGGACCTCTCTGGCTTTTTATTATTGCCGTTCCATCAATGATATGGTGCAACGTTCCCTATTTTGTGAAAAAGCGCAAGTATGACAACATTTCATATTATTGGCTGTACTGCGAAGGCTGGGCAAACACCTGCGGCCTTTGGGCAACAAAAGAACGCTTCAAAACCCCCGAGCTTCTCAACCGCGGCAGATACGGTAAGCCCATCAACCCCAACAGAAGTGCCCGTAAAGATATTAAAGGAAGAAAAAGGAATAAATAATGGAAAAGAAATATCTTAAAACGAGCGAGATTCTTTCGTTTTCAACCGCCGGCTTCGGCAGAAGTATGATATACAATCTGATGTCGATTTTTCTGCTGATATTCTATACCGACGCTATGAAGCTTCAGCCCGTTCACGCCGGCACTATTATACTTGCCGCCCGTATTTTTGATGCGGCAAATGACCCTCTGATGGGTATCATCGCCGATAAAACAAAAACAAAATTCGGTAAGCTCAGACCCTATCTTTTGTTCTCGCCTTTTCTCATTCTTATTTCAACAGCACTCCTTTTCAATGTACCCGAAGGCTTTTCATATAACGGAAAGCTTGCATATTCTGCAATAACCTATATTTTATGGGGCATCTGCTTCACAATTCAGGATGTTCCCTTCTGGGGAATGAGTGCAGTTGTTTCACCCATCGAGCAGGAAAGAAACAAATTCCTTTCAACTGCAAGAATCTTCTGCACCATCGGCGGAATCGTTCCCTCTGTTCTCGTTCCCGTTCTCAGCGCAGATAATGCACTCGGCACGGTTCAGGGTTACAGGGTAAGCGGTATAATCTTTGCCGTTCTCGGTTCGATGCTTTCACTCCTTGCCTTCTTCGGTACGAAAGAAAGAATTGAGCAAGCAAAAGAAAAAACAACAATCAAAGAAATCGTTACCGCATACACAAAAAATGCTCCCCTGCTGCTTCTTATTCTCGCAAGCGTTCTGGGTTCGGCAATGCTTATGATTCAGACGTCGGGCAGCTACATTGCCAAGTATCTTATTCAGGATTCGGGTTTTATCCCCGCAGGCTCCGTTCAGGTTTCGATGACAGTTGCCATCGGTATCGGTATGATGGTTGCAATGGTGCTTATGCCCGTTCTCAGAAAAAAGCTTTCTCTTAAACAGATTTATATTTTTTCTGCTCTTTTCGGGGCAGTAATCCACACAATAATCTATTTTGTCGGTTACGCAAACTTCTATGTACTTCTTGCACTTCTTATTGTTGCAGGTCTTCCTCTCGGCATTTTCAACGTTATTACCTACGCAATGGTTGCAGACAGTGTCGATTACCTTGAATGGAAAACCGGCAGACGCTCAGAAGGAGTATGCTTTGCTTCGCAGACCTTTATCAGTAAGCTTACGGCAGGCATATCAACCTTCATAACAAGCATCGTTCTTGAAATCATCGGATTTGAAAATCTTAACACCGGCATTTCAGCCTCAGAAACTTCAGAAATTCTTGACGGTATGTTCTTTATGGTTTCAGTCATTCCCGCAATAAGCCTTGCACTTTGTGCAATCCCCATGATTTTCAACAAATACACAGGCAGACGCAAGGAAGAAATACAAAAAGAGCTTACCTCACGCAGGGAGAAAACAAATGTCAATTGATAACGAATTTGACGCATTTGCAGAGGGCGTTGAACCCGGCGGACTGCGTAACAGAACACAGATTAAAATACTCATAACCTTTATCGTCAGCCGAATCCGCGAGCCCTTGAAGGATACTATGATAATTGAAGCACTTCAGGTTCACGGCCTTGCCAACTATTTTGAGGCAACACAGGCTCTTGATGAGCTTTTTGACAACGGTATACTCACAACCTCGGAGGGTCTTGTATACATCACCCCGAAAGGTTCTCTTTCTGTGGATGAGCTTTCACAGGAGCTGCCCAGATCAGTCAAGGAAACCGCACTTTCGGATGCACTCAACCTGCAGATTCTTGAAAAGCGCGAAAGTGAAAACACCGTTGAAATAAAGAAAACCGAAAGCGGATATTTCGTAACCTGCCGTGTTATCCACAAGGGCGAAAACCTTATGGAGCTTACGGTTTATGCCGCAGACTACGAGCAGGCGGAACAGATTAAGCGTAAATTCCTTAAAGATCCGTCTTACGTCTACTCAACCGTTATCACGTCACTTTACATTTAACATTTAAGGAGCAGAAAAATGCTTGAAAATCTGAAACAGAAAGTATATGAAGCAAACCTTAAGCTCGTGGAATACAAGCTTGTGCTTTTCACCTGGGGCAACGTTTCTGAAATCGACAGAGAAACAGGTCTTGTTGTCATAAAGCCTTCGGGTGTTGATTATGACAAAATGCGTCCCGAGGATATGGTGGTTATGAACCTTGACGGCGAAAAGGTCGAAGGTGAGCTCAACCCCTCGTCGGATACCCCCACCCACCTTGAACTCTACCGCCGTTTTCCCGAAATAGGCGGCGTTGCACACACTCACTCAACCTTTGCGGTTTCATTCGCTCAGGCGGCAAGCGATATCCCCTGCTACGGTACAACTCACGCAGACTTTGCCTACGGCTCTGTGCCCTGCACAAGAGATTTATCCGTTGCCGAAACCGAGGGTGAATATGAACTCAACACAGGCAAGGTAATTGCAGAATGCTTCGAAAATCGCGGTGTTGATTACAATGCTGTGCCTGCCGTGCTTGTACGCTCACACGGACCCTTCACCTGGGGCAAAAACGGAGATGCCGCCGCAAAGAATTCGGCAATTCTTGAAGAAGTTGCAAAAATGGCATATCTGAGCAAAACGATGAACGCTTCCGAAGCAAGCACGCATATTCAGAAAAAGCATTATTTCAGAAAGCACGGCGCAGGTGCATACTACGGTCAGAAATAACCGCTTGACATAAGCACGGTTTGAATATAAAATAGAAACGTCAATTATAAATTAAAGGTGTGATTTTATGGCAAGGTGTCCTAAATGCAACCGCAAATTACATATATGGAACGTTAAGGCTGAATGCCCCGATTGCGGTGTAAATATTGCAAACTACGATTGGGAAAACAGACTTGAACAGGATTCAATTGAAGCAGAAGCGGCATTCGCAAAGCTTCACGAAACAATGAGAAAATTCAAGTATTCCTTCGCAGGCACAAAGCTGAGAATTGCAAGAATCCCCATCAGCGTTCTTCCTCTTTTCACATTTCTTCTTCCCCTTGGCACGATGGCAGTTTCAATCCCCTTCTACGACGAGAAGATTACAATCAACGCTATCACTCTTGTTATGAATATACTCAATTTCGACATTCTCGGAATTTTCAAGGCACCCTCATCAGAGATTATCGGAGATACCGCCCTTATGTTTATGCTTTCCATTCTTCTTGTTGTGCTTTCGGCGCTTTCGCTGCTTGTAAGCCTTGTTTTTCTTCTTCTCAACTTCAAGAAGTTTAACAGCAAGGGGCTTTTCGGAACAAACCTTGTGGCAAGCCTTATGATGTTTGCAAGCGCATTCTGCTTCAATCAGTTTTCAACAATGATGGAAGCAAGCACTCTTGCAGATGCAATCGAATGCGGACCCTCCTGGGGCGTTTTCGTAAGCGGTGCAATCTTCCTTGTTTCATCAATTACAAATCTTGTTGTTTCTCTTCAGAAGGTTGAAATTCTCCCTGAAGAAACAGAAGAAAAAGCGGAAGAAAAAGAAACCGCAAACGTATAAAAAATTAACCTGCACAGTCAATGACCGTGCAGGTTTTTGTTTGTGTGATTGCTGATAAGGGATTTACAGGTTAACAATCAATCACTTTTTCAATATCACTCTTTGACAATTCAACATAACGATTGTTCCGAAATAAAGTGTCTGTTGTTGCTTCAAGTTCCGAAAGTAATTTTTGCAAATCCACATTCATTTGAAGGTGTTCGTTTTCTGACATTTCATTTCTCGCTATGCAGATAAATTCACCTTTATCCCAGTCAATATCGAAACCTGTAACCACAGTTGATGAATCGGAAACATCAAAAAATGTTTCAATTTTATCTGTAAAAGATTCATATAAAAATTCGAAAATAGCTTCCTTGCCGATTTTTATAACACGATATTTGTCGTCGGGTATGGTTTTCTTTTTCATGTTGTCACCTTTAGATTTTCAAACGATACTTTGAGCTATTTATTATTTTCTTTTGCTGTGTTCAAAGTTGATACAAGGATTCTTTTTATTTCAAGGCAATCGTTTAGCAACGATTCGCCTTCCTGTTCGGTTATATAATCTGACAACATAAGAAGCCGGAGCCAATATTCTGTTTCGGCTGTTTCTTTCAAAGATATCTGTAATTTAGCAATGAAATCTGCTTTTGACACTCCGTAAACCGCTTCATTAGCATTTGCTCCGATGCTTGTCCCTGAACGGATTATCTGCTTTGAAATAACCGTTTCTTTCTTCTCTTTGGTAAGATACTTATGGAGTTTCACAATACGCACGGCAAATTTTAAGGATTTGTCAAGTAATATGTTGTCTTTCATATTTCTCACCTTTTAAAGAATAAAGAAGAAAGAATATTGAATAAAGAATAATACAAACAGAGCCGTATACACATTTTATTATTTCATATTTATTCTCTATTCTTTCTTCTTTTAGCCTCTGAAAGAGGCACTATTTGGCCCGCCCGAAGGGATTCGAACCCCCGTTCTTCAGAATCGGAATCTGCTGCGTTATCCAACTGCGCCACGGGCGGATATACAGGGTGCAAAAGCACCCTTTTTATTTAATCTTCTCTATAACCTCACCTGAGGCGGGTTTTGTTTTATCTATGAATTCCTGCACTGCCTGCGCCGAAGGCATAGCCGCTGAGCAGCTATGTGCGGAAACAAGCATTGATGCGGATGCTGTTGCAAATTCAAGTGCGTCGGGAACACTCTTGCCGTTAAGGAGTGAATAGATAAATGCGGATGCATAGCCGTCGCCGCCGCCGAAGCCCTTAAGCATCTTAACAGGGAAGGGCTTCACTTTATAAGCCGAGCCGTCGTCAAGATATGCAACAGAGCCTTCCTTGCCGTGCTTGATGATTACGATTTTATTGCCGTATGAGAACCAGCGTGCGGCTGATTCTTCATCGCTTGCACAAACACCTTCAACCGCTTCGGTAAGGTCAAATTCTTCCCTTGATCCGAGAATGATATCGCTGTTCTTTGCGGCGATTGAATAATAAAGAGAAATTTCGTCTTTGTTTTTCCAGGTATAGCTTCTGTAATCAATATCAAAAATTACAACCACACCGTTTTTCTTTGCAAGAAAAAGGGTTTTGAGAGCAGCTTCTCTTGAAGGGCTTGCACAGAGTGCAGTGCCCGAAATAACAACAGCCTTTGCCTGCTTTATATATTCCTCGTCAACATCGTCAACACATACCTGAAGATCAGCAACACCTTCGCGGTACATAAGAATACTGCTCTGTGTGGGGCTGAGAATTTCGGTAAAGGTAAGACCCAGATTCTCGCCGTTTTCACATCTGAACACGTGTGAAACGTCAATTCCGTCTGCCTTGAAATAATTTTCAACATAGTCACCGAACTGATCGTCAGACACTCTTGCAATAAATCCGCACTTTGCGCCCAGCCTTGCAAGACCTACCGCAATATTTGCAGGCGAACCGCCTACGTATTTATTGAAATTGCTGCTCTCTGAAAGAGGCTTGTTCATATCCGTGGGATTGAAGTCAATCGCAATACGTCCTATAGGGATTACGTCAAGAGATTTTGTTTTGTCGAATTCAATATAACTCATCTTTATCTTCCTTTCAGGCTTTGTTTGCACAACCAAATATTTCTATATGCTTGAGTGCGTTGAGATATGCACCCTCAACCTCTGCACTCTGCAGGTCGTAATAGCCTTTTATATCTGCGTTTTCATATGCAGATCTTACGGATTTTTCGACACTGTCAAAGGTTGCTGTTGCTATATTTATTTTATTTATGCCCAGAGAAATACACTTTCTGAAATCCTCGGGCAGAATTCCCGTACCTCCGTGAAGCACAAGAGGAGCTTTTACGAGAGATGCGGTTTCTTCCAGAATATCAAAACGAAGCTTTGGTGCCTGCTTATAGTTACCGTGAGCATTGCCTATGGCAACCGCAAGGGCATCAACACCCGTTTTTTCGTAGAATTCAAGTGCCTGAGCAGGAGAAGTGCAGTTGATTGCAATATTCTCACTGCCGTCCTCACTGCCGCCTACACATCCGATTTCGCCTTCACAATCCGCACCGTATTCAGCGGCAAGCCGCTTTGTTGCGGCAGTTATCTTCACGTTCTCCTCAAAAGGCAGATGTGAGCCGTCAAGCATAACGCTTGTGAAGCCTATATCAAGTGCCTGCTTTATTTTTTCTGTTGTTTTGCCGTGGTCAAAATGCACCGCAACCGGCACGGAGCTGTTTTTTGCCGCCGCAACCATAAGAGGTCCTATGATTTCAAGAGGCGAATGATTAAGCCTTACCTCGGCAATCTGAATTATTGACGGACTTTTCGTCTGCTCAACCGCCTTAAGCACGCCGAGCACCATTTCCATATTGGCAACACTGAAGCTGCCTACGGCATATCCGCCCTTCCTTGCATCCTTCAGCAAGGCAGACATATTAACAAGAGGCATTTTTCTTTTCCACCCTGTTGTAGTATATTGCAGCGCAGACTGCGCTCGTCAGCGGCAGAGTGAGAAGCATACCCAGACTGCCTGCAAGAGCCTGCAGAACCTCCGCAACTATCATCTCTTTATTGATTACCTGCTCAATGCCTGCGTTATAGGCAACCAGCAGCAGCACACTCGTGAGAGAACTGCCTATATAGGCGAGCACAAGCGTGTTTGCCATTGTACCCATCATATCTCTGCCGATGGTGAAGCCCGATTTCATAAGCTCCGCAGGTCTGATATGAGGAGATTTAAGGCGAAGCTCGTAAAGTGACGAAGAAATGGACATTGAAACGTCCATTACCGCACCCACGGCGCCAACGATTATCATGGCAAAGATAATCGCCTTGAGGTTAATGGGGTTGTCGGGATAAAGCTGAATAAGATAAACGGATTCTTCTTCAAGCATACCCGTCATATTCAGAAATTTATCCGAAATCAGCACCGTAAGACCTGCACAGAACACACCGCTTACGCAGCCGATACACGCACACAGGGCTTTTACGTTAAAGCCGCTGATGATGCTCAGTGTCATAACCGTTATGAACATACACACGCCTATTGACCAGAGGTAGATATTGTGACCGTTAAGGATTGCGGGGATAAGCACCGTAAAAACGGAAAGGCAGGTAAATGCCAGTGAAACAACGGTTTTGAGTCCCTGCATCCTTGAAAATACGATTATCAGTATACAAAAGATTACAAGAAGCCACAAAAGCGGAGTTATTCTTACGTAATCACCGAAATAATACTGCGTTTCACCGTCTGCGGTATAGCTTTCAACCAGAATTTTATCATTCTGTTCAACCTGCTTTGGGCAGAACACAAATGACCTGTCAATTTCCTGCACAACCTCAAGGGTTTTTCCTCTCAGTGCCGTATTCAGAGCCTGAGCCTTGAAGCTGACCGTCACAAATTCCGTTTCACCGCTTACATTATCCGTTTTGACATCCGTAACACGTATAACTCTGCATCTTACCGTTTCACCTTCGGCACTGCCCTTAAAAACAGGAGCACCGCCTGTGACATAAAGGTTTGCAAGAAAAATAAGCAAAGCCGAAACAATAACGGCAACTATCTGATAAACAGACTGCTTATTTTTCATTTGCTCACCTCATTTTCATTATTTGTTTGCTTTTCTTGCCTCAATTTCGGCAACCATTTCTGCCTGTCTCTTCTCTGTGATTGTGTAGAAGAACATGGGAACTGCACAGGCAAACATACTGATAACGCCCGAAAGAATAAGAACGTTCCAGAGTGCATCGGGGTTCTGAACGGTGTATGTTCTTGTGTCGATACCTGCGATGCTTACCGACATAACACCAATGAACGCGCCCACTGCCATACCGATTTTATTGATAAGGGTCTGCATTGCAAAGCAGATGCCTTCGCCTCTTTCGCCTGTTTTCCACTCAAGGTAATCAACTGTGTCACCGATCATAGCATAGGTGATGATGTTGTTAACGCCCTGAGGAATACCGAGAAGAACAAGACCGATTGCACCGATAATAAGCTTCCAGGGAGCATCGTAGCCTACGAAATACATAACAGCCATTACAACGCCGCCGAAAAGATGAACAACGATGTAGGACCATTTCTTTGTGAATTTCTTTGACATCCAGGGAACAAGAATTGAAGCAACAAGTCCGCCGGGAACAACAAGCAGAGTGATAATACCGTAAAGACCTTCGTTCTGAAGGATGTATTTTGCAAAATAGAGACCGCCGGTGTATGAATAAACCATTCTTGCACCGCCGAGAACACCCGAAAGAACTATAAGAAGGAGTTCCTTATTCTTGAAAAGGAGCTTGAGGTTATGGCCGAATGAGGGTGCTTCGTCCTGAGAAGTGAATCTTTCCTTTGTATTCTTGAAGCCGAAATAGAACATAGGAATTGCAGCAACAACAAGAACAACCGCACAGATAAAGTAAACCATCTTGAGTGTATCTGCGTTTGCAAATTCACTGCCTACTCTTACCGTACCGATGAAGCTGCGTGCCGCCTCTTCAACAGAAATGCCGCGGCTTGCAACCATATCCGCAATGGCAGCAGCCTTGTCTGTCATAATTGCGCCGAGATCCGCCTCCGTATACTTGAACTTTGCTGTTACGGCACCTGTGATAACGGGAACAAAAACGGTAACAACGCCTGCACCTACCGTACATGCCATACGGGCAACGGTAAGAATGTTACCTCTTACAACGGTGTCGTTTGTAAGGCAGGTTGAAAGACCCCAATAGGGAACGTCTGCGATTGTGTAAACAACGCTCCATACAACATAGATAACTGAAATTACAACGAAGGTCTGCATTGTCTTTGAACCGTCAAATACAGACTGTGCGCTGAAAATGGGAAGGAAGCAAAGAACGGTACAAATACCGATGGGAATTGCCATCCATTTGAGGTAGGGACGGCATTTGCCCCACTTGGTTCTTGTTTTATCAACAACACTTCCCATAATGGGATCGTTGAACGCATCAAATACACGGGCGGCAAGCATAAGAATAGCAACTGCAACCGCACCGCTTACGTTACCGATTGTAACGCCTTCAGCACCGAAAAGAAGTGCATCGGTCATAAATACGGTTATGTAAGAGCCGATAATGGTACAGATAAAGTTCTGACCGATACCCGTAACGCTGTAAGCGATAGCCTCTTTAGGCTGTACGCCCGTGCCCGGAGTTGTTCCGAACAGCTTGTGTAAAAATCCTTGTTTCATTTCGTAGACCCTTTCTTATAAAGATTTATAAAATTCAAGCGTTTTGAATCTTTTGCCCGTCTGTGAAAGCAGGAATTTTTCACAGACAAGGGCAAAACGCTTTTCATCCTCAGCAGGCAGAGAAAATGAATACATTCTCTCTATGGGGTTTGCACATACGTGGCGCATTGCCGCAAGCACGGTAGGATTTATTCTTTCGCCGCTTCTTCCGCTGTTTCTGCAGTATATACAGCCGTCAGCAATGCTGAAAATCATATCGCCATCTGCTTCTCCGCAGTGGGGGCAGGCGGTAAGATCGGGCATAAAGCCCGAAAAAATCATAAATTTAAGCTCCGTAACCGCTTTGAGAAAATCGTTGGAGCGCTTGCTTTTTTCAAGAAAATGCATCGAATTGAGTATAACCCTCAGATAATCCCTCGCAGGCTCCATTTCAGGCACAAGTTCAGAAGCAAGGGAACAGAAATACTGAGCAAGGGCAAGCTTTTCGATATCTCCCCGAAGGCCGAAAAAAACTTCCTTTGCAACCGCATCGTCAACTATGTAGCTGTCCCTGCTTTTGTAGACGGAAAAATCGCCGTAGCAAAGGGACTGGGTTGCACCGTGCATTTTACTGTTTATCTTTTTCGCTCTGTTTGCAAAAGCCCTCAGCACACCGTATTCGGAGGTAAGAAGGGTAACCAGGCGGTCACTTTCCCCCGTATCGGTTACTTTGAGCACCAGTGCGTCGGTAGACATTCTCATTTTTTACTCCTGCCGTGCTGTTCACACAGCCTCTGAATTCAAGATAATCGGCAACCGAGCCGGTCTGAAGGAATCTTTTCCACGCTTTTTCATTTTCCATTCATATCATCTCCCGTTAATAATTTGAGTTGTTCCCGGGATTTTATGAGAGGAAAATATTTTTAATCAAGACCGAAATTGTGAATAATTCCTTCTCTGTTGCGCCAGCCTTCCTTCACCTTTACCCAGCACTGAAGGTTGATTTTGCACTGGAAAAAGTTTTCCATATCGATTCTTGCTTTTGAAGAAATACGCTTGAGCATATCGCCCTTTTTGCCGATGATGATGCCTTTGTGCGTATCTTTTTCGCAATATATGATTGCTTCAACATCCATAATGCCGCCCGTAGGTCTTTCACGCATTTTTTCAATGCTGACCGCAACGCCGTGTGGCACCTCCTTGTCGAGAAGAAGAAGCATTTTTTCTCTGATTATCTCACCTGCAAGCACTCTTTCGGGCTGGTCGGTAAGAGTATCGTCGGGGAAAAAGTGAACGGACTCATAGGTAAGCTTTTTAAGCTCCTCAATTATGAGGTCCACATTTTCGTTTTTCAGAGCACTGACAGGCACAACCGCCTCAAAATCAAATTCGTTGGTAAGCTTTATGATTTTTTCCATCATAAGCTCTTTTTGTTTTACGGTATCGGTTTTGTTGATTGCCAGCACAACGGGTGCCTTTTCAGCCTTAAGACGCTTCAGAAGCTCAAGCTCCGTATCTTTGATATCTCCCTCAGGCTCGGTTACGAAAAGGCAGGCATCCACACCTGCAATGCCGTCACCCACAGCCTTTATCATTTTTTCACCCAATTTTGTTTTTGGTCTGTGGTAACCGGGTGTATCGGTAAAAACAAGCTGAGTTTCACCCAGAGTAAGCACGCCCATAATCCTTGTGCGTGTTGTCTGGGGCTTCTGGGTTACAATGGCAACCTTCTGACCCAGCATTCTGTTAAGAAGCGAGGATTTGCCCACGTTGGGGCAGCCTACTATTGCAACAAATGCGGTTTTTGTCATTTCAGATTCCTCATTTAACGTGATTTTTAAAGAAGTTTTTTATCCCCTTCGGTCCTGCAAAAACAAACACAAGGCTTGCGATAAAGCTTATAATAAAGCCGACAAAAACGGGAATATTTTCTTTGTAGTATTCAAACATCTTTGCGAAGGCTTCGGGCTGATTAAGAATTGCAATACCTGCCGCAACCGAGCCAATTGCCGCAATAAGCACGGCACCTGCCGCCGCATCCTTGGAAATCCTTGCAAGCTCGTTTATCTCCCGTGTTTCAAGGTCAACCGCCTTTTCGACGGCAGTATTGACCGCCTCAAGCGCCATAACAAGGGCACACAAACCTATGAGCACCGCAAGCTGACCCTTACTGACCTCAAAAAAATCGTAAACCGTCAGAAATCCGAACATATACGCCGTAAAGCAAAGATGAATTCTCATATTCCGTTCATTGCATATGCAATACGCTATGCCTTTGAACGCATAGACAAAGCTTTTAAGTAAATCCTTCATATGTTCTCATCATCCATATAGTAACTGGAGTTCCTTTTAAGACCCAGCTTTGTAAGCACTGTTTCTTCCTTTTCGCGCATTCTTACGCTTTCCATACCGCCGTTAACGTGGTCGTAGCCAAGCAGATGAAGCATTGAATGAACCGTAAGAAATCCGATTTCTCTCTGCAAGGTGTGACCGTATCTGTCTGCTTGGTCAACAGCGTGAGGAATTGAAATAACAATATCACCCAGCAGCTTTGCACCGGTATCATTATTGATATCATAAACACCGTTTTCACCCAGAGGGAAAGAAAGAACATCCGTTGCTCTGTCAATATCTCTGTACTGCTTATTGAGCTGATGAATCGTATCATCATCAACAAAAGTAACGCTGACCTCTGCGGCTCCGTCAAATTCCTCCTGAACAAGAACTGCGGTGCAGCAGCGGCGCACAAGCAGACGCACGCCCGTAGGTATCCTCATTTCGTTCTGCTCGTTTGAAATAACTACCTTTACCTTGCTCATTTCTTTTTACGCTCCTCATCCTGTTTCTCATAGGCTTTGATGATATCCTGAACAAGCCTGTGGCGTACAACGTCCTTTTCACTAAATCTTACGGTGCCGATATCCTCAATGTTCTTGAGAATTTTCACCGCCTCTTTAAGCCCCGACCTTTTGCCGTCCGGCAGGTCAATCTGCGTAACGTCACCCGTTACAACCATTTTTGAATTGAAGCCCAGACGGGTAAGGAACATTTTCATCTGCTCTGCCGTGGTGTTCTGCGCTTCGTCAAGAATAATGAAGCTGTCATCAAGAGTACGTCCTCTCATATAAGCGAGAGGTGCAACCTCTATATCTCCCCTCTCCTGATGCTTCTGAAAGTTCTCTGCACCGAGCATATCAAAAAGCGCATCGTAAAGAGGTCTTAAATACGGGTCAACCTTGCTCTGAAGGTCGCCGGGCAGGAATCCCAGCTTTTCGCCTGCTTCAACCGCAGGTCTTGTAAGAACAATTCTGTTTATCTCCTTTGCCCTGAAGGCGGTTACCGCCATTGCAACCGCAAGGTAGGTTTTACCCGTACCCGCAGGACCTATACCGAAGGTGATTGTGTTATTGCGGATGGTTTCAATGTATTTTTTCTGACCCAGAGTTTTGGGCTTTACAGGCTTACCCTTTGAGGTGATGCACACGCAGTCCGCCGCCATATGAACAAGCTTATCCTCATTGCCTTCATTCACAAGTGAAAGCACGTAACGCACGTTCTGGTCACTGAGTGCCTCCCCTCTGTTTATGAGAGTAAGAAGGCCGTTGATTGCACGTACACCCTTCTGCACGTTTTCGGGCTCACCCGTCACCTTAAGCTCCGAGCCTCTGCTGATAACGGAAACGGTAAACTCTTTTTCAATAAGCCTTATATTCTCATCAAAGCTGCCGAAAAGACTGACCGCCTGCTCCATTCTGTCAACATTGATTATCTGTTCAAACATAAACTCACCTTTGAAAAATACAATTACAGTTTAGTATAACACATTGCTTCGCAAAAGTCACTATATAAAAATAAATATTTTATAAAAGCACTGCTATTGATATTGGGATAAAAGTGTGGTATACTGATTTTATCTTTGCAGAGAAAGGATGTTTTTACAATGACAGAAATCACAAAAGATATGAAAATCGGCGAAATTCTTGACGCTAACCGTGAGGTTGCTCCCTTCTTCCTTGAAATGGGTATGCACTGCCTCGGCTGCCCCTCGGCAAGAAACGAATCCGTTGCTCAGGCTTGCATGGTACACGGCGTTAATGCTGATGAGCTTATCGCAAAAATCAACGCATTCCTTGCAAAATAATGCTTAATCTTTCCGAAAGAATGCTTATGGCGGCGAAGATGGTGCGTAAGGGTAACGCTGTTGCCGATATCGGCACCGACCACGCATATCTTCCCGCCTATCTTGTTTTGAACGGTATAGCGTCAAAGGCTCTTGCGTGTGATGTGCGCAAGGGTCCTCTTGAAAATGCCAAAAAAACGGTTGAACACTACGGAATTGAAGATAAAGTAACGCTTCGCCTTTCAGACGGCTTTGATGAAATCCTGCCCGAAGAAGCAGATGACTTCATAATGTGCGGTATGGGCGGCACCCTTATGGAGCAGCTTGTTTCAAGAACACACTGGCTCAAAGACAGTTCAAAGCGCATTATCGTTCAGCCTCAGTCCCACGCCGAGGACATAAGAAGATTTTTTGTTGAAAACGGATTTGAAATCCTTTGTGAAGATGCCTGCACCGACGGCGGTAAGCTTTACTGCGCTATGGCAGCGGAATATACAGGCGTAAAACTGCAAAGACCTGTTTCCTACATATACACGGGCGAGCTTCCGAAATGTTGCAAAAAGGAAGCACGCATTTACCTTGAAAGCACCGTTGCAAGGCTTCGCAAAAAGCTTGAGGCGGAGCGTATACACGGCTCGGCGGAATATGCCGCTTATCTTGAAAGGATTGCCCTTGAAACGGAGGAAATCATAAATGGAATTGAAACCGACGGTTAAGGATATTTACGAATTCATCGCTGAAATCGCTCCCTTTGAAAATCAGTGTGAATGGGATAACAGCGGTATGCTTGTGGGCACTCCCGACGGCAGAGTAACAAAAATCGGCGTTGTGCTTGATATTACTCCCGATGCGGTTGAATATGCCGCAGGAAACGGCATCAACCTTATCGTCAGCCATCATCCCGTTATTTTCAGGGCTGTCAGAAGTTTTCTTGACGGCGACATTCCTTTTGCGCTTGCTCAAAACGGAATTTCCGCAATTTGTGCCCATACAAATCTTGACATTGCAAAAGGCGGTGTCAACGATGCCCTTGCAGATACTCTGGGCTTCAAAAGCCCCGTACCGATGACCGAAGACGGCGAAACATCAATGATAAGAAAGGTTATTATCGATGAAACCGACGCCGAAACCCTTGCGATGCATATTGCAGGCAGACTTTCAACAGGTGTTCAGCTTGCCGACTGCGGCAAAACAATAGACACCGTTGCTCTCTGCGGAGGTGCAGGCGGAGATTTTATCGGAGCTGTTGCGGAAAGCGGATGCGATGCATACATAACGGGCGAAGCAAAGCACCACGAATTTCTTGCGGCACACCAGCTTGGCATAACCCTTATCACCGCAGGTCACTTTGAAACGGAAAACCCCGTTGTTGCCGTGCTTGCAGACAAACTGAAAAATAATTTTGACGTTGAAGTTGAAATAATTCCCCAGATTTCACCCGTAAAATACTTTTAAGAGGAAAGAATTATGCCCCTTGACGGAATTACCTTAAATCTGCTGAAAAACGAGCTTTCACAATATATTGTCGGAAGCAGGATAGAAAAAATACACCAGCCGTCAAAAGACGAACTGGTGTTTCATCTGCGCTCCCGTGAAGGCGCATACCGTCTGCTTGTTTCCGCATCCGCCAACAGCCCCAGGCTTCATCTGACGGCTAATGCACCCGAAAACCCTGCAACTCCGCCTATGCTTTGCATGCTTTTCAGAAAGCATCTTACAGGTGCGATTATAACGGATATCCGTCAGCTCGGGCTTGACAGAGTTGTTTTCATCGACCTTGCAGGCACAAACGAAATCGGCGATGCGGTAACCTTCACCCTCTGCGTTGAAATAATGGCAAAGCACAGCAATATTATCCTTATCAATTCCGATGGGAATATTATAGACTCTGTAAAGCGAGTAGACTTTACACAGTCCTCCGTAAGACAGATTCTGCCCACATTCAGGTATGAATTGCCACCCCGTCAAGGTAAGCTGAATCTGACGGGAATTCAGCCCGACGAAGCTGTGAATGCCGTAAAAAAATGCACGAACAAGCGTCTTTCGGGAGCAATTCTCGAAACCCTTGAAGGCATTTCTCCCTTGATAAGCCGTGAAATTGCGGCTTTTGCCTGCGGCGGCGATATCGGCGTTGCCGAGATGAACGAAATAAACTGCCAAAGGCTTGAAAGCAAGCTTACCGAAATCAGAAATATGCTGATTTCGGGTAAGGCATCCCCCACTATGCTTATGCGTGAAGGTGTAAAGCCCTACGACTTTACATTCACCGATATAACTCAGTACGGCTTTACCGTTACGCCGAGACCATTTGAGAGCTTTTCACAGCTTCTTGACGACTTTTATTACGAAAAAGACCGCTTTGAAAGAACAAAACAGCGAAGTCAGTCACTTCTCAAGCTGCTGACAAATGCCGCATCGAGAGCTGCAAGAAAGCTTCAAAGCAGACAAGCGGAGCTTGAAGCCTGTGCCGACCGTGATACACTCCGCATCTATGCAGAACTTATTCTTGCAAATCAGTACAGGCTAGAAAAAGGCTCACTTTTTTATGACCTTGAAAATTTTTACGATAATAACAATCCCGTGCGTATTCCCGCCGATCCCGCACTTTCACCCTCGGCAAATGCGCAGAAGTATTTCAAGGAATACCGTAAGGCAAAGACAGCCGAAAGTATGCTGGGTGAACTGATTGAGCAAAGCGAGCAGGAGCTTGCATACCTCGAATCGGTTATAGATGCAGTTAACCGCGCTGACGGATACACTGAGCTTGCGGAAATCCGCAATGAGCTTTACGAGCAGGGATATCTCAAACGTGCAAAGAACGATAAAACAAAAAAAGCAAAGCCTATGCCGCCTATGGAATACGTTTCTGATGACGGCTACACAATCCTTGTAGGCAGAAACAACGTGCAGAACGATATTCTCACCTTCAAAACCGCCGCAAAGGATGACTCATGGTTCCACACACAGAAAATTCCGGGCTCTCACGTTGTTGTAATCGGCAACGGCGATATAATTCCCGAGCTTACCTGTCGTCAGGCGGCGATACTTGCCGCATATCACAGCGGAGGCAGAGAATCATCTCAGGTTGCGGTTGATTACACGGAGGTGCGTTCTCTCAAAAAGCCTGTCGGTGCAAAGCCGGGCAAGGTGATTTATCACACTTATAACACAATGTGGGTTACGCCCGACAGAGAGCTTTGCGAAAGGCTGAAAAAGAAGAAATAACAGGCGATTCGTGAATCGCCCCTACATAATTCATCAAGGAGACAGGATTTATGAACATCAATTCACTTGAATTTTCACCGCTTGTGCTCATTTATTTGTTGATGTATTCGCTGTTTTACGGTGTTTTCGTTGCTGTTTACAGATTCATGATAAAAAAAGAAGCTCTGCCTCTCGGCAAAGCTATTGCAACAACATTCATTTTCAGTTTAATCGCTGCCGTTCCTTATCTGATTTTCAGCCGTGAATTTTCCATTGATATCAACCAAGCAACGGCATATATTATTTATATTGCGGTAACTTTCTTAACTTTGTATCTTCCCAAAAACAAATAGTTCTCCTTCCCCTCAAGAGGAAGCTATCAAAAAAACAACCGCCGACACTGTCGACGGTTTATTTTTTACATATCGTCCGAGTCGCCTGCGGTGATTGCAGTTTCGGATTCTCTGAAAAGCAGGGAAATGCACCAGATACCCGCAAGGGCAACAAGAGTGTAAACAATTCTGCTGAGAATTGCTCCCTGACCGCCGAAAATCCAAGCCACAAGGTCAAACTGAAACAGACCGATACTGCCCCAATTAAGTGCACCGATTATTACAAGGACCAGTGAAATTTTATCAAGCATTCGTTTCAACTCCTTACTTGCTTTTCACGCATAGTATGAGCACCAAACGAAGGATTTATTCAAAAAAAATTAAAATTCAAATTTTACGTCGCTGTCTTTGAAAAGCGGTGCGTTTTTATCTTTTTCGGAAAGAACAGGGTCCGTAATCCCCCATTCAACGCCTATTTCAGGGTCGGCAAAGGCTATGCTTCTGTCATTTTCGGGTGAATAGAATTCATCAACCTTATATGAAATCTCAACATCATCCGTAAGGGTTACAAATCCGTGAAGGCAACCCTTGGGAATATAAAGCATTTTTTTGTTTTCTTCACTGAGTTCAACCGCAACCCATTTCATATACGTAGGCGAGCCTTCTCTTATATCAACGGCAACGTCAAGAATTCTGCCCTTGATACAGCTCACAAGCTTTGCCTGCGCCATAGGATTTTTCTGGCAGTGCAAACCTCGGAGAGTGCCTTTTTTGGCAGAAAAGGAACGGTTATCCTGAACAAAATCCGCCTCTATACCTGCTTCTTCAAACTCTTTTTTTGAATATGTTTCGCAAAACCAGCCTCGGTTATCACCGAAAACCTTGGGCTCTGCCTCAAAAACACCTTTAACCGCCGTTTCAGTCAGTTTCATAGTTAAGATTACCTTCCACACCCCAACACGGTCTTTCGCCGGGCTTGCCGCCGGTATAAAGAATTTTGCCCTCTGCAACCGAACGCAGATGCTGACCGTAGGATGACTTTCCGTATTTTTCAGCCGAGCGAAGAAGGGCTTCGCGGCTTATCCAACGCATATTATATGCAATTTCTTCGGGAGCCGAAATCTTGATTCCCTGAAGCTTTTCAACAGTTTTGATGAAATTTGCCGCATCCATCAGATTTTCAACCGTTCCCGTATCAAGCCAGGCAAAGCCTCTGCCCATAAGCTTTATATCAAGGTCGCCGTTTTTAAGATACATCTGGTTTATATCCGTTATTTCAAGCTCCCCACGCTTTGAAGGCTTCAATGATTTCGCATATTCCACAACTCTGTTGTCGTAGAAATAAAGACCTGTTACCGCATAGTTCGACTTGGGAACCTCGGGCTTTTCTTCAATGGAAACGGGAATTCCGTTTTCATCAAATTCAACAACGCCGAACGCCTGAGGATTGTCAACATAATAACCGAAAATGGTTGCTCTGCCTTTATTTTTGGCAGCCTGCCTGAGCATATGGCCCAGACCGTTGCCGTAAAATATGTTGTCACCAAGCACCATTGCAACGTCATCGTCACCGATGAATTTTTCGCCGATGATAAATGCCTGTGCAAGACCTTCGGGGCTTTCCTGCACGGCATATGAAAGATTAAGGCCGAACTGCCTTCCGCTGCCTAAAAGCTCCTCGAATTTGGGTGTATCCGCAGGTGTTGAAATAATCAGAATTTCTCTGATACCTGCAAGCATAAGGGTTGACAAAGGATAATAAATCATGGGTTTATCATAAACGGGCAAAAGCTGCTTACTGGTTACCATTGTGAGAGGATAGAGCCTTGTACCCGAGCCGCCTGCCAGAATTATACCTTTCATACAAAACACTCCGTTTCATATTTACCGCAAAACAAAATTTGCCACAGTTATAATATCACTATTTGTTGAAAATGTCAACAAACATTAGGATGATATGATATCCGTTTATGAAATATGTTTACTTTCAAAACAAATTTAGCAGAAACAAAAAATAACAGTTTACATTTAAAAATATTTGTGTTATAATAATTAGAACATTTGTTCATAATTAAAACGGGAGGAAAGTATGGATAAGTTTGTGCTGAAATCAAAATACAAGCCTACGGGCGACCAGCCTCAGGCAATAGCCGAGCTTGTTGACGGCATTAACAAAGGCTGCACCGAGCAAACCCTGCTGGGTGTAACCGGTTCGGGTAAGACCTTCACAATGGCAAACATCATAGAAAAGGTCAACCGACCTACTCTTGTGCTTGCCCACAACAAAACCCTTGCGGCACAGCTTTGCTCGGAATTCCGCGAATTCTTCCCGGACAATGCGGTTGAATATTTCGTTTCATACTATGACTATTATCAGCCCGAAGCATATATTCCCACAACCGACACTTACATCGAAAAAGATTCCGCCGTCAACGATGAAATCGATAAGCTCCGCCATTCCGCAACCTCCGCTTTATCCGAAAGACGCGACGTTATTATCGTTGCAAGCGTATCCTGCATTTACACACTGGGCGACCCCATTGACTACCGCAGTATGGTTATCTCTCTGCGCACGGGAATGGAAAAAAGCAGGGATGAGCTGATTGAAAAGCTGGTTGAAATTCAGTATGAGAGAAACGATATTGATTTCAGCCGTAACAAGTTCAGAGTCAGAGGCGACGTTGTTGAAATCTTCCCCGTTTATTCAAACGAAAACGGCATAAGAGTTGAATTTTTCGGTGATGAGATTGACAGAATAAGCGAAATCAACGCTCTCACAGGTCAGGTTAAAAGTGTGCTTTCCCATGCCGCAATCTACCCTGCATCACACTACGTAATCGCACCCGATAAAATGGAAAAATCCATTAAAAATATATATGAGGAAATGCTTGACCGTGTGAAATACTTTGAAGAAAACGGCAAGCTTCTTGAGGCACAGCGCATAAAGCAACGCACGGAATACGATATCGAAATGCTCCGTGAAACAGGCTTTTGCAAGGGAATCGAAAACTACTCAAGAGTTATGTCGGGCAGACCCGCAGGCTCGGCGCCCTTTACTCTGCTTAACTATTTTCCCGATGATTTTCTGCTTTTTGTTGACGAATCCCACGTTACTCTGCCACAGGTAAGAGCAATGTACGGCGGCGACAGGGCAAGAAAGGAAAGCCTTATCAATTTCGGCTTCCGCCTGCCCTCAGCTTATGATAACAGACCTCTTACCTTTGATGAATTCTATGAAAGAAGCGGGCAAAAAATATTTGTAAGCGCAACTCCGGGTGAGTTCGAAAAAGAAAGAAGCTCCCGTATTGCGGAGCAGGTTATCAGACCCACGGGGCTGCTTGACCCCGAAATTTCCGTAAGACCCACGGAGGGGCAGATCGACGACCTTGTTTCCGAAATCAACACATGTACCGCAAAGGGCGAGAGGGTGCTCGTCACAACCCTGACAAAGCGTATGGCGGAGGATCTTACGGATTATCTTGAAAATCTCGATATTAAGGTGCGCTATATGCACCACGACGTTGATACCATTGAGCGAATGGAAATCATAAGGGGTCTGCGTATTGGTGAATTCGACGTGCTTATCGGAATAAACCTTCTCCGTGAGGGACTTGATATTCCCGAGGTATCACTGGTTGCAATTCTTGATGCGGATAAGGAAGGCTTCCTGCGTTCGGAAACATCCCTTGTTCAAACCATAGGCAGAGCCGCACGAAATTCGGAAGGTACGGTTATAATGTATGCCGACAGCGTAACTCCGTCAATGGAAAAGGCAATTACGGAAACAGAGCGCCGCAGACAGAAGCAGATGAAATACAATGAGGAGCACGGTATCACGCCCAGAACAATCGTCAAGGACGTTCACGAAATTATTGAAATTTCGGCAAAGGCAGATGATGACAAGGCAATTTCAAAGATGAGCCGTAAAGAGCGTGAAGCAATGATTATAAGGCTCACCGCAGAAATGAAGGCGGCAGCAAAGATACTTGAATTTGAGCACGCCGCATATCTAAGAGATAAAATCGAAAAACTCAGAAGAGGTAAATAAATGGCAATAAAAAATCTTACCGTCAAGGGTGCAAAAGAGCACAACCTGAAAAACGTTGATATATCAATCCCCCGTGATAAGCTGGTAGTTTTCACGGGTCTTTCGGGCAGCGGAAAATCATCCCTTGCCTTCGATACGATTTATGCCGAGGGTCAGCGCAGATACGTTGAATCCCTGTCATCATACGCAAGGCAGTTCCTCGGTCAGATGGAAAAGCCCAACGTTGAAAGCATCGAAGGTCTTTCACCTGCCATATCCATTGACCAGAAAACCACGTCAAAAAATCCCCGTTCAACCGTAGGCACGGTAACGGAGATTTACGATTATCTGCGTCTGCTTTACGCAAGAGCAGGCATACCGCACTGCCCCGAATGCGGCAGAGAAATCAGCAGACAGACCGTTGACGATATCACAAAGCAGGTGCTTTCGCTTGATGAGGGCACCAAAATTCAGATTATGGCACCCATTGCAAGAGGCAAAAAGGGCGAATACGTAAAAGAGCTTGAGCATATCCGCAAGCAGGGCTTTGCAAGAGTGCGTATTGACGGCATAATCTACGACCTCTCGGAGGATATAAAGCTTGAAAAGAATATAAAGCATAACATTGAGGTGGTGGTTGACCGACTTATCATAAAAGACGGAATCCGTTCAAGGCTTGCAGACTCAATCGAAACCGCAACTAATCTTACCGAAGGGCTTCTGCTTGTTGATGTTGCAGGAAGTGAAGAATTATTGTTTTCACTTAACTATGCCTGCCCTGAACACGGAGTAAGCATTGAGGAGCTTGAGCCCCGTTCATTCTCATTCAACAATCCCTTCGGCGCCTGCCCCAAATGCTCGGGCATCGGTGTGCTGATGCAGGTTGATCCGAAAATGGTTGTCCCCGACCCCAATCTTTCAATCCGTGAAGGTGCAATAAAAGCAAGCGGCTGGTCGGTTTCTGACGGCGGCACCATCGCTCAGATGTATTATGAAGGCATTGCAAACGCCTATGATTTCAGCCTTGATACACCCTTCAAAAACCTTCCCAAAAAGGCAAAGGATATTATTTTTTACGGTACGGGCGGCAAAAAAATCAAGCTCGAACGCAAAAGCGAATACGGCAGCGGCACGTATATGACGGATTTTGAGGGCGTAATCAACAACCTTGAAAGACGCTACCGCGAAACCACAAGCGAGTGGTCAAGAGGCGAAATAGAAGCATATATGTCAACGGTAAAATGTCCCGAATGCGGAGGTGCAAGGCTTCGCAAAGAATCCCTTTGCGTTACCGTAGGCGGCATAAATATTGACGAATTCACGCAGAAATCCATAGGCGGAGAAATTGAATTTCTTGACAATATGAATCTCAGCAGCCGTGACACCATGATTGCTGAGCAGATTATAAAAGAAATCCGTAACAGGCTGGATTTCCTTTCAAGCGTAGGTCTTGATTACCTTACTCTTGCCCGTCCTTCCGCAACGCTTTCCGGCGGTGAGGCTCAGAGAATCCGCCTTGCAACCCAGATAGGCTCGTCGCTTATGGGTGTGCTGTATATTCTTGATGAGCCAAGCATCGGTCTTCATCAGCGTGACAATGCAAAGCTTCTGAAAACTCTGCAGAATCTCCGCGATCTGGGCAACACCCTTATTGTTGTTGAACACGATGAAGAAACCATGATGTCCGCAGACTACATTGTTGACGTAGGGCCCGGTGCAGGTATTCACGGCGGTGAAATCGTATGCTCGGGCAGTGTTGAGGATATTATCGCCTGCGAAAAATCAATTACGGGTCAGTATCTCAGCGGAAAGAAATTTATTCCCCTTCCCGAAAAGCGAAGAGAAGGCAACGGCAAATTTCTCGCCGTTCACGGTGCAAGAGAAAATAACCTTAAAAATATTGACGTTGAATTCCCTCTGGGCAAGTTCATATGCGTAACGGGCGTTTCGGGCAGCGGTAAATCGTCGCTTGTCAATGAAATTCTCAAGAAATATCTGGTTACCGAGCTTAACGGCGCAAAGAAAATTGCAGGCGAGCACGACAGCATCACGGGCACAGAGCATCTTGACAAGGTTATTGACATTGACCAGTCACCTATCGGCAGAACTCCCCGTTCAAACCCTGCAACCTATACGGGAGTTTTCAACGATATCCGTGAGCTTTTCGCTTCAACGGTTGACTCAAAGAAAAAAGGATATAAGGCAAACCGTTTTTCATTCAACGTGAAGGGCGGCAGATGCGAAGCCTGCCAGGGCGACGGCATTGTTAAAATCGAAATGCACTTTATGAGTGATATTTACGTACCTTGCGAGGTATGTAAGGGTCAGCGTTACAATAAAGAAACCCTTGAAGTCAGATACAAGGGTAAAAATATTCACGACGTTCTTGAAATGACGGTTGAGGAAGGAATGAATTTCTTTGAAAGCATTCCCAAAATTCACCGCAAAATCAAAACGCTTTATGACGTAGGTCTGGGTTACGTTAAAATCGGTCAGCCTGCAACAACCCTTTCGGGCGGTGAGGCTCAAAGAGTAAAGCTTGCAACGGAGCTTGCAAGGCAGTCTACAGGCAAAACCGTTTATATCCTTGACGAGCCCACAACGGGTCTGCACACCGCAGACGTTCACAGGCTCATTGACGTTTTGCAGAAATTTGTTGACAAGGGCAACACGGTTATTGTTATTGAGCATAATCTTGACGTTATAAAAATTGCCGACCATATTATTGACCTTGGCCCCGAGGGCGGCAACGGCGGCGGTGAAATCGTTGCTCAGGGTACGCCCGAAGAGGTTGCAAAATGCAAGAAATCCTATACGGGTATGTATCTGAAAAAGGTGTTGAAATAAAACAAAAGCCTTCTCCTTGAGGATAAAGGGGACCGCTTGCGGTGGATGAGGTGTGAAAGGAAAATGATATATGGATGTTTATAAAAACTGTCCTGTGTTAGAAAACGAGAACTACATTTTGCGTTCTGTTTCGTTAGACGATTGTTTGGACTTATTAGAAGTCTATTCCGACACAAAATCCGTTCCGTTTTTTAACAGCGACAATTGCCACGGAGAAACCTTTTATTACTCTACCGAAGAACAAATGAGAAAAGCTATTGAATATTGGTTTTTTGAATACGAAAGAAAAGGCTTTGTTCGCTGGTCGATAATTGATAAAAGCACACAAAAGTCAGTGGGTACAATTGAGCTTTTTCACCGCAAGGCAAAAGATTATTTTACGAATTGTGGTTTATTAAGATTGGATTTAAAAAGCGAATATGAAAAAACGGATATAATTTCGGATATTCTTACGATAATTATTTCACCGACTTACAAGCTTTTTCATTGCAACAAAATAGCAACAAAAGCGATACCCTCCGCAAACAATCGTATTTCTGCATTAAAATCGCTCGGCTTTTCTCTTTCCGATAAAAAGCTTATCGGGCACGACGGCACAGAATATTCTGATTATTATGTAATTAAAAAATAGTTTTCTCCAACCCTCAGTCCTACGGACAGCTCCTTTGAAAAGGAGGTGGCGTTTTCGCAAGAAAATGACGGAGGATTGCAAAACACAAAAAAATCCGCTATGCGATTGCATAGCGGATTGCTTTTTGTAAATTACTGCTCAACTGCGTAAACGCTTACCTTCTTGCGGTCTTTGCCCATACGCTCGAACTTAACTGTACCGTCGATGAGAGCGAAGAGAGTGTCATCTGAACCCTTGCCAACGTTGTTGCCGGGATGGATGTGAGTACCTCTCTGTCTTACAAGAATGTTACCTGCAAGAACGAACTGACCGTCTGCTCTCTTAGCACCGAGTCTCTTTGACTCTGAATCACGGCCGTTACGGGTTGAACCCATACCTTTCTTATGAGCGAAAAGCTGTACATTTATCTTAAGCATTCTTTACACCTCCGTAGATTAGTTTGATGTTTTGGGGATACTGCTTTGAAAGCTCCGTCAAATGAAGCTCCAATCCTCTGAGCACTGCCTGAGCCTGCTCATTGGGCTGATTAAGGGTTACGCTCATTGTGCCGTCACCTGCCGCCGCATCAGCATCAGCACCGATAACATCGGTTATGGTGTTTGCTGCCATATATGCCGCTGAGGAAACCGAAGCACAGACTATGTCACTGCCGCTTTCGGCATACATTGCGTGACCGCTTATTTCAAAGCCTTTCAGCTGTCTGTTACCGACTGAAAATCTGACCTTAATCATAGGTCAATTTCTTATGCGTTGATAGCAGAGATTTCAACCTTAGTGTAAGGCTGTCTGTGGCCCATCTTTCTCTTTGAGTTCTTCTTGGGCTTGTAGGTCATAACGGTAATTTTCTTGCCCTTGCCGTTCTTGACAATCTTTGCGGAAACGCTTGCT
>JAFYNR010000039.1 GCA_017548045.1 Clostridia bacterium | reverse complement strand
CTTCAAAGGTGAGAACTGCATCGCAGATTCCTTCGTAATATTCGGCCTCATCCTTCTTCGCAACGCAAGGACCGACAAAAACGGTTTTTGCATTGGGAATACGCTTCTTGATATCCTGACAATGAGCCTGCATGGGTGACATAACGTCTGCAAGATAGCCGAGTGCGGCGGGATAATGCTTCTGGATAAGCAGATTTATTGAATGACAGCAGGACGAAATGATAACGTCTCTTTCTTCCTCTGCCAGAATTCTTTCATATTCGTTTTTGACGATGGTTGCACCGATTGCGGTTTCTTCAACATCAAAGAAGCCGAGCTTCTGAAGTGCCGAGCGCATGGAATTGATGCCCGCACCGTCATAGTTTGCAATAAATGAGGGTGCAAGGCTCACAACAACGGGGTCGCCGCTCTGGATAAGCACCTTGACCTTTTCAACTTCGTTGACGATTTCTTTTGCATTCTGGGGGCACACAACAAAGCACTGACCGCAGAGAATACATTCATTGCCTATAATATGCGCCTGATTGCCCGAAAAACGGATAGCCTTGACCGGACAATGGCGGATACATTTGTAACAGTTTTTGCAGTTTGATTTTTTAAGAGTAAGACAATTCATAAAATATTACTTCCCTTCAACTGCCGATAAAATATTATCATTGAAAAATTCTTTGAAATTTTCTTTTGTAACGCCGACGTGAATATCATCATTGACCTGAATTGTTACACCAACGCGATTACACTTGCCGATGCAAAAGCTTCCGGCAAGTGTAACTTCGTCTGCAAGATGATGTTCTTCAACGGCTTTCTGAAGGAGCTCAACTATTTCGGGTGAGCCCTTCAGGTGGCATGAACTGCCCACACAAACCTGAACAATCACCATATTTTACACCTTCGCAATAACTTCTTTTGAGAAAAATTCGTCCACTGTTTCGGGAGTTACCGAGAAGAAGTTATCGTCAACGGTAACACATACACCCTGCTGGCATTTGCCCATGCAGAAGGTGCCGCCAAGCTCAACCTTATCGCCGAGCTTATTTTCGCTGATGAGATACTGAAGCTGTTCAACAACCTGTCTTGAACCCTTGATGTGGCAGGATGAACCGATACAAACTGTAATTTTCATAACATTTATCTCCTTAATAATTTACAACAATTATTATTCGTAATCTACAACGTTTGCCCATGAGAGAAGGAATTCTCTCTCTTTTTCGTTGCCCTTTACTGACTGTGAAGCCGCAACAATGGGCATCCACTTCTGAACATACTGCATAGCTGTGTTGCTCTTTTTGCAGAACAGTTCAAGATATTCCTTTGCGCCGTTGATGTCACCGCTGAGCCAGAAAAGAAGGTAGGTTCTTGCAGCGTCTGCTGATGCGTTGCCCTGGGTTGCGTGTGACCAGTCAAGGATATATGCTGTTCCGTCTTCTGCAATGATGATGTTTGAAGGGTTAAAGTCGCCGTGGCAGACCTTGTTATGCTTGGGCATACCTTCAAGACGGGTGTGAAGGTCATATTTTGTTGTTGCTTCAAGCTCTGACAGGCTGATTTTTCTGTTCATCTTATCTTTGAGCTTGTTAAGGAGAGGGCAGGTTTTTGACTGCACTTCAAGCTGAAGGTCAACAAGGAGTTCAAGATATTCACTCTTTTTGTCTTCATCCTCTGCCATAAGCTGTGCAAGGGTCTTGCCCTTGATATATTCCGAAACGATTGCCCATTTGCCGTCAATCATTGTTACTTCAAGAACCTTGGGAATGTTAAGACCGGTTTCTTCGATTCTTGCCTGGTTGAGTGCCTCATTGAGAACATCAGCCTTTGAATAATCGTCGTTGAAAACCTTGACGCAAACATCACCGTCGCGGTAGATTGTCTTATTGTTTCTTACTGCTATTACTCTGTCAAGTTTCATTGTTATATCCTCCTTCTCAATTATGCTTTCTTACCCTTGCGGTATGCTTTCTTCACTTTGTCATCTGCAAAAACCTTGATGTCGTCTGCTGTGGGCATAGCCTTTTCAACAAAGTGCTTGCCGTAGTAAGCGTTGAGATACATCTGTCTGAGTTCGCTCATAAGGGGATATCTGGGGTTAGCGCCTGTGCACTGGTCGTCGAATGCCTGCTCAACCATTTCGTCAAGGTTGTCAAGGAAGAGCTTCTCGTCAACGCCGTAATCCTTAATTGTTTCTTTGATGCCGACTGTCTTTTTGAGGTCGTTGATTGCCTTGATAAGGTTTTCGAGCTTTTCATTATTATTCTTGCCACCGAGACCGAGATAATCAGCGATTTCTGCATAGCGTGCAAGAGTGTGAGGATGGTCATACTGTGAGAATGTACCCATCTTTGCGGGAGCTTCGGAAGCATTGAAGCGGAGAACTTCTTCAATCATAAGTGCGTTTGCAACGCCGTGGGGAAGATGATGGAATGCACCGAGCTTATGAGCCATTGAGTGGCAGATACCGAGGAATGCGTTTGCGAATGCCATACCTGCCATTGTTGCGGCATTAGCCATCTTTTCTCTTGCTTCAACGTCTGTCTGACCGTTTTCGTATGCTCTGGGAAGATATGTGAAGATATTCTTGAGTGCCTGAAGTGCCAGACCGTCTGTGTAATCTGTTGCAAGCATTGCTGCGTAAGCTTCAACTGCGTGAGTTACTGCGTCGATACCTGATGCAGCTGTAAGACCCTTGGGAGCTGACATATGGAAATCAGTATCAATGATTGCCATGTTGGGAAGAAGCTCGTAGTCAGCAAGAGGATACTTAACGCCTGTCTGCTCATCGGTGATAACTGCGAAGGGAGTAACTTCAGAACCTGTACCTGCTGATGTGGGAACAGCGATGAAGTATGCCTTTTCGCCCATCTTGGGGAATGTATAAACTCTCTTGCGGATATCAATGAATCTCATTGCCATATCCATGAAGTCTGCTTCGGGATG
>JAFYNR010000038.1 GCA_017548045.1 Clostridia bacterium | reverse complement strand
GTTTGCAAAAAGTTCAACCTCGGGAAGATTTGAATATACGGTAACCTTTGTTATGTCTTCAACACGGTCAACATATCTCTTACCGCAGATGTGAACGAAGGGGTCATCTGAAAGCCAAGCCTTATATGCATAGAAGGCATCTTTCTTGTATTTTCGGTCAATTGTAATCAGACCTTTGTGGTTCTGACCGTTTTCGCCACCCTCTGCTCTTGCATCAGCGCCGAAATCAAACATATTCCAAACGTGAGTTGCCCAGATATACTTTCTTGAGAAAAGTTGTCTGATAAGTGCTTCGTGATAAATTGCCTGATATTCTTCCGAATAATCTCCGCTTTCGGGCTTTGAGTTGTGCCAGTTAAGAGCTTCGCAACCGTATTCTGAACAGCCAATGGGAGTTTCGGGATATTTTTCGTGGAACTTATCAAACCACGGGCCGTATTCATCAACGCTTCCGCCGTACCAGCCGAAATAATGGTTATACGATACAACGTCGGAAATATGCACGTACTCTTCAGCCATATCGCACATTGAAATGCAGGCAACGGTTGAGGGTCTTGTTTTATCCATTTCGTGAACGAGGTCGTTCAGACGGCGGTGGTTTGCAATCAGGTCTGGGTCCTTTGCACCGTCCATGGTGATTTCATTTGAAAGTCCCCATACGCAGATTGAAGCGTGGTTATAGTTCTGAACAATAAGTTCTTTCATCTGCGAAACAGTATTTTCATTACCGCCGTTCATATGACGGGAGATATACGGAATCTCTGCCCAGATAACCATACCTCTTTCATCGCAGAGGTCATAGAAATATTGATCGTGCTGATAATGTGCAAGTCGGATTGTGTTTGCACCGACTTCGCAGATAAGGTCCATATCTTCTTTATGATGCTCAGGAAGAAGAGCGTTGCCAATTTCCCATCTGTCCTGATGACGGCTCACACCTCTCAAGGGATATTCTTTGCCGTTGAGAATAAATCCGTTCTGAGGGTCAATTTTAAATGTTCTGCAACCGAAGCGTGAAGATACGCTGTCGATTTCTTCACCGTTTCTGATAATTGATGCCTTTGCAGTATAAAGATAAGGGTCAACAGTCCCGTGCCAGAGATGAACGTTTTCTATTTTAAGATTAACGCTTGTTTCTTTGCTCTTTGATTCGGCAACGAGATTATTATCCGCATCATAAATGCTGCAAAGAATTTCATCGCCGTTTTCGATGTTTGTGATATACGTATCGATTTTTACATCTGCATCGTTACCGATGATTTCGGGAGTGATAATCAGACCTCTGCTGCCGAAATATTCAAGTTCAAAATGAGTATCATTAACACAGATGATATTAACATCTCTGTAAAGACCGCCATAGAAAGTGAAATCGGCAACCTGAGGATAAACCTCTTCGTTCGGTGAGTTATCAACAAGCACTGTGATTATATTTTCGGGGCGAAGATATCCCGTGATATTGATTCTCCAGGTTGAATATCCGCCGTCGTGATGAGCAAGGCGTTTGCCGTTCATATAAACATCTGCAGATGAATTTGCACCGTTGATTTCAAGATAATACTTTTCAGATTCGGGGAGTTCGTCACGGTGGAAAACTTTTTTATAAACACAAGTGCCTCTGAAATAATCGTTTCCGCCGTCCTGACCGTCGATAGCGTTCCAAGTGTGAGGAAGGTTAACGTTTTCTCCGCCGTCTTGAATATTAACATCGGCAACATCTTTCCAGAAATGCCAGTTATCATTGAATTTAACTATCTGTCTCATAAATTGTCTCCTATCGAAAAATAAGGAGTGCCCATATGAACACTCCTTATTGAGTTAAAATTTATTTGTTTTCAGCTTCTCTTCTTGCTTTGAGAATTTCAACATTTTCGAGAACCTTCTTCTTGTTGAGTGTATAAACAAATGCAAGAACAAGACCGACAATAATATAGAGAAC
>JAFYNR010000037.1 GCA_017548045.1 Clostridia bacterium | reverse complement strand
TATGAAACAGAGAATATTGCTCGTTGAAGACGATTCGTTTTTGCGTGACGGATTGACTGAAGTT
Organism: Clostridia bacterium; assembly: GCA_017548045.1. GTDB lineage: Bacteria > Bacillota > Clostridia > Oscillospirales > Acutalibacteraceae > CAG-177. The sequence goes on along the minus strand of JAFYNR010000037.1, from coordinate 5,371 downwards.
TTGCAAGGCGAAGGTTATGAGGTTATCAGTGCTGATAACTGTATGAAAGCCCGTGAGCTGATGAAATTTTTCTCTTTCAATTTAATTATGTTTGATGTTATGCTCCCCGACGGCAACGGAATTGAGCTTTGTACCGAGCTTCGTGCGGCGGGTAACAATGTTCCTGTTTTGTTTCTGACAGCTTGTGACGATGAAATTCAGATCGTTCGTGGTCTCGACGCCGGTGCGGATGATTATGTAACAAAACCTTTTAAGCTCCGTGAACTTCTTTCAAGAATCCGTGCATTGCTCCGAAGAACATCGGCTGTCACAGTTTACAATAGTGATGATATAACAATCGACACTCTCAATATGTCTGTGCGAAAAAACGGAGAAAACATTTTTGTAACTCCAATTGAATTTCAGATTCTTTCCATGCTTATCCGTAACAGCGGAATAATCGTCACTCGTTCACAGCTTCTGCAGAACATCTGGGACAGCGATGGAAACTACATTGACGATAACACTCTTTCTGTTCATATGAGTCGCCTGCGTGATAAAATCGGAAGCGGTCACATTATTACCGTAAGAGGCATCGGTTACAGATGGGAGGATTCAAAATGATTCCTTTCTTGATTTGCATAACCGTTATTTTATTTTTAGCAACAATCATTTTAATCATATTGAACGCAAATAAAAACAAACAGATTAACCATCTTAAAGAAAACATTGAAAGCTTTGTTGAAGGTGGAGAAAGAACTGAATACAGTACAGCCGACAGCAATTTTGCAAGGCTTCAGAATGCCGTTGCAGAGCTTGAAAATCTCTTGCTTCTTGAAAAAAGCAATTCCGCATCGCAGGCAAAAAGCAATGCAGATTTTGTTGCCGATATTTCACATCAGCTCAAAACTCCGCTTGCAGGACTTCGTCTTTACTGTGAAATGGAGCAGGGTTCAACACCGACTGCTTACACGGAAAAAGAGCTTCAACTGATAGCCAAAATGGAAAGCCTTGTTTTAAATCTTTTAAAGCTTGAGAAAATCAAAAGCGATGCATACACAATGGAGTTTACCGAACACAACTTTGAAGAAATCATTTCCGAAATCATCGGCAGCTTTAAGCCAATGTTTCCAGAAAAAGTATTTGAAATTAACGGCAAGGCGACATTCCGTTTTGACAAGGAATGGATGAGCGAAGCTATCGGAAATATTATCAAAAACGCTTGTGAGCATACAGATGATAACGGCAAAATCAGCGTTTCAGTTTCGCAAAGTGAAGGCTCGGTCACACTTGTTATTGAAGATACCGGCGGCGGTGTGCCGAATGAACAGCTTTCTCTTTTGTTCAACCGTTTTTACCGTGCGAATAATGCCTCGCCTGAAAGTGCTGGCATTGGTCTTGCAATATCAAAGGCGATTTTTGAAAAGCATCACGCAACTGTTACTGCTGAAAACAGCAAAGACGGATTAAAGATTACTGCGTGTTTTCCGCTTATAAGTGCGAATATTAAACTATAAAATCCGAGGAATTTTCTTCGGATTTTTTCTTATCTTACGAAATTGTAAGGTTATTGTCACCGTTTTGAAAGAATCGGGGTTTATAATGAACTCATCAAGATGAAAAGGAGTAATTTTATGAATATCATCGAATGTGTGGATTTAAGAAAAGAATACTTAAGCGGTGAAAACATCGTTAATGCCGTTGACGGAATAACAGTCGGCTTTGAGCAGGGCGAATTCTGTGCGATAACGGGACCGAGCGGCTCGGGTAAATCAACACTTCTTCACGTTCTGAGCAGTCTTGAAAATCCCACAAGCGGAGATGTAATCTATAACGGCAAAAAGCTTTCGGGTTATAACGATAACCAGCTTTCCGTTCTTCGCCGCAGACGCTTCGGCTTCGTGTTTCAGGCTTATAACCTCGTTCAGGAACTGACGGGATATGAAAACATAGTTCTGCCCGTTATGCTTGATAAGAAAAAGGTTGACGAAGCTTATATCAATAAGGTAATTAATGTTCTCGGAATTGAAGACAGACTTGAACATCTTCCGTCAGCACTTTCAGGCGGTCAGCAGCAGAGAATCGCCATTGCCCGTGCTCTTGCAAACAAACCCTCAATTCTCTTTGCCGATGAGCCTACGGGTAACCTTGACGGCAAAAGCGGACGTGAAGTTCTTTCGCTTCTCAAATATGTCAGCAAGGAATTCGGCATAACTCTTATTCTTGTTACACACGACCTCAACGTTGCAGAGCAGGCAGAGAGAATTATCTCGATTGAAGACGGCAAAATTGTTCGTGACACAAAGACGGAGGTTTAAGCAATGAACAAGAAAAAACTCACCGTCAATCGCCTTGCAATGGGGAACCTCAAAGCAAGAAAAAAGCAATATACATTAATGATAATCGGTATTGTTCTTGCGATGATTTTCACAAGTGCCGCAATGTTTTTTGCGGTATGCAATGAGTATTCAAGAGAAGAAAGAAAATGGATTTCTCTCGGCAAGCAGGATTTCATTCTCAAAAAATGCGACGGCTTTGACCTTGAACGCTTTAAACAGGATGGCTCTGTTATTGACTACGCAACCTATGAGGTTATTGCCTACGGCTATTCACCCGATGATGATTTTGAGGATGGCATGGGTATCGCTGTGCATAACGATAAATCGAGAGAGATTTCGCATTTCTATTTTCTTGACGGAAGATATCCCAAAGCCGAAAATGAAATCGCAATCGAAAGTGATGCGCTTTTTCGCATGAATTTGTATGATGCGGTTATAGGTGACGAAATAACACTCAATCTCCGTGCGGCAAACGGCGACGGATTTCTCGAAAAAGAAACTCAGAAAACATATACCCTTGTCGGCATTCTCAAAGACAGAAGATATACCTATGAGCAATGGTACCTGCTCAACTCCAATTATGAATGCCCGGAATATCCTGCTGCAATTGTTTATGACAACGCAGAGGTTGAAATAGGCGGCAGACCTTGGATGATAGGTCTTGTTGATTTTAACTATGACGATAAAACAAGCTTCGAGCCGTTTTATAACAGCTACAAAGAATATCTCAGACAAAACGGATTAGATAATTATCGGTCAAAAATTTTTTCAGGCCAAAACTCGGTTAATTATGACGAATATTTGGACGGCGGATATTTTATAAATACCGGCGGCGAAAACAGCATGAACGACTGGGCTTTGGCTGATATGAAGCAGATAACCTCTCTCGGAACTGTCCTTGCCGCAGTACTTGCGGTTGCGTCTTGTTTCGGAGTGATCAACGCATTCAACACAAATCTTCAGGAGAGAAGAAAGCAGATAGGTATGCTTCGTGCAGTAGGTGCAACAAAAAGGCAGATAATCAAAGTTTTCGGCAGAGAAGCTCTTTTAATCAGTCTTATCTGTGCACCGATAAGTGTTGCTTTCGGTTATCTTACGGTTTGGATTTTCTCATATTTAATGGGTGAAATTTTCATTTTCAATCCCGAGTGGTATGTGGTAATCGGCATCGGAATTCTCGGAATCTGCTTTGTTATGGCGGCGGCACTCATTCCTCTTTTCTATGCCGCAAGAGTAACTCCCATGCAGGCTATCAGAAACACCGAACTCGGCAGAAAGATGAAAAATAAAAAAATAAAGACCGTAAAGGCCTTTAACGGACAAAAACTCATTGCAAAAAGGAGTCTTACTTTCCACCGTTTCAGACAAGTCAGCGTAAGTCTTATTCTGATTGCAACGATTATCGTCAGCTGTTTCTGCGTTTCGCTTCTTGAATATTACACAGAAAAAACTGAAGAAGGATATGATTACAGGGTTCATTCATACGGTTCTCCCGAATATGCTTTTGCAAACTTCTTCTATGATTTTGATTCTATGCTGAAAGAAAATGATGTTGATGATATTTCGTCAAACCGTCATGTTGTAAACGCAACAGGACGGCTTGAATATGCCGTCAACTGGATTATTGACGGAGAATATCCCGAATTTCTCAAGCTTGCCGAATTCAACAGACCCGTAAACTACGACAAATATGAATACGGATTCGGTGAGGGTGAAAATCTGAAACCCGAAGAAATTGTTGAATATTATAAAAACGGACCTGATTATTCCGATGAATACATTGAATTTAAAGAAGCGGTGAATTATGAAGCCGAGCCTTTCGGAACACGTATTCAGACCCAGAGCGAAGAGTCGCTTCTTTCTCTCAATCAATATCTTCTTGACGGCGAAATTAATATCGAAAAGCTGAATTCGGGCGAAGAGGTTATTCTTGTTGCTCCCGAGGAAATTGCCTACAGCATAAAATATAACTCCGACGGTTCATATGCCAGCTATGGTCATGATTATATAACCGACGGATATTATGAAAACTATAGGTCGGGATATACAGAAATACTACGCGAAAAAATGCCTTTTAAAGCAGGCGATACGGTAAAACTAAGCATGCTGTTTAATTATGATAAAAAAGAAAACAAAATTCTTGAACACGAAAAAGCCTATGATTATGAATACGAAAGATATGACCGTGAAGTGAAAATCGGCGCAATCATTTCAAAGAACCCGTTTAGCGGTTTCTGGAACAGATTGCCAATGTTTCTCACCACAAATCAAGGCGTTTCGGCATTCGGCTGTCCGCTTCGATATGTATTTATCGATATAAACACAGTCGATGAAATGACACCCGAAATCGAAGAAGAAATTGAAGCTTTCTTCCGTGCGGCGGAGTATAACTTTGATTCAAATTACCGTATGCAAGAGCTTCAGAAAACCGAGATGAAAACACTTGTTGCAGGTATTTCGTCAATAATTCTTCTCCTTTTCTGCATTGCGGCAAGTCTTGTCAATAACGCTTTGACATCAAAAATCCGTGAAAGCAAGCGAGAAATCGGAACTCTTCGTGCAGTCGGCGCAAGTGCAAAAGAACTGACGATGGTTTATATTCATCAGCTTCTTTCAATGTTCGGAATAGGATGCGGACTCGGATTTGGAGTTTACACTGTTGTATTTTTCTCGGCAAAATTTATCTGTAAGTACGGCATTCATATTATGTTCCCGTTTGAATTCCGAATTCTGACAGCTGCCGCAATATGCCTTGTTCTTTTTGCGATTTGCTCATTTAATCTTTATTCAAAAGTCAAAAAGCAGATGAAATACAGCATTGTTGAAAATATCAGGGAGTTATAATTTCTATGAAAAAAATATTCAGTTTAATAATGTGTTTGCTGTTTTGCTTTGCACCGATAATCACCGCATTTGCCGAAGAATTACCCTCACAGCCAAAGGTAATGGTTACGGATTACAAAACCGATGGTGAACTCAAAGCAGGCAGCACGGCAAAAATAACAATTACGCTTACCCACAAAAGCAAAACCGATTATGTAAAAAACATGAAG
>JAFYNR010000036.1 GCA_017548045.1 Clostridia bacterium | reverse complement strand
TCTTGCGGTGCTGTCGGTTTTGTCCCTTTCAGCCTGCAACACAAGCAACCCCACCATTACCGTGGACGAGCCCACAACCTCCCACACAGTGCGGCTTACCTTTCCCGAGGGCTCAACCGTTTCGCAGATTGCGGATATACTGGATGAAAACGGCGTTTGCTCCGCAGAGGAATTTATGGCGGCGGCAAATGACCCTGCAAGCCTTGAGGGTTTTTCGTTTGAAATAAACAATCCCGAGGAAAGAGCTTTTTTGCTTGAGGGCTACGTTTTCCCCGATACTTATGAATTTTACAGAAAAGAAAGTGCACAATCCGCATTGAAAAGATTTCTGAAAAATACGCAGGCAAAGCTTGACGAAAGCGTTTATGCAAGGTGCGAAGAATTGGGCTACACCGTTGATGAAATTCTGACCCTTGCCTCAATAATTCAGGAGGAGGCAGGCGACCCTGCTGAAATGGGCAAGGTTTCGTCGGTTATCCATAACCGCCTTGAAAGCCGTGCCTTTCCCAGACTTCAGTGTGACGTAGCCACGTTCTATTTAAGGGATTACGTTAAGCCTTACGTGACGGATGTCCGTTATAATGAACTTGTTGATCTTTATAACACCTACAACTGCGAGGGCCTGCCGGCAGGTCCCATAACCAACGTGGGTACGGATGCCATAAATGCCGCCCTCTATCCCGAGGATACGGATTATTATTATTTCATAACCGATAACGAAGGCAGATATATATATGCCGAAACGTTCAGCCAGCACAAAGAGAACTGCCGCAAGGCAGGTCTTTGATAAATAAAACCGAAAGGATTTTCAAAATGAAAAAGGTACTGTCAATTATACTTATTATTGCAAGCGTTCTCACTCTTTTCTGCGCCTGCAACAAAGAAAAGGTTGATGAAACGGGTCTTTACAGCTACGTTGTTCTTGACGACGATACCGCAAAAATCACAAAATACAACGGCACTGAGCCTGTTGTTGAGCTTGAAATCCCCTCATCGCTTGATGACTACACGGTAACCGTTATCGGCACCGAAGCCTTCAAGGACGTGCAGACAATAACCGTAATAAGAACACCCGATACTCTCACCAAAATCGAAGATTATGCTTTCGCAAACAGCTCCGTTAAGAAGGCACTTATGAACAGATCGCCCCTTCTTACCGAAATCGGCGCATACGCATTCTCAGAGTGCAAAAATCTTGTTCAGACCGATATGCCCAGAGATCTTGAAAACCTCGGCACTTATGCTTTTTATTACTGCGAAAATCTTAAAATCGCACAGTTCAGAGGTGATAACGTTAAAATCGGAGAGTTTGCCTTTGATGCCTGCCCCAAAGCGGTATTCTACATAAAGAGCACGTCAACAAACGTGAAAAGCTATGCGGATATGTATAAATTCGAAGTAAAGTTCACAGACGTAAAATAATAATCAGAGCCGTTGCCTCATAACATTTAATGAGGTGACGGCTATTGTTTTATACTGTTAATTCTGCAATAAGCTCCTTTGTCTGGGGTGCGCCCATGCTGGCGGTCTTTCTCGGCACGGGGCTTTTTCTTTCTGCCAAAACGGGGTTTTATCAGATTTTCGGTATGGGTGACTGGCTCAGGTCAACCATATTTTCAAAATCAAAATTCAAAAAAGAAAAAGGCTCCGTTTCTCAGATGAGTGCGCTGACCACAGCCCTTGCCGCCTGCCTGGGTACGGGTAATATTGTTGGGGTCGCAACAGCCCTTTGCTCCGGAGGACCCGGTGCGGTGTTTTGGATGTGCGTTTCTGCGGTGCTGGGTATGATGACCTGCTGCTGCGAAAATATTCTGGGCGTAAAATACAGAGTGACGGGTGCCGACGGTCAGTGGCGGGGCGGTCCTATGCAGTATATTGAACACGGTGTGGGCATAAAGCCGCTTGCAGGCGCATATGCGGTTTTTCTTACGGGCGCCTCGCTGGGAATGGGGAATATGACTCAGGCAAATTCTGTTTCACAGGGGCTTTCGGGCTTCGGGCTTCCGTCTGTTGCGGCAGGTCTGATTCTTGCGGTGCTTGCAGGCTTTTCCGTTTCGGGCGGTCTTAAAAGAATTTCCGCCATATCCGAAAAGCTGATACCCGTTTTATCGGCGGCGTTCATTCTTGCGTGCCTCATAATAATCGGCAGAAATGCGGAAAATCTTTTGCCGAGTCTGAAATGCATTGTGAAAGAGGCCTTCACCGTTAAATCGGTTTCGGGCTTCGGTATGGCTAAGGCGGCAAGATACGGAATATCAAGGGGAGTTTTTTCAAATGAAGCAGGTCTGGGAAGCAGTGCGGTAATTCACGCCGCCGCAGACTGCGAAAGCCCTGCACGTCAGGGTCAGTGGGGAATTCTTGAGGTGTTTATCGATACTGTGCTTATGTGCACGGTAACCGCCGCCGCAATTCTCACAAGCGGAGTGTGGTCGCCTGACACAAGTCTTAACGGCGGTGCGCTTTGCGCTGCGGTTTTTGAAAGCGTATTCGGCAGAGCAGGAGGATATTTTCTGAATATCTGCATATGTCTTTTTGCATTTGCAACCCTTACAGCCTGGTCATATTACGGCAAAAGCGGTGCGGAATATATTTTCGGTGAAAAAGGCGGTAAGATATACAATGTAATATATGTTGTCTGTGCCTTTGCAGGTAGTGTTATCCGCCTTGAAAGTGTATGGAGCTTTTCCGATACACTTAACGGGCTTATGGCTGTGCCTAATATTTTTGCTTTGCTGATGCTTTCAAAAGAGGCGACGAACGAACTGAAAAATAATGTATTTACGCGAAATACTGTTGTAAAAAAGAAAGAATTTATGTTATAATAAACCGTATATCAAAACCAAGGAGAAAAAATATGAAAATTACGGAAGATATCAGATACATAGGCGTCAATGACAGAGAGGTTGACCTTTTTGAGGGTCAGTATGTTGTTGAAAACGGTATGGCGTATAATTCATACGTTATTACCGATGAGAAGATTGCTGTTATGGATACTGTCGATGCCCGTTTCGGTGATGAGTGGCTGAATAATCTTAAAGAGGTTATCGGTGACAAGGCTCCCGATTACCTTGTTGTTCAGCATATGGAGCCCGACCATTCAGCCAATATTCTGCTTTTTGCAGAAAGCTATCCCGAGGCAAAGATTGTTTCGTCAGCCAAGGCTTTCACAATGATGAAGCAGTTTTACGGCAACGATTTTGCGGACAGACAGGTTGTTGTGGGCGAAGGCAGTCAGCTTGAGCTTGGCGCACATACTCTTAACTTCGTTACCGCACCTATGGTGCACTGGCCCGAAGTTATTATGAGTTATGACAGCAAAGATAAGGTGCTTTTCTCCGCAGATGCATTCGGCAAATTCGGCGCCCTTGATGCGGATGAGGATTGGGCCTGCGAGGCAAGACGCTATTATTTCGGCATCGTAGGCAAATACGGCCCTCAGGTACAGCCTGTTCTTAAAAAGGCGGCAGGGCTTGATATTGAAATCATCTGCCCTCTGCACGGACCCGTGCTTACGGAAAATCTCGGTTACTACATCAATCTCTATGATATATGGTCATCCTACGGTGTTGAAAGCGAAGGCGTGCTGATTTCATATACCTCTGTTTACGGCAACACAAAAAAGGCTGTTGAAATTCTTGCGGAAAAGCTTCGTGAGAAGGGCTGCCCCAAGGTTGTTGTAAACGACCTTGCACGCTGTGATATGGCTGAGGCGGTTGAGGATGCTTTTCGCTACGGCAAGCAGGTTCTTGCAACCACCACCTACAACGGCGAAATTTTCCCCTTTATGCACGAATTCCTTAAGCACCTCACCGAGCGCAACTATCAGAAGCGTACCGTGGGCTTTATCGAAAACGGTACCTGGGGTCTTATGGCTGAAAAGTTTATGAGAAAAATGCTTGAAAAGAGCAAGGATATAACCTACACGGATGCAGGTGTTCATATCAAATCCGCCGTCAACGAAGATAACCTTGCCCAGCTTGAAGCTCTTGCAGAGGAGCTTTGCAGATAATCAGTATTTTCTCATTGCCTGCAATGCGGCGGCGTAAGCGTCGGGTGAAGGCTCGGGAGAGCTTACGGCATCGGGATAATATTCACAAGCATAGCTGCCCAGAGTACGGGCAGCTTTTGTTTTGCTCAGAATTTCTTCTGCGGTTTTCAGCATTGATGCATAGCCCGCACTGCCGCTTCCCTGCACGCATCTTGCAAGAAGCTCCGCTTCTGCGGTAAAGCACAGGTGAGTGCGGGAGCTTATTCCCATAGCGGTGACGGTTGCGTAATCCGTTTCTCCGTTTGCGTCAAGGCTTGCGCTTTTTTGAAAATTTCTGACGGCGGAGCGCATTTCAAGACCGTATTTGCCGCTGATTTCTCCCGTATAAAAATTGCTTTTATGAAGCTGCCGCTGAATAACCGCCACCCTTTCTCCGCTGTGCCCCATATGCATTGCGTCTGCCGCAGGTGAGGTGAGCAGTGAAATCAGAACCAGCAGCGCAAGGTCCGCCGCAAGCAGAGTCACTATCTGCCACAATTTTTTTTGATTGTTCATTTGCATCACTCCGTGTGTATTTTTTGCCGATTGAGATGTTTTAGAGATGAAAAATTCTGACTGCGGAATAATTGAATCGATAAAAAAGCACAATATGTTGAACTTTTGTATGCTTTCGTCACAATTAACAAAAAATAAACGGATGTGTTGCAAAAATGTTGTTGACAAAATTCAAAAAAAGGATTATGATAATACGGAACAATAAAAATGAGGTAGTTCAATGTGCGAAAAAAGCAAAATAACCCTTACGGATGAAGAGCTTGCAGTCCGTGCCGCTAACGGTGACGACGGCTCAATGGCACTTCTCATTGCGGCGGTAACGCCCATCGCAAGGGCAAAGGCTTCGGGCTTTGCAGGTCCCAGAATTTCCGGAGATGACCTTGCTCAGGAGGGTATGCTGGGTTTTCTGGATGCGGTTAAAACATTCGACGCTTCAAAAGGTTCGTTCAAAGCATATGCCGAGGTCTGCATAAACAACCGTATTGTTTCGGCGGTCAGGACCAGCTTCAATAACAAGAATGCGGCGCTTTCAAAGGCTGTGCCCTACGAAACGTCCGACGTTGACGTGTCGGATTCAAGCACTGACCCTGCCAACATAATCTCCGAAAAAGAAGGCTCGGAGCATATCAGAGCGCTTCTCATACAGGAGCTATCGGATTTTGAAAAGCAGGTTGTTGATCTGAGACTGCTTGATATGAGTTATTCTCAGATTGCACGCAAGCTGGGGTGCAGTGATAAAGCGGTCGACAATGCTTTACAGCGCATACGCAAAAAGATGCGCATTTTATTGGGTTTATAATGCTCCGTGAGGGGTAGAATAAAAAATATTTTCAAGCGAGGTTAAAAACAATGTACGAAGACAAGACTCTCATCTGTAAGGAATGCGGCAATGAATTCACTTTCACTGCAGGCGAACAGGAATTCTATGCTGAAAAAGGCTTTGTAAATGAGCCCCAGCGTTGCAAGGATTGCCGTGCTGCACGCAAGAATGCTGCACGTGGCGAGCGTGAGTGGTTTGAAGCAACATGTGATTCCTGCGGTGGAGTTGCAAAGGTTCCCTTTAAGCCCCGTGAGGACAGACCTGTTTATTGCAGCGAGTGCTTTGCTAAGAAGCAGGAGCAGGCATAAGCTCTGACTTATATTATGCTTAAAGAACCCCCTTGGGATATACCAAGGGGGTTTACACGTTTCATACGGGAGAAATTACAGCCCGAAGTTTCAACCGACAGATTATTGAAATTTCAATGCCTGAGATTATAATAATAGATGAATAAAAACAAAAGGAGCACTTGCAATGTCAGTTGATATGAAAAAAATCGGTTTGCAGATAGCTGCACTGAGAAAGTCAAAGGGTATAACACAGGCCCAGTTGGGAGAGAGGCTTAATATTTCTTTTCAGGCTGTCAGCAAATGGGAGCGCGGCGAAGCGTTGCCCGACACGGGGATACTTATTGACCTTGCATCGGTTCTGGGAACATCGGTTGATTCAATACTTACGGGCGGTGAAAAAGCAGTAAGCTACAAAGGGAAAATTTCGGTTGAGGATATGCGTGAGGGTATTGCCTGCCTTGAAAAATGCGGCAGACTTTTGGGGAAGGATAACCTTATTTACCGCAGTGCGGTTGAAGGGATAAACGAGAGAATGAATACCGATATAGAGCAGGCATTTACAGACGAAAGAATATTTGAGTGCTTTGTTGCAGAGGCGATAATCCAGAATCTGAAAGCAGGGGCGTATATTGACCTTACGGATGTGAAAAACAGTTTTAAGCACGAAAGATTTCGGGATATCGTTCTCGGATATGCGGATAAATACGGTATAAAATAAAAATCAGCCGTCGGAATACACCGACGGCTGTGATTTTTATTTACCGTAAATGAGTTTTGAACCTACCTTCACCTTGAATTTCGGCTTTCCTTCGGGTTTTGCGATGCTTATTGCACCATACCTGAAGGCGTTTTTGAGGATTGCGCTCATTTCTTTGTTAAGCTCAAAATTCTTTGTGGCAAGAGGCTTTGACCACTTTTCGCCTATAATATCATAACTGTCAAAGGTAAGGTCCGCTTCGGGCACACTGCCGCCGTAAAGGAAGGCGGATTTAAGCCCTGCACCCTTGTAATCACCTGCAAGCCAGGAAATACCGTTGTCGTTCATTGCTTCAAGGGATGATGCAAGATTATCTTCTGCACGGAGCTTGCAGATAACAAAGGGTATGCCGCTTTCTTTGAATTGCTTCACACCGTTTACCATTGCCTGAATTTCAAAGGTGGTGTTGCAATGTGAATAAATACCGTATGCAATATTTTCGTTCTTGAATTTTTCGGGTGAGGGCAGGGTGTCGGGTGCACCTGCGGCTTCGAAAATTATTATATGCTTTTCATCAACGTTGCGGATGGCCTTGAGAAGTCTTCTGTAAAACTTATGAAGTGTATCAAGGCTTTCTTCCCACTGTGCAATGCGGTTAAGAGGTCTGTTAAGCAGGTCGTATGCCGCAACTGCAGGCTCATCCTTGTAATGGGCGGCAATCTGTGTCCACAGCCTTACCGTTGCGTTTCTTGCCTCAAAGCCGTCTTTTGACGAGCTGAAAAGCACGCTTTCCTCATCCTTGCCGCAGGCGGAATCCGTATTCTGGTATCCCGGTGCGGAGTGCAGGTCAAGAATAACGTAAAGCCCTGCCTTTCTGCATTTTTCGATGATATAATCAAGGCGGTCAAAATCAATATCGCCCTTGCAGTTTTCTTTTGTTAAAAGGAATTTATAACGCAAAGGTATTCTTACGCAGTTTGCACCCAGCTTTGAGATTTTTTTAATGTCGGAGGCGGTGATGAAGCCCTCGTTATATTTTTTTGCAAGCTGACCTGCACCGTATCTTCCGAAGCGTTCCTCCAGTGCGGCAAAAACGTCGGCAGTTTTTGCGCCTTCGTCAAGATCGTCTTTCTTATACCAGAAAAGGTCGTCGTTAAGATTTATTCCTCTGAGTACGGTTGGTGCACCGCATTCGGAAATGAATCCGCCGTTTTCCGTGCGGAGAAAATCCTTATCGCAGATGGGTTGCCTTGCGGTGGCTTTCATAAAGCCGTAAACCGCAGGCACGGTTGCCGCCGCGGCACCTGCCGCACAGCCTGCAATCATAATTTTTTCGTTATCGGTCATCGGAACATCTCCTTTTGTTTTTGCCCGAAATATAAATAATCAGGCTTACGAATATAAGTGCCGCCGCCGCACCCGAGCAGTCAACAGTCCAGTCAAAGAAGCGGCAGGCACGCCCGTCAACAAAAATCTGATGAATTTCGTCTGTCAGGGCGTAAGCGGCTGTAATTATGAACGACGTAAAGGGTCTGAATTTGCCGCAGGTACTGTGAAGTGCGTTGAAAATGAGAACGGAAAGCCCTGCAAATTCAAGAAAATGTGCGGCTTTGCGGATTATAAAACTGCCGAAGGGCAGGTTGAATGCAAATGCAAAATCATCGCTTACGGATTGTGAAACCTCGGCGGGCTGGGCTGAAAAATAAAATATAACGCCCATACACACCGCAACCGCAAGCCAGCAAAGGGCTGTGACGGTTTTCTTTTTCATCAGTTATACCTCTTTGTGCCGATGAAGCAGACCGTGCTTTCGGAATTGCCCAGAGTAATGCCTTCAACCTCATTATTCACAACAAAGCGGCTTGAACGGCAGTAGAGGGGGTAGCAGTAGCCCTGCTGAAGAATATAATTTTCTGCGGTGTAGCATCCGCCGAGAAGGTCGTTTTCGTCCTCAACGGTGAGAAGGCGGTCAATAACAATGCCGTATTCATCGGAGCCAAAGCCCATAACCCCACCGTTTCTGAGCGAAGCCAGGAAGTCAACTGCGCTCTCCTGCTCGGCTTCTATGCCCGTAAGGGCAATCTGAAAGCTGCCCGAGTTTACAGCCGCCCGTATTTCTTCGGAGGTTTTGGTTTCAACGGTTATGCCGAGGCTTATGCCCAGTGTCTGCTGCCATATCTGAAGCTGGCGGCGCACCTGATTGTCAAGCCATTCGGGGCAAAGTACGGTAAGCTGAACAACATCCTCGTCAAGCTCCGCAAGTGCCGTTCGCCAGTATGCCTGAGCCGCGGCGGTATTTTGGTTTATCTGCGGAGTTCTGCCGCCTACGGTTTCGCGGTAGCCCGTACTGCCCATTATGCAGCTTTCGGGCACAAATCCGCTCATAGGCACAGCTCCGTTTGTTTCCTGCGAAAAGAGGCTTCGGTCAATGGCGTTGCACAGTGCAAGCCTTACGTTGAGATTCTGAACGTATTTGTCTCTGCAGTTGAAAACAAAGCCGAAAACGGAGTTTTTGTTTTCTTTCACAACGGTTGAGTTTTCGGGCAAAGCGCAGTCGGGCGGCAGCATTGCCGCCGAAAGGGATGCGGAGGATATGCGGGAAGAAACGGTTTTGAGGTCAAAGCCGAAATCAAAGTTAACGGAGCTCGGCAATACCTCACGGGAGCCCGAATAATATTTGTTTCTTCTGATTGAAAGAGAGTTATCCTTTGCCCAGGAGCCTACGTAAAACGGGCCGTTGCAAAGAATATGCTTGTGAGTAAGGCCGTATCTGCCATTCATTGAATTGAAGAAATCCTCGTTACAGGGCATAAATACGCTTTCCGTCAGCCTTTCAAGGAAATCGGGACTTTTTTCGGTAAGCTTTATTACAAGTGTGTAATCATCGGGTGCGGTAACGCCCAGGGTTGAAACGTCTGCTTTGCCGGAGTGAATTTCCGCCGCATTTTCGATGATAAAAAGGCGGTGTGCCGAGGGTGAGCCCGTATGGGGAGAAACTGCCCTCTGCATTGCAAAAACAAAATCCTTTGCCGTTACCTTTTCGGTTGAGAATCTGTTGTAGAATTCCTCACCGAATTCGCTTTTCAGCACCGAAGGGCAGTACCACTCGGTGTCGTGTTTAAGGCTGAAGGTGTAGATAAGCCCGTCGGGAGAAACGGTATGGCTTTCCGCAAGGGCATTCTCAACCTCGCCGTTTTCGGAAATACGCATAAGCCCTTCGAAGGTGTTGCCGATGATTATATGAGCACCCGTATCCGTTGCATATTGAGGGTCAAGGGTTGAGGGTGAAGTGCTGAGGCTGTAGGATATGGCTTTGTTGCCGCCGCCCGAGCAGGAGGTGCAGGTAACAAGCAGGGCAAGGACCGCGATTAAAGAAAGAAAACGTTTCATTGGTTTTCCTCCATCCATTTTGCAAGCTGGTCGGCAAGGGGATTGCTTGAGGCTTTCTGCTTTGACTGCTGCTGCATATACTTGGCAACATCACTTTTGCCTGCGCCTGCACTTTCTTTTCTCTTTTCAAAATCGGTAAGCTTTTCTCTGTATCCGCAGACACAGAAAAAGGCCTTTTTATCTCCCTCGCCGCGCATTTCAAGCTTCTTATGACATTCGGGGCAGCGTGCGTTGGTGATAACTGATATACTTTTGCGGTAACCGCATTCTCTGTCCTGACATACAAGCATTTTACCCTTTTTACCGTTGACTTCAAGCAGGTATTTGCCGCATTCGGGGCAGGGCTCGCGGGTCATATTGTCGTGCTTGTATTTTGCATCGTCGGATTTGACACTGCTTACAAGCGAGGTTGCGTAGCCGCGCATTTCTTCAATGAATTTTCTGCTGTCCGCACTGCCTTTGGCTATAAGCGAAAGCCTTTGCTCCCATCTTGCGGTAAGCTCGGCGGATTTAAGGTCGGCAGGAACGATATCAATAAGCTGTTTGCCTTTTGAGGTGGGGAAGATTTCTTTGCCTCTGCGCTCAACACAGAAGGAATCGAACAGTTTTTCGATAATATCGGCTCTTGTGGCAGGAGTGCCGAGACCCCCGGCGGTTTTGAGGGCATCTCTGAGGGAGCCGTCGTCAACCTGGCCTGTGGGGTTTTCCATTGCGGAGAGGAGGGTTGCTTCCGTATATCTTGCAGGCGGTGAGGTTTTTCCTGCAACAAGGCGCACTACGCCTGCGTTTACGCTTGCACCCTGCACAAGGGGAGGCAGTGACTGTGACGAAATATCGTCGTCACTCTCGTCATCGTCGGAAAGGGATGAATCGTAGAGTGCCTTCCAGCCGGCTGATTTAACAGCCTGACCCTTGGTATAGAATTTGTGCTTGCCGACGGTTACCGTAACCTGCATTTCGTCATATTCGAAGGGTGCACTCAGAACTGCAAGAAAACGGCGCACAACCAGGTCGTAGATATGGCGTTCTTCCCTTGAAAGCTTGTTGAGGTCAACGTACTGCTCGGTGGGGATTATTGCGTGATGGTCCGTAACCTTGGCATCGTTAACAATATATTTTGTCTGAACGGGCTTTGCACGGAGCACCGCATTTGCCGCATCCTTGTATGGACCTACGGCTATTGCACGGAGCCTTTCGGGAAGAGTGGCGGCAACGTCCTTTGTGATGTAACGTGAATCCGTTCTGGGGTAGGTGAGGAGCTTATGGGTTTCGTAAAGACTCTGCATAAGCGAAAGAGTCTGCTTTGCGGAATAGCCGTATTTTTTGTTGGCATCCCTCTGAAGCTCGGTAAGGTCGTATGCAGGGGGCGGTGCCTTGAAGCGGTAAACCTTTTTCACTTCGGAAATAATTCCTCTGCCGCCCTTTACCGCATCTGCAACCTGCTGTGCCGCCGATGCATCAAAAAACCTTGCCTGATTGCGGCTGTCTTTGTATATTGCGGTGAAGCCGCCGAAATCCGCCTTGACGGTGAAATAATCTTTTGACCTGAACTTGAGGATTTCTTCCTCACGCTTAACTATCATTGCAAGGGTAGGTGTCTGCACTCTGCCTGCGGAAAGCTGAGCGTTGTGCTTGCAGGTGAGTGCGCGGCTTACGTTAAGACCGATAAGCCAGTCTGCCTCCGCCCTGCACTGTGCACTGCGGTAAAGATTATCGTACTGAGAAGCGGGCTTCAGGGAAGCGAAGCCCTCGCGGATTGCCTTGTCTGTCTGTGATGAAATCCACAGTCGGAGCATAGGCTTTCTGCAATTTGCCTTCTGAATAATCCAGCGTGCAACAAGCTCGCCTTCACGGCCTGCATCGGTTGCGATAACAACCTTGTCAACCTCGTTACTGCCAAGCAGGGAGCTTACTGCCTTGAACTGCTTTGAGGTCTGACCGATAACAACCAGCTTCATATGCTTGGGAAGCATGGGAAGGTCATCCATACGCCAGGTCTTGTATTTATTGTCGTAGGCTTCGGGGTCTGCAAGAGTGACAAGGTGACCCAGCGCCCAAGTAATTATATATTTATCGCCGATTATACATCCGTTGCCGTTCTTTTTGCAGCCCAGCACACGGGCAATATCTCTTGCAACAGAGGGCTTTTCGGTTAAAACAAGCGTTTTAGCCAAAATCATCAGCATCCTTTCGCTGTTATAATATTCCATATTATATGATAACAAAAAGAATATAATTATATTTTCTAAAAAAGAATTAAAATAAATTTAATAAAAAGAGGCGGCACGCTGCAAAAGCGTACCGCCTGCGGTAAATGTTTAATATCCTCTGCGTTTTCTTATAATCTTTTTGATGATAACGATTGCAAGGAAGATTCCGACGCCCAGAGGTATAATTACGGGCAGACCGCCCACAACGGTAACAACAAGATCGATAAAGCCTTCCTTAAGGATATCAAGGCTGTTGAGAAAGCGGTTCTTGATTCTTGTCCAAACCGTAGGCTTCGCCTCCGTAACCCGCTCAACCTCATTTATACGCATCGTAACGGTGCTGTAGCTTACTCTGTTTTCAAGAACCTTAAGCTGTGAGGTGTAGGTTTCAATCTGGTAGTTTACCTCTGAAAGCCTTTCCTGAATGGCGAGAACGTTTTCAAGGGATGCGGCTTTTTCAAGCAGACCCGTGAGAGTAGCCTTTTCTGTTTTGTAGGCTTCGATTCTGCTTTCAAGGTCAACGTATTCGAGAGTTACGTTCTGCTGATTTTCCGTTTTGGAAACAATGGTGCCTTTTTCGTTTGCCGCATTGATAAATGCATCAATATTTGCGGAAGGAATACGCACGGTGTAGGTTGCATATCGGTTTGAATAGGCACTGTTGCCAAGGTCTGTTGAGGAGGTTTCAACGTATCCGCCTGCGGCACTTACGCTTGCAGTGAGAGATTTGAGATAAGCCTCGTACTCCTTGGTTTCAACGGAAAGCTCAACTGTTTTGATGATTTTTTCGTTCTGAGTGCTTTGGGATGCAGGTGCTTCCGCACCGCCCGAGCCGCCTGCGGCATCGGAATAAAGCTCAAACTTTTCATCCGCCGTATATTTGATTGCGGAATCCTGAGTTATTGCCATACCCGATTCGTTGGGCGCGGAATCGCTCATTTTTGCTCCGCAGGCCGCAAATGAAAATGCGATTACGGCACAAAGGATGATTGCAAATAATTTTTTCATTTTAACATCACCTTTCTTAAATATTGTGTCCGGTTTGCGTAAATGTAAAATTTCTTCAAAAGTCTTGACTTTTTCAAGAAAATATGCCACATATATTATGTAGAACGAAATAATAAGGAGGAGATATCCGTGAAAAAGATAATATCCGTTATTCTTGCCGTTGCGGCGCTTCTTACTCTTGCCGCCTGCAAGGTGAAGCCTTCGGGAAACAAAGAAACAGAGCCTTACAGACCTGAGGAGTTCCAGGCACAGGTCAGCCAGCTTCAGGCTGAAAGAGCGTCGGAGGAAGCTGAAAAGCAGAAGGAAAAGGATAAGATTAACGACGAAATTGCCGATTATGTTGAAGAAGAAGTAGGCAAAACCAAGAAAAACAAGGCTGTGGTTATCAAAATTGTTTCTGAAAGAAGCACAGAATATCAGAAGTATGTTTACAACAAAAAGGGTGAAATCGATTACAGACTCAACTACTATTTCTTCAACAAAAAAGAAGATTACAACTCATGCATAGCTGTTACAGAAGAAGATAAATACAGATCCGTTGTGAAAAAAGATAAAGATAAACTGATGGTTGTTGTCAAATATACAGACGTAACACCGTCTTCCTATGACGAGCTTTATGAAACATACAAGAAGCCCGAGGTAATTGCACTGGGCTATCAGCTTGTTGAGTAATCCGCATCAGACCGCTCTCACTGAGGGCGGTTTTTATTTTTGGGAATAGATCTCGTCCGCATTGAAAAATTTGCCTGTTCTTGCGGCATAGGCTATGTTTGCGTTGTCAAAATCACTGCGCTCAATGCCGAAATGCTTCACAAACTGCATCAGTGCCATACCGCCGTCGGGGGAAATTTCAGCCACCCAGCTTTCGTATTCGGTGCTGTCTGCAAGTGTGGCAAATTCACGGGGAATAACGGAATACTGCTCTGAAAACAAGGATACGTCAAATACGCTCATATCGGACGCTGCTCCGTTTTCTTCTGCACTCTGAGGGCTGAAATCTTCGTCTGCGGTGTAAACGTAAAAATCACCGCCTGCACTGTTGTAATAATCCTCTTTTACGTTTTCTGCGGCATTGTCGGATGAGCCTGCCCTGAACAGAAAACCCGGGGAGGCAACCACAACAACGGTTACCGCCGCAGCGGCGGCAAAAGCAAGAGGTTTATAATTGAATTTGCGTTTTTTGCCCCGACAGGCATCCAGTATTTTTTCTTTTTGCTCATCGGAAAGGACTATATCATCAACGGCGGGCCTGATTTTGCTGAAATCCATTGTCATATCGCCTCCTTTTCGTAAATTTCACGCAGTTTTTCTCTGCCTCTCTGCAGCCGCTTTCTTACGGCGGCAGAGGTTATGCCCAGCATATCCGAAATTTCATTTGTGCCGTAGCCTTCGACATAGTGCAGATGAATAACCGTTCTGTATTTTTCTTCCAGCAATCCCAGCATACCGAGGATTTGCGCATTATCCTCGCTTGAAGTGAGATTGCGGATTTCATCCGTACTCAGATAACTTGAATGCTTGCGGTATCTGAGCATATCCTTGCATATATTGGTTGCCACACGGATCAGCCAGGCTTTTTCGTGGTCGGCCGACCTGAAATCGGGAGCTCTGGTTATGTAACGCAGGAAGCAATCCTGCACCGCATCCTGTGCATCATCACAATTCTGAAGCATAACGGTACACAGACGGTAAAGACTGTTGCCGTATTCTTCAACGGCACGCTCCGGGTCGGGCGGGATTTTTTGTTTGTCGGCGGTCAAAGCATCGCCTCCTCTCAGAAAAAAGCAAAATCACCTTTGCCTCTCACAATATAAACGAACGGGAAAGGCAAAAGGTGACACAAATTTTTTTATTTTTGATAAACTTTTATAATTTCGCCAACGTACATCTTATGATAATCCTTGTTGGCGTAGTTGTTTTCTATTGATGCATCCGCAAAGCCGGCAGGGTCAATAAACTGCGAAGCCATTTTACGGCACACAAGGGTGTATTCCGCCTGCTCGAAGGTTACTCCGCCGTCGGTGAAAACGGGAGTAAGACCGCAGACAGCCGCCTTGTCAATATCTCTGCCGCTTTTTGAACCGCAGATTTTAAGGGCGTCCTTGTACTCACCGCCGTAGAAGGAAAGGGTAAAAATATCCTCCTTCTCGGTGAATTCATAGGTGTATCTCTGAGGACGGATGAATACGAATGCCGCATCCTTGCCCCATATTTCACCCAAAGCGCCCCAGCTTACGGTCATTGTGTTGAAGCCTTTTTCACTGCCTGCGGTAACAAGACCCCAACCGTCGGAAATAAGCTCAACGGGACTTTTTTTGATATCTCTGATGTTGATTTCTTTCATTGATAAATACCTCCGTAGGTCATTACTGTTTAGAGTATAGCATACTTTTACGGGAATGAAAAGTGATGTTAATATTAATAATATGTAAATATTTCAGAATTTATTGAAATCGGCAAAAATAAATGGTAAAATATGAATTCGTAACAGAATGAAAAGGAGGATAAGCGTTTGGATAAAGAAAATTTGAACGGTATTCCCGAGGAAGAAAAAACAGAAATGCTTTCTGATGAAGAAGCCGTGAAGGAAGAAACTGTTTGTGAGGAAGAAAACGAAACGGAGCAGGCTGAAGAAATGGCTGAGGAGACCGAAGATACTGCCGAAGAAGATTTGGCAGAGTCGGAAGAAGCCGTTGAGGAAGAAGCTGAGCCTGCTGAAATATGCCCCGTTTGCGGTGAAAGAGAGGCTACGGAGGAAAGCGGCTACTGCACCGAGTGCGAAACGAAAATGCTTAAACGCAGAATACCGCTTCTTGCCTGGCTCAGTGCTTTCGTTACTCTGGGCTTCGGTGTGTTTGCCTCTGTGCTTGTGCTTCTTGCAAGCGCACCCTCACTGCAGGTTGTGAAGGGCGATGCCTTCGCAAAGAATAAAAACTGGTACGGCGCATACACCGCATATGCAGACGTGCAGACAATGGCTGACGAAATCAACAGTATTCTGGGTATGGAATCTCAGTATACAAAGGTTGGTATGGGCGTGAACAAGCGCATTATCAATGCGGTTGCAAATTACAGCAGTCCCATTGATGCTTATTACGTTGCGCAGAATATGTTCGGCAGCACAAAGACGGACGAGCTTGGCTTTATGAAGCAGTATAAGGCCGTCAGCAAAGAGCACGACGCTACCTTTGACCTTATCGAAGAAACTCTCAACAAGGCATATGACGAAAATCCCGATGCGGAAAAAATTTATGCCGAGCTTGATTCCTTCAAGGGCAAGGAAGGCGTTACCGACGTTTACATCGATTTTTATAAGTTTGCAGTTGCGGATTTGTTGAAGTCAGATGTGAATGTTCAGGTTGAAATTCTCAAAGATCTTGAAAAATCAGCACTTGCAACGGGCAAGGACTACGGTTGGATTTATTATCAGCCTATGGCAGAAACCCTTGCGGCGGCAGGCAGAGGCGAGGAAGCGATTGAGTATCTGAGCAAGATAATCGAAAACGACACCTCAAAATATGATGCATACAGCCTTAAAATGGATATTGAGCTTGATTCGGGCAACAAGGATGCGGCAAGCAAAACTCTTGCAGAGTTCAAGGTTAACAACGAAGATGCCGAAACCGCATATATGCTTGAAATCGTATACCTCAGAAGAACTGCTCAGCAGGATAAGGCAAAGCCCCTTTGTCACGATGCACTTGAAACCTTCGGCTCAATTCCCGAGCTTCACCGTCAGCTTGCGCTCATTTATCTTGCAGACAGCGATTACGTGAATGCGTTTGACGAAATGATGCAGGCATACAATTATGCGTACTATATTTATCAGTCAACCTATGATACAAGCACGCTGGATGACCCTGCGTTCTACAATACTCTTTACCTGAGCGCATACCTTTTGAAGAACAGTGACAAGATGGATGAAGAATATTCGGAAGATGTTGAGGAAATTCTCGGTCAGTTTGACCAAAGCGTACTTGAAGACGTTACAAAAGAAATTATCGCAGGCAAAAAGACTGCGGCGCAGGTTCTTACGGAAGGAGAGTGTGATCTGGCATGACAGCTCTTTATATAGCTTCAAAAATATTGACCTTTCCCGGTGCCTATCTCAAAGGCTTCTGGGAGCATCTGACCTGCAAAATGCTCGGTCTGCCCGTTGAAGTGCCCGGATATCTCCGCATAGATGAGGCGTGCGGTCACGCTGAGCACGTTCTTGCCTCGAAGGGCTTTGCGGCATATCTTCTTGCAACGGGTCCCGCGTTTATGAATTTCAGCTCGGGTCTGTGGATTTTTCTTGCTGGCTTTATGAATCTCCGATATATGGGAATTACACCGCAGGATTCCGTAGGGCTTTTCGTTCTCTACGTTCTTATGGCGTACGTGGGAGTATCAATGCTCTGCAATGTATTTCCTCTTGTTGAGGATGCAATTAATCTTCACGATTTGCTTTACCGCCAGAAAAAAGGCAATGTAATCGGCAGAATTCTTGCATATATCCCCACGATGATTGCCTATGCAGGCGCATATGCGGAGAAATACTGCATTACAACACTCCTCTGGATAATCGTTCTTGTAATCAGTTTTGTGTTCTGAATATAATAAAAACAGGCTTGCGGTTTCGTAAGCCTGTTTTTGTTTTCGGGAATACGAATTTACATTTGGTTGTTGAATGTTATTGTTCTCTGTGATATAATGAAACCAGAAGCTTTAGGGAGGGTTCTTATGAGCGATATAAATACCACACAGGCAATGAAAAGTGCAGTTGAATACGCGAGAAGTCGTGCAAAACAAGCGGAAAGCGAGTTCGACAGAGCTAATTACGACATACAGAGAAAAGCGAACAGAAATATCGATCTGTTCGGCGGCAGGGTTGCGAGCAGCGTTGTTGATATTGCCCGTGATGCCCGTATTGCTTGTGATAATCTTTTTGCAACATATCAGTCGCTTATTATCACTGTTGATGAGGAATGCAGACCGTTACTTGCACAAAATCCCGATGTCACCGCTGTGTGCGAGGTCAAAGACCTCATCAGATGGCTCAACGAAGAATCAGAAATAGAAAATAATTTTACTGCATCTTTTAACGGCAGAGACTTAGGGGATGTTGCAAGCCGCAGATACATACCTTCAATAGAAAGCAAGATGATTGAACGCTATTGGGAAGATAAGTATATGACCTTTCCCGGCAGAGCAGAAGCGGAAGCAAAGGCACAGGCTGAACGTAATGAAAAATTGCGCATTCAGCGCGAAGCAAGAGAAAAGGAAGAGGCGGAAAAAAGAGCTGAATATGACAGAAAAATGCAGGCGTACGAAGAAGAGTGTAAAAAATGGAAAGCCATCAGCAAAAACCAGCAGGGTCTTTACGAAAAGGAACTTTCTGCAGTAATTTTTCAAGAGAAGGCTGTTTTAGAAGAAAAATTTGACAAAGCTTACAGTGACAAGAAACATAAGCTTTATGAAAAAAGAAAAAATGCAGAGCAAGCTTTGAACGATGCTCAGGAGAAATTGGCAAATGCAGGTTTTTTTGCCTTTTCTGCAAAAAAAGAAGCAAAAGCTCAGGTTGCAGAGAGTCGGCAGGCTATTGCTGACGTAGAGAAATCACTTGAAACGGCAGAAAAGGAATATGCAAATAAAGAGAAAAAAGTTCAAATGCTTCTGGGCAAAAGAAAAAAAGAGCTGGAAAAGAAAATAAAGGAAAAATATCCTGTTCCTCCCAAACCTCAGAAACCGCAGAATCTTACGATGAGTAGTGCTGTATATGAGACAAATTGGACGCTGAAGGAGGCTATTCTTGCAAGCATGAAGCCCGGAGAATTATACACGATCGCCGAGATTATTCAGAATTGTCCGGAGGCACGTGATTTGACAAATCAGCGGGTTTCCACTATAGTGAGGCAATTAATTCCCTCGCATATTGAGCGTGTAGAGGGCAAGGACTTGGCGCGTTTCAGACTTGCAACGAGTCAGTGCCTGAAACCGCAAAGCCTAACAACACGTAGTGCAGATTGTGTGACAGACGGGGAGCTGAAAGATATTATTCTTGCAAGCATGGAGCCCCAAAAGTTATATACAATCACTGATTTGGTTAATAACTGTTCTGAAATAAACGATTTGTCAAATCGGAGAGTTGCCTCTGTTGTAAGGCAATTGGTACCTTCTTCCATTGAACGCATAGAGAGGAACAGAAAAGCGTATTTCAGGCTTGCTAAGCAATCTGCAAAACAGAAACCCGCTGTAACGTCCGATGCCGTGCGTATAGCAAATGAGATGCTGAGAGAGGCAATCCTTGCAAGTATGGAGATTGGGAAATTATACACGATCGCCGAGATTATTCAGAATTGTCCGGAGGCATATGATTTGACAAACCAGAGGGTTGCTGCTCTTGTGAGGCAAATGATACCCTCTCACATTGAACGCATAGAGAAAGAGAGAATGGCGTATTTCAGGCGAGTGAAATAAAGCGCAGAAAATCAGATAAACAAGAAAGAGCTGCGAACTCCTTGCCTATCAAGGTGTTTACAGCTCTTTTTGGCACCCCCTGCGGGAATCGAACCCACAACTGACCCTTAGGAGGGGCCAATGTATATTACGAGCGTATGCGAGTAACAAGGTTCTCGAGAACGAAGTTCGAGAGGTTCTTATATCCATTAACAAAAAACTCCGATGAAAAAATCATCGGAGAATGGCACCCCCTGCGGGAATCGAACCCACAACTGACCCTTAGGAGGGGCCTGTTATATCCATTTAACTAAGGAGGCAGATGTTATATTTAATGTGTCGTTTGCTGAGAGGGGCCTGTTATTACGAGCAAAGCGAGTAACAAGGTTTTGGAGCGGAGCGACAAGTTCTTATTACGAGCAAAGCGAGTAACAAGGTTCTGACGCGTCAGCGTCAGGTTCTTCTATCCATTTAACTAAGGAGGCAAATATTCAATTTCTTCAGCCTACCCATTTTATCAAAAACCCATTGTAAAGTCAAGCCGAAAAATGCTCCGTAATATTACGTATATTCGGCGTTTTGCCGATAAATAATGCTTGAAATATTTGACATAATATTATAAAATAAATAATTGGTAAAGTATGTTCCTACAAAATTTTTGAAAGGATTGAAAAAAATGAGCTTACTTAACAAAAAAACAGTTGACGACATCAATGCAAAGGGCAAGAAGGTGCTTGTTCGCTGCGACTTTAACGTTCCTCTCAAGGAAGGCGTTATCACAGACGAAAACAGAATCAACGCTGCTCTTCCCACCATTCAGAAACTTATAAATGACGGTGCAAAGGTTATCCTTTGCTCACACCTCGGCAAGCCCAAGAACGGCCCCGAAGCAAAGTTCTCACTTGCTCCCGTAGCAAAGAGACTCAGCGAGAAGCTTGGCAAGGAAGTTGTTTTTGCTGCTGACGATACAGTTGTAGGCGAAAACGCAAAGGCTGCTGTTGCCGCTATGAACGACGGCGATGTAGTTCTTCTTGAAAACACCCGTTTCCGTGCAGAAGAAACAAAGAACGGCGAAGCTTTCTCAAAGGACCTTGCAAGCATCTGCGAAATGTATGTTAACGATGCATTCGGTGCTGCTCACAGAGCACACTGCTCAACAGTAGGCGTTACAGCTTATGTTGAAGAAGCAGCAGTAGGTTACCTTATGGGCAAAGAGCTCAAATATCTCGGCAACGCAGTTGAAGACCCCGAAAGACCCTTCGTTACAATCCTCGGCGGTGCAAAGGTTGCAGATAAGCTCAACGTTATTGAAAACCTTCTCAACAAGGCTGACACACTCATCATCGGCGGCGGTATGGCTTACACATTCCTTGCTGCTAAGGGCTACGGCGTAGGCAAGTCACTTCTTGACGAAACCAAGATTGACTACTGCAAGGATATGCTTGCAAAGGCAGACGCAAAGGGCGTTAAGATTCTTCTTCCCGTTGACGTTGTAACAGCAGAAGGCTTCCCCAACCCCATCGATGCTGAAATCGCAACAGAAGTTTATGCGGCAGATGCAATCCCTGCAGACAGAGAAGGCCTTGATATCGGCCCCAAGACTGCAGAGCTCTACGCAGAAGCAGTAAAGAGCGCAAAGACCGTTGTATGGAACGGACCTATGGGCGTATTCGAGAACCCCACTCTTGCAGCAGGTACAATTTCGGTTGCAAAGGCACTTGCTGAAACAGATGCAGTTACAATCATCGGTGGCGGTGACTCAGCAGCGGCTGTTAACACTCTCGGCTTCGGTGACAAGATGACTCACATCTCAACAGGCGGCGGCGCATCACTTGAATTCCTTGAGGGTAAGGCTCTTCCCGGTATCGAAGCAGTTAATGACAAATAATTTTCGCGATCTTTGACTTTCTCGCTCGCTTACGTATCTTTAATACGCTACGCTCACTGCGAAAGCCAAATCTCATCGAAAATTCTACTGTCATTCAGTAAAACCAAAAGAGATTTATAAATCGAAAGGATTATTAAAATGGATAAATCACTTCGCAGACCTGTTATTGCAGGTAACTGGAAAATGAACAACAATCCCGAGCAGACAAAGGCTCTCATCGAAGCTATGAAGCCCCTCGTTGCAGATGCAGATTGCGACGTTGTTATCTGCGCTCCCTATATTGACCTCTATGCAGCTATGGAAGCGGCTGAAGGCTCAAACATCAAAATCGGTGCCGAAAACTGCCACTGGGCAGAAAAAGGCGCATTCACAGGTGAAGTTTCTGCTGAAATGCTCAAAGCAGCAGGCGTTCCCTACGTTATCATCGGTCACTCAGAGAGAAGACAGTATTTCGGTGAAACAGACGAAACAGTCCGTGACCGTGTAAGAGCTGCTCTCAATGCAGGCCTTAAGGTTATCCTTTGCGTTGGTGAAGTTCTCAAAGAGAGAGAGCTTGGTATTACAGCAGAGGTTGTAAGACTTCAGACAAAGGTTGCACTTTCAGGTGTATCCGAAGCTGAGCTTGCAAACATCATCATCGCTTATGAACCCGTATGGGCTATCGGCACAGGTCTTACCGCTACTCCCGAGCAGGCAAACGAGGTTTGCGCTGTTATCCGTGCTCTTATCGCAGAGCTTTACACAAAGGATGCGGCAGATAAGTTCGTTATTCAGTACGGCGGTTCAATGAACGATGCAAACGCAGCAGAGCTCCTTGCTCAGTATGATGTTGACGGCGGTCTTATCGGCGGTGCATCACTTGTTGCAGAGAAGTTTGCAGCTATCGTTGCAGCAGCTTCAAAATAAGAAAAACAACCGATTGCAGGGGTCGTCACGCGACCCCTGTATTTGATGAAAGGAAGATATATTATGAGCAAGAAACCCGTTCTTCTTTGCATTATGGACGGCTTCGGCAGAAATGACAGCGATTACGGTAATGCCATTTGTGCCGCAAAAACTCCCAATCTTGATAAGATTATGGCTGAAAACCCCATGACATATATCGGCGCTTCGGGTATGGACGTAGGTCTGCCCGACGGTCAGATGGGTAACAGTGAGGTTGGTCATACCAATATCGGTGCAGGCAGAGTTGTATATCAGGAGCTTACAAGAATCACAAAGTCAATCAATGACGGCGATTTCTTTGAGAACGAAGCTCTTGTAGGTGCAATGGAAAACTGCAAAAAGAATAATTCCGCACTTCATCTTATGGGTCTGCTTTCAGACGGCGGCGTTCACAGCCACAACACTCATCTTTACGGCATCGTTAAAATGGCGAAAAATATGGGCGTTGAGAAGGTTTTTGTTCATTGCCTTATGGACGGCAGAGATGTTCCTCCTACCTCGGGTAAGGATTTCATTGCCGACCTTTACAAGAATCTTGCTGAAATCGGTGTCGGCAAAATTGCAACCATCATCGGCAGATATTATGCAATGGACAGAGATAACCGCTGGGAAAGAGTAGTCAAGGCATACGATGCAATGACAAAGTGCGAAGGCGTTAAGTTTGACTGCGGCTGCGAAATGATGGAAGAATCATACAAGAACGATGTTACCGACGAATTCATTGTTCCTGCTGTTTCAAAGGATGCACAGCCTGTTTCAGATAATGACTCGGTTGTATTCTTCAACTTCCGTCCCGACAGAGCAAGAGAAATCACAAGAGCTTTTGTTGACGGTGAATTCAGCGGCTTTGAGCGTGAGCAGATCAAGAATCTCTACTATGTATGCATGACTCAGTATGATGCAACAATGCCCAATGTTCATGTTGCATTCAAGCCCCAGACTCTTGATAACACATTTGGCGAATATCTTTCATCAAACGGTCTTACACAGCTCAGAATTGCCGAAACCGAGAAGTATGCTCACGTAACATTCTTCTTCAACGGTGGTGTTGAAAAGCAGTATGAGGGTGAAGACAGAATCCTTGTTAAGTCACCTGCTGTTGCAACTTACGATATGCAGCCCGAAATGAGCGCATACGAAGTTACCGAAAAGCTTCTTGAAGCTATCGGTACAGATAAATATGATGTTATCATTCTCAACTACGCTAACTGCGATATGGTTGGCCATACAGGTGTGTTTGAAGCAGCCGTTGCCGCAGTTGAAGCTGTTGACACCTGCGTAGGCAAGATCTGTGATGCTGTTTCCGCAAAGGGCGGTGTAATGCTTATCACTGCCGACCACGGTAATGCGGATAAGATGTATGAGCCCGACGGTTCACCCTTCACCGCACACACAACAAATCCCGTTCCTTTCGTTGTTGTAGGTCACGACTGCAAGCTGAAAGAAAACGGCGGCAAGCTTTGCGATATCGCTCCCACAATGCTTGATATTATGGGTATTGCACAGCCTGCACAGATGACAGGCGAAAGCCTTATTGTGAAATAAATTTCCTTGTATAAAAAAACAATCACCCTCCACAATTAAAGTGAAGGGTGATTTTTTATGTCTGTAAAACGCAGAAAATTCATAAGAACGGTTTCTTATCTCGTTGCGGCGTGCGTGGTTGTTGCCGCAACGGGCTATGCGTCATTCCGTGCAAAGGCAGCCTATGAAGAAAGGCTCGAAAGTCTTCGGTTTGAGGGGCTTACCTCCCTTTGCGAATATATGCACGAAATCAGCGGAGGCCTCAGCCTGCTTTCGGTATCGGCAGGGGAGAGCGTTGCCGAAGCCGCTTATTACGTGGGCTCACGGGCTTTGGGTGCTGAGGGCTGTACCATTTGCTTTGAGCCTGCACGGATTGAAAATATAAATACATTCATTGAATATGTTTATGATTTTTCGCAGAGCTATTCCGAAAACGAGGGCAAAAAAGAAAAAGCATCGCAGCTTTCCGATTATGCAGAGGAAATATATTATCATCTCAGTGACCTTTCGGTTGCGGTGATGAACGGCGAATACCGTCTGAGAGAATACGGCAGAATATACACGGTTGAAGAAAAGCCGTATTTTGAGGATTTTCTGGATTATTCAAACGGCAGTGAAAACGAACTTTTTACGTCGTCGGTTTCAGTCAGGCACGTGGGCAGGCTTCTTTCGGGCAGGCAGACCGTCACTCTCGCGCAGGCGAAGAATGAGGCGGAAAGGCTTACGGGCACCGAGGCTGTTTTATGGCGGAGCGAGAATGGGGAGAGCGAGATATACAGCCTTCATCACGGCGATGCTTCGGTGCAGATAAGCAGACGGGGCGGAATGCTCGTAAGGCTCGTAAACCCCGTTGCCTGCGATAAAAGCGTGCTCAGCCAAGCCGATGCGGAAGGAAAGGCGGCGGAATTTGCACAGCTTTGCGGATACGGCACGCTGACGGCTTTTGAGACGGATATGCAGACCTTTACGGCACGGGTTATGCTTGCGCCTCAGGTCAACGGAGTTTTTCTTCTCACAAGCACCGTTGAGGCGGATATTTGTCTTTCAAGCGGAAGGGTTACTTATTTTGACGGCGGAAATTATCTGAAAAACTACCGCACGGATATTTATGCAGGTGATATGCCCGACGCAGGCTTTCTTTTGCCAAAGGAGGCGAATGTTAAAAAAACCTTGCTCTGCCTTGCGGATATTGAGGGCAGAGAAAGGCTTTGCATTTATGCGTGCTGTAACGTAAGCGGAAAAGACGTTGTATATTATATTGATTATAATTCCTATGAAATAATTAAGACGGAGTTAAAAAAATAAGGACAGCCGAGGCTGTCCTTTCGGAATATTATTCGTAAATGGGGTAACGCTGACAGATTTCATTTACGCCTTCGCGGATTTTATCTGCACTGTTTTCAAAATCCGTAGCGCAAAGATAAATGAATTCTGCAATCTTGTCCATATCCTCTTCGTTAAGACCTCTTGAGGTAACTGCGGCAGTGCCCAGTCTTACACCGCTTGTGACGAAGGGCTTCTCAGGGTCGTTGGGAATTGCGTTTTTGTTTGCGGTGATGTATACCTCGTCAAGTCTGTGTTCAAGCTCCTTGCCTGTGATGCCCATTGAACGAAGGTCAACCAGCATAAGGTGGTTATCCGTACCGCCCGAAACAAGGTTAATGCCTCTTGAAAGAAGTCCCTTTGCAAGTGCGGCGGCATTCTTTACGATGTTTTCCTGATATACTCTGAACGAGGGGTCAAGTGCCTCACCGAAGCACACTGCCTTTGCGGCAATGATGTGCATAAGGGGACCGCCCTGGTTGCCGGGGAAGATAGCCTTGTTGATGGCGGGGGCAAGCTCTGCTGTTGAGAGAATAAGACCGCCTCTGGGACCGCGGAGAGTTTTGTGGGTTGTTGTTGTAACGATATCCGCATAGGGCACGGGTGAGGGATGAAGACCTGCGGCAACAAGACCTGCAATGTGAGCCATATCAACCATAAAGTATGCACCGATTGACTTTGCGATTTTACCGATACGCTCAAAGTCGATAACTCTGGGGTATGCCGATGCACCTGCAACGATAAGCTTGGGCTTAACTTCGTTTGCGGTTTTTTCAAGCTCGTCATAATCGATGAAGCCGTCGTCGTTTACGCCGTAGGGAACGAATTTATAAAGCTTACCGCTGGCGTTGACGGGTGAGCCGTGAGTGAGGTGTCCGCCGTGTGCAAGGTTCATACCCATAACAACGTCGCCCGGCTCAAGGATAGCCGCATATGCCGCCATATTTGCCTGAGCACCCGAATGGGGCTGAACGTTTGCCGCCTCGGCACCGAAAAGCTTCTTTGCTCTTTCGATGGCGATGGTTTCAACAACGTCAACGCTTTCACAGCCGCCGTAGTATCTCTTTGAGGGGTAGCCCTCTGCGTATTTGTTTGTGAGTACGCTGCCCATTGCCGCCATAACGGCAGGGGATACGATATTCTCGGATGCGATGAGTTCAAGGTTTCTTCTCTGTCTGTTGAGCTCTGCCTGCATTGCAAGGCCTACTTCTTCGTCAGCCTTAATTACGTGAGCTATGGTATCAATGTAATCGGGGAACATAAAAACACCTCGTAATTTTAATATTTTCACCTCTAAGATAATAACATAAAAGTTAAATATGTGTCAAATCGCATAGTTAACAAAAAATACTTGTATTATTCTGATAAATAGGTTATACTGTATGATAACACATTTAAGGAGTTGTATCAATGGATCCCATCAAAGTTGATTTTTCCAAGAAAAACAGCGGCAAGAAGGAGATTGTAATTCCTCCCGAAAAGGCTGCTCTCAAAACCGTTATCAGCATACTCTGCACCCTTGTTTTTGCAGTGGTTGCATTCTATGTTATGATGCCTGCAATCAACGTGAAGGCTTATGATTTTTACCTTTACATCGGTATGGTTGCCGCTTCATACGTTGTTTTTAACGGACTTTTTGCCAACGTTATGGCTAAGCCCGAATACATTCCCTACGTTAAAAAGCACGCCATCGTGCCCGGCGTGATTATCGGCATTCTTGTTGTTGCCGTAGGTATCGGTTACCTTGTATCAAGCGAATTTTTCAGAGCATCAAGCTACAGCGAAATAATTGACGTAAGAACAGACAGTAACTTCTCTGAGGATATTCCCGAAGAGGATGCAGGCAGCTTCAGCGTTATTCCCAAGCTTGACGAGGATGCGGCTGCACAGCTTGCAACAAGAGCACTGGGTGTTCTTGAGGAAAAGGGCTACGTTTCGCAGTTTGCAATCTATCCCCAGTATACTCAGATTAACTATAAGGGTACTCCCGTAAGAGTTGCTCCCCTTAAATATGATAACATCATCAAGTGGTTCACCAACACAAAGAACGGTCTGCCCGGTTATGTTGTTATCGATATGGCTAACGAGTCAACTCAGTTCGTTGAGGTTGAAAACGGCATCAAGTATTCACCTGCCGAGCATTTCAACAAGCTTCTCAAGCGTCATCTCCGCTTTGAGTACCCCACATATATGTTTGCAGAGGCAACCTTCGAGATTGACGATGAGGGTAATCCCTACTGGATTTGTGCACGTCTTGACAATACCATCGGTCTTTTCGGCGGTAAGGACGTTATCGGCGCAGTTGTTGTAAAGGCAGACAGCGCAACAGGCGAAAGCGCATACTATTCAATCGACGAAATCAAGAGCGAGCCTTCACTTCAGTGGCTTGACAGAATTTACGATTCAGACCTTCTTGTTCAGCAGTATAATTTCTACGGCAAGTATCAGGACGGCTTCTGGAACTCAATTCTCGGTCAGAAGGGTGTTATCACCACAACCGCAAACTACAACTACCTTGCAAAAGACGATGACGTATGGATGTATACAGGCGTTACCTCCGTTACATCCGACCAGTCAATCACAGGCTTCATCCTCATTAACCAGAGAAATAAGGAAGCTGTTTATTACAGAGTTACAGGCGGTACCGAATATTCGGCACAGCAGGCAGCAGAAGGCCGTGTAAAGGACCTTGGTTACAGTGCAACCTTCCCCCTGCTTCTTAATATCGGCGGTGAACCCACTTACTTTATGTCACTCAAAGACCCCACCAACAACATTGTTCAGCAGTATGCGCTGATTAACGTTGCTCAGTATAACAACAACAAGATGGGCGCTACGGGCACAGACCTTTCAAAGTGCCTTGCAAGCTACGTTGCCGCACTTGAAGAAAGCGGCATCAAGGTTGATATTGACCCCAGCCAGGTTGTTGATCCCGTAAATCCCGAAGAGCCTTCTGACGAACCTGTTATTGAAAAGCTTACTGCAACAGGTGCAATTACCGAAATCAGAACGGCTGTTAAGGGCGGCGACAGCTACTATTATATCAAGCTCGACTCCAACGGAGCTTATTTCTCAATCACTGCCGCAAAGGATGAAACCGTTGTTATTCTCAACAAGGGCGACAGCGTAACAATCACCTACGAGGGTGAAGGCGCAATCATTGCCGCAGAATCAATAAAAATAAACTGATTTTCAAAGTAGGGCGGGGGCTTGCTCCCGCCGTCTTTGATTTTGGGAGAAATTCTTATGGAATTTTATGAAAATAAGCAAGAACCCGAAAAGGCGGTGCTTATTGCCGTTGACACGGGTGAATACGACTGCGAGGTATCCCTTGACGAGCTTGAAGAGCTTGCCAAAACCGCAGGCGCCGAGGTTATAGGCAGACTGTGGCAGAAAAGGGATAAGCCGGATAACGCACTGTTTCTCGGCTCGGGCAGGCTGGAAGAGCTGGGCGAATTCTGCGAAAATAACGAGATTGACCTTGTTATTGCAGACAGCGAGCTTTCTCCCGCACAGCTTCGTAATATCGAAAAGGCAACGAAAATAAGGGTTATTGACAGAACCACACTCATTCTTGATATATTTGCAGAGAGAGCAAGAAGCAACGAGGGTAAGCTTCAGGTTGAGCTTGCTCAGCTTCGTTATTCACTGCCCAGGCTTACGGGCCAGGGTGTCAAGCTTTCAAGGCTGGGCGGTGGTATCGGTACGAGAGGTCCCGGTGAAACGAAGCTTGAATCCGATAAGCGTCATATCAGACGCAGAATAAAATCCCTTGAGGAAGAATTTGAAGCCCTTGAAAAAAGGCGCAGTCTTGCAAGAGCAAGGCGTGAAAAGGACGGCGTTGAAACCGTTGTTATCGTAGGCTACACCAACGCAGGCAAATCAACCCTTATGAATGCACTTACGCAGGCAGGTGTGCTTGCTCAGGATAAGCTTTTTGCAACCCTTGACCCTACCTCGAGAGCATTGACGCTTCCCGACGGCAGAAAGGTTATGCTTATTGATACGGTAGGCTTTATCCGCCGTCTGCCTCATCATCTTGTTGAGGCGTTCAAGTCAACCCTTGAAGAAGCCGCCTGTGCAAAGGTTATTCTTAACGTGTGCGATGCCTCAGACCCCGAATGCGGCGAGCATATCAATGTTACGAGAGAACTTCTTGACGAGCTTGGCTGTGCAGGTAAGCCCGTCATAACCGTTTTCAATAAGTGCGACAAGCCCGAAGCCAAGGATAACTTGCTCCACGAGCCGGATGCGGTTATGATATCCGCACTTGAGGAAAAGGGCTTTGATAAACTGCTTGATGCGGTTTCAAGGGCACTGCCTCCCACGAGGGCAAGGGCAAAAATGCTTATTCCCTATTCCGACGGCGGTGCGGCGGCAATTCTCCGCAAGGACAGTGTTATAAACGTTGAAGAATACAGAGCAGACGGGCTTTATTTTGAGCTTGTTGCGGATGTGACCATGATTGACAGATATCAGGATTACTGCGTGGAATGAACAGATTAAAACAGATTTTCTGCATCCTTCTCACCTTTGCGGTTGCAGGGGGATGCGCAAAAATAAAAACGGATAACGTTACGGCTGAAACAACTGTGGCAGAGACAGTGTCCGTGTATTCCTTCAATGAAGCTGTAACGGAAACGGAAGCAGAAGCAGTGCAGACAACTGCCGTGCAGACAGCGAAATCAACAACGGCAAAAACAACCGCAGAGGCTGTTACTCGGCCCGTGACTCAATCCGTAGCCGTAAAACCGACCGAAACCGCAAAGATACACACGACAAAAGTGACCGAAGCCGTTACAACGGCTCCCGCGACCACCGAAGCCGAAACACAGACGGCGGCGGAAACTCTGCTTGTACAGGGCAGTGACAGTGTGATTATCGGTCTTAAAAGAATTGATTTCGGCGTTGATAAACAGAAGATAACCGATATTATGGGCAATCCCGCCGAAACCGTTACGGAAAAGCTTCTTGACGGCGGTACGGTGACAAGCCTTGTTTATGCCGGGGATTACAGTGAGTTTGCGGTGTTCGTGCTTCTCAACGGCAGGTTTTTCGGCTTTTACACCTGTGTTAAGGATACTCTTGTTACGGACGGAAGCAAATCCTATTCAATCCGTACGGGCGGTGAAAAGCAAATCGGCAATGTGAGCATCACCGAATATACGGACGGAAAAAGCGGCGGCAGGGCATATGCCTTCAAGGCAGGCTTCAACGGATTTGATTATGCACCGTCGGACCTTGAAAGCCTTGACGGACAGGAAAGGCTGATTTTCCACACCACCAATGCGCTCAGAGCGTTAAACGGAGTGAAGGCACTTAAATACTCGGATAAGGCGGCGGACTGTGTGCGTAAGCACTGCGACGATATGTCGGCAAGGAATTATTTCAGCCACGATACTCCCGAGGGCGTTACAAGCGCACAAAGGCTGAAAAAAGACGGGATTGAGTATACAAAGTGCGGCGAAAATTTGGCGGCAGGCTGGCAGGATGCCTTCGGCTTGGTTGACGGCTGGTATAATTCCTCGGGTCACAGAAGGAATCTTTTGGAAAAAGATTTTGATTACGTGGGCGTAGGTGCCGCAAAGGGCAATGCAAGCTATCCGCTGTATGCGGGTCAGAATTTTTACAAGTAACAAAATGTTCATTTATTGGCAGTTGACAATAAATGTTTGATGGTTTATAATGTGTGTGCAGAAATGCATACATAATGAAAAGGGGGATAATTCAATGAATATCGATACCACAGGACTCCAGGAGCTTATTTTTACTTTTTTTGAGATGATCGCAAACCTCGACCTTAAAACTCTTGACTTTGATTATCTCGCAACGCTTCTTACATTCTTTGCTCCCATCTGGAACCCCATCTGGGCGGCAGTAAGCCAGTGGCTTGAAGCAAACTTCGGCTTCTAAGAGTTATGAAAGATGAAAGGTCTGCAATGCAGACCTTTTTTTCTTGATTATGCTAAAAATATTTGTTATAATAGAGTGTAAGTCTAAATCGGGAGAATATTATTATGTTTCAGCAGTTGATTGAATATTTTAACAGCCGCAGAGTTCTCATTCTGGGCTTCGGCAGGGAAGGACGCTCAACATACGATGTAATAAGGCGCAATCTGCCCGATAAGCATATCGGCATTGCAGACCGCCGCGACCTTGACCTTAACGATGAAAACGTAACCCTTCACTGCGGTGAAAACTATCTTGACGCAATGGGTGATTACGACGTTATCGTTAAAACCCCCGGTATGTCCTTCAGAGACGTAACCGTGCCCGAGGGTGTTGAGGTTACCTGCCAGACGGATTTGTTCCTCCGTTTTTCAAAGTGCATATGCGTTGGCATTACGGGCACAAAGGGCAAGACCACCACATCAACCCTTATTTATGAAATGGTGAAGCAGTCGGGTAAAACCGTAAGCCTTATCGGCAATATCGGCGTGCCCGTGCTTGATAACCTTGCGGAGGGTGAAACCGAGGTTGCGGTTATTGAAATGTCGTCACACCAGCTTGAATTCACAACCGCATCGCCTCACGTTGCGGTTATGACCAATATTTATCCCGAGCATCTTGACCATTACAACGGCTTCGGCGGATACGTAGGCGCAAAGCTGAATATTCTCCGCCATCAGACCGGCTGCGATTATTTCATCTGTAACGCTCAGCAGGATTTTGACAAATACCACAACTTCGCAAACGTGGAGTCGACGGTGCTTAAGGTTCTTCTTGACGGCAGTGAGGAGGATGCCCCCATTGTTGAAGCCGCCGCCGCAAACGAAAGGCTGAGAGGTCTGCATAACAGGCAGAACGTGTGCCTTGCCGCAACCGCCGCAAGATGCATCGGTGTAAGCAACGAGGATATTCTTGAAGCAGTTAAGAATTTCAAGGGTATTGAAAACCGTATGGAGCCCATCGGTGAATATAACGGAATAAAATTCTACAACGATGCAATCGCCACCATTCCTCACGCAGTTGAGTGTGCCGTTGAAGCACTGGGTGATGTTGATACCCTTATTTTCGGCGGTATGGACAGAGGAATTGATTATTCGGGCTTTGTGAAATATCTTGAAACCTGTAAGGTTAAAAACCTTATCGGTCTGCCCGATACGGGCACAAATCTCTGCAACATTCTGCTTGAAAGAGGATGCAGAAAAAATATTGTTCTTGCCGAGGATATGGAGCAGGCGGTTGATGCGGCGTTCAGATATACCCTTCCCGGTAAAAGCTGCATAATGTCACCTGCAGCATCCAGCTATAACGTATATAAAGATTTTGAACATAAGGGCAATCACTTCAAAGAGCTTGTCAAAAGCAGAGGATAAATAAAGAAACCGACTTGAACATTCAAGTCGGTTTTTGTTATACTTTTCGTTTTTTGTTCAGTCCCAAGGCATTGTCAAGCTTATCCATAGCCCTTTCAAATATTTCTGCCATAACGACGGTTACTGCAAAGCTGACGGCGGCAAAAAGGAACGGATTTTCCTGTGCGCCGTACTGATAAAGAATCATCATCGGTATTCTTTGAAGAATGTAAATTCCGAAAACTCTTTTGCCAAACCATTGAAGAATTCTGTTGTTGATGCTTATTCTCGTTGAAAGGAACGAAACAAGCAGCGCAAAAACAAGAGCTTC
The DNA here is from genome assembly GCA_017548045.1 of Clostridia bacterium. Taxonomy (GTDB): domain Bacteria; phylum Bacillota; class Clostridia; order Oscillospirales; family Acutalibacteraceae; genus CAG-177. The sequence continues at coordinate 9,848 of JAFYNR010000036.1, read as the reverse complement.
AAGGATGAATATAACTCTGTATCCGCCGTCTGCAAAGTGATGCAGAGTAAGGAAGGCGGCGAGAGTAACTGATGTTGTTACCGTCCATTTTACGGGGCTGTTAAGCAGGGCTTTGTCAATATGGGGCTTTGCCAGTGCATACCACATGCCCAGAGGGAAGCACATTATTGTGTCATACCACCAGTTCTGCTCGCCTTTCCACAGATAAATTCCTACCGTTGCGGCAACCGAAAGCAGGGTGAGTGCCGTCGTGCCTGCAATCATATGCTTTTTGGCAACGGCAAAAACAATGAACGTAATGAAATAAAGGATAATGATATCAAATATAAACCATACGCTGTTACCCAGGGCATCAATGCCGATAAGCGAAAGAAGAACACGCTTCACGGGGTAGCTTTTGCCGAGGATAAGACCTGTTATCCAGAAAAGGATAACCGCAATATCAAAATGAATGAAAACCTTCAGAATCCTGCTTTTGGGCAGGGTTTTTGCATATCCGTCCTTATTTTTCAGCCCGAAGGTGATGCCGTAGCCCGAATAGAAAAGGAAGGCAACAACCATAAGCTGCCCCACTTCCCAAAGGAATTTCTGAAACGGAGCGTTGAAGGATGCAGGGTCATAGGCAATGTATTGTCTGATATGCGAATAAAGAACAATGATTACGAATATACCTTTTATCGAGCCTGTTTTCTGCGGTGACATATAGTCTTCAAACCCGTTTTTCCCTTTGAAACGGATTCCGAAAAGGCATATTGCCGCAAGAACAATAAGATAAATTACCAAATGAATCTCACCTTAAAGATAAATTCTGTTGTATCTGGGGTAAATGTCAAATGTGCCGTCGCTGTGTATTGCGGTAACCGTCACGCCTTCGACCCATTCGGTTTCGGGCTTGCCCGTCTTATCGCCCATATTGTAGCAGGCGTAGCCGCCGGGAAGGTTGTAGGTGAGGTGAACACCCTTGTAGACCGCACACCAGTCGTTAACGTGGTCGTGGCCGCAGAATACTGCCTGACCGCCCTTTTCGAGCATAGCGTCAAACATTCCGCTGTTGTAGCAGGATGAGCCTACGCTTTCATACTGCTCGCCGTAGAGAATCTCAGCCTCGCCCGAGGGAACAAATTTGCCGTTTTCGTCGGTTTTGAATACGTTGTTATACTCAACGAGGGGGATGTGGAAATAGAGGAACGATTCTGCCTTGCCGTATTTTGCGGCAAGTTTATCCGATTCGTTTCTGAAGAACTCAATCTGCTCGTTTTTGAGGAAGTCATAGCCCTTTGAATCTGCAGGGAGCTTATATTTTGCCTTGTCTTTTTCAAGTATATCTCTGCCCGAGTCCATAAGGAAAAGTGTTTTTTTCAGTTTGCCGCCTTCACCGAGAATGTTGATTGTGTAGTTGCCGAAGCCGAAAAGCTCATCGGGTCCGTATTTGCAAAGGCAGTGGTCGTAATCGCAGAAGCTTTTCCAGAGAAGCCATTTATAGAAGCCGCGGTCCTCTCTTGTTTCGTGATTGCCGAAGGTTGCCGCCCAGTAAACACCGATTTCTTCCATCATCTGTGCAAACTGAATGGCATCAATCTGCTGATATTTGGAAAGAATGTTGTCGCCCGTAATTATTACAAGGTCGGGCTTTACTTCCTTTATGTGACGGACAAAACGGTTAACCGTTTTAGTGTTAAGGTCGTGATCCTCGCTGAAATGGAAGTCCGTTGAGGTTACGATTACAAAATCCTCATCCTTGATATTACCCTTTTCGTCAACCTTTGCAATGGTGGTTGAATGCTTATCGCTTGAAAGGATTTTAACGTCAGTGCCCACCTTTTCGGGGTTTGCCCTTGTGCAGAAAAGGGATTTGGGCATCTTGCCGCCGCTTAATTTGTAAATGATTTTTCCCACGGAAAGATGAAGCCTAACCGCCGTCTGTCTGAAAAATCCCCATACGTTATAGAGTATGTTTTGCATATGTATTACCGCCTTTATAAGAGTTACATTTATATTATATTCCGTAAATTATTTTTGTCAATCCGTGCCGAAGTCCTTTTTATGGGACACATATGCGGATATAATGAAGTCAGGATAAAGAAAGGGAGCCGACAAAGAAGCATATTTCCGTGACTTGCCGCACTCAAACAGAACAGAACATACCAAAATAATTTTTTTGTTCACCCCGAAAAGCACAAAAATATTTTTTGCAGGTGCCGTGTTTCGCCGTAAATAGCACTTATTGTGGTCTGTTTGTTTGACTTTGGGCATATGTTGTGGTAGAATGACACTGTAAAAAAATATCTGAAAAAATCGAACATTTGTATTGACAAACGAATGTTCACCTGCTATAATAAAGTCACAGAACAAATGTTTCACTCGTTCTCCCGAGGAGGTATATAAAATGACATTCTTAGAAATAATGAAAACATTCCTTGAGCTTGCCGCAGTGGTTCTTCTCATTGTGGGCTTCATAAATGAAAAAAAGGTTATTGCTTTTGAGGTTAAGCTTGCAAGAGCAATCAGAATCCATATCCGCAACTACCGTCTCCGCAAGCAGAGAGAGGCTCAGGCTGCATATGCCGCAAAGGTTCAGACCAGAGCACCCGAGGATGTTTACGAAGAGGCAGAGGCACCCGTGCTTACCGTTGTAAGCAAGAAAGGCTCCCACAGAGTCGCTTGATTTGTCTTTCGATTTTATTGCATAAATCAGACCCTCCGACATATTGCCGGGGGGTCTGGTGTTTTTTATTTTCCGTTTTTGCTGAGCATTTCACGCTTGAGGTCCCACAAGGGCTGAGAAAGGTCAACGTAGTAATTATGAGGATTTTCGAAGCGTGTTACTTCGTCCCAGAGGGTGTCAACCTGAGCGGCGCAGTAATCACGGATTTCCTTTACGCTTTTTCTTTCAAACACACACTTGCCCTTTGCAAAAATGGGTTCAAGAAGCTCGCGTACCTCGAAGTTTGTAACGGTTTTCCGCTTCCAGGTGTAGTCGGGGTCAAAAAGCTCATAGGGCTGAGTTTCGTCGATTTTCTCGCTTGCGAGGGTCATAAGGTCGGCAATCGCCTTGCCCGTATCCTTATCGTAGAGGCGGTAGGTTCTTTTGTTGCCGGGTGTGGTAATCTTCTGAACGTTTTCGCTGAGCTTGATTTTAGGAACAAGCTCACCGTTTTTTTCGACGGCGCAAAGCTTATAAACACCGCCCAGCATGGGGCTTGAGGATGAGGTGATAAGTCTTTCGCCTACGCCGAAGGAATCGATTTTCGCTCCCTGAAGAAGCATATCTCTGATAATATATTCATCAAGCGAGTTTGAAGCGACAATGCCGCAGTCGGGGTAGCCTGCTTCGTCAAGCATTTTTCTTGCCTTGCGTGAAAGGTAGGCAATATCGCCGCTGTCAATGCGGATTCCCTTGGGGCGCTTGCCCAGAGGCTTGAGCACCTCGTCAAAAACCTTTATTGCGTTGGGAATGCCCGATTTGAGGGTGTTGTAGGTATCAACAAGCAGGGTACAGGCATCGGGGTATTCGGTTGCGTAGGCTCTGAAGGCATCAAGCTCGCTGTCGAAAAGCTGAACCCAGCTGTGTGCCATTGTGCCCAGTGCAGGCACTCCGAACATCTCATCGCTGATTGTGCAGGCAGTGCCCGAGCATCCGCCGATATACGCGGCTCTTGCACCGTAAATTGCGCCGTCGGCACCCTGAGCACGCCTTGAGCCGAATTCCATAACCGCTTTGCCTGCCGCAGCACGGGAAATGCGGTTTGCCTTTGTTGCGATAAGACTCTGATGATTGATGCAAAGAAGAAGCATTGTTTCGATGAACTGTGCCTGAATAACGGGACCCTTCACCTTTACGATAGGCTCACCGGGGAAAACGGGAGTGCCTTCGGGGATTGCCCATACGTCGCAGGCAAACTCAAAGTTTGCAAGGTAGCTGAGGAAGTCCTCTCCGAAGCCCTTGCTGCGGAGATATTCGATATCCTCACTGTCAAATTTAAGGTTGGCAAGGTAATCAACAAGCTGTTCAACACCTGCCATAATTACAAAACCGCCGCCGTCGGGAACCTTGCGGTAGAACATATCAAAATACGCAATGGTATCTTCAAAACCGTTTTTGAAATAACCGTTTGCCATAGTAATTTCATAAAAATCCGTAAGCATCGTAAGATTACGCTGAGGCTTTGTATAATTCATAATCTGCTTCCTTTCGTAGGATATTTGAAACTATTATACTCCCGCGGATTTGCACTTTACAATATGCATTTCAAACAAAATCAGTGTGCTCAAATCGGCACTTTTAATAAAAAATCGTTTTTTACCTTGTTGATCGGGAAATACAATGTCAGACAAAAAATGCTTTATGTCTGAAAAATCGGTTGCAATTTCAATATATGTGTGTTAAAATTGTAACGAAATTTAAAAGAATACACAAAAACAAGCCGAAGACGCTCGTTTTTATACAGAGAGTATAAAATCTTGCGTATTCTTAACCATACAGGAGGTATAAAATGAGAATCAGAAAACAGACTCTCGGGGACAGAAACATCGTGGGAGCAAAAGTAGAGGCAAGACGCAAGGCAATCAATATGAAGCAGAAGGATCTTCTCACACAGCTTCAGATCAAGGGTATTGACCTTAACGCATCGGGTCTTTCAAAGCTTGAAGGCCAGCTCAGATATGTTACGGATTTTGAACTCAAAGTCCTTTCCGAAGTTCTGGGTATGACGGTTAACGAGCTTCTTGGAATTGATGAATGAATAATGCATGCAGCCGTGTCGTATGATGCGGCTGTATTTTTATTTTGCACTTGAAACTGACTTTATATGTGGTATAATTATCGTGTACACTTATGTATTGGAGGAACTACCTATGGTTAAAGAATTTATGGGCAAGGATTTTCTTCTGAGCAGTGAACCTGCCGTTAAAATGTTTGAAGCGGCGGATAAAATGCCGATTTTCGATTGGCACTGCCACCTTTCACCCAAGGAAATATATGAAAATAAACAGCCCGAGGATATAGCGTGGCTGTGGCTTGCAGGCGACCACTATAAATGGCGTGCAATGCGTTCCTGCGGAGTAGATGAAAAATATATCACGGGCGATGCAAGCGGCTATGAAAAATTTAAGGCATTCGCAAGCATAATGCCCAATCTTATCGGCAATCCCATGTATCATTGGTGCCATCTTGAATTGAGAAGATATTTCGGAATTACGGATATTCTTAATGAAGAAAATGCAGACAGCATATGGGAAAGAGCAAATGCGGCAATTAAAGCAGGCGGTTTCACACCCCGTGAGCTTATTGAAAAATCAAATGTTTCGCATCTCTGCACAACCGATGACCCCGCAGACAGCCTTGAATACCACAAGCTTATCGCACAGTCTGATTTCAAGTGCAAGGTGCTTCCCGCATTCAGACCCGACAAGGCTCTGGGCATCGACCTTCCTTCGTGGAGAGGCTGGCTTTCCGATATGGAAAAGACCGCAGGCAGAGAGATAAACGGCTTTGCGCAGCTTTGTGAGGCACTCCGTGAAAGAATTGATTTCTTTGCGGAAATGGGCTGCCGTGCAAGCGACCACGCATTCGCTTACGTGCCCTACGAAGAAGCAACCGCCGATGAGCTTGAAGAAATTTTTGCGAAAGTAAAAAACGGCGGCGAAGCAAGCGTTGTTGAGGCTGATAAATTTAAAACCGCACTTCTTGCATACCTTGCAGAGGAATATGCAAAGAGAGGCTGGGGTATGGAGCTTCACATCGGACCGATGAGAAACAACAACACTCTGATGTTCAATAAAATCGGTGCCGACGCAGGCTTTGATTCAATTGACGACAGAGAAATCGCCCGGAAGCTTTCACGCTTCCTTGACAGCCTTGCAGTGAAGGAATGCCTGCCCAGAACGGTGCTTTTTACTCTTAATCCCAAGGATAATTACGTTCTCGGCACAATGCTGGGCAACTTCCAGAACAGCGATGCGGAAAGCAAAATTCAGTTCGGTTCAGCCTGGTGGTTCAATGATAATATTGATGGTATGAGAGAGCAGATGAAGGCTCTTGCAAATCTTGGTGCAATAGGAAAATTCGTAGGTATGGTAACGGATTCACGCTCATTCCTTTCATATCCCAGACACGAATATTTCCGCAGAATTATGTGCGGACTTCTGGGAGATATGGTTGCAGACGGTCTTTATCCTTACGACGAAAAAGCAATCTGCAAAATAGCAGAAGATATTTCATATAACAATGCGATAAAATACTTTGGCGTTGAGGTGTAAATATGGCAAAATACGTTCTCGCTCTTGATCAGGGCACAACAAGCTCCAGAGCAATAGTTTTTGACAAAAAAGGCAATATCGTAAGCAAAACACAGAATGAATTTGAGCAGATTTATCCCCGTGCGGGCTGGGTTGAGCACGACCCTCTTTCAATCCTTTACAGCCAATTTCAGGCGGTTTCATCATGCATAATGCAGGGCTCAATCAACCCCTGTGACATTGCGGGCATCGGCATCACAAATCAGCGTGAAACCACAATTCTCTGGGACAGACAGACGGGTAAGCCCGTCTATAACGCAATCGTGTGGCAGTGCCGCAGAACGGCGGAAATTTGCGAAGAACTTAAGGCTCAGGGTCTTGAGGATTACATAAAAGAAAAAACAGGTCTGCTTATTGATGCGTATTTTTCGGGCACGAAAATCAAGTGGATTCTTGACAACGTAAAGGGTGCCAGAGAGCTTGCCGAGCAGGGCAGACTTCTTTTCGGTACGGTTGAAACCTGGCTTATCTGGAATCTTACAGGCGGCAGCGTTCACGTTACCGACTATTCAAATGCATCAAGAACAATGCTTTTTGATGTTGATAACCTTTGCTGGGATAAGTACCTTTGCGAAAAGTTGGGTATACCTATGTCTATCCTCCCCGAACCCGTGCCTTCAAGCAAAATTTACGGCAGAGTTTCAAAGGGTATTCTGGGTCTTGAATTCCTTGAAGGTATTCCCATCTGCGGTGCAATCGGCGATCAGCCTGCCGCACTTTTCGGCCAGGGCTGTTTTGAGGCAGGTCAGGCAAAGAATACTTACGGAACAGGCTGCTTCCTGCTGATGAATACGGGCGAAACCCGTGTAAAATCAAAGAATAATCTTCTTACCGGTGTTGCCTGGGGTGTAGGCGATAAGGTTGAGTATGCCATTGAAGGCTCCGCTTTCAATGCAGGCTCGGTTATCAAATGGCTTCGTGACGAGCTTCATATGATTGACACTGCAAAACGCTGTGATGAGCTTGCTGAAAGCGTTCCCGATTCAAACGGCATCTATTTTGTGCCTGCCTTTACGGGTCTCGGTGCGCCCTACTGGGATATGTATGCGAGAGGTACTCTTGTGGGCATCACAAGAGGTGTCAACAGAGCGCATATTGCACGAAGCGTGCTTGAAGCAATCGCTTACCAGGTAACGGATCTGCTTGAGGCAATGAAGTCGGATTCGGGCATTGATTTCACCGAGCTGCGTGTTGACGGCGGCGCAAGCGTCAGCAATATTATGATGCAGATACAGGCGGATATGATCCGCTGCAACGTCAACAGACCGAAGAATGTTGAAACAACCGCCCTCGGTGCCGCATACCTTGCGGGTCTTGCGTCGGGTCTTTGGGAAAGCATGGACGAAATCAAGCATAACCGTGAGGTCGAAAAAGTATTTACACCCGAAACGGATATTGAGCAGAGAAACCGCGTATATGCAGACTGGAAGCGTGCGGTTCAGTGCTCAATGGGTTGGGCAAAATAATTCGCAATGCATAATTCGGAATCCGTAATTATGCGTGTGCAGGTAACGGAGATAAACTGATGGACTACTTAAAGGAATCACTGAAACTTCACTACGAATGGAAGGGCAAGCTTGAAATAAATTCAAGAACTTCCGCATCAAATAAGCAGGAGCTTTCTCTTGCTTACACACCGGGTGTTGCGGCACCGTGCCTTGAAATTCAGAAGGATATAAATAAAAGCTACGAGCTTACGCGCAGATGGAATACGGTTGCGGTCATTACCGACGGAACGGCCGTGCTGGGTCTCGGGGATATCGGTCCCGAGGCAGGTATGCCCGTTATGGAGGGCAAGTGTCTGCTTTTCAAGGAATTTGCAGGCATTGATGCAATTCCTCTTTGCGTGCGCTCAAAGGATACGGATGAAATCGTAAAGGCTGTTTCGCTTTTTGCAGGCAGCTTCGGCGGTATAAATCTTGAGGATATTGCGGCTCCCCGATGCTTTGAGATTGAAAGAAGGCTCAAGGAAATCTGCGATATTCCCGTTTTTCACGACGATCAGCACGGTACGGCGGTTGTTGTACTTGCGGCTGTGCTCAATGCACTCAGATGCGTTGGCAAAAAGCTGGAAAACTGTACCGTTGCAATGAGCGGTGCAGGCTCGGCAGGCTCGGCAATTGCAAGGCTTCTTAATGCCTGCGGTGCGGGTAACATAATTATGAGTGATCGTCAGGGAATTATCTGCAAGGGTCAGGAGCTGACGCCTGCTTTTGATGAGCTTGCGGATTTCACCAATAAAAACCGTGTCACGGGCACTCTTGCCGACGCAATGAAGGGTGCAGACGTGTTTATAGGCGTTTCTGCGGCAGGTATTGTAAGCAAGGAAATGGTTGCTTCCATGGCAGAGGGCGCAGTTGTTATGGCAATGGCAAATCCCACTCCTGAAATTATGCCCGACGAGGCTCTTGCGGCAGGTGCGGCGGTTGTAGGCACCGGCAGAAGCGATTTCCCCAACCAGATAAACAACGTGCTTGCCTTCCCCGGAATTTTCAGAGGTGCACTTGACGTGCGAGCTTCCGATATAAACGAGCAGATGAAGCTGGCGGCAGCGTATGCCATTGCAGACCTTGTTTCGGAGGATAAGCTTTGCCCCGAATATATTCTTCCCGAGGCCTTTGACGAAAGGGTGGGTCCCGCCGTTGCAAGGGCAGTGGGCGAGGCTGCACGCAGTTGTGGAATTGCACGAATCTGAACTTTGAATTTTGGCGAATATTCACAAAAAGAACTTTCATAATATTATTTTTTGCTTTTGTCTATTGCTTTATTTTTATAAATGTGCAATAATGAATCGATAAAATGGATTGGAGTGCCGTCCGGCACCGGATCCTGAAGGATTTATTCCTGTAAAAGAAGGAGGAAAACTTATGTCCACTTTTAAGAAGATTGTCAGCATAATGCTCTGCATTGCAATGCTTGCAGGCTCGTTTACTATGCTGGGCGGTCTTGCAACACCCGATGCATCTGCTGCAGACGGTACGTCAAAGGTTAAGTCATATGCAGAGCTTGATGCTCTGTATGATAACTTCATCTACCTCGGTTCAGAAGTATACGAAGTTGAAACAGCAGACGGCACACTTAACACGGCAGTTGATGCAGATTCAGCAGTTCTTACCGACTACTATGTTGAGGCAGGCCAGATCCTTGAAGAAAGACTTTACATCAAGGGTGACTTCTACTTCGGTAACTCAACCTTCGTTAACATCTATGAAAATGATTTCTTCGATGTAACACAGGTTTCAACAACAGCCCCCGGCTCAAATGGTTATTCAACCAACGCAAAGGGTGTTGCAAACCCTGCACATCCCGTTGAAATCAGCAACGGTCTTAACTGTGCTCTTACGTCAGGTGCTTGTTCAACAAACACATGGATGACAAAGAATACAGGCTACACCGCAGAACAGATGGCAGGCTGGGATTTCATCCAGGATGCTATCACAAACTCAGGCTCCAAAGCAACTACAGCATTCGACTTCAGAAGTGATGAATGGCTTTTATGCTGGCAGTACAAGGTAAAAGACGGTCTTGCAGACGGCACCACAGGTAAGAAG
>JAFYNR010000035.1 GCA_017548045.1 Clostridia bacterium | reverse complement strand
CTAGAGCAACCGGTTCATACCCGGTAGGTCGTGGGTTCAAATCCAACTGCCGCTACCAATATTATGGCCCGGTGGTCAAGCGGTTAAGACACCGCCCTTTCACGGCGGTAACACGGGTTCGATTCCCGTCCGGGTCACCACAAACTCCTCGTTGCAACAGCAACGGGGAGTTTTTTTCTATGGTCAAAATAAAAGGTTTGTACATTGCTTTAATTGCTTCAAAATGATAAAATCGTACATAATTCGAAAAAAACAACCGATATATTGAAAGGAAGCTTCTATGATCAGAACAGAAACTCCCTCGGTAAGAGAGTTGCTTGAACAGGGTGCGGTAAAATACGGTGAGTCGGTATTCATAAAATATGTTGAAAACGGCGAAGTAAAGGAAAAAAGCTTTATTCAGATAAGAAATGACAGCCGTTGCGTGTGCCGTATGATAAGGCATACCGCAGATAAAAAAATAAACATTGCCGTTATCGGCAAAACCTCGTATGAGTACCTTGTTTTTGCATCGGGTGTGCTTATAAGCGGAAACGTATCCGTACCTTTTCCACCCGAAATATCCGTCAATGAAGCGGCAGAGCTTTTTGAAAGAGCAGATATTGAAATGCTTCTTTATGAAGAAGCGTTTGAAGATAAGGCTGAAGAGCTTTTGAAAATTTGTCCGAAATTAAAAAACATTTTCTCCTTCGGCAGTGCGGATGAAATTTATGAGCATTATTCCGAAGCTTCCGAATTTTCGGATCTTTCCGAATTTGAAGAGGATAAAGAGCAGGATGCAATAATCATCTACACTTCGGGCACAACCGGAGTGAAAAAGGGTGTTGTGCTTTCGATGAATGCCCTTGTGGGTAATATTATGTATAAGGAATACTGCACGGATATCTTCAACGAAGGAGTGGTTGCACTTTCTGTTTTGCCTATGTATCATACCTTCTGCTTTTCGGGTGATTACATTAAAAACCTTAAAGACGGTCTGCAGGTCTGCCTTAACGGTGAATTCAAGGATATAGCCGAAAATCTCAGACGCTTTCAGCCCAAGGTAATCAGAATTGTTCCGATGATTGCACAGTCGCTTCTCGGCAAAATTAAAATTATTCTCAGAAGAAATCCCCACCTTACTCCCAGACAGGCGGCAGAAGAGGTTTACGGAAAAAATATAAAATGGCTTATTTCCGGCGGTGCCTATCTTAACCCCGAATTGGTTGAAGAATACGACAGGCTGGGTATTTTTCTCCGTCAGGGCTACGGTATGACCGAAGCAGGTTGCCGTATTTCAGTGCCCGATGACGGTGTTGCGTACGAATCTGTGGGCAGAATTATCGACTTGTGCGACGTAAGAATTGAAAACGGCGAAATTCAGGTAAAAACACCTACGGTTATGACGGGCTACTATAAAATGCCTGAAGAAACAAAAGAAATGTTTACCGACGACGGCTGGCTCAGAACGGGTGATATCGGATACGTTACCGATGACAGACAGCTTTTTATAACAGGCAGAGTAAAAAATCTTATTATTTTGTCAAGCGGTGAAAATGTTTCACCCGAAGCCATTGAGAGAAAGTTCGGCACAACGGAATTGGTTGAAGAGGTTCTTGTTTACGGTGAGGGCAACAGAATTATTGCCGAGGTTTATCCCGATTACGAATATGCCGCCGCAAAAGGCATTGAGGATATTGAGGCGGAGCTTGAAAAAGCAGTTGATGCCATGAACGAAACTGCAAAAGCGTCCCATATTATTTCTGAGGTCAGAGTCAGAAACACTCCTTTCGAAAAAACCGGTCCGGGTAAAATCAAAAGACACGAAACAAAAATTTAAGGAATTCAGATATGAAAAAAATTGCAGGTGCGGTGTATGAGCTTATTCCGCCGCAGGAAATGATTCAGTTTATGCTGAAATACAGCTTTTTTCACAAGCAGGTTACACAGATTCCCGAATCAATAATCGTCAAAAAGGATATTGATTTCAGCCTTATGGAAAAGGCGTTCAATATTGAAATTGAAAGAAACGACTGTCTCCGTCTGCGTTTCTTCAAGGAGAAAGGAAAAATCAAGCAGTATTTTCTCCCGGAGTACAAAATAAGCAATATTCCCGTTCTGAATTTCAAATCTGAGCAGGAGCGTATTGATGTGCTTACGGCAGATGCACGCAAGCCCGTCAGAATGGTTAAAGACGAAACCTTCCGTGTGAAGTTCTTCCGTACACACGATAACCGTTGCGGTGTTTATGTGAATGTTCATCATCTTGTGATGGATAATGCGGCGGTGTTCACCTTCTTTTCGGATTTGTTTGCGGTTTACGACAGCCTCAGCGAGGGCGCGGCTATGCCGAAGCCCTTGGGTAAATATGAAGATATTATCAAAAAAGAGCTTGCTTACGTTGCAGACCCCGAAAACTTCAGGCGTGAAGAAAAGGCTTACAGAGAGTATATGGAAAAAGACGGCGAGCCCCTTTATCTGGGCGTTGAAGGACCCAAATTCCTTGAAGCCGAACGTATAAAGAAGAAAAATCCCGATATAAAGGCTCCGTCTCTTTTTGATCCCATTCACGATAAGGCAGAGTTGACAAAATACAATATTCCTTACGATGACAGCCAAAAAATCTTTGAATTTATGAAAGAAAACGGCGTAAGCGGAGAATGTCTTGTTCAGATCGGAATGCGTCTTCACGTTTCCAAAATCAATAACAGACACAATGATACTTATTTCATCGTGCTTTGCCCCAGAAGACGAACCCTTGCGGAGAAGCGTGCAGGCGGAACCCTTGCCGCACCTCTTCCTCAGAGAATCGTTCTTCCCGAAACGACAACGTTCAGAGAAGCGCTTGAAAAGATGGCAGAGGTTCAGTTCTGGGCATTCAAGCATATGGATTACCCTTATCTTGAGTATCGCGCACTGCAGCAAAAGATGTATAATTACCCTGCGGCGGCAGGTGCTTCAACAATGATGTTCTCCTGGTTCCCTCTCGAAGTGGGGTCAATGAACAAGTGGGAATACGAATTTGAAGGTTATTCGCTGGGCAGATATATTATGGTGCTTTATTCCTTTGCAATGAAGGATACACACAGCGGGTGTCTGAAGCTTTCCTGTATGCACAGAACAAAATTTGTCAGTGTTGAAGATATTGAGTCTTTTCACAGGGGTACCGCAAACGCGCTTAAACTCGGCGTTGAAAATCCCGATATGACTCTCGGCGAAATAATGGACAGAATATGAGGTGAAAATATGCTTGATAAAATCAGAGATATAATTTGCGGCTTTGTTGACGTTGAGCCTGAAGAAATTACGGAAGATTCAAAGCTTACAACAGACCTGGGGCTTTGCTCGCTTGATCTTGCAATGCTTTCAGCGGAAATTGAAAGCGAGTTCGGTGTCGGCATTACGGCAAAGACCTTTGCAACAGCCAAGACTGTGGGCGGTCTTATGGACTATATAAAAGGAATTGAATAAAAAATACAGTTGATAAACCTCCGTTCATTTGTTAGAATGTAAGAAACAGATGAACGGAGGTTCTTTATGAATAAAATCAGGATAGGCATTATGGGTGCAGGCAGAGGTATTGACCTTGCTGAAAATCTTATGCTTGCAGGTGCCGAAATTATCGCACTTTGCGAAATCAATCCCGAAAGAGCATCCCGAGGTCTTGAAGAATTGGGAATCGATATTCCCGTTTATGATAATTTTGATGAATTCATTGAGCTGGGAATGGATGCTGTTGTGCTGGCAAACTATTTTCACGAGCATACTCCCTATGCAATAAAATGCTTTGAAAAGGGTATTCACGTGTTATCCGAATGTATCAGCAACGGAACAATGGCTGAGGGTGTTGAGCTTATCCGGGCCTATGAAAAAACCGATTCGGTTTATATGCTTGCAGAAAACTATCCTCAGATGAAATTTAACCGTGAAATGAAAAAAGTGTGCCGTGAGGGCACACTGGGTAAGCTTATTTATGCGGAGGGCGAATATAATCATCCTGCTATGCCTGATGATTACGAATTTTTCAAAGGTTATGTTTATTTCGCTGAGCACTGGCGTAATTATCTGCCCCGTTCATATTACGTAACCCATTCGCTTGCACCTCTTATGTGGTCAACGGGTGCAACACCGAAAAGAGTGAGTGCAGTGCCCGTTTTCTCACCGATGAAAGAAAATGCAACTGCAAGGCAAGTCGGTGACAGGGCCGCAATTATCACAACCCTCAACGATGATGAATCTGTTTTCAGAGTAACGGGCTGTGCCGCATTCGGCGCACATCACAACGCATACCGTATCTGCGGCGAAAACGGACAGATTGAAAATCTCCGCGGTATGGACGGCAAGGTTATGCTCCGCTATAATCATTGGTCGATACCCGAGGGCAGAGAAGAGGTTAACCTTTATGAGCCCGAGTGGAATGACAGTGACGAAGATTTCATAAATAATGCGGGTCACGGCGGCGGAGATTATATAGTTGCCAGAATGTTCCTGGAATGTATCCGTGAAGGCAGAGAGCCTGAGCATCCTTACGATATTCATTCCGCAGTGGCTATGGCATCCGTTGCCATTCTTGCCCACCGTTCGATTCTTAACGGCGGTATGCCCTATGATATTCCCGATTTTCACTCTGAAGAACAGCGGAAAGAATATGAGAATGACAGACAGACTCCGTTTTACGGTTCAGACGGCAGTAAGCCGGATGTTCCCTGCTGTTCACACGCGGATTATAACCCCACCGATGAACAGATCGGGAAATATAATGAAATATTAAAGGACTGACGATATAGCATCGACACATTCTTCGGGGGTAAGCCCGGAACATTCTATTGTAATATCTGCATATTTTTCATATAAGGGTGCCCTTTCGCCGTAAAGCGCGGCGATTGTGGTGCCCTCTTTCATTGCTATGCCTCTGGTATGAATGTTGTTTATACGCTTCTCAAGTTCTTCGGGGGAAAGCTTAAGATAGATAACCTTGCCTGTTTTCTTCAGCTTTTCCATTGCTTCTTCGCCGTAAACCGCACTTCCGCCCGTGGCAATAACACAGTTTGAAAAGCTCCACGAGCAAATAACGTCGTTTTCGATTTTCAGAAATTCCTCAATGCCCTTTTTGTTGATTATGTCACAAAGGCTTGAGGAGTATTTTTTTTGTATCAGAAGGTCTGTGTCAACAAAATCCGCAAGTAATGATTTTGCCAGCAGCACTCCGATGGTGCTTTTGCCTGCACCCGGCATACCGATAAGTGTAACGTTTTTCATTTATGAATCACATCCGTGAAAAAATCTTACAGAAAAATAATAATAAATTGTTGACAAAATGTCAAACAGTCAAGAAAAAATTCTGATTTTTTTCTGAAAAATACCGAAAAAATTCTACACGTTACAGACTGCGTTCTTGTATTAATATTCACATACTATTAAATACCAAAATTATAACTATGCGATATGCGTCGAAAAACGGTATAAATATGCAAAATTAAGGAAATCTTAACGATTGTTTGGTGAAAATGTGGATTTTTTTTGAACACAGTATCACGAAATTTTGTTATACCCGTAATTTTTTTGGATTAGCACGCTTTAAAGCGTGATTTTTACTATATAATATATAGAAAGCAAATTATTTGTGCATTGTGTATAAAAGTTTTCCACACGTCAAAAAACTTCTGTTGACATTGCAAAAACAGAGTGCTATGATGAGGGTGCGGAAGGGAAATGACACAAAATCTTCCGAAGAAGCAAACGGAGGTGAATACCAATGGTTGACATAGTTTACGGCGGCATTTTAGGCGTTATTTCTGCACTGGCGTTCAATCGGATATCGATCTTCCAAATCAAGAAACGAACCGATGAAACCTCAAAGCTGGAGGCAGTAAAAAACACTGCAGCCGTAGTAATCTGGATGCTGGTTTCGGGGCTTCTGTTCGCGGCGGTTTTCGCAATGAAAGAGAGCGCGGCGGAAAGACTTGAAGCGGTTGCCTACATATCAATCGCAATTTCAATCGCTGTTGTTGATCTGGATATCAAAAAAATCCCCAACCCTTCGGTTCTCACACTTCTCATTATCAGGGCGGTGGCGCTGATATACGCAATCGCAACAGGTGCACCTATCAAAGAAACCCTGATACCGTCGTTGGTTGGTCTGGCGGCAGGCTTCATCCTTTATCAGCTTCCCATGTTCTTCGGTATTCCCATCGGAACAGGCGACGTAAAATACAGCTCGGCGATAGGCTTCTGCCTGGGAGCCTTCGGATATCTTCAGGCGGCGCTGGTTATGGCGGCAGGTCTTGTGGTTTATCTGATATACCTTGTGGCAACAAAGAAGGGTTCACTCAAAACGGCAGTTCCCATGGGACCCTACCTTTCACTGGGCGTAATAATCACGGTGCTGTTCCCAATGTTCAACGAACTCTCGCAAAGAGTTTTTTCACAGTTCTTTTAATCGGCCATAATACCCGGAAGAGGGTAAAAATATATAAGGAGGCATAGTTATGTTAAGGAAATGGTTCAAAGACGAAGAAGGCCAGGGTATGGTAGAGTACGGTCTCATCATCGGTCTGATTGCAGTGGTTGTAATCGTTGCACTTGTCGCACTTGGACCTAAGGTCAGAGATATGTTCGACCAGGTCAACGAGGAGCTTGACAAAGCCGGTGCAGGCGCAGGAACATAATCCGCTGACACAAAACGAAAAAGGGAAAGAGAAAAAACTGCAAAGGGAAATGCAGTAACGAGAAAGAGAAAAAACAAAAAATGAACGGAGGTAATCTTATGTTGAGAAAATGGTTCAAAGACGAAGAAGGCCAGGGTATGGTAGAGTACGGTCTCATCATCGGCCTCATAGCAGTTGTTGTAATCGTCGCACTCGTAGCACTGGGACCCAAGGTAAGAGATATGTTTGACCAGGTTAACGATGAGCTTGACAAGGCAGCAGGCGGCGCAGCAACATAATCAAAGGACACATTACGGGAAAGAAAAACAGCAGACAAAATAAAAATGAAAAACACAAAAAGAGAAAATGAAAAAATGAACGGAGGTAATCTTATGTTAAGAAAATGGTTTAAGGATGAAGAAGGCCAGGGTATGGTTGAATACGGACTCATCATCGGACTTATCGCGGTTGTTGTAATCGTTGCACTTGTTGCACTGGGACCCAAGGTAAGAGATATGTTTGATCAGGTTAACGACGAGCTTGACAAAGCCGGCGCAGGAGCAGGAACTTAATCATCCCTCCATATATATTTCTTCCTGAATGCTGATTAGGTAACCCGAAGGGTAAGTTCGCTCGCTGAGCGGGCTTACCCCTTCGATTTAAATTGAGAAAAAAGTGCCTGTACGGAGGTGACGGCAGAATGAAAAAGCATCTGAAGAAAAAGGGCAGAGGTGAAGACGGTCAGGCAATGGTTGAGTTTGCGCTGATACTTCCCATATTCCTTTTAATTTTATGCGGAATAATTGATTTCGGATGGCTGTTCTATAATCAGCTTTCTCTGAATAATGCCTGCCGTGAGGGTGCAAGATACGCTGTTGTGAATACCGCCGAAGGCTACGGTACACAGGCGATAATAAATCATATTGAGAATGCAACCACAACCGTTTTCGCCAATGACGGGGTAAGGATTGACGTTGAATATACCACGCCCTCAGACCCTACGGCGGGAGACGTGACGGTTTCAATGGAAGCGGATATTTCCTTTTTTACTCCCGTACTCAGCACGGTGCTGGGTTCTGAAAGGACGATAACCTCAACCGTTGTGATGAAGGTTGAATCATAGAAAGGTAATAATATGAAAAAGATTTATTTGATAGCGGCTGTTATTGCGCTGGCGGCAGGTGTTGCAACCTATTTCTTTGCAACCGAGCTGCGGAACAGCAAAATAGTCACGGGTGTTGACGAAGCAACCGTGCTCATTGCCCTTGAAGATATTGATAAAGATACAATTCTTACAAAAGAAATGTTTCAGCAGGTCAATCTGCCCGAAACTGCGGCATCCTTCGGCACCGTCTGTAACATTGACGATGTTGTAGGCTATATGGCAACCGAAAAGATTTTCAAAGGCGAGCAGCTTATGTCGGTGAAAATCACTCCCGTCGGTCAGGAAAATGCAAAGGACAGGCTCTCTTATCAGATTCCCCAGGGGCTGTATGCATATACGATTTACGTTGAAGAAGAAAATGCGGTTGCATATTTCATCCGTGAAAATGATATCATAAACATTTATAACGATGCATCTCCCACGGTTGAACCTCTGCTTAAGAACGTTCCGGTTCTCAAGGTCGGTGATTATAACACCAATAAACAGCAGGAAACGGGAACGGATATTCTGAATTATGTGAGTATCACCGTAGGTCTGAAAAAAGAACAGATACCCGTGCTTATGGGTGTTGAGGATCCGGATAACAATTCGGATAAGCTTTACAGAATCGTGCTTGTGCCCTATGCGGAGGGTCACGGACTTTCGGATGATATAGCCAACGTAATCGTGCCGGAAACAAGGAATTCCGAGCCTGTAACCAACGTGGGTATGGGAGAAATCGCTACGGCGGCATCCGAGGAGGAATAATTTATGGATAAAATAAATTTGCTTGTGTTATCCGATGACCTTGACCTGCGGATAGAAATGAAAAATCTTATAACCGACGAGGATTTTGCAATCAGCGGTTATTCGGGCTTCTCTGCCGAGGGTAAAACGAAGATTATCAACAAATATCCCGAGGTTGTGCTTTGCGCGGTTAAAGGCGAAGTGCCCGAAACGGTTTTTGATTTTGTTCAGGATATGCTTACGGCAGTGAGAGGAACAATCGTCATTCTTGCAAACGATAACATTTCGGTTGAGCTTGTCAATAAGGCGGCTCAGTACGGAATACGCAAGGTGCTTCCGGTTGAGGGTATGGCGGCTGAAGAATTCTCAGCCAATATCAGCACCGTTTATAAGCTTGAACAGCAGCGCGTTCTTGATACTAACGAGGGTAAAAAGGTAAGGTGCAAGGCGCTGGGCTTTTTCGGCGGTAAGGGCGGCACGGGAAAAACCACCCTTGCAATCGGCGTTGCGGCGCAGCTTGCGAAGGCAGGCAAGAGTGTAATGCTTCTTGACCTTGACCTGCAATTCGGTGACGTTTCAATGGCACTTGACCTTGATACAAAAAATTCAATAGTTGATCTTGTTCAGGACAGAGGCGGCATTACCATTGAAAATATCAACGGCTTTGCGGTTGAGCACAGCACGGGAATGAGTGTTCTTTGTGCACCGAAAAGCACGGAGTTTGCAGAATTTGTAACCCCTGCACATATCGAAAAAATAATCGATATTATGCGGCCCTATTACGAATACATAATCATCGATCTGCCTGCATCCTTTAACGACGCAACGATTACCGCCTGTGAAAACTGCGAGGAATTGTACCTTGTATATAATAATGAAATGCTTTCGATGAACAATGCAAAGGTGTGCTACTGTATTCTTGATCAGCTTCATCAGCGTGATAAAATAAAATTTATTCTCAATAAGGTTGAAAAAGGTCTTGTCAGAGCTGAGGATTTTGAAGAAATGTTCAGAGTGCCTATGTTTGCGGTTGTGCTTGCAGATTATTCCGCCGCCCTTGCAAGCATAAACAAGGGTCTTGCCGTAACGGTTGCACAGCCGAAATCAGAGCTTTCAAAGGGCATAACCGAAATTGCGGATAAGATAATTCAGAATCACACAGGCATTGTTCCCATAAAAGAAAACAAGGAGAAAAAGAAAAAACTGTTTTCATTCGGTAAGAATTGAGAGGTTTGAATATGGGACTTTTAGATAAAATAGACGGCAGAAGAAATTTGCCCCAGACCGAGGCACAGGCCGAGGATGCTGCAGCAAAGCAACCTGCCGAAGAAATAAAAGAAGACCCCTATCTTGATGTGAAGCGACGGATTCATTCGGCAATCATTGACGAAATGAACAAAAGCGGCAAGGTCATAACAGACCGTGAGGCTATGTTCAAAATCGTTGACGACAGAGTTAATGACGATGAATTTATGATTCCCCGTATGGACAGACCCAAGGTCGCAACGGATTTGTTCAATGATATTATGGGCTACGGTCCCATTGAGGAGCTTGTTCAGAATCCGGATTACAGCGAAATAATGGTTAACGGTCCAGATAAGATTTATGTTGAAGATAAGGGTAAATTAAAGCTTACCGACCTTAAATTCAGAGATGAAGAGCATCTGATGAACGTTATAAACAGAATAGTATCCGACGTGGGACGACACGTTGACGAAGCAAGCCCCATGGTTGATGCCCGTCTTACCGACGGCTCCCGTGTCAACGCAATCATACCGCCTCTTTCGCTTATCGGACCTGTTCTGACAATCAGAAAATTCGGCAAAAAACCCATTACCGCACAGCAGCTTCTCAAGTTCGGCTCTCTTACACCGGATATGCTTCAGTTCCTTGAGGCCTGCGTAAAAGGCAAGCTGAATATCGTTGTTGCAGGCGGTACGGGCAGCGGCAAAACAACACTTCTCAACGTGCTTTCGTCATATATTCCCGAGGATGAGCGAATAGTCACCATTGAGGATGCTGCCGAGGTTCAGCTCAAGCAGGAGCACGTTATAACTCTTGAAGCAAGACCTGCAAACCTTGAGGGTAAGGGTGCCGTAACAATCAGAAATCTTGTTAAGAATGCCCTTCGTATGAGGCCTGACAGAATCATCGTCGGTGAGGTTCGTTCGGAAGAAACTCTTGATATGCTTCAGGCGATGAATACGGGTCACGACGGTTCGCTGACCACAACTCACGCCAATTCGCCCAGAGATACGGTGTCGAGACTTGAAACAATGGTGCTTATGAGCGGTATGGAGCTTCCGCTTAAGGCTATCAGAGATCAGGTTTCATCAGCGATTGACCTTATTGTTCAGCAAAGCCGTCTGCGTGACGGAACAAGAAAAATCACCTCCATAACCGAGGTTGTGGGTATGGAAGGCGATATAGTCAGTATGCAGGATATTTTTGTTTATGAAACCGACGGCTCGGTGGATGCTTCGGGCAAGTTTATCGGCAAATTCCGTGCAACGGGCGTAAGACCCAACTGCGTTGAAAAAATCCGAGGAAACGGAGTGACGGTAAAAAATGAATGGTTTACAGATTAGTATTCTTATTCTTTCCTGCTCTTTCGGTCTGCTCAGTTTCTTTTTGCTTGCGGGTATCGGAGGCTCGGTAACGGAAGGCAGACGCAGGGTAGAGAAAAGAGTTAATAAAATTGCAGATAAAAAAAGCGGTCTGACTCTGCAGATTCAGGAAAAAAAGAAAAAGCGTAAATCCGCACTTATAAAGCGAGCAACAAGCGAGGCAGGCAAGCAGTCCGTTCAGAGAAAAAAGCTTATGGATACCATTTTCAACGAGCTTATTCTTGCGGATATTATGATGAAGCCTGAAGAATTCAGTATGATATGGTTTGTGCTTACCTTTGTGCCTTCGGGTCTTGCGGCGCTGTTTCAGCTCGGGCTTATGCCCTCCGCAACTCTGGCGGCAGTCGGCGCATTTGCACCGATTATCTACATAAAAATCAAAAAGGGCAGACGCATAAAAGCCTTTGAAGCACAGCTTGGAGATACGCTCATAATGATGTGCAACGGTCTGCGCTCGGGCTTTTCTTTTCAGCAGACTATGGAAAACGTGGCCAATGATATGCCTGCACCTGTGGGTATTGAATTCGGCAGAGTGTGTAACGAAATCCGATACGGTGCAACAATGGAAGATGCACTGAATAATATGGTTGACAGAGTAAAGAGCC
This sequence comes from Clostridia bacterium, assembly GCA_017548045.1. Lineage (GTDB taxonomy): Bacteria > Bacillota > Clostridia > Oscillospirales > Acutalibacteraceae > CAG-177. Next base: position 14,766 of record JAFYNR010000035.1, on the reverse strand, counting down.
CCGACCTTATGCTGGTTGTATCGGCAGTTCTCATTCAGAGAACAACGGGCGGCAATCTTTCCGAAATTCTGACCACCATATCCCACACAATCCGAGACCGTATCAAAATCAAAGGCGAAATCAGTTCAATAACCGCACAGGGAAGAATGTCGGGTATGATTATCGGTGCATTGCCCGTGTGCATAGCGGCGGTGCTGATGATTGTGAATCCCGATTATATGCAGACCTTTTTCAACACTTCCGCAGGCAATATAATGCTGCTTGTCTCAATAGTAATGGAAGTTCTCGGATTTTTAGCCATAAGAAAGGTCGTTACCATAGAATATTGACAGAGAGGTGAGGTTTTTGGAAATACTTGTTATCACCTATTCATTTCTTGCTTTTATTCTTGTTGTTCTCATTGCCTCACCGCGAGGTATGAGAAACGATAAAAAGCAGAGCAGAATCGATAAAATAAAAGAAACGTCGGGTATGCCTGCCTTTCAGGAGCTTCAGCTTTCGTTTTATGAAAGATTTATCGGCAAGGGCGTGAAGTTCGTTTCAGAAAAACTGGGCAGATTTGCTCCCAAAAAGAAGAATGCGGATAAAAACAAAACCCTTGAGGCAATCCGCAAGCAGCTCAGATATGCAGGCATATTTATGGAGCCTTCGGATTTTCAGTTTATCAAATATGCGATTCTTATCGGCGTAATGTTTGTAACACTGGTTGTTATTATAGCCGTTGATATGGAGCCGATGATAATGCTTCTTGTGCTTATGTGCGGTGCACTTCTCGGTGTTATGGGGCCTACGATGTATTTAAGGTCAAGAGTTACAAGCCACCAGACGGGCATTAAAAAGCAGCTTCCCGATGCAATGGATCTGCTTTGTGTATGTATTGAGGCAGGCCTGAGCTTTGATGCGGCACTGCTTAAAGTATCGCAAAAGCTGAAAGGCCCTTTTATTGACGAGCTGCTTATAGTTTACAGAGAAATCCAGATGGGCAGAACACGCAGGGCGGCGCTTCAGAATCTTTGTGATGCCACAAATCTTGAAGAACTCAAAACCTTTGCATCCGCGCTTGTTCAGGCAGAACAGCTGGGTATCCCTATCAATAACGTAATGAGAGCCCAGTCTGAACAGCTCCGCACGGAACGCAGTCAGCAGGCGAAGGAAAAGGGAATGAAGGCATCAATCAAAATGCTTTTGCCGATGTTATTGTTTATTTTCCCCGTTGTATTCATAATCCTTATGGGTCCCACGGTGCTGAATATTATTGAAACTTTTTAACGGTGTATGCTATGAAAAAAGCAACAATCACAAAAAACGGAATAATCCTTACGGAAAACTGTCAGGTTGCCGACAGCTTTTTCAGAAGATTTATGGGTCTTATGTTCAGACGCTCAATCCCTGCCGATTACGCATTGCACATAACCCCATGCAATCAGGTGCATATGTTCAATATGCGGTTTCCCATTGACGTTATCTATCTTGATGCTTCGGGTACCGTGGTAAAGATTGACGAAAACGTGCAGCCGAATAAAGTATGCAAAACAGTAAAAAACGCTGAAAGCGTTATTGAGGTTACAAGCTTTTACAGCTCAGCAAACAATATCCGTCAGGGCGATAAAATAAAGGTTACCATAGTCTGACAGGAGGAAATATATGAAAAAATCAAAAAACAATAAAACTTCTCCCGAAGTCAATTCCGAAAAAATCAGAAATAAAGATACCGACAACGGTACTTTCACCTTCAAAAAAGTGCTTTACGGTTATGATCCGGAGGAGGTTGCATCATATATAAACGAACTCAGCGAAACCGCCGAGGCTTCCGCAAAAAATTATGAACTCAAGCTTTCTGCAATCAAAGAGGAGCTTGTGCTTTCAAACCGTGAAAGAGATTCCTATGCGGAAAAATACAGAAAAAGCAAAACGGTGCAAAAGCCTTCCGAAACAAAGAAAACAGAAGAGAAATCCGATTATGAGGGAGTTATAGCAGAGTATAAAAGCAAGCTTGAGAAGGCTGTTGCCGAGAATGCTTTGCTTGCCGAAAAACTTGCAGATAAAGGGCAGAATGAGGAAAAAGAGAAAATAATCAAAGCCCTTGAAGCTGAAAACGGAGGTCTAAGAAAAACTGCCGATACTTTGAAGGGTGAGAATTCCGTGCTGAGCGCAAAGGCTGAAAAATACGACGGCCTTTTTGAACAGTACGGTGCACTGCTTTCACAGCTTGAGCTTCTGAAGGCGGAAAACGAATCAAAGACGGTACGCCTTGCGGAAAAGGAAACAGAGCTTGCAGGTAAACTTGATGAGTTTAAGACCGTGCAGGGCGAATATGAGGAATCAAAGAAAAAATATGCAGAGTATGAGGCGGAAAAAACCGTGCTTGAATGCCGCAATTCGGAGCTTGAAAAAGAAAATGCAAAGCTTAAAGAAACGGGTGAGGCACAGGCAAAGGAATATGCCGAAAAAATTACTCTGCTTGAAAACGAATGTGCTGCGGGCAGGCTTGAAATGCAGAAGGAGCAGAAGCTTCGTGCCTACCATATAAGTCAGGCAGAAAACGCTGTTGCAGAGCTTTCGCGTCAGCTTGAGCAGATAAAGGAAATGAAATAAGCCTTCTTCCCGAAAGGAAGTGGATTTTATGCTTGAGAAAATAAAAAGGAAAATCAGTGCAAAAAAATTTATAAAGGCTGAAGACGGCGCGGTTATGATAGTTGCGGCGCTGAGCCTTGTTGCCTTCCTTTCCGTTGTTTCGCTTGTAACGGATATGGGGCTTAAATACCATCAGAAAAGCAAGCTTCAGAGTGCAATGGATTCGGCGGCACTTGCAGCGGCCAGGTATATGCCCGATGAGGGTAAGGCAAGGTCTGTTGCCCTTGAATATGTTGAAAAAAACGGTTTTTCCGCAGATGACGTTACGGTTGAGTTTCCTTCAAGCGATACGGTCAGAGTTTCCGACGCAATAGAGGGCAAAACAATTTTTGCGAGCCTTTTTGAAATTGATTCCGTTCTTATCAAAGCCAAGGCCGCGGCAAAATATGTTGATAAAAATTTGGCGGTGGATTTTGATTATCTTATGTTTTACGGCGATAATTCTCAATTCACCCTTAACGGCGGATATAAAATCGGCGGAAGCATTTTCGGTAACGGCAATGTCCATGCCGACGGCGGTGCGGGCAGCAGTATTTCGGGTAGCGTTTTTTCGGCACAGAACGCAACCTACAATCAGTACAGTGTTTCCGTAGGCGGTGTAAAAAGTAATGCAGGCAAGCATCCTATGCCCGATTTTGATGAAACAATAATGTCTGTTGTGCCTGTGTCCAACGAAGGGGTTTTCGGCAAAACGTACAGCCATATCAGTGCAAGCGGAAGGTATCTTAATAAATATTCGGCAGGTGCATCGCTTGATTCCGTAATCACAATAAACGGCAGTACGTACTGCTCGGGAAATCTTGTGACGGGATACGGCTCGGAGCTTGTGACGATTTGCGGCGATTTGTACGTTGAAGGGGATTTTACTCCTCAAAGCCCCGTTTACGTTACGGGTAACGTTTATATCGGCGGCAATCTTATCACATCATGGGGCAAGGATTTCAAGGTCGGCGGAAACCTTTACGTTGAAGGCAACGCTTCTCTTCAGGGCAACACCTCGGTTTACGGCGAGTATTTTTATGTGGGCGGCAATCTTGAAAGAGGATCAACCTATAATCTTTTGTGCGAATGTGAAACCTACGTAAACGGAGATATTCGCCTTAACGGCAAATCAACCTTCAACGGTGACGTTTACTGCGGCGGCAATTTTACCAAAGGTGGCGCAACTTCAATGACTGTGAAGGGCAATGCGTATACACGCGGAAAGCTGGATTGGCAAAGCGGCGGCACGACCGTAAAAGGTGACGTTTTTGTTTTCGGAAACGGAACGCTGTCCGATGAGGACGGTGCGATTATCAGCGGACCTTTTACACTTGACGGTGACCTTTACAATGCAAAAGGCGGTCTTAATCTTTCAGGTCAGGGCACTTACCTTATGAGAAGCATAATTTACAGCGGAGGCTCGATTTCTACAAATCAGGGTTCAAGCGGAATATATCTTAACGGCTGTATGATAGCCGAGGATGATGTCAAAATCGGAGGCAGCACCCATTCATATAACGAAGGCGGCGCAACACTTTCGATTTATTCCAGAAAAGGTGACGTAACTCTCTATTCACAGCAGGGAGGCTTCGAACTCTGGGGTATAATTTATGCACCCGAGGGTAACGTTGACCTGGCCACGGGTACCTTTGATATCCACGGCAGTGTTATCGGTGATACGATAAGATGTACCCCGGGAGGGCTTACAATGAGCTATAATGACAGAGAATTGCCCTATTCCAAAAAAATAAAAACGGCAGTTCTTATTGAATGATTTCAAGCCGCAGTTTATTGACTGCGGCTTTTCTGTGTGATATATTAATATTGTATCTATAATATATCAGGTGATTTTATGAAGATAATTGCAAGCGACTATGACGGAACGTTCAGCTACGGCGGTATTGATGACGTTAAAAGGGATTCGGTGAAACGCTGGCGCAAAGCAGGCAATCTTTTCGGAATTGTCAGCGGCAGAGGCGCGGAGGATCTGATTCATCTTCCCGAAAAAAACAGTTTTGAATTCGATTTTCTTCTTGCTTCAAACGGTGCGGTTATTCTGAATACTGACGGCACTGTAAGAGCAGATTCGCGGTGTGACGGCAGTTTGGCACTTCCGCTTCTTGAATTCATTATGAGTATCGGTTGCTGTTGGGCGAGCATTCATACGGAATTCAGATGTGTTATTGATGAACGGGATGATGAACGCCTTGAAGGGGAATTCACTCTTGAAACTCTGCCCGAAATCCCTTGGTTTAACCAGATAAGCACAATTTTGCCCGATGACGATGGCGCAGCAAAGGTTACGGCGGCTATAAAAGAGCGCTTCGGTGAAGTGCTCAACCCTTTGCAAAACGGCAGGTGCATAGACGTTGTGTCTGCGGATATGAACAAGGCAAAGGGGCTTTATAATTTTCTTGAGCTTATCGGTGCCTGTTATGATGATCTGATTACCGTAGGCGATAACATAAACGATATCGATATGATAGCTGAATTCCGTTCCTATGCAATGGAAAACGGCGTTGACGAGGTAAAGGCGGTTGCAAATTACGTTACCTCGGGAATTGTCGAAATTATAGAAAAAGAACTTGTCTGAAACATAATATATTGTACCGCCTTATACAGTGCAAATGCACCGTGCAAGGCGGTTTTTTTAAAATTTTTACAGGTTGACGGTTTGACATAAATATTATATAATACTATGTTAAGAAAGTATTATTTTCATAGATATAACGACTGTTTATATATTACCTAAGGAGACATTTATGATTGAAAGAGAAGATTTGATATTGATGCCTGCTGTGGCACTCAGGGGGCTGGTTGTATTCCCCAATATGTTTATTCATTTTGACGTGGGAAGAGAAAAATCCATAAACGCCCTTAAAAAAGCTATGGATACCGACCAGGAAATTTTCCTTGTTACACAGAAGGATATTTCTGTTGATGACCCCGATTACAGCGAGCTTTACGAAATAGGCGTTATTGCAAGCGTGAAGCAGGTGCTTAAGCTTCCCGGCAAAAGCGGAAACGTGCGTGTTGCCGTTGAGGGTATACGCAGAGCAAGGCTTATTCAGGGTCTTAATCCCGAAAAGGGAAATTATCTGAGAGCTATGGTCTTTCCGATTGAAGAGCCTGCAATCCGTGCCGATAAAGCGGATTACGCAAAGGCGCTCGTACGCCATACCAAGGATATTTTTGCCGAATATACCGACTGTGCACCCCAGCTTCCTGCAGATATCGTAACCGGTGTTATGCAGAAGAATGAGCCCGGCGAGCTGGCAGACTATATTGCAGGCAACATTATGCTTGAATATGAGGACAGACAGCATATTCTTTCATTTATCAATCCACTGAAAAGGCTTGAAGAAATGTGCGTTATGCTTGCAAACGAGGGTAATCTGCTTTCTCTTGAAGCTGAAATCGGTGACAAGGTGCAGGAGCAGATAGATAAAAACCAGCGTGAATATTATCTTCGCGAGCAGATGAAGGTTATATCCGCAGAGCTTGGCGGCGGTGTTTCGCAGGAGGAAGAGCTTGATTATTTCCGTGAAACCATTTTTAATCTCAAAGCTGCCGATGAGGTCAAGGAAAAGCTTTTCAAGGAGTGCGACAGACTTGAGAAATATGCTCCCTCATCACCTGAAGCGGCAGTAAGCAGAAACTATATCGAAACCTGCCTTGCACTGCCTTGGAATAATCTTACGCAAGAGAATACGGATATTGCAAAATCAAGAAAAATTCTTGAGGATGACCATTACGGTCTTGAAAAAATAAAGAGAAGAATTCTGGAATACCTTGCCGTCAGAGTAATGGCACCCGATATTAAAGGTCAGATTATCTGCCTTGTAGGTCCTCCGGGCGTGGGTAAAACCTCAATAGCACGCTCCGTTGCAAGGGCAACGGGCAGAGAGTATGTGAGGATTTCTTTGGGCGGTGTCAAGGATGAAGCTGAAATCCGTGGCCACAGAAAAACATATATCGGTTCAATGCCGGGAAGAATTATCGATGCAATGAAGCAGGCAGGCACAAGCAACCCTCTTGTTCTTCTTGATGAGGTTGATAAGCTTTCGTCTGACTATAAGGGCGACCCCACGTCGGCGCTGCTTGAGGTGCTTGACCCCGAGCAGAATTCCACGTTCAGAGATCACTATATCGAGCTTCCTTTTGATCTGAGTAAGGTAATGTTCATCACAACCGCCAACGTTGAGTCGAATATTCCCGACCCTCTGCGCGACAGAATGGAAATTATCGAGCTGGGCAGCTATACGGCGGAGGAAAAATTCAACATAGCAAGGAAGCATCTTATACCTAAGCAGATGAAGCGCCACGGTCTGAAAATCGCAAACTTCAGAATTACGGATAAGGCGGTAAGGCTTGTTATTGATGGCTATACTAAGGAAGCAGGTGTAAGAGCACTTGAGCAGAATATTGCCGCAATCTGCCGAAAGGCGGTTGTCCGAATTGTTGAGGGTGAGGCGGAGAAGGTTTCCGTAAAGCCCGAAACCGTTGAAGAAATGCTTGGCACACGCAAATTCAAGGCGGATGAAATTATCCGTGAAAATGAAGTGGGTGTTGTCAACGGTCTTGCCTGGACCTCCGTAGGCGGCGATATGCTTGAAATTGAAACTGCTGTTCTTAAAGGCAGCGGCAAGCTTGAGCTTACAGGCTCGTTGGGTGACGTTATGCAGGAGAGCGCAAAGGCGGCTGTAAGCTACATACGTTCGAAGGCGGATTCACTGCCCATAAACGGCGATTTCTATAAGGAATGTGATATTCATATTCACGTGCCCGAGGGCGCAACACCCAAGGACGGCCCTTCGGCAGGTGTAACCATTGCAACCTCTCTCGTTTCTGCGCTGACAGGCAGAAGGGTTCGCAAGGATGTGGCAATGACAGGTGAAATCACTCTCAGAGGCAGAGTGCTTCCCATCGGCGGACTTAAAGAAAAATCAATGGCGGCATACAGAGCAGGCATAAAAACCGTTGTTATTCCTTATGATAATATTCCCGACCTTGATGAGGTTGACCCCAAGGTTAAAGAAACAGTGACCTTTGAGCCGGCGAAAACCGTTGAAGCAGTTTGGGATATTGCACTTGAAAAGGAACTGAAGCCTTCCAAAAAGCAGTCTGCACCCGTTGAAATGGGTAAGCCCGTGCGTGCTGCAATAACACAGTGATAAGGAAGAGATAAAATGAGATTTGACAAAGTAGAATTTACTGCCGCATACGGTACGTCAAAGCAGCTTCCTCCTTCAAAAGAAGCGGAAATCGTTTTTTCGGGCCGTTCAAACGTAGGCAAATCATCGCTTATAAATAAAATATTTAACAGAAAAAACCTTGCAAGAGTCAGCTCTGTTCCCGGCAAAACAATAACGGTGAACTTCTTTAAGGGGGACGGCGTTTATTTTGTTGACCTGCCCGGCTACGGCTATGCAAAGCGCGATCAGGGCGAAAGAAAAAGATGGGCTGAGCTTATGGAAGGCTATTTTCATTCGGACAGAAATATTGCCCTTGTAATTCAGCTTATTGATATGCGTCATTCGCCTACTGCAGACGATATGATGATGCTGAATTTTCTCAGAGAATGTAAAATTCCTTTTGCTATCGCACTGACAAAGTGCGATAAGCTCAACAAAACCGAAACCGAAAAACGCAGAGAAGCCCTTGAAGAGGAGCTTAAAGATTATGCTGATATTCCGAGAATAGAATTCTCTGCCGTAAAGGGTACGGGGGTTGAGCAGGTTAAGGCGGCCGTTGAAGCGGCAATTACGGAGGTTTAAAATGTACGTATCGGATTGTATTGATATAAACGGTGCGGGTCATCTGACTGTGGGCGGCTGTGATACGGTTGAGCTTGCCGAAAGATTCGGAACACCCGTTTACGTGTTTGACGAAAATGAAATAAGAAGGAATCTCAGAATTTTCAGAGATTCCATGAACGAATATTACGGCGGCAACGGTCTTGCCGTGTATGCAAGCAAGGCGTTCAACTGCAAGGAAATGTGCCGTATCTGCGCTCAGGAGGGCACGGGAATTGACGTTGTTTCGGGCGGAGAACTTTATACTGCGCTTTCGGTTGGCTTCCCTGCGGAAAACATTGTTTTTCACGGTAACAACAAAACCTATGCCGAGCTTTGCGCCGCAGTTGAAAACGGCGTAGGCAGAATAGTTGTTGATAATATTGATGAGCTTGAAGCACTCAGCAGAATTGCCGCTGAGAAGGGCAAAACCGCAGGCATTATGTTCAGAATTAAGCCGGGTATTGATGCTCATACACATGATTTTATAAAGACGGGTCAGATTGATTCCAAATTCGGTTTTGCTCTCGAAACAGGCGAGGCTATGGAGGTTGTAAAAAAAGCACTTTCCACTCCCAATGTAAAGCTTCGCGGACTTCACTGTCACATAGGTTCGCAGATTTTTGACATTGACCCCTTTGAACTTGCCGCAAAGGTTATGCTTGAACTTTTCAAGGCGGTGAAGGATGAAACCGGTGTTGAGCTTGAAGAACTCAATCTGGGCGGAGGCTTCGGAATAAAATATCTTGAATCCGAGTGCCCCAAGCCCTACGGCGAATATATGAAGAATGTGTCGGCAGTTGTCAGGGAATACTGTAACAAGCTTGGACTTAAAATGCCCTTCGTTATTATTGAGCCGGGCCGTTCCGTTGTGGGTGCAGCAGGCCTTACACTCTACACCGTGGGAAGTGTAAAGAATATTCCCGGTATCCGCACCTATGTTTCCGTTGACGGCGGTATGGCAGATAATCCCCGTTATGCACTCTACCGTGCAGATTATGAAATTATCTGTGCCAACAAAGCGGATGAAAACAGAAGCGAAATCGTTACCGTTGCAGGCAAATGCTGTGAAAGCGGCGACCTTATTCAGGAAAATACAAGGCTTCAGAGGGTTGAAAGCGGCGATATTCTTGCAGTGCTTTCAACGGGAGCCTACAATTACTCAATGGCATCAAATTATAACAGAATCCCCCGTCCGCCCGTTGTTATGGTCAAGGACGGCGAAGCAAGAATTGTTGTTAAAAGGGAAACCTATGAACAGGTATCCTCAAACGATATCTGATAAATTTTTTAAGGAAGTGACCCAATGCCCGATATCAGAATGCTGGCAGATAACGTGCGGCTTGTTTCGGTGAATACAAGCCGTTTCAAAACGGGAAGAATTTCCGTTACCGCGGCACTGCCTCTTAACGAAAATGCGGCGGCGAATTCGCTGCTTATATATCTTCTCAAGCGCTCCTGCAAGGAATATCCCGAATTCACACTGCTTAACGGCAAGCTGGATGAGCTTTACGGCGCATCGGTTTCCGCAGGTGTTACAAAGCTGGGTGAAGCTCAGGTCCTTTCTCTTTCGGCGGTATGCCTTGACGACCGCTTTGCGTTGACGGAGGAGAGCATTTTTGAGAAGTGCGCACTGCTTCTTGCAGATATGCTTTTCAGCCCCAACTGCAAAAACGGCAGCTTCGGTGCAGATAAGCTTGCAACGGAGAAAAGACTTCTTGTTCAGAGAATCGAAGAGGAGCTTAACGATAAGCGTACCTATGCGCTCAAAAAGTGCGTTGAATATATGTGCTCGGGTGAGGCTTACGGCAAGGCTAAATACGGTACCGTTGAAGAAATTGAGAGTGTAAAAATGTCCGACGTTTATTCAGCGTGGAAGAATATGCTTTCAACGGCAATATTCCAGATAACCGTTGTGGGCGGCTGTGATGCGGATAAAATCGGTGACATATTCGAAAAGAAATTCAAAAAGATTCAGCGCAATCCCGTGAAGCCTCAGACTGTGTTTATACAAAAAGGCAGACACTTCAACAGATATGAAGAAAGCTTCCCCGTAAATCAGGGTAAGCTTGTTATGGGCTTCAGAGCAGGTATGAGCAACAGCAGAGATAATATTCACGCTGTAAGAGTTATGAATGATATTTTCGGAATGGGCACTTACTCAAAGCTTTTTGCCAACGTGCGCGAAAAACTGAGCCTTGCTTATTACTGCTGGTCAAGATTTATTGACAGCAAGGGTCTTGTGCTTGTTGAAGGCGGCATTGATACAGATAAAGAAAAGAAGGTGTCGGCAGAAATTCTCAGCCAGCTTTCCGACCTGAGAAACGGCAAAACCGACCCGGAGGTGCTTGAATCTTCCAAGCGTTCACTTAAAGAAAAGCATACCTTCAATACTCCCGAAAGCATATGTGCCTGGTATGCGTCTCAACTTCTTGATGACGAAATCGTAACTCCCGAGGAGGAGGTATGCGGCATTGAAGCGGTAACGATGGAGCAGGTCTGCGAAGCCGCAAAGAAGCTGTCCATAGATACGATTTTTATGCTTAAAGCCGAAGGAGAGGAGGTTGGCGGTGATGAAAATTAACCGTGTCACTAACGAAAAACTCGGTGAAACCGTATACACCGCAGTTCATCCTTCGGGGCTTGAAATAAGGGTTATGCCCAAAGAGGGCTACGACTCTGCGTATGCCGTTTTCGGTGTGAAATACGGCTCTATAGATACCGCCGTCAAAAATGCAGACGGTGAATTTGAAACGATACCCGAGGGTACTGCTCATTTTCTTGAGCATAAGCTCTTTGAGAGTGAAGACCTCAATGCTTTTGAACGCTTTGCCAAAACAGGCGCAAGCGCAAATGCTTATACAAGCTTTGAGAAAACGGCATACCTTTTCAAAGGCTCTGAAAATGTAGGTCAGTCTCTCGAAATACTTCTTGATTTCGTTCAGAATCCGTATTTTACTCAGCAGACCGTTGAGAAGGAGCAGGGTATTATCGGCCAGGAAATCAGAATGTACCGCGATTTGCCCGATTGGCAGGTGATGTTCAATCTTCTCAAGGCGCTTTACAGCGAGCATCCTGTGAGAATTGACATTGCAGGCACTCAGGAGTCCATTGCAAAAATTGATGCCGACCTGCTTTACAGGCTTTATAATACGTTTTATAATCCTGCGAATATGGTGCTCAGTGTTGTGGGTGCCGTTGTACCCGATGAGGTTTTTGAAATTGTTGACAGATGTATCAAAAATACAGGCGGCAAGGCGGCTGAAAGAAAGTTTGTGAAGGAAAGCGGTGTGCCCGTTCAGAAATACGTTGAACAGCAGCTTTCGGTTGCACAAAAGCAGTTCCTTCTCGGCTATAAAGAAGAGCTTTCAGAACCTATGCTCAGCCTTGAAGATGAAATTGCTTCACAGATGCTGACCGAAATAATCGCAGGCAAATCGTCTCCGCTTTTCAAAAGGCTTATCGACGAAGAACTGGGCGATATGGGCTTCGGCGGTGATGTGTTCAACGGCTTCGGCTTCTCCTGCATAATGCTGGGCGGCACAAGTAAGGATCCCGAAAAGGCTGTTGAAATCATAAAGGATGAAATTGAGCGTTATAAGAAAGAGGGCATAGACCCTGCCGCTTTTGAAAGGGCAAAACGCAAATTCTACGGCAGATACGTTATGAGCTATAACGATATTGACGATGTGGCAAATCTTATGATGAACCTTTATTTCAGCGGCTATGAGCCGTTTGCCGAGCTTGAAGCCTGCAAGAAAATGACTTTTGAAAAAGTGCAGAGCAGACTTGATGCGGTTAAGGATGAATTTTCCGCACTTTCTGTTATCAAACCTATGGCATAATGTGTAAATGAAAGGAATGATAAATATGTCGGATTATACCGTTGTATATTTTACGGGTATTGACCGCGGCTTCAGTGTGCCTGCCGTGCTTGCGGATTTCAACCTTTTCGGTCTGAATATAGAAATCCGTTTTTACGGTGCAATCATTGCCTTCGGATTTCTGCTTGCCGTTCTTTTCGGCGGCAGAATGGCTTATAAATGGAAGATGAGCCTTGATAAAATGGTGGATGTGCTTATTTACGGCACAATCTTTGCAATCATTGGTGCAAGACTTTATTATGTTTTCTCCAAATGGGATTATTACAGTGTTCATCTTTCGGAAATACCGCAGATATGGGAAGGCGGACTTGCCATTTACGGCGGAATTATCGGCGGACTTGTTGCCGCATATTTTGTGTGTAAAATCAGAAAACTCAATTACTGGAATCTGCTTGATATGGCAACCATGAGCCTGCTTATCGGTCAGGGTATCGGCAGATGGGGCAATTTCACAAATCAGGAAGCCTTCGGTGTCAATACGGACCTGCCCTGGGGTATGTGGAGCGAAAAGATTGCAAACGATATCATCCGCAGTCAGTCCGAATACAAAGGCTTTACCGTTGACCCCAATCTTCCCGTGCATCCCACCTTCCTTTATGAATCAATCTGGTGCCTTCTGGGTGTGCTGGTGCTTTATATCATCTGCCGCAAGGCAAGAAAGTTCAGCGGTCAGATAGCACTTTGCTACGGCATATGGTACGGACTTGAAAGAACCTTTGTTGAGGGTCTGAGAACAGACAGCCTTTATATTGCCGATACAACAATCCGTGTTTCACAGGCACTTTCGGCAGGTCTTGTTGTTGTATGTGCAATCCTGCTTACGCTGCTTCTCATAAAATATACAAAACATCCCAAGCCCATCGAGGGTGTGGATTATTTTCTCGATGAAAAGCCTGCTGAAGCAGAAACAGAGGAAAAAACGGATGCAGAGGAAGCCGAAACGGTTGCAGATAATAATGAAACGGAGGAACAGACAGATGGCGAAAATAATTGACGGCAAGGCAATAAGAGAATTCAATCTCGATAAAATTCAGGAGCAGGTTGAACAGCTTAAAGCACAGGGCATATTGCCCACTCTGGCAGTTATTATTGTTGGCAGTGACCCTGCATCGAGAATTTACGTCAACAATAAAAAGGCAGCCTGCGAAAGAACGGGAATGAAATCCCTTGAATTTGCACTTGACGAAGAAACGACAACGGAAGAGCTTCTTGAACTTATTGACAGGCTCAATGCTGATAAATCCGTAAACGGTATTCTCTGTCAGCTTCCCGTTCCCAAACATATTGATAAGAATAAGGTGCTTGAAAGAATTCTGCCCGAAAAGGATGTGGATTGCTTCCACCCCGAAAACGTGGGCAAGCTCTGCATCGGTAACGGCGGTCTTGTGCCCTGCACGCCTATGGGTATGGTTAAAATGCTTGAATATGAGGGCGTTGACCCCACGGGCAAGCACTGCGTTATCATCGGCAGAAGCGATATCGTAGGCAAGCCTATGGCAATGCTTATGCTTGCGAGAAACGCGACCGTTACGGTCTGCCATTCAAAAACCGTAAACCTTGCGAAAATCACAAAGCAGGCTGATATTCTTGTAGCGGCGGTAGGTATCGCAAAATTTGTTAAAGCGGATATGGTTAAAGACGGCGCAATCGTGCTTGACGTTGGTATGGACAGAGATGAAAACGGTAAGCTTTGCGGTGATGTGGATTATGATGCGGTTAAAGAAAAAGCATCAATGATAACTCCCGTGCCCGGCGGCGTTGGTCCTATGACTATTGCAATGCTGATGAGAAATACTCTCACGGCGGCAAAAATACAGAACGATTTATAAGGAGAGATGTGAAATGACAAAGAAACTTTACAGAAGCAGAACGGATAAAAAGCTTTTTGGCGTGCTTGGCGGTCTGGCAGCTTATTTCAACATAGACCCCACCGTTCTCAGAATTATTTATGTCCTTCTTTCAATTTTTGTTATCGGCTGCCCCGTAATCATTTATCTTGTTGCGGCGCTGATTATTCCCGAAGAACCTGAAAACACGGAGCAGTCGCCTTATCAGCAGGCAAATTACGAGCCTGTTGATGATAATAAATAATTATAAAAAAGATAAAAAAACATTTGACAACGGTTGACTGTTGTGATATAATCTCATATGCCGCATATTCGGGGCGGGTGAGTTATGCCCAAAAACAGATACATTCTGTGCCTCAGGTAACCCATTTATAAGTGTTACAAGAATAGCGAGTCTTAAAGAAAAGGATGATATTCCGATGTACGCAATTATCGAAACAGGCGGCAAGCAGTATAAGGTACAGGCCGGCGATGTAGTATTCATCGAAAAGCTTGACGCAGAAGAAGCAAGCGAGTACACCTTTGACAAGGTTATCGCAGTTGGAACCGACGACGGTATCACCGTTGGCGCTCCCTATGTTGACGGAGCAAGCGTTTCCGCAAAGATTGTCAAGAACGGCAAGG
>JAFYNR010000034.1 GCA_017548045.1 Clostridia bacterium | reverse complement strand
TACCATCCGCGTGCTTATCAATATTGTTCTTAAATCGCTCGTCTGCGACATACATCTGACCGAGACCTGCCAAAATTTCTTTTGTACAACAATAGTAATTTTCGGTGATATAGTTCTGCAGCATTTTTACAAGGTTTTGTACTTCAGTGGAATCAGGACATTCGCCCTTTCTCATACAAAGTGCAAACTCTTTCATAATATGGTCCATTCCTTCTACAATGTCATTCCACTTCTGCTTGGAGTAATTTCTGGTCTTCTCTTCGTGTTCCTTATATGCATCTGTTTTGCCCCATTTTTCTTTAACTTCAGACTTATACTTTTCAAATTCGCTGTTATCGAATGCTGTCATAACATTTTCTCCTTTCATGGCACCTTCAATAGCTGAAATTAACCGTTCTAACCGCTCTTTTTTGAGCATAAGAAGTTGTTTTTGCTCGTTCAGTGCCTTGCTTTTGTTATAATTCGGAGATGACAAAATTTCTCCGATGCTTTTTAAAGGAAAATCAAGTTCACGGTAAAAGAGAATCTCTTGTATGCGAAGAAGAGAGTTTTCATCGTAAAAACGATAGCCGGTAGCTCTGTCAACAAAGGCAGGCCGCAACAATCCTATTTCATCGTAATAATGCAGTGTGCGCACACTTACACCCGTAAAATCGGCAAATTCTTTAATCTGCATTTTCAATTTTATCACCTCACAAGGAGAGCATACACTATGACGGAGCGTGAGGGTCAATACCCTTTTGAGAAAAATATGGATTGATGTTCGAAAAATTCTTGTTTGTTGAATTGATTATATCATATCACGGGCTGTTTTCAGTGTCAACTTTCGCTTATTTCAAGTGGTTTTACAAACAAAAAGAGGACATTGCACAAGCTTTTGTGCAATGTCCTTTCTCATTATTCTTCTGTTGTTTTGTTTACTGAAGGAATTGAAATATAGTGACCGACCGAAACATAATCTCGGCCGAGACGGGATAAGTCTTTAATCATTACGGTTGTTACATATCCCATTTCAATATCTTCAAGCATTGCCTGAAAACCGGGTCTATTAAAATTAGTTCCAGTATATTGATACTTGCATAAAACTGAAGAGAAAACAGTTTCAGCGTTGATTTTTTTTGCGATTGATGTATAATTGAATAAAATGAAAAAATTTCATAGCAAAGAGGAGCGATAATATGTCATTTATTAGATATCTTCTTTCATTCCTTGTTTCATTGGGTATACTTGTTTCACCTGCGGCACACTACACCCCTCTCGAAGGCAGAGAGTTTACCGACGGTGAAATCGATGTGATTGACAGCGAAAACGAATATATCAAAATGGAGATTACGGACGTCGGTTATGATATCTTTAATCCCGATGCCGAAAAAGGCGGCTATCGTTACGGCCCAACCCTTTTCGTCAATGCAGACGGCAGCATAGATGCGTTTTTTGCCTGCCCCGGCAGAGGCGGTCAGTGGGATTGGATAAGCTATAAGCATTCGCCTGACGGCGGTAAAACCTGGACAGACGAAAAATCTGTTCTTCAGCCGACTCCCGATTCACCCGATTTTTATTCGTGCTGTGACCCCGGTGTTGTAAAATTCGGCGAATACTATTATATCGGCTACACTTCAACCGTTAATGTCAACGGAACGGATAACAACGTTTTTGTTGCGAGAAGTAAAAACATTGACGGACCGTACGAAAAATGGAATGGTAACGGCTGGGGCGGAAGACCCCAGGCGATAGTTGATTACACAGGCAATCCCGACAGATTCGGTGCAGGCGAACCGAGCTTTATTGTTCTTGATGATACACTTTACTTATATTATACATGGCTCGACGATAACGGAAGAACAACCCGTGTAAGCATTGCCGATGCAACGGATGAAAACTGGCCCGCAACATTGGAATACAAGGGTGTCGCATTTGCTTCACCCGATTCAAGCAGTGACTCGGCAGACGTCAAATATGTTGATGATTACGGTAAATTCATCGCAGTTGCAACGAACAAAAGATTTACTGCAGACAGCTTTGTTGATGTTTTTGTTTCCGATGACGGCATTACCTTTGAGCGTTCATACGCGACGAAAACCGATACTGCCATATGCTGTCACAATTGCGGTATCTCGGGCAGATCCAACGGTCACATCAGACTTTCTGACGGTGTGTATTTTGCTTACGCCTACGGTGACGTATGGGCAAACTGGCCAACAAGACTCAGCAAGGTTGAGCTTTCGCTTATTGCTCAGCCCGATTTATCCGATGCTGAAAATAAAAACCTCAATATCCCCGTAACCTATGCCGAAGAAGATTTATATGCCAACTATATTGGTATTGTCTGTAAGCCTGCACATTACACAAAGAGTGTTGATGACGGAGCTTTTCTGCCCGAAATTTTGCTTGTAGAGGATTGTATGGATACCGTAAGACTCCTTACAGGTGTAACTTTTGAGGATTACGACGAAAGTGTTATTAAATTCGTCGGAACCCTGGCAATTCCGCAGGGTGTCGGCGAAACTTTTGTAACAGTTAAATACAGAGATATGCAAACATTGATGTTCATTGAAATTCATTAAACATAATCCCCGGCTGAGCCGGGGATTATGTTTTTTCTTGGTTTATAGAAATTCTTTATTGTTCACTTTTGCGCTTATTGCCGAGCTGATAGAATGCCACTGCGGAAGCGGCGGCAACATTCAGCGAATCAACACCGTGGTACATCGGTATTTTCACGGTATAATCACATTCCGATATGGTTTTATCCGAAAGACCGTCACCCTCGGTTCCCATAATAACGGCAAGCTTATTTTCCTCTGCCAGCACGGGATCATCAACAGAAATCGAGTTGTCTTTAAGCGCCATAGCCACGGTTTTGAAGCCGAGAGACTTTATCACGTCAAAGCTGTCAGCGTCCGAGAACGTCCATTCAATCTGAAACACCGTGCCCATACTGACTCTTGCAGAGCGTCTGTACAGGGGATCAGAGCATCCGGGCGTCAGTATTACCGCATCCATTCCCAGCGCAGCAGCCGAGCGGATTACGGCACCTACGTTGGTGGGGTTCATAACCTTGTCAAGTATAACTATTCTGCTTTTGTTTTCACAGATTTCTTTAACATCGGGCAACGGTTTTCGTTTCATGGCACAAAGCATTCCCCTTGTAAGCTTGAAGCCTGTCAACTGCGTCAGAACGTCGAATTCCGCACAAAAAACGGGAACATCTTTAATTCTTTTCAGAATTTCTTTGCCTTCACCCTCAATATGCCTTTTTTCCATAAGACACGAAACCGGCTCATACCCTGCATCAAGAGCCCTTTCAATCACCTTGGGGCTTTCTGCTATAAACAAGCCTTTTTCGGGATACTCTCTGTTTAAGAGTTGGATCTCGGATAACCGTGCGTATACATCCAGCTCCGGCGCAAGGAAATCTGTTATTTCTGTGATTTTATTCATATTACTCATTCTCCGTAATGAAACAATTCATATATCAGATATTATATTTTACATTCGTCCGAAAATCAACAGTATCATTCGATATTCTCCGTACCTGTATTGATTTTTTATATCGAAGCGAGTATAATTAACTCGGTGTTCATTTGTGAAACGGAGGGCTTGAAATATGGCATCTGAAAGCAAATCGGGAATTATATCCAAAGCAAAAAATGCAATTAAGACGGTAAAAGAATATTGGAACGTACCCGCAAAAGGGAATTATATCCCCTACAAAGAGGTTGCAAGCCTCAGCTGTGCAGGGTTCGGTGTTCATTGGACAACACTGCTTGCATCCGCAATCGGACTTGATGCCGCAAATTTCCTGGTAGGTGCAAGCATCGGATTAAGGCCTGTGGATTTGCAGGTTATGCTTATTGTTGCAAATCTTATAGGTATTCCGATAGGTATTTTCCGCAGCTGGTATTATGACAATCACCACATAAAAGGCGGTAAATTTCTTCCGTTTATAAGAAAAACAGGATTTCCCATTGTTCTTATAACAACGGTTTTTGTCTGGTTACCCTATGAGAATATGGAGTATATCACAAAAGCAGTTGTTGTATGGTTTATGTATATGCTTCTTAATATTTTTCTGTGTTTCTACAATGAAAGCTATACATATTTTCAGCAGATAATAACACCAAATGCTCAGGAAAGAGCAACCGTAATGAGCATTTCACAGGTTATTTATTCCCTTGCTCCCACTATTACGGGCTTTGCCGTTCCTTTCATTGCAGGAATAACATGGGGTCTTAACAATATCTGGACTTACAGAGTAATTTACCCCATATTCACGGTTATCGGTCTGATAATCGGCACCATTTTCTTCCGCAAGGTCAAGGAAAGACTTATTCTGCCCAAAAAGAAACCCGAAGCCGTCAGAATGTTTGATGCTATCCGCGAGGTTGCAAAGAACAAATATTACTGGATAATTCAGGCAGCGGCATGGGTCGTTTTCCTGGAATCAGGCTACGGCGTTGTGCTGGGTTGGTCATTTGTTTACGGCAACGGCGGTGAATATCAGGAAATGCTTGGCGTTGCAAACACTGTTATTGGAAATGCCGCGCTGTGGTCAATGCTTCTCGCTCCCCTGGCGATCAAAGTAATGGGAAAAAGGAATTTGCTGATAACAGCCAACTCCATTAACATTGTAATACTTCTTATCCTTTATTTTGTGTACAAAAATATTATTCTTGTATGCGTTTTGTGGTATATCAACAGCTTTATCAACACCTTCTGGAATATTGTTCAGCATCAGATAAGTGCGGATATGAGGGACTATCATCAGTGGAAAACAGGTGTCAGGGTTGACGGACTTTTCGGGCCCCTCGGTATGATAGGCACGGTTATCGGCTTTTTCACGGGTATGGTTTATCCCTCCATTTACGAAAAAATGGGTCTGCTTGAAGATTACAATGTTCTCTATGACGATACAATCAGAAACAATCTTTTTGAAGTGCTTATCTTATGCTCTGCATTGGGAGCACTGCTCAACCTTATTCCATTCTGCTTCTATGATCTGACGGAAAACAAGCACAAAGCCTATGTTGATGTGCTGAAAATCCGTGCAATGTTTGAGAATTATTCTCTCGGCGCACTTGAAGACGGTGAGCTTGCCGAAGCAATGGAAATTATACATCAGGCAAAATCGCTTTACGGCAAAGATAAACTGACCATTGACAAAAAAGCCGACAAAGCCGCAAGGAAACAGGTTAAAGAAACCAATCTTGCCATAGAGCGTGCCGCAATAATTACGGATGACCTCAACAAGTTCACAACCGAAGCCGGCAGAGCAAGGCTTGCACAGGCTTACGAGGATTATTCAAAAGGGCTTGTATATTTTTATGACACTGCAAAAGCGGATATGGATACCGCAAAAAAATTGCCGAAGAAAACCGCTTCCGAAAAAGAAATACGATCAGATGCAATAAAGAATATGCGCATCAAAAAGGAATCTGCGGCACTTATCAGAAAATACGGTATAGACAACATAGTCGCTCCCGACGATGCGGTCAGAGAAGAAATTGCCAACAGAGAGGCTCACAGCTTTATTGAAAGCATAAAAATAAAACGTGAACTTAACGCCTGGCTCAAAGCTGAATCTGTCTATAAAAGAGTTATCAAACCTTACACTGACGCGGAAGATCTTATTGCGCAGGCAAATAACTACACTCATTACGATGAGCTTGAAGAATTGTATGCTTCTTCATCGGCACAATAACCAAAAAGGATGATACAATATGACAACTTTCATAAGTCAGATAGTTTCTTTTTTTACTTCTCTTGCACTGATTGTTGCAAATCTTCTCGGAATCACTTCGCTTCCTTTTACTGAAAAGGCTGAAAATTTTAAGGTCACAACCTATGTCAGAGGAGAATATATTCAATCCGAAAACAGCCTTTACCCCGAAGATTTTGACATTATAACCGATGTTATTCTTTTTGAATGTGCTTCATTCAACAGCGAAGGTGAAGTCATATGTAACGAGTCATTGCTTGAAACGGCACTTGCCAATCTCCGCAAAGCAATAGGCAACAGAGATGTAAAAATCACCCTTAATCTTCTCGGTCCTTGGGGCAAAACGGATTCGGATGTATGGGAAGAACAGATGGAAGCACAGAGTGAAGAACACAATAAAGCCTTTGCAAGCGGAGTGCTTGAAGATAACATTATTGCCGTGCTTGACAAATATGATTTTGACGGCATTCATTTTGACTATGAATACCCCCTTTCTTCAAACGCCTGGCATCATTTCAACAATTTCCTCGTATCTCTTGATAAAAAGTTGGGAGATTACTCCCTGGGTGTGGCGGGAAATGACTGGAACATAAAATTCTCAACTGCCGCCATTGAAGCAATCGATACCTTCGAAATAATGCTTTACGATATGGTTGATGAAGAAGGAAAACATGCCACCTATGAAGATACGGTGAAAGCAGTTCAGAAGGTAGGCATTTACGGTATGCCTATCGAAAAAGTCAATGTAGGTCTTGCGTTTTATTCACGACCCACAGATATGTCTGCATACTGGTACGGTTACAACGGATGTTATGAGGGTATTGACGAAAACGGCTGGTATCACTGTGACGATACCGACAAGAATTTCTGGTTCAACACGCCCGAAGTTATCAGAGATAAAACCGAATATGCTGTCAACAACGGCTTCGGTGGTGTTATGATATGGCATTACAGCTGCGACCTTCCGTCAAGCCATGAGGACTCACTTCTCCGTGCGGCAGGTAATGCGATAAAAGACAATTATTAATCAGAACAACATAAAAGCGGATTGCAGTCAAATTGCAATCCGCTTCTGTTTATTTATGGGACAAAAATATTTCGTATTCATCCTCACTCATCAGAGGTTTCGTGTATGAAATATCCTTAAATTCAGCAAACCACACATTTCCATCAAGAAGAAGCTGAGGATTCATAAGAACATCATCATTCACACGCAAAACCGTGCCGCTGACGGGAGCAATAATATCAAAGAAATCGCAGGATTCAACGTCGCCCATAATCTCCCCTGCTTTGATATCATCGTCCTCATCGCAAAGATTAATTATAAAATTTCTGCAAATCCTGTTACGAAGATAATCGGTTATACCGATTTTTACTCCGATTTCGGTTTTTTCAACCCAGCAATGTTCCTTTGAATATTTCATTTTATCATCTCGTTGAATTCTTCTTCCGTAAGAACGGTCACACCAAGCTGCTGTGCCTTGACAAGCTTACTGCCAGCCTCCTCACCTGCAAGAACATAGCTTGTCTTTTTGGACACGGAGGATGCGGTTTTGCCGCCGAATTTTTCAATTATTGCACTTGCTTCATTTCTTGAATAGGTGGGCAAAGTGCCTGTCAAAACGAAGGTTTTACCTTCAAATCTGTTATCTATCGTTTCCTTCTGAGAGGTCATATTGACGCCGTATGCCGCAAGGGCTTCAATCTCTTTCCTTGACTGCTCAACGGCAAAGAAATCCGCAACACTCTGCGCCATTATATCACCAAAGCCCTCGATTGAAGTGAGTGCTTTAACGTCTGCATTCATTATATTTTCCATTGTGCCGAAGTGGTCTGCAAGAAGCTTGCCTGCCTTCTGACCTACGTGACGGATGCCCAGCGCAAAAACAAGCTTTGAAAGGTCGTTCTTTTTGGAATTTTCAATGGCATCAACAAGATTCTGAGACGACTTATCCTTGAAGCCTTCAAGAGTCATAAAATCTTCTTTTTTCAAAGTATATATCTCGCTTGCCTTTGTAAGCATACCGCATGAAACAAGCTTCTCAAGCACCGCATCGCCCATTCCCTCAATATCCATTGCATCACGGGAGCAAAAATGAATCAAATTGCGTAAAAGCTGGGCGGGACACTGAGGATTGACACAGCGTACGGCCGCCTCTCCGTTTTCACGGATAACTCCTGCACCGCAGGAAGGGCAGACAGACGGTAAAGTAAATCTTTCGCTGTTATCTGCGTGGGACACAACCCTTATAACCTCGGGAATAATATCACCCGCCTTGCGGATAACAACTCTGTCACCGAGTCTTATATCCTTTTCGTCAATAAAATCCTGATTGTGGAGAGTGGCTCTCGAAACGGTTGAGCCTGCAACAAGCACGGGCTCAAAAACGGCAGTGGGCGTAAGCACACCGGTTCTGCCTACGGCAACCTCAATATCGGTAACGGTTGTTTCCTTCTCCTCGGGCGGATACTTAAAGGCAAGTGCCCACCTGGGGAATTTTGCAGTGCTTCCGATTTCTGCACGCTGGGCAAAGGAATCGGTTTTTATAACCGCACCGTCAATGTCAAAAGGCAGGGATGAACGGATTTCGCCTATGCGTTCAAGCTCTGCAACAACGCCGTCAACGGTTGAGAATTTATTGTAAAAAGGTATCGTTTTGAAGCCGAGATTTCTGAGATAATCGATAGACTGCTTATGACCCGTTATATTGCCGCCCTCAACACGCTGGATATTAAAAACAAATATATCAAGACCTCTTGTTGCGGTAATTTTGGGATTCTTCTGACGCAGGGAGCCTGCCGCCGCATTTCGGGGATTCTTGAAGGCTTTTTCGCCGTTCTGCTCCTGCTCCTCAACAAGCGCCGCAAACACCTTTTTGGGCATATACACTTCGCCTCTGACCTCAATGGTAACATCCTCTTTGAGGCGCAGAGGAATTGAATTGACGGTACGGAGATTTGCGGTAACATCTTCACCAACATTACCGTCGCCGCGTGTTGAACCTCTGACAAAAACGCCGTTTTCATATTCAAGGGCAACTGAAAGACCGTCAATTTTAGGCTCAACAACGTATTCAGCCGTATCAAAAACAGCTTTTACTCTTGAATTAAAAGCACGCACCTCGTCAATGCTGAACGCGTCCTGCAGGCTTTCAAGAGGTACAGAGTGAACAACAGGCTCAAACATACCGTCTGCACTGCCGCCTACTCTCTGTGTGGGTGAATCGGGAGTTATAAGCTCGGGATATTCCTTCTCGATTGCCGCCAGCTCACGCTGCATCATATCATATTCATAATCCCCTATTTCAGGGTTATCTTCGACATAATATTTATGGCTGTGATAGTTAAGCAGATCACGGAGTTCCTTTGCTCTCTCTTTTGCTTTTTCAAAATTCATAACAAACTTCCCTCGTTCTTTATTAGTTTTATTATAGCAATTCGCGACAATAAAATCAATGAATTTTTTATTCAACCATAACACTCGGAACGGTACCTACTATAACCGTCTGGGCTACACAGAACGACGTTTTCACGGTCTGATTTATCCGCCTGCCCGATGCGGTGAGAATAATCTCGGTTTCCAGATTCAGCATAACACTGTGCTGGGTCTGATTAATACCTGCACTCTCAAAAATATTGCTGAAATCAGATTGGGTTGATGAATCAATATGCATCTTGACATTTATATACGGTCCCGTATCCGAAAGAAAAACAATTTCCGTTGCACTGCCCAGAGGTACGGTAACCGTTACGGTTTCGTTCAGCAAAAAAGCATCGTCAACCGCATTTGTTACCTTTGACTTGAACAGATTCATTTTCACAATATCTGTTGTGATACCCGTAATTGAACCGCTTTCGTTACGGCTTATCGAAACAATATCGGCGTAGGCAACTCCGCCTTCCGAAAGTATGCTTTCAACTGCAGTGTTGATGGTTTTCACCGCTTTGGCGCGGATTTCAACCGCCGCAAGGTCGTATACCGCAGGGCGAAGCTTTGCATCCGCCAACAGAATTCCGATAAGAAGAGCAAGAAAAATGCAAATCAGCCTGAAAGCAACCTTATTTTTTCTTGCGACGAAGCGTCTGTATCGCATAAGACCACCCCATATATTATATGCAAGGGGCAAAATCGGTAAATATTATTTATCTAATTTTTAATAAATAATGTTGAATTTATCCGAACAAAGTGTTACAATTAAAAAAAATTGCGGAAAGGACAATGCAATTATGGAATACAAAATGATTCTTACTCAGGAAGAGCAGGACATTCTCAACGGTTCCAAGGGCGAAACTATGGCCAAGGTTATGAAAACCCTGGTGCTTTACGGTGACGCTTTCGACGCAACAAAAATGGTTCCCGTTGAGAGCAAGATGGGCCACCTTGTTACAAGCTTTGGCCTTAAAGTTATGAAGCCCGTTTATGAGCTTATGGATAAGCTTATTGATGGCGGCGCACTTTCACAGCAGAAGTTCTCTGTTGACCCCAAGCCCCTTGACCCCAAGGTACCCGCAAACTTCCTTCAGAAGCTTATTTTCAATAAGTT
Organism: Clostridia bacterium; assembly: GCA_017548045.1. Classification (GTDB taxonomy): domain Bacteria; phylum Bacillota; class Clostridia; order Oscillospirales; family Acutalibacteraceae; genus CAG-177. The sequence continues at coordinate 65,540 of JAFYNR010000034.1, read as the reverse complement.
TATGTACAGCATGCAGGACAGCTACGATGCACAGCTTTCAAAGCTGGGACTTATTGACGACAAGTCATACACCTGCACCTGCTACATGGATGAAGTAGGCAACGTTCCCAAGAAGGGCGAGGTTCTTTCATGGGCAGAGTCATCGGCTGTTGTTTATGCTAACTCCGTTCTCGGCGCACGCTGCAACAGAAACTCCGGTATCATCGAGCTTTTCGGTTCAATCGTAGGCAGAGTTCCCTACTTCGGTCTTGTTACCGATGAAGGCAGAAAGGCTACCTGGATTGTTGAAGTTAAAACCACAAAGAAGCCCGAAGCTCAGATCCTCGGTTCAGCCATCGGTATGAAGGTTATGGAAGACGTTCCCTACATCAAGGGTCTTGACCAGTGGATCGGTACCGAGCTTGACGGCGATACAAAGGCATACCTCAAGGACTTCGGTGCAGCTACTGCATCAAACGGTGCTGTTGGTCTTTATCACGTTGCTAACCTTACTCCCGAAGCAGTTGAAATGGGTGAAAGCCTTATTACTGAAGGCGCTCAGGTTTACGTTATTGACGATGCGGAACTTGAAAGAGTTCAGGCTAACTACCCTGTAATGTGGAAGGATAAGAACGCAACTCCCAAGCTTTGCTTTGTTGGTTGCCCCCATCTTTCACACGCTCAACTTATCGAATGGACAGACAACGTTGTTGCAGGTCTTAAGAAGAACGGTCTTAAGAAGGTTTCAATCCCCACCGTATTCACCGCTGCTCCCGCAGTTGTTGAAGCATTCAACAAGACTCCCTATGCTGCAAAGCTTAAGGAAACAGGCGTTGTTCTCAGCTACATCTGTCCTCTTATGTATATGAACAATCCTCTTTGCAAGAAGATGCCCGTTATCACAAACTCAAACAAGCTCAGAACATACACAACATCACGTTACTACAAGAGTGACGAGATTCTTGACATAATCACAAAGGAGGCAAAGTAAGATGAAACAGTTCAAAGGACGTCCCGTTGTTGCGGGCAAATGCACTGCAAACGCTCTTGTTTCACACGGCGGTTTCAACACTCTGGCTTCCTTCCAGAATGCTCTTCAGTTCGGCGATAAAGAAGCAAAGTGCGGCGACCAGAATAACGCTGACCTTTACAACAAGCCCATGGTAGGCACAGCCCTCTGCCTCCCCCAGACAATCGGTTCAACAACCGGCGGTATGGTTCTTTATTGCGCAAACGCTATGAAGCGCAACCCCAAGTGTATGCTTTTCTCAGAGCATATCGACTCACTTGCCTGCGCAGGTGCGGTTCTCTCGGCTGTATGGGCTGACGAACCCATGATTACAGTTGACTGCCTTGGTCAGGAATTTCTTGACTACGTTAAGGACGGTATGAAAATCACCGTTGACGAAGACGGCACCGTTACAGTTGAATAATCAAACATAAAAAAGCGGCTTGCACTTAACGTGCAAGCCGTATTTTTTTGAATTATGCGCCTTGTTTAAGCTCTCTTTCAAGCCATATGCAACCGATATCCATTGCACTGTAAAGACCCTTACGCTCTGCCTTCTTGACGATTTTATCTTTCATTCTAACGTCGGGGTCTGTATTAACAAGCTGAACAACAACTCTGTCTGCAACCTCAACACCCTTGATTTCACGGGTGCTTGTTACCTGCATAATTACAACGTAAGGGTCGCTCATATAGCCGTAATAAATAGTCTTACCGCTTCTGACAAGAGGTCTGCCCTTATACATAAGAAACTTTTTCTTAGCCATCAGTATCACTCCTTCAAGATTATTCAATTCCCAGATAGCACTTGACCATAGCCTGAAGAAGTTCATCTCTGTCGAGCCTTCTGACAAGACTGCGTGCATTATTGTGTGTAGTAATATAGGTCGGGTCCTCGGAGAGGATATAGCCTACAATCTGGCTGATTGAATTATAACCCTTTTCATTCAAAGCCTCATAAACGGCAAGAAGATTCTTCTTCATCTCCGCCTCATTTTCGTCCTTGATTGAAAACTTTATTGTTTTATCAGTCATTTCGGTCACCTCCATACCCTGTTATTATATAACACCTTTTGAAATAAAACAAGGTTTTTTCGAAAAAATATACAGAATATTAAAAAAGCCGTTACTTTTATCAGGGCTGAGGCACAATGGGATGGTTTTCGCTGATATGCTCAACCGTGATAAAATTATTTCTCTCAGCATACGCCCACTTCATTCCGAAAGCCTTGCAGGCACCGTCAACAGGTATATAAAGCTGACCTTCATTACCTCTGAAAACCTCGTATCCCATATCAAGATTTCCGCCGTTTATCTTTGCAATTCTGCTGTTCTCGGTAAAGGTTGCCTCCTTACCGTAAATTTTCAGGGTAACAGTGCCCTCGCCTCTTATATCTTCACCGCCTGCAAATCTTATGAGATTTGCAAACGCCATATACCAAACCCCGTCTTTGCGTACGGGAGGCGTTGACATATTGCAAAGTCCCAGATCGGCACCTTTATAGTAAACTCTCGTTCTTCCCTCACCGAATACTGGTGCAATTCGGTAGGGACGGATTTCATCCTTTTCCTTATCGATACGGCATTCATCAACTACTCTGCCGTCATTAAGCTCCGATATAAGAGTAATTTTATCGCCGTCAACCTCAATAAGCGCATAAGCCGCAACCTTCTCCTCCTGCGGATAAAAAGATGCATGCCATATCTTATCCGTGGTTTTTGTTCCGGGAGGATTGAAATTACCGTTGCCAAGCTCATAATGAACGGTACCCTGGGAAGGTTTGTCAAAAAGCTCTTCATTCTTTATGGGGAATGAGCGTGAGAAGTTATGCTCGTGACCCGAGAAAAGAACGTCAAGCATTTCCATAGACTCTCTCATCATAGGATAGCTGTCGTCATTGGCAAGGTTGGGACCTGCGTAATAAATGGGGAAGTGATGTGCGCCTAATTTCCAGGTCTTATCACTGCCTGCAATATCCGCCTTTGCCCATTCGTTCATAAGCTCGGGCTCGTTAACACCGTACACAACAAAATGGGCATTGCCGTAATCAAATGAATAGATTTCAGTCTGCCAGCCTTCGGGGCCGTTTTTAGGGTATGAGTATTCAAGCTGAGTGTTGAAAAACTCGGCAGGCTCGGCATAATACCTGTCCACCTCTTTGGGGAAATATTCTCTGAAGCCTCTGTTGTCGTGATTGCCGCAGCTCATCATATAGGGCAGGTGCTCCATTATGCCTTGCATACCCTCAAACATTGCATTCCACTGAATTTCGTGCTGACCGCAGTTTGTGTTATCCCCTGCCGTTAAAATAAACTTAACGTCAGGATGCTTTTTCAGAACGTCCTTCAGAAATTTATTGAGCGAGGAATAATCGGGATTATAGTGGTCATCATCCTTCTGATGGTCGGAAATTGCAATAAACTTAAACTTTGTGAGATTTTCCTCCTCAGTGTCAAACCAATACTCTTCACTGCGGTTTTCATCACTGCCGCAGGTGTAATAATATCTCGTACCGGGCTTGAGATCCGAAGGCGTTGCCCAGAAAATATTACTTGTATTTACGTCGCTTTTGAAAGGCTTTACTATTGCATCAATGCGCTTTTTTTCGCCGTTTTTCTCGTAATATTCAACGTAACCCTTTGTAACGTCTTCACTTGAACGCCAGGTAACCGTCATTGATGTTTTTGCATCGCCCGAAATGCTTACCATAATATGATCGGGCTTTCGGGTTGCAAGCCTTAAATTGGGTTTTCTTTCCATTTCACTTCACCTTTATTCTGAAAAGTCTTGCGCCGTGGGGATTGACTTCGGCAGTAAACACTCCGTCGGTTACGGCATATTCACCGTGACTCCACATATCCCAAACCGAATATGATATACCGCCCATTGTGATATCCGCCAAATCAAAGCTGATATTTCTCAGCTTATCATCAGTGTTAAAAAATGCAACGTACTTGCAGTTTTCGCCTTTAGAGGTCCAGATAATTTCTCCCTTGCCGTCGGTTTCTTTGCGGCTGAACTGCCTTGCACCGCTTGAGTTTTTGAGCATATCAATAAGCTCTCTGTTCTGAAGAAGCGAAAGAGTGAACTCATCGTTTTCGCGCATTTCACCGCCCATCATAAGCGGAGAACGGAAAATTCCCCAAAGAGTCATCATTGTTATCTGCTCATCGTGAGTGAAACGTGTGTATCTGTTCCTGTATTCGGGAAGTAATTCGGTTTTCTGTATTCTGCCGAGGGGAAGCATATCGCAATCGGGCCACGCACCCGGCTGAACGTAATCCTGCCAGGCATAGCAGCGCTCAAACATGGCATAAAGCTTGCTCCATTCATCCCAGAAATCCCCCGTCATACGCCACATATTTGCATTTGCGGCAAGATGCTCGTGTTCCCATACGGGTGCAGGACCGGGAGAAAGACTGAGAACCATATCTCTGCCACATTTGTCGATGGCCTTACGGAGCATTTCAATTTCCTCCCTGCCCGAATAAGGATTATCGGGCCACATCTCCGTGTTTGCGATATCATCGCATTTTATGTAGTCAACGCCCCATTCGGCATAGAGTTCAAAAATTGAATCATAGTATTCCTGTGCACCTTTTTTATGCGTTTCAAGACCGTACATATCGGGATTCCAGGGGCAGACAGACGAAGGCTTTGCAATATCTCTTGCCGTAACGCCCTCACATTTGATTTTTGTGTTCAGATGTGCAGCCTGTCTGGGAATACCTCTCATAATGTGAATACCGAACTTAAGGCCCAACGAATGAACATAATCGGCAATCGGTTTGAAGCCCTTGCCGCCTGCCGAAGAAGGGAATCTCTCAACCGCAGGAATAAGGCGCGAATACTCATCCATGCAAAGAGGCGCAAAATAGTGATAATAAAAACTGTCTGCGGTAGGCTCAGACCACTGAATATCGCAAACAACGTATTCCCAGCCGTAATCCTTCAGATGTTCCGCCATATATTCGGCATTACCGCGAAGCTGTTCTTCATTAACTGCGGCACCGTAACAATCCCAACTGTTCCAGCCCATAGGCGGAGTCATTGCAAGTTTTTTATGCATTTGTTCAAACTTCCTTTCGATATACTCTTATTTCAAATTCCGCTTCGGTTTCAAGGTAATCGATGCGGCTGATTTTGTTCTGGTCATCAATTCCCGTTTTGTAATAGTACGGAGTCATTTTGAAAAGATTTTGTATCATTTCAGCCGAGTCAAGGTAAAGCCTGCCTTCAAGCTGTTTGGTGCAGACAAGCTCAAACCCTTGGAGTTCAGCCGACGGCATTTCATTGAGGTAGGGCTTATCGTAAATCGCATTTTTCAGACCGAGAAGATGCTTTTCGCGGGGTATAACCTTTATGAGATATCCGCCGTTATTCAGCACTCTGCGGAATTCGCCGTCTGCTTCGGGAGAAAAAACATTAAGCACAGCATCAACACTTTCATCTGCAAGAGGCAACTCAAAAAGACTTGCCACAGCGCATGGAACACCGCACTTTCTTTTGCCCATAAATTCCAGTGCATCCTTTGAAATATCAACACCGCATATCTCAAATTTTTTATTGCAGGATGCTTTTATGCCTGCCGAATAGTAACCCTCTCCGCAGCCTGCATCCAGTATTTTTGCGTTATCGGGCAAAACGCTCCGGCAGATGTCGCAAAGTGCATCACGCAAGAAAGCATACGCACCCGAATCAAGGAAATCCCGCCTTGCTCTGACCATCATACGGTCATCGCCGTGGCGCTTTGCAGAGGATTTCTGTGACTGAAGCAGATTGACGTAACCGAATTTTGATTTATCAAAGCAGTGTCCGTTTTCACACTTATAAAGTTTTTCAGATTCCGTCAGTTTTTCCTTGCAGACGGGGCAGATAAAAAGGCTCATTTTTTCACCCTGTAATTTTCAATTTTGCTTATCATCGACCTGCCTACGTCGTGCATAAATTTCTCACAGGCAGGCATAAGGTCCTCAGGAAAGTCTCTGATAAAATTATCTGCTTCGTAGGTAAAATGACCCTGATAATCAATCTCACCCAGAGCGTGAAGAATATCGTCCCAATCCATTTCGGAGGTATAAGGCAGAGTGTGACTGTCATTCACATTATCGTTATCATGTATATGGAGGCAGCCAAGCCTTGAGCCCATCTGTCTTATCATTGCACCTGCATTATCGCCTACAAGACCGCAGTGCCCCAAATCAAGGCAAGCAGTAAAATGTGCAGGGTCAAGGGCGTCAACATAGCGGTTGAAATCCTCCGCTGTGCTGCATACATTGGGAACTATTCTGTTGAGTTCATTGCTCCAGCCCCACATATTTTCAAGAGCAATTTTAACACCGTAATCCGCCGCATACGGCTCCAGCTTATGATAAAACTCCATATTCTGTTCAAACTGATTTTCCCTAAACTGAACGGGATGGACAACGCAAATTTTCGCATCAAGTATGCCTGCGATTTCCAGCGCACGTTTAAGCTTTTCGAAGGTTTTTTCGTTGTATTCGGCGTTGCTGTCTTTGGCAGACGGGAAAGGTGCGTGAGCCTGCTCAAAGGTCACACCGTAGGATGCGGCAAGCGCCTTCAGACCCTCAACGTGCTTCTTATATGCAGACGTATTGAGAACACAATCATCATTGCTCATACAGAACATTGAATAATCCAGGCCGTCAAATCCGCTTTCACATATAATGCGGACAGCCGCTTCATCACCCATTCGTTTTGAAATCTGCTCAGTCTGATTTACAAGTTTCATACTGTTCACCCTTCGCTTGATTTGATTTGTAAATTATTATAGCAGGTACTCCAGTATTCCACAAGTAATTATAAACAAAAAGTTAATTTCCGTAATTTTTTGTTGACTTTTTCGAAAAAAAAAGATAAATTATTATAAGAGAGAAATATGGGGGAATACATAATGGCAAAGGCAGAATACAGAAGTTCCATACGTTCAAAGAACCTGATAAAAAAAGCCGTGGCAAAGCTTATTCACGAAAAGGAATTAAGCAAAATCACAGTTTCAGACATAATAAGAGAAGCGGATATCAGCCGCGGTACTTTTTATGCACATTATTCCGACGTTGACAGCGTGCTGAAGCAGATTGAAAACGAAGAGCTTGAAGTCCTTATAGAGTACGTTGACAGATTCGGCCTCGAAAACATTATGACAAACGTGGGCGAGCTTTTGACTCAGATTTGCGAATATCTCAGCAGAGATATGGAGTATTACAGAATGTTGGCACACTCCAATATGTTAAACAATTTTCTTTGGAGATTGGTTGAGGTTTACTATGACAGACTGCTCGATATGGTTATGTCACAAAAGAAGGCTCCAAACCGTGATGAAGCAAATATTTATCTGATTTACGTTACTTCCGGCGCAAAACAAACCATTCTTTCGTGGCTCAACGGTAACCTCAACGGAAGTCCCAAAGAGATCTCTGAAATCGTCGGAAATCTCGTTGGTCTTAACATGGAATATTATTCGTAATCAAATGAATAATCGCAAAAGCCCTTTGCACACAGCAGTGAGCAAAGGGCTTCATTTTTTTATAATCCGATGGCACCCAGAAGTCCGTAAGAAAAAACGGACATTATGAGGTTGGCTATAAGCACTCCCAGGGCAATAACGGGAAATGAGATTTTTATTCTCATATCAAGAAGCGCCGCAATAAGCGAGCCTGTCCAGCCGCCGGTGCCGGGCAAAGGAATTGCAACAAAGGTAAGCAAGCCCCATATTCTGGATTTTTTGATTTTATCACTTTTTCTCAGCGAGCTTGCTTCAAGCTTTTCAACAAGTTTTTCGGTTGCTGAAAAACGCTTGAGAAAATTGAATATACGTCTTATAAAAAGAAGAATGAACGGAATGGGCAATATATTACCCAGATAACATATGATAAAAGCCTTGATAAATTCAACATCAAGCAGTTTTGCTGCAATCATACCGCCTCTGAGTTCAACAACGGGCAGCATTGAAATAATAAAAACTATGAGTTCCTCAGGGATTTTCCCCTGAAAAACACCTACAAGGTAATCGGCAATCGTCTCCGCCATCTGACCGACCTCACTTTTATACTATATTCTGTTCCGCAAGAAAATCGTGGGCACTGCGAAGAATATTTCTGTCATTGATAAAGCGGAGAGTATCCATTGCTTTATCATAGTTAAGCCACACATAATCCTCAATTTCTTCACGCTGGATAATAGTCTGCGTATCCTTTGTTTTTGCAAGGAAAATCGTTACGGATTTTTCTACCCTGCCCTGAATGGTATACTCTGATTTCGACGCAAACTGAGGAAGAATCTGAATGTGAATACCCGTTTCTTCAAGAACCTCACGCATTGCAGTCTGTTCGGGAGTTTCACCCTTTTCAATATGGCCCTTGGGGAAGCCCCAATGGGTACTGCGTCTGTTTTTGATGAGAAGATATCTGAGCTCATCATTGATTCTGCGGTATACAACAGCACCGCAGGAACGCTCGTAAAGACACTCCAGCTTATAGTCTCTGCCTTTTTCGGCAAAGGCAATGGCATCTTCAATCTGATAGGAAATAAAGCGCATACTTTTGGGAGCAACCACATATACCACAGGGCTGCCGTCACCCCTTTTGATTGCCGCAATAACTCTGCCGTCAAAGGTTCTTACAGGATGATTGATACCCATAATGTAAGCACCGTGAGAGATATTGTCGTATCTCTTTTTTCCCTCAATTGCACCAAAATTAAGCTGGTACACAAAACCGAACTGTCTGTTTACGGAGCGGATCGGGTTTGTAACCCTGACTCTGACATACTTGCCGAGCATAAAACCACACCTTCCGAAAGGTTATACGCGGTACAAAGCCGCTTTAACCCAGATTAAATACCTTTTTATTATACTAAACAAAGAAATATAACACAATAGTTTTTCTGAAAAAAATGCAATTTTTTTGTTTTTTGACACGCAACAATCAATGAATTCACCTTATAACTTGATTTTTATATATGTAATGTGGTAAACTGTATTTGTATAATTATTTTTTGAAAGCGGTGAACCGATGAAAAAAATACTTGTTGCCGACGATGAAGCAAGAATCCGAAGACTTGTATGCGACTTCCTCAAGAATTCAGGATACGAAACCGTTGAAGCGGTTGACGGCAGAGATGCCATCGAAAAATTCTTTGCAGCCGGCGATTTCAGTCTTGTTATATGTGATATTATGATGCCTGAAGCTGACGGCTGGGAGGTCTGCAGTAAAATCAGAGAAGCAAGCTCCGTTCCCCTGCTTATGCTTACCGCAAGAAGTCAGGAATTTGACGAGCTTCGTTCCTTCGAAAGCGGTGCAGATGATTTTGTAACAAAGCCCTTCAGCCCCGTTGTGCTTGTAAAGCGCGTTGAAGCCCTTCTCAAAAGAACGCAGACTGCCGCAGCGGCAAGCGCAAAGGATATTATTTCCATCAACGGCCTTGTGATTGATATACCGGCACATAAAATCACTCTTGACGGCAAGGCACTTGAGCTTACCGTAAAGGAACACAACATTCTGGTGAAGCTTGCAAGTAACACGGGCAGAATTTATTCCCGCGAGCAGCTTCTTGACAGCATATGGGGTGTCGATTTCATCGGCGACCCCAGAACGGTTGACTCTCACGTTGCACGTCTCAGAACAAAACTCGGCATCTGGGGTGAAACCCATCTTAAAACCGTTTACGGAGTGGGCTATAAGATTGAGGTGTAATTGTTGAAAAAATTATCCTTTAAAAACAAGAAAAGCCGCATACGCACAAAGCTTTTTGCCATTGTCGTGTGTGTGCTTGCAACACTGCTTGTTCTTATTTCTGTTTTCAGCAAGCCTATGCTCTTCAAGGTGTTTGCATTTCAGACATACCGTGATCTGAGCGACGTTTCCGAAAGCATAGATAAGCTTATACCCGGTACGGCTACATATTATTTCGACCTTTATTCCATTGCTGTAAGAAACAACGTTGACCTTGAAATAATCAACCCCGACGGTTCGTTATCATACACTTCAAGCTCAGGGAATTCAGCCGCAAGCAGTGAACATTTTGCATCTTCCGGTACATCGAAGGCAATTTACGATACTCTCAAGCCTTCTGACAGCTACAAAAACGCCGTTGATTACGAAAATTTTGAAATCAGAAAAAAAGAAGCCACAAGCATTGAATTTTTTGTTTACAGCGTGCCCCTGCAGACGGGCGAAACAATACACATTTATTTTGAGGTTGCCGACGTTGAAAACATAGTCAACGTTGCGGGCAGAGTTTACACGTTCATCAGCGTTGCGATGATTATGCTTATGGCAATCGTTTTTTATATTATTGTTGCAAGATTTACCAAGCCCCTTGTTGAAATGAACGACCTCACGAAGGATATGGCAGCCCTTGATTTCAGCAAAAAATGCGGTGACTACGGCCGTGACGAAATCGGTGAACTGGGTAAAAGCATCAACACGCTTTCGACCACGCTTGATGCAACGCTCAAAGACCTCAAGAGTAAAAACAAACTGCTTGAGAAGGATATTGAACGCCGTCACGCCCTTGACAATGCAAGAAAATCCTTTATAAGCAACGTTTCCCACGAACTCAAAACTCCCATTGCGATTATTTCGGGCTATGCGGAAGGGGTTTGTGCCGGTATAAGCGATGACCCCGAGGTTATAAAGGAATACTGTCAGATAATCTACGACGAAAGTCAGAAGATGAACGTGCTTGTTGTTGAACTTCTTGAACTTTCAAAGCTTGAAAGCAAATCACAGCCTTTCCACCCTCAATATTTCGATTTGGGTGCAAAGGCCACATCCCTGCTCAATCACCTTTCGCTTCAGACCGAACAATCGGGCATAACCGTACTTAACCGTATACCTCAGCCCCTTGCCTGTTACGGTCAGGAGGATAAAATTGAGATTGTTCTCAAAAACTATATCACAAATGCAATTTCCCACTGTTCGGGCAAAAAGCACATCGAGCTTGTATGCACGGAAAGTAAGGATAAGTTTGAAATCAGTGTTTATAACACAGGCGAGCACATAAACGATGCCGATATGGCTGAACTCTGGGACAGCTTTTACAGAGCAGATAAGGCGCACGGCAGAAGCGAAAACCGTTTCGGCCTCGGGCTTTCCATTGTAAAAAGCATTATGGATAATCACAAATGCCGTTACGGGGTTAAAAACGTAAAAAACGGCGTTGTATTCACTTTTGAAGTTGCAAAGGACTCAAGTTATTATGGCAATAATGAACAATAAAAATTCTTTCTTCCTCAGAACTCTTGCGGCGGCACTGTGCTTTTGTATGCTCGTTCTTCCCGGATGTTCAAAAAAAGATGAAACCGGTGTCAGCGTAAAAAAGCACGTTGAAGCACGCAACACCGTTACGATGCCGGCTGAAGATGCAAGAATTCATTATTCGGAAAGTGCACTGTCATTTTCCCAAAAAGCCGCATCATCGGGATTTGTTGAACTGAAAATAGACCCGTCGTCAAACAGCTTCTGTATTCTCGAAACAAGCAGAAACAAAATATGGTCGGCACTCCCTCTTCTTGATGAAGTTGCAAGCGGAGAAGCGTTAACAAGCAATGCCAGCACCGTAGCGCTGACCGTAAACGGAGGCTCTGACATCTACATTCTCAATTCTCAGGATAATTCCGTTGCATACGGCACGGCGGCTTATAATATTATCGAAAACGGTGCGGAATTCATCTATGACATTTACACCGACAAGGCTACCGCAGAAAAGAAGTTTCTTGAAAAAACAGACATTGCCTTCCGTGCGAAGCTCAGCATTACACTTAAAGACGGAAGCATGTATGCAGACTGCTCATACGAAAACCTTTCGGGCAACCCCGATGCCTTCGTGGAAAGCATTGAAATTCTTAACGGCTTCGGTATCTTCAACGATTCTCACAAGGATGATTTTCTGCTTGTACCAGACGGCAGCGGTGCAATCATCAAAACCGCAACATACGACGAATCATTTGAACCGCTGACCTTCAGCGTCTACGGCAACGATCCCTCAACGGGAATTGAAAGCGACGGCACCGCCATCGTACCCGCATTCGGTATGAAGCACGGCGATTCCGCCTTCGTTGCGCTTATCCAGAAGGGTGATGCAGTTGCTTCGATAAATGCCGATAAGGCTACCGCCGTCAGCGAATACAACAAGGTATATTCATCCTTCAGCGTAACCCCGTCTGTTTACGAAAACAAAACTGTATACTCCTCAAAAACCTCAGCAATAAGTGAAATTTCTCTTTGCTACCGCTTTCTTTCGGGCAACAACGCAACCTATGCCGGCCTTGCCTCGGCGTGCAGAGAACAGCTTGTCAGAAACTCCGTGCTTTCAACCAAAGCTGTTGAAAGCAGTGATTATCTCCCCTTCTGCCTTACTCTTACGGGTACTGCAAAAAGCAGCTTCGGACCGTTCGGTTATCTGAAAAAGCTTACAACCTTTGAGCAGGCCAAGGATATGCTTGTGAGGATGAAAAACAAAGGCATAAATAACGTAAGTGTAAGGTATTCGGGCATATTCAGCGGAGGTCTTGATTCGAAAAACATTGAAAATTCACGTCTGCTTTCAAGACTGGGCGGTGAAAATAAGCTAAGTGAGCTTTTTGATTATATTTCTTCTCAGAAAATGAGACTTTATCTTGACATTAATCTGGTTTCTTCTTCGCAAACCTTTAATTCGGGTAATGCCGAAAACATCAGAAAAGATAACTCGGTTTACACTCCGCACAGTTATCTCAATGAATACATCGGAAACACTTCCTCTGAGAGAAAATTACGAAAAATTTCATCCCTTTCCGACGTTGTTGCAACCGTGCTTAACAACACCAAAAGCCTCAGCTTTTCGGGATATTGCATAAACGATGCAGGCAGCTTGCTTTATTCGGATTTTTCTCACGGCGGTCTTCTCCGTGAGGATGCATCCTTACAGATTGCGAAATCAATCGCTCCGCTTTCCACCGATCACAGCACAATGACCTCCACAGGTAACTTCTATATGCTGAAAAACATCGATACGGTAATTAATCTTCCCCTTGAGTCAGCAGCCTCCGAAAGCGGTTCATATGTGAGTATTCCTTTTGTTCAGCTCATACTTCACGGCATAGTTGACTACGCAGGCGAAGCGGTAAACACAAGCATAAACAGCAGCGAACTGCTTCTGAAATGCATCGAATACGGTGCCTGCCCTCATTACGAATGGAATTACGAACCCGTAACGGACACCACCGAGACGGATATATTCTATTACGATAACACAATCAACACCGCCGCAGAATTCTACACCAAGGCGAATGAAGCACTCAACGACCTGCGTAATGCAAGAATGACCGACCATTATGAGGTTGAAAACGGTGTATTCTGCACGGAATATGACACAGGCTCAATGATTTACGTGAATTATACAGACAGCAACTGCACCGTACTGGGTGCCGTTGTGGAAGCAAGAAGCTTCATAAGAATCAACTAAAAGGAGAACACACCATGCCTTATATCAGAACAACCGTAAGCAAGCCTCTTACGGATGAAAACAAAGAAAATCTCAAAGCAAAGCTTGGCGAGGCCATAGCTCTTATCCCCGGCAAAAGCGAAGCCTGGCTTATGCTTGCATTTGACGATAACACCAGTATGTATTTTAAGGGCGACGGCACTCAGGATTATGCGTTCCTTCAGGTCAGCATTTTCGGTTCAACCTCTGATGCGGCTTATGACAGACTCACCGCCGCACTCAGCGAAATTGTTAATGAAGAACTCGGAATCGACAGAGCAAATATTTACGTTAAATATGATGAAGCCGACCATTGGGGTTGGAACGGAATAAATTTCTGAAATAAACGGAGAACACAAAATGGAAAGACTTGAAATTAAAAAGCTTTTTGAAGCACCCGAAAGCTATGCAGACAAAACCGTAACGGTTTACGGCTGGGTAAAAACACTCAGAGATTCAAAGGCCATAGGATTTATCGAACTTAATGACGGAAGCTGTTTCAAAGGCGTTCAGATTGTTTTTGAAGCCGAAAAACTTGATAATTACAAAGAAATTGCAAAGCTCAACGTAGGCTCCGCAGTCAAGGTAACGGGCAAACTGCTTCTTACTCCGCAGGCAAACCAGCCCTTCGAAATAAATGCGGATGAAATCGGAATTGAAGCGCTGTCAACCCCCGATTATCCCTTGCAGAAAAAGCGTCATTCCGTTGAATTTCTGCGTACAATCGCACACCTCAGACCCCGCACAAACCTTTTCAACGCCGCTTTCAGAATCCGTTCTGTTGCCGCATATGCAATCCATAAATTCTTTACGGAGCAGGGCTTTGTTTATGCTCATACACCTCTTATTTCCTGTAGCGACTGCGAAGGTGCAGGCGAAATGTTCAGAGTAACAACCCTGGATTTGGAAAATCTGCCCAGAACAGAGGAAGACACCGTTGACTACGGCGAGGATTTCTTCCAGAAGCCTGCATATCTTACCGTTTCGGGTCAGTTACAGGCAGAAACAATGGCGCTTGCTTTCGGCAAGGTTTATACCTTCGGCCCCACATTCAGAGCCGAAAAATCATACACACAGCGCCATGCCGCGGAATTCTGGATGATTGAGCCCGAAATGGCTTTCGCAGAGCTTAGTGATGATATGGACGTTGCCGAGGCTATGATTAAATACGTTATCAATTACGTGCTTGATAACTGCCCTATGGAGCTTGAATTCCTTAATAAATTTGTTGATAAAGAGCTTCTTGAAAGACTTACTGCCGTTGCAAGCTCGGATTTCGGCAGAGTAACCTACACAGAGGCAATAAAGCTTCTTGAAGAATATAACGGTGAATTCGAATATAAAGTAAGCTGGGGCTGTGATTTGCAGACAGAGCACGAAAGATACCTTACCGAAAAGATTTTCAAAAAGCCTGTTTTTGTTACGGATTATCCCAAGGAAATCAAGGCTTTTTATATGCGCCTTAACGATGACGGCAAAACCGTTGCCGCCTGCGACTGTCTTGTTATGGGCATCGGTGAAATCATCGGCGGAAGCCAGAGAGAAGAAAGACTTGAGCTGCTTGAAGCACGAATCAAAGAGCTTGGTCTTGACCCCGAGGATTACGATTGGTACCTTGACCTTCGCCGTTACGGCGGCGTCAAGCACAGCGGCTTCGGTCTGGGCTTTGAAAGACTTGTTATGTACCTTACGGGTATTTCAAACATCCGCGACGTTATCCCCTTCCCCAGAACAACGGGATCAGCAGATTTTTAATCGGACAAAAAATTATCCCCATCCTGCCGGATGGGGAATTTTTTTATTAAAGGTTAAATACCGAAACAATTTTTGCAAACAGGTCTTTGAGTATGTTTATAAAATATCTTATAAACACCGGCAGGTTTGAATTGCCGGGCATAGTATCCTCTGCCGTTGCACCGCTGTAATTTTCAAGCACGGTTATGCCGAAGGTCTTTTCAGATGCTTTGAAAATATTCTTCGCTTCGGAGTACGAAATTTTTATCTCACCGCTTTTCGCCTGCTTTGCGGTAACGGATACGTTAAGGCTTTCACCGGGAAGGAGAAGCTTTTTTGATGAATATTCGGGGCTTACCGCACCGTTATCACACTCAACCGAATTTATCACAAAGGTCTTTTCCTTTGACACGTTTTTCAGCGTCAAAGTGTATTCTTCTCTGCCTTCCTCAAGAAGAAGGAAATTACTGTTTGTGTTGACAAAGCTGATTGATATATCGGATGTGGGTGACTCACTCTGCATAAACTGAGGAAACTCATAGGACGAATAGGCGTCTTTTATTTCATCGGTGAAGAGCAGAGCTTCAACAAGAGCAAGCGACCTCGGGCACCATTCAACCTGTCCGTGATAAAGGCCTTCAACAACCCAGGTTCTGTGGGGCCAATAGCCTGCTGAAAGGTCGATTGTTCTGTCGGGCGAAATGCTGTTTTTGCCGTTATCAACAGCCTGCACGTAATCGTCGGGGAAGGCTTCGCCGTAGGGCGCGCAGATTGCGCCGCAGGAATACTCAACGTCAACAATGGCATCGGAATTAACCTGCGAATCCGTTACGAGAGGAAAACCGCTGCAGGCTTTGATTGATATTTCACTTCCGTGAGCGGTTGCATTTTCAAAGGTTTCCGTTATATTACCCATAAAGCCGTTATGGAATGATTTGACGGCTTCGATAACCTTTGCGTTTGCCTCACTGTCAAGGTAAACCTCCGCATATTCATCAAATTCTGCGGCAGGAACCATCTGCCAGAAGGCTATGCAGCCCTTCATAGGCGGAACAATGATATTCTTACCGATATCTATTGCACCTGCAATCCACTCACCTTCAAGAAATTCCACAAGCTTTTCAGCCTCGGAAATTTTAAGCTCAATATGAAGAATATCCGAAAGAAGGTCAAGTATAACGGGGAAATTCAGAGAAAGACTTCCGTCTGAAAGAATATCGGTAACAAAGGATGCGCCGCCGAGAACGGGTGTATCAAACACAACCTTATCGGTCTGTTCAAGATCCGCATATTTGTAAAGATACTGACCCACAACAAGACAGCCCTGGCTTATTGAATAGATGCTCACCTTTTCTGCACCTGTCAATTCAAGAACATCGTCAATGTATGCCTTGAAATCATCGGCAACGGTATCATAGTCCATACGCCAGTCATACATATAGTTGAACACGTTTTCATCGCCTATACGCTGTGCAATCGATTCCATATCAAGGAATTCCGAGCCTGTATAGGGAACGTAGTCAAGCATATCCGACTCTTTGAAGGCGGCAAGCGACGTATTTTCCGCACCGCTTATAATGGGCTTCAAATCATAGGCCGAGCTTCCGTCATCATTGACCCTTATAGGCTCGATTATTCTTTCAACTATGGCGGAAAGCTGCACAACGTAGCCTTCATCCTGAGTCCAGATTTCAAGCTCGTCAATCGCTTTTTCAAGCGTTAAATCCTCATTTATACCCAGCGCATTGAGAATTGTGTTGAGTGACGGCGGAAACACTGCTTCGCTGTCTTGAACAAGCGCTGTGGCACCAAAACCCGACACCATAACAACAGGTGTCACTTCCTTTGTTGCGGCGGCAAAGGGTATTGAAGCCACGGCAACAACAACCGCCATAACAAGCGTTAAAAATCTTTTCATTTTATTTCTCCTTGATCCGTTATATTTCAAACTGCTTTCTGTCGGCGGTTATAACACCGTCATCAACGCTCAAACGGCAGATTCGTGCATTTCGTCTGTCACCGCTTAAACCGTCTTCTTCGGCATTTCTGGCGTGATAGACAGCGTACCATTCGCCGTTATGCTTAATCATTGAATGATGACCCGTACCCTCTTCCCACTCATTGCTGTTAAGCACGGGTGCATAGGTTTTATCATCGGGATATTTCTCAAACTTAATTTTGGTAAGGTCTGTTTCGTCTGTCTTTGCCCTTGCATAGCCGATAAAATATTTTTCGTTTTCGTAGCAGACACCACTGTACATAACGTACTGCCAATCCCCTTCTTTGAAGTAAAAAGCGCCTTCAAGGGTATGCCAATGAATACCTTTTTCGTATCTGTCCCTGCAATATATTTCTTCATCAATGGATGCAGTTATGACGGGCACGGGCTTACCTTCAACGGTTTCGGGGTCGAGAAGGCGGTCAACAACAATATATGTACCGATTCTTTCACCCTCAAAGGTATTGGTTGAATAAAAAATAAAAAGTCCGTTTTCGTTCTTCACAACGTGGGAATCTATCGAGAAAGGATGAAGAAGCTGTTTTGCATTTTCAAAGGGGCCAAGAGGATTTTTGCTCGATGAAACAAACATTGCCTGATGATGTCCGCCTTGATCGGGAACGTCGTTATCATATTCAAATGAATTATACATATAAAAAGTACCGTCAAGCTCAATCACCGAAGGTGCCCAATAATCGTAAACCTTGGGATCGTCATAATGAAAAACTCTGCCTTCAAACCTCCAGCCCGAAAGAAGCTCGTCGGATGAATAGGCATAAATGCCGTCTTTACCCGTGGTATAGATATAAAATCTACCGCCGAATTCGAGAATAAAAGGGTCTGCCTGACCGATATATTTTTCTTTGTTTATTTCAAGTAACTGCATATAAATTACCCCTCAATAACATAGTCGATTGCTACACTGCTTTCCCTTACTGCATGCATATGGGTTTTAACCACCGAGCAGTGGTAGGGATCATTCTGATAATCCTCCAACGCCTTTGCATCGTCAAGAACAACTTCAAGAATGATATCATATGAACGCTGAGAATGAAGGAAATCAATGCCAACCGCAATATCACGAAGCTGAGGCACGTTACCCTTCATTGACATAAGCACATCTCTTGCCTTCTCACACTCCGAAAGGCTGTTATCCTTGAGCTTGAAGCAAACTATATGTTTAATCATCGTTACATCTCCCTGTATTTTATTATCACTTATTTATATCATAAATCGACATATTTTTCAAGATTGGAACAAAAAAATCCGACAGCCGAAGCCGTCGGATTGAATTATATTTTATTTAGCTTTTGATTCGCAATATATGCAACGGTAGGTTTCCGTTTCTGCATTCGTGAGTTTGAAGATATGGGGCAAATCCTGCTCTGTTGTGGTGATACAACGGGGATTCTTGCACTTGACAACATCCTTTATCATCGCAGGCAGAGTAAGCTTTTTCTTTTCGCAAAGCTTCTCATTTTTGATGATATTAACGGTAATGTTAGGGTCAATATATCCCAGCACCTCAAGGTCAACCTCCATTTCGGAGTCAATCTTGATTATATCCTTACGACCCATTTTTTTACTGCTTACGTTTTTGATGATTGCAACGGTGCAATCGAGCTTGTCAAGCTCAAGGTGTTTATAAATATCCATACATTTGCCGGCCTTGATATGGTCAATTACCACACCGTTTTTGATTGAATCAATATGCATTTACTCCACCTCCAGCAGATTAAGAATAAGCGCCATACGGATGAATTTGCCGTTGAGAACCTGTCTGAAATAGCAGGCTCTGGGGTCTGCGTCAACAGAAGTGTGAATCTCATTTACTCGGGGCAGCGGATGAAGAATCGCAAGGTCACTCTTTGCGTTTGAAAGCTTTGAAGGAGTGAGAATATAGCTGTCCTTAAGTCTGAGATAATCCTCCTCATTGAAGAAACGTTCACGCTGAACTCTTGTCATATAGAGAATGTCAAGCTCGGGCATAACCGCACTCAGATCTGTTGTTTCAAGGTATTCAATTCCCTTTGCGTCAAGTGTTTCCTTTTTAAGGTAACCCGGAAGCTTAAGCTCATCGGGTGAAATAAGAACAACCTTGATGCCGGTATATCTTGCCATAGCCTCGATAAGCGAATGAACCGTTCTGCCAAACTTAAGGTCACCGCAAAAGCCGATGGTAAGGTTATGGAGTCTGCCTTTTTCACGCTTGATTGTGAGAAGGTCGGTAAGAGTCTGTGTGGGATGGTTATGACCGCCGTCGCCTGCGTTGATAATGGGAACACTTGCCGCCATTGAAGCAACGAGAGGTGCACCCTCCTTAGGATGGCGCATTGCAATAATATCCGCGTAACAGCTTACGGTTCTTGCAGTATCCGCAACGCTTTCGCCCTTTGCGGCTGATGACGAATTGGCTTCGGAAAAGCCCAGCACCGAGCCGCCAAGCTCCAGCATAGCCGCCTCAAAGCTGAGACGGGTTCTTGTTGAAGGCTCAAAGAAAAGGGTTGCAAGCTTTTTATAGCGGCACTTATCACGGTACTTTACGGGATTTGCAATAATATCCTCGGCAACCGCGATAAGCTCATCAATTTCTTCGACGGCCAGGTCGGTGATGTTCATAAGATTTTTCATTTATTTTGCTCCATTCACAGCAAGGTAGTTTTTGATACGGGTAACGTTTTCCTCGTTTGCAGGGTCTTCTTCGAGGTATTCAATGATGTCATAAACATCAACAACAGAGTAAACGGGGAAGCCGAACTGCTCTTCGATTTCCTGCATAGCGCCCTTTTCTGACTGACCCTTTTCCTTACGGTCAACCATAATGAATGTAGCGATAACTTTTGTGCCGTCAAGATTACCGAGGATTTCCATTGATTCACGGATAGCAGTGCCTGCTGTGATAACGTCCTCGATGATAACAATTTCTTCACCTTCTGTGGGTACATAACCTACGAATGTGCCGCCTTCACCGTGGTCCTTTACTTCCTTACGGTTGAAGAAGAAGGGAACATTGAGACCGTTCTTTGAAAGCGCAACGGCTGCTGAAATCGAAAGGGAAATACCCTTGTAAGCAGGTCCGTAGAGAACAGCTTCTTTTTTGCCGAGCTTGTCGAAGTATGCTTTGGCATAGAATTCGCCCATCTTTGTGATCTGGTCACCAGTCTTAATCATACCTGCATTAACGAAATAAGGAATTTTACGGCCTGATTTTGCAGTAAAATCGCCAAACTTAAGAACGCCTGCGCCCTGCAGGAATTCGATAAACTCTCTCTTGTAAGCTTCCATTGTATTATCTCCTTATCTTAAAATTCATCTTTCTGTTTATCAGTCACAGAATTCTGCAACGCAACGCTCGTAAGCGGCAACAGGATCGGTTGCTGCTGTGATGGGACGGCCTACAACAATGTAGTCTGAACCGATTTCCTTTGCAGCTGCGGGAGTCATAACACGCTTCTGGTCGCCGACGTCACCGTCAGCAAAGCGTACACCGGGAGTGATGGTGAGGAACTTTTCGCCGCAACGCTCGTGAACCTTGCCTGCTTCAAGAGGTGAACAAACAATACCGTCAAGACCTGCATTTTTTGCTGTTTCAGCATAGGACATAACAACCTCGTCGATGGGCTTGTTGATAAGAATATCTCTCTCGAGAGTTTCCTGATCGGTTGAAGTAAGCTGTGTAACTGCAATAAGAAGGGGGCGTGTGCCGTCGGGACGGGTAAGACCTTCAAGAGCACCCTGCATCATTGCTGTTGCACCTGCAGCGTGAAGGTTGGTGATATCAACATCAAGGTTTGAAAGAACAGCCATAGCCTTCTTGACTGTGTTGGGGATATCGTGAAGTTTGAGGTCAAGGAAAATCTTGTGACCTCTTGCTTTGATTTCTTTTACGATTGCGGGGCCTTCTGCATAATAAAGCTCCATACCGATTTTAACGAAAGGCTTGCGTGTACAGCCTTCAAATTTGTCGAGAAATGCAAACGTTGCTTCAGCAGAAGCAAAGTCACATGCTACAATTACATCTTTACCCATTGTGTGCACATCCTTTTATGTCATTTAAATTTTTGATACCGTATTTATCCATTACGGCAGGAAGATTTTCAACAATCGTCTTGCTTGCATAAGGATCTACAAGATTTGCCGCACCGACCTCAACAGCCGTTGCACCTGCCATAATATATTCAATAACATCCTCTGCGGTAGATACGCCGCCCATACCGATAACAGGGATGTTTACTGCCTGACTTACCTGGTAAACCATTCTGATGCCTACGGGCTTGATTGCCGCGCCCGAGAAACCGCCCATTTTGTTGGCGATAACGGGTTTACCTGTTTTAAGATCAATTCTCATTCCGAGAAGAGTATTGATTAAGCTTACACCGTCTGCACCTGCTTCTTCGCAAGCTTTTGCAATAGCAACAATATCCGTAACGTTGGGTGAAAGCTTGATAATAACGGGTTTTGTTGTTACAGCCTTAACGGCCCTTGTAACCTCTGCCGCCGCCGCGGGAGAAGTACCGAAGCTCATTCCGCCGCCGTGAACGTTGGGACAGCTTATGTTGACCTCAAGCCAGCCAACCTGCTCCTCTTTATCGAGCTTTTCACAGGTGTATGCATATTCCTCAAGCGAAAATCCGCTGACGTTCGCCATAACGGGCTTTGAAAAGCATTTTGCAAGCCTGGGAAGTTCTTCACTGATAACCTTTTCAACACCGGGATTCTGAAGTCCTACGGCGTTGATCATGCCGCTGTCGCACTCTGCGATTCTGGGGGTAGGATTGCCGAAGCGTGAATCCTTTGTTGTTCCCTTGAATGAGAAAGTGCCGAGGCAGTTGATATCGTAAAGCTCTGCGAATTCGTAGCCGAAGCCGAATGTTCCCGATGCGGGAATAACGGGATTATCAAGCTCTATTCCGCAAAGATTAACCTTTGTATTTACCATATAATCTCCTCCCTTTCAAGCACGGGACCATCCCTGCAGATTCTCTTGTAGCCGTATTTTGTCTTGCAGGAGCAGCCCATACAAGCGCCGAAACCGCAGCCCATACGCTCCTCAAAGCTGTACTGTCCGCTTGTTGCGGCAATCTTCTCGATTGCTCTGAACATAGGCATGGGACCGCAAGTATAAAAATAATCATATTCAAGGTCTTTGAGCACGTCAGTTACAAAGCCTTTGGTGCCGTATGAACCGTCAACGGTTGAAACATAAACCTTTGCACCGAGAGCCTTGAATTCATCTTCATAAAAAATTTCATCTTTGGTGTTGAAGCCGAGGATAACGGAAACATCCTTGCCTTCTGAAAGAAGCTTTTTGCAGAGGTTAAACATCGGAGGAACACCGACTCCGCCGCCGATAAGCACAGCCGTTTCACTGCATTTTGAAACGTCAAAGCCGTTACCCAAGCCGCAAAGAACATCGAGGTATTCACCCGGAAGAAGCTTTGCCATTGCTTCCGTGCCGTGACCTACAACCTTGTAGATTATTGTTATTGTCTTTTCGTCATAATCGCAGATTGAAATGGGTCTGCGCAGATAAAAGCCGTCAAGCTGAATATTGATAAACTGACCGGGTGCGGTAATATGGGATGTATCGCCTTCAAGCGTCATTTCCCAAACATCCTTGGTCAGAGGCTTGTTGCCGTTTATAAGATATTTTCCTCTGTTCATCGTTCTTCTCCTTTCTGCCAGACGATTTTTCCGCCTTTTACCGTCATAAGGCATTCGCCGTAAACCTCACAGCCTTCAAAGGGAGTTGCTCTGCCCTTTGAAAGAAAATCATCGGGATTAATTATATACTTACTGTCAAGATCAAACACGGTAAAATCGCCGTTTTCAATCGAATTATCAAAACCGAAACGCTTTGCGGGGTTTGTGCTCATAAGCTCCACAAGCCTGTCCATAGTGATAACACCGTTTTTTACAAGGTACGTATAAAGAAGCGGAAACGCGGTTTCGATGCCCACAATTCCCATTGCGCTCTTTTCAAGACCCCTGCCCTTTTCTTCTGCCGAATGGGGTGCGTGGTCGGTAGCAATCATATCAATCGTACCGTCAATTATACCTTCGATAAGTGCAAGTCTGTCACTCTCATCTCGCAGAGGAGGATTCATTTTGAATCTGCCGTGCTCCTGTAAATCCTTATCACTGAGGATAAGATAATGCGGTGCGGTTTCACAGGTAACATCAACCCCTGCCGCCTTTGCTTTTCTGATAAGCTCAACACTCTCTTTGGTTGAAATATGACACACGTGATATGCACAGCCCGTTTCAGCCGCAAGCTTCAAATCACGCTCAATGGGCTTCCATTCACTCTCTGAGCAAATGCCTCTGTGACCGTGCTCGGCGGCATACTTGCCGTCGTGGATATATCCGCCGCGGAGCAGAGAATTTTCCTCGCAGTGAGCAACTATCATCCTGCCAAGTTTTTTGGCTCTTACCATAGCCTCACGCATCATTTCTTCGCTCTGCACACCCTTGCCGTCGTCGGAAAAGGCACACACTTTATCTGCCATAGCTTCCATATTCGAAAGCTCTTCTCCGTTTTGTCCCACGGTTATTGCACCATAGGGCGCAACGGCAATAACAGCATCTTTTTCGATAAGACTTAACTGCTCATCAAGGTGCTCAGCACTGTCGGGCACGGGATTAAGATTCGGCATTGAGCATACGGTTGTATAGCCGCCGTGAGCGCAGGCTTTTGTGCCCGTTTCAACGGTTTCTTTATAAGAAAATCCCGGCTCTCTGAGATGAACGTGAACATCAATAAAGCCGGGAAAAACAGCACAGTTATTAAATTCGAAAACGGTATCACAGGCACCGCCAAAGACGCCGCCTGAAACAACCATATCAGCAGGGTTGCCCTGCCCGTTTATTTTACAGCCTTTTACAGTAAAGCCCATAGTCAAACCCTTTCGTAAGTTACTTTATTAAGTATACCATAATTATAAAAAAAGTCAACCGAAATCGTAAAAATAATGGGGCAGTTTTACCGCCCCATTACACTCACTTGCAAAGCACGTCGCTCTCAATATATCTTACGCCGAGGTCATAAAGTTTTTTTGCATCTTCAAGCTTATTGACAGTCCAGAAAGAAACACCTATGCCTGCATCGAGAGCAAGTTTAATCGTTTCGGCAGTATTTCTGTCATAGTTGGGTGAAAGCCAGACATTAGAACCGATTGCCTGTGCTTCGGCAATATTTTCAGGTGTGATTTCATCAATAAGATACCAGAGCTCGATACTGCTGTCAATTTTATTGATTGCTCTGAGCTGCTCAAGGTCAAACGAAATAATAATCGCACTCTTTTCAAGTCCCTTTGCCTTGACTGCATCAACAACAGTGTAAAGCATATCGTAGGTTTCGGTTTTTATCTCAATCTGGGGACGGGTGTTTGTACCTACAAAAACATCAAGATATTCCTCAAAAGAACAGATTTTCAGATCTTTATAAGTCCAGAAAGCAGGGCCGTCCTTGTAGGTAAAAGTTCTGACTTCGTCATAGGTGAATTCTTCGATTTTACCCTTCTGACAGAAAAGAGAATCAACCGTATCGTTATGAAGAACAACCCACTTATTATCCTTTGTAAGACGGATATCACACTCCGCTGTATAATAGCCCAGCTCAACAGACTTTTTGAACGCAGGCAGGCTGTTCTGAGGTGCATCGGTCCATGCACCTCTGTGGGCTGTAAGGTATACGGGGTCAGCCTTTGTGCCGATACCGTTTTCACTTACGGAAATACGTTTTTTAGGTCTGTTAAAAGCCTTGAAAATATGTATAAAAGGCAGTGCGGGGCACCTGAATACAGGCACGCCCACCTTGGTAATAAGCTTGTTTTTGAATGAAAGCATAATTTTCATCTCCTTTTGCTTGTAAATCCTACATCAAAGAAAATAAAATGTCAATATTTATTGCAAAACGCACCGTAAAAATGTTATATTGTATCGGGTGATATTTAATGGATAAGAATATTGAAATAAGATTCGCAACCGAAAACGACGTTGAAATAATATTAGATTTTATTTTGAAGCTTGCAGAATACGAAAATATGCTTGACGATGTTGTGGCAACCCCTGTCCTTTTGAAAGAATGGATTTTTGAAAAGAAAAAAGCCGAAGTTATTTTTGCGGTTGAAAACGGAAAAGAAGTGGGCTTTGCACTTTTCTTTCATAACTTCTCAACCTTCCTGGGCAGAGCAGGAATTTATCTTGAAGATTTGTTTGTTCTGCCGGAATACAGAGGTAAGGGCTACGGAAAAGCTCTGCTCAAAAAACTGGCAAAAATCACCTGTGAAAGAGGCTGCGGCAGACTCGAATGGTGTTGTCTTGACTGGAATAAGCCGAGCATAGATTTTTATTTATCTCTCGGTGCAGTTCCCCTTGAGGATTGGACAATATACCGCATCGCAGGCGAAAAATTAAAAAAATTTGCAGAATAACAAACGAAGCCGACGGCAAACACCGTCGGCTTTTGTCATTTGATTATACAGTTTAATTTTTTGCCGGTTGACCTTGCCAAAAAATAGACTGTCAACCAGATTGCAAAATAAAGTACAACAAAAATTGCAGTAAAAACAGCAACAACGCCCCATTCAAAGGGAATCCAGGAATTAACAACATAGCTGAGAACATATACAACATACAGACTCGAGAAGTGACACAAAAGCGATTTTGCCAAAGACCAATGCTCAATCTGATTGAATACGCTTGAGCCCGCCTGAACAAATGCAATGAGATACGTTGACAAAATTGCAAGCAAAACCTCACCGCCGCTCAAAGAAAAACTATCCATTGTTTTTGACAGTATACAATATACTATTCCTAATATAATCGGTCCGAAGCCACCGAAAATCAGACCTCTGTTCAAATATTCTTTTAAGTATTTATTCACTACTTAACACCTAACCTTTCTTTTACGGCTTTGACATTGCGCCGTGAAACGTAATCGGTATAACCGTTTTTCAGCTTAACATTAAGCATACCCGAAAAAGCAACATCAAATTTCAGAATATGATTGATATTCACTATGCAGGACTGGTTGATTTTGATAAATCTTTCATCCGACATTTCCTCAAGCTGATAAAGCCTCAGCTTTATCCAAAGCTTTTTATCGGCGGTCAAAGCATATGTTTTATTGTTTTCAACCGCAAAGCAGTAAATCTCACTCAAACTGAGTATATAAGCCTCGCTTTCCAAATAACCCGTCAGCTCCTTCGAGCCGCTTTCGGCAAGGTTTACGATTTCATCCACAAGCCTTGTTCTTTTACGGGCAAAAATATGCACCTCCTCATTACAGTTTTCGCTGATGTTAACAATGCATTTCATAAGAAGCCTCCTTACATCTGAATAATAATTCAAACGCATATAAAACACAATACTTTTTATGTGTTCGGGCGATTTTCAGATTTATTCGGATTTTTGAAAAAAATTTTAGAAACCCTATTGACAAACGCAGAAATGTACGCTATAATAACGCTAACGATAACGATTATCGTTAGCGACAGAGCGAAAGGAGTGAACAGAATGCAGGTTCAACGGCACAGTAAACAACGCGACGCAATACTGGAAAATTTATGTTCACGGTATGACCACCCAACGGCGGAAGATCTTTATTTTTCGCTCAAACCCAGGATACCGGCTCTGAGCCTTGCAACGGTTTACAGGAATCTGGCTCAGCTTGAAGGCGACGGTAAAATTATCAAAATTGGTTCGGGAGGCACGGCAAGGTACGATGGCAACATCAACCTTCACTATCACCTCACCTGCCTTGACTGCGGCGGTGTTTTTGATATATTTCTTGATACCGACTGCGGGTTATGCAAAGAAGCCTCAAAGGCTTTTGACGGAAGAATTTTATCACACTCCGTTTTATTCACCGGATATTGTCCCTCCTGTTCCAAGCAGGTCGGATAATCATAAATCAATAAAAAATTATATTAAATTTTTGGAGGAAAAGTATTATGAAAAAGTTTGTATGTTCAGTTTGCGGTTATGTTCACGAAGGAGATTCAGCACCTGAATTCTGCCCCCAGTGCAAGGTTCCCGCTGAAAAATTCAACGAGCAGAAATCAGGCGAAATGTCATGGGCAGCAGAACACGTTGTAGGCGTTGCTAAGGGTGTAAGCCAGGAAATCATCGACGGCCTCAGAGCTAACTTTGAAGGTGAATGCTCGGAAGTAGGTATGTACCTTGCAATGGCAAGAGTTGCACACCGTGAAGGCTACCCCGAAATCGGTCTTTACTGGGAAAAGGCTGCATATGAAGAAGCAGAGCACGCAGCAAAGTTTGCAGAGCTTCTCGGCGAAGTAATCACAGACAGCACAAAGAAGAACCTTGAAATGAGAGTTGACGCTGAAAACGGCGCAACAGCAGGCAAGTTTGAGCTTGCAAAGATGGCAAAAGAACAGGGTCTTGACGCAATCCACGATACCGTTCACGAAATGGCACGCGACGAAGCAAGACACGGCAAGGCATTCCAGGGTCTTCTTGAAAGATATTTCGGTTAATTAATCATGCTTTCAGATAACAGTGCAGGATATTTTACAAAATCAAGCAGAATAGGAATGTCTCACAGTTATACTGCCGAAGAAACGAGAACAAGTTCCTATTTGAATGCATATGTCACCAAATGCAAAATCAGCGGAGTAGAACTGACTAACTACACAAAGCCTGATTGGTATTATTGCATCGTGGAAGACGGAAACGTTTTCAAATTTCACCCTAATGAGCATATCTTTTATAAGCTTGATTTGGATAAACTCGTTTGGGTTTGGAAACAATCTTATGCTTCTTTGATAAATGACACCTATCTCAGATTTCAGGAATTCAGCGGTTTTATTGACTATTACCCTCACGCTGCTGATGAATAAAATGCAGCTCGTGATGAAGCAAGACACGGCAAGGCATTTGCAGGTCTTCTCGCAAGATATTTCGGTTAATTATACCATATAAACAAACGAACGGAGCAGGCTGAAACCTGCTCCGTTTTTGCTGTTTACTCTATTGTTTCCGCATCGTAATAGTGCCAAACATTGTTTTTGCTGATTGCCTTTGCTGCAAATGTAATTTCCTGCCCGTTTTCAAGTGTGCTTGTATCAACAGCTTCTGCAAAGTATATCAGGTTTAACACATTGCTTTCTCCGATTTTTATGTTATAAGCCGGTTTGTAACTGTAATTCGCCCCTTTGAGTATACCGGTTACCTCAATTTTGTCTTTCACAAGATATGCAACCGGCATTTGGTAGTGGCTGTAATCGAAAGTGTATTCAGCAACACTTTCAGAAGAATCAATAATTTCGTCCGTGGTAGTACCAACAACAGTAATGTATTGCCCCTGCTCTAACAATACCAGTTCTTCAAGTGAGAGATATACATCGATAATATAATTTGAACCGTATGATGCGGACAATTCGATATAATCTTCCTGAATACTTCTTACAGTACCGGAAAGCAGGATGGTTTTGTTGCAATACTTCTGCTTTGCGCTAACAATATTCTGTATGGAATCGTTCTGAATATCACTTGCGCTGAATTCCTCTGCAACTGCAATCATTTCTTCCTTTGTCAATGTTTTACTGCCGCAAGCTACGAGAGAAAGGCACATTGCAACAATAAGGATAAAAGATAAAAATTTCTTCATTTGTTTTACCTCCGAATTTGATTTGTTGTTATTATAAATCAATATTTGACTTGTGTCAATAGCGTTGTGCGATTATCACAAGGTTTAATGTTCGTGTAAATCACCATAAAATATAGATAAACAATGTTAATAGGGTGATTATATTGAAACAGGAGTACAGAGAGCTTTACGAAAAATTCGGATTAAACGTTGTGTTTTACCGCAAAAGAAAAAAACTTACTCAGCTTCAGTTAGCAGAGCTTGCAGATATCGACAGAAGCCATATAAGTGCTATTGAACTCGGTAAGGTCGGTGTATCATTTGATGTTATTTTCAAGCTTTGCGAAGTTCTTGAAATAACGCCGAAAGAATTGTTTGATTTCAGATAATCAATCCGATAATCAATCCGACCGAGGAGCAGGTTTGGTGCCTGCTCCCCTTTTTTACTTATTCAGCTTAATTTATTGTTCATTTTGCCGAAAAGCAATTGACTAATTATAATGTTTTATGTATAATGTATTTAATTATAATCTGAAAGAGGATTTACGCTTATGAAAAGAATAATTGCCTCAGTAATATGCATGGCACTTTTACTTGCCGGCTGCTCATTCAAGCCTGACGTAACGGATGCAAATTATGTCGGTGAAGGTCAGATGACGGTGCTGAGATATCTCGTCAAATCCAACGGTTTTCTTGTTGAAGACGTGTTTATCGAAAACCATCTTCCCACAGAATCTGGCAAGGATATCACGAACGAAAACGGCACCTTCTCCCCTGTTGCCTCAGGCGAAATAGATACTTATGCCGACCTTGTTACGGCTGTTGAATCCACCTACACAAAAGAAGCCGCCGAGAAAATCCTTGCACAGTCCGACAGATATACCGAAATCGACGGAAAGCTTTACTTCAATACGAAATATGCCGAAGCCGATGCAGAGGATTACGATTGGAATGAAACGGATATCAAGGTTGTCAGCGTTTCGGACGGCACGTACGAACTCGAGGTTTCCGTTAAGAAGGTTAAAGGATTAAAGCAAAAATTCACGGTTAAAGCCGTCACGGTTGACGGTGATATCCGACTTGAAAATATGTTCTATTAATATACAGGAGAATTGACTATGAGCAAACTTAAAACAAGGTGGTTCAAGGATATCAGTAAGAATTGCCCCCTTTCCGAATATCCCAGACCTCAGCTTGAAAGAGAAAAATGGATTTGCCTTAACGGCGAATACGACTACGCAATCACAGGCGAAAATGCCGGAAAACCCGAAAGCTTTGACGGAAAGATACTTGTTCCCTTTGCAATCGAATCTGCCGCTTCGGGTGTTCAGAAGCATCTGAAGCCCGAAGAACGCCTTTGGTACCGCAGATATTTTACTCTTAACGAAGGTTTTAACGGCAAACGCACAATCCTTCACTTTGATGCAGTTGACTGGCAGTGCACCGTATGGGTAAACTCGGTGCTTATAGGTGAGCACACAGGCGGATACAACCCATTCAGCTTTGACATTACCGATGCGCTCAAAGAGGGTGAAAACGAGCTTGTTGTGAAGGTTTATGACCCCACAGATTCGGGTCACCAGCAAAGAGGCAAGCAGGTTCATCAATCAAAGGGCTTCTGGTATACCGCCACATCCGGCATATGGCAGACCGTATGGCTTGAGCCTGTAAATCACTGCCACGTTGAAAGCATAAAACTCACTCCCGATATTGACAAAGGCGTAATAAATGTAAAAGTAAACCATAACTGTGCCTGCGGCGGCAAGCTTTACGCTAAAATTACCGACGGCGATGCAGTTGTTTACGACGGTGAGATTTCTGCGGATGCAAACATCCCCGTTCCCGACGCTAAGCTGTGGAGCCCCGAATCACCCTTCCTTTATGACCTTTACATCACTCTTGACTGCGACGGCGAAAAAGATGAAGTAAAGAGCTATTTCGGAATGAGAAAGTTCTCGATAATGAACGACGGTGACGGTATTCCCCGACTTGCGCTCAACAACAAGCCTTATTTTCAGAGAGGGCTTCTTGACCAGGGCTACTGGCCCGAAAGCCAGCTTACTCCCCCCTGCGACGAGGCAATGATTTTTGACATCGCCGAAATGAAAAGCCTTGGCTTCAATATGCTGAGAAAGCATATCAAGGCTGAACCACGCAGATGGTATTATCACTGTGACAGGCTGGGAATGCTTGTATGGCAGGATATGATAAGCGGCGGTCAGTACATCGGAACACTTCTTGCAGGCGCACTTCCCATTTTCAGCATCCACGTCAAGGATAACCTCTACAAGAGCTTCAAGCGTGAAAAACCCGAATGGCGCGAAGAATTCAAGCAGGAGCTTTGGGCAATGATTGATAACCTTTACAACAGCGTTTCAATCTGCTGCTGGGTGCCCTTCAATGAGGGATGGGGTCAGTTTGATGCCAAAGAAATAGGCACAAAAATAAAAGAAATTGACCCTTCAAGATTTGTTGACCACGCAAGCGGCTGGCACGACCAGAACGGACCCGATTTCAAGAGTATGCACAGATACACCGTACCCGTTACCGCACCCACAAGATTCACCACAAGGGGCAGGCCTTTTGTTCTCAGTGAGTTCGGCGGATACAGCTGGAATATTGACAATCACGTGTGGAACAAGAACCGTTCATTCGGTTATATAATGTTTGCAAACAGCGAAAAGCTTTCTGCCGCATACAAGCATCTGCACGAAAAACAGATATACAGACTCATCAAAAAAGGTCTTTGCGCAACGGTCTACACCCAGGTAAGTGACGTTGAATTTGAGGTTAACGGTATTTACAGCTACGACAGAGAGGTTCTTAAAATTGATAAAAACGTTCTTGTTGAAGTCAACAGTAAGCTGACTTATTAAAGAACGGACAAAAGGCGGCGGTTATTTTGGAAACAACCTCCAACGCAAGAACAAGGCTCATTGTTTTGGCAGAAATCCTCACTATGTTTTCCGACGAAAACAACATTTTATCTTTGGATGAAATCTGTGAGCATATGCGCAGTTACGGATACAACGTTTCGAAAAGAAACATTATATCCGATATAAAAGCGGTTAATCAGACAACGGTCAAAATAATAGGTGTTTCAAAGCCCAAGAGAGGCTACTACATTGTAAAGAGTTTTTCTCAGGATGCGGTAAGACTTATTCTTGAAGCAATCTTTTCATCGGATATTCTTTCGGAGGATGAGACGGATTACATCAAAAAATATCTTCGCAGAAACACCTGCATACCCACGCTTGACCTTATTCTCAGCACCACAATCAACCTTAATTCATATGCACCGAAAAGAAAAACATCATCTGAAATCCTTAACAGCCTCAGGCTGTCAATACGGGATAAAAAGCAGGTTGCACTGACTGTTTCCCGTTCAAAGCCGGGGGACGTATTTTCTGATTCGGTGGATTTTGAAACGGTTACGGTAAACCCCGTCGTGCTTACCGTTGCAGACGGAAACGTATCATTCATTTTCACCAAAACAGACTCTTCGGAAAATGCGGAATACGTAAATCTGCCGCGCATTAAAAATGCCGAAATACTGAAATCCGATTCAGCCGAATTTTCGGGCGACCTTGTTTCGGCAACGAGCTATTTTGACGGCAGCCCCATGGAAACAAGTTATTATTTCAAGGAATGGCTCGTGATAAAATTCCCGTCCGAATATATTGAGCTTATTGAAAACAGATTCAATACTCCCGTTCAGTTCAGAAAAGACGAAAAAGAAGGTTACTGCAACGCCAAAGTATATACGGTGTTTGACGATAAGCTTCTCGGCTGGCTGTTTGCCCTTTCGGACAAAATTGAAATTATAGCACCTGCAAATATCAGGCAGATGTTTACAGAAAAAGCAAAAAATATCCTAAATACAAAAGAGGTAGTGTTATGAAACTCACAAGCAAAACATTCAGAAGAATCCTTGCCCTCGTTATGGCGGCAGCTCTCATTTTTGCTATGGCAGGATGCAAAAACGACACCGGAGCAAAAGGTGAAGAGGTTGTTATTCCTCAGAAAAAGGTTGCAATTCTTGTTGCACCCGAAGCACAGTACCCCGAGGATTACAGAGCAGCAAAGGAGCTTGAAGCAGAATACCCCAACTCAATCATAATAAAGCAGTATGATGACAGCCGTATCCTCAAGGGCGGCGATCCCGGAATCATCACCCTTTCAAAAGAACTTGCGGCTGACCCCGAAATCGGTGCAATCATCTATGCAAGGGCAACGCAGTACACGAGAAATGCCATTTACAAGGCAAAAGAAATCAATCCCGAGCTTATCACTGCCTGCATAGAGCCCGAAGATAACATTGAAGAAATTGCAGAGCTTTCAAACCTTGTTCTCTGTGTTGACTGGTCAAAAGCCGCTGAGGATATCGTTGCTCAGGCTAAGGACAGAGGCGCAAAATACTTCATCACATTCTTTGTTTCCCGAACAATGTCAGGCAATAAGCTCATAAGAGATGCTGTAAATGCCATCAAGAATGCATGTGAGGCTCAGGGAATCAAGTTTATCAACGACAGCAGTGCAGATACAAACAGCGTTCAGATTGAAGGCGCCCAGAAATATATACGCGAAGCAATCGCAAGACACTATATGAACGGTGACGTTGAAGGCAAGGACGTTGCGGTTTTCTCAACTGACAGTGCAGTTCAGTCAACCCTTATTGAGCAGGCAAACAAAAAAGGTCTTATCTATATCTGCCCCTCATTCCCCACCGCATACAACGGCGTAGGCGAAGTTTACGACATAGAAGCACCTTCAAAAACCTCGGATATCAAGGATTACATCAAGAATGTAAAAGCCGCCGTTGAAGCTGATACAACAGGCCTCGGCAAGCTTTATATCTATAAAACTCCTCTTGCAACCATTCTTCTCAGAGGTGCGGTACACAGCACGTTTGACCTTCTTAACGGCACAACAACAGCCGAGAATATGGCGGAAAAGGTTACCTCAAGAGTTTCTGCCGCCGCAGACAGCAAGGAATTTACCGTTGAAGCATACGACGATATGGCTAACGTATTCAAGGCATATCAGCCCGGTTTTGAGGCAATCAGATAACAACATCAAAAATAAAAAGCACCGATCACTCGGTGCTTTTTCTTTTTGCAAAATTATTTCTTAAGCTTTTCCAGGTCATTTTTACGGATTTCAACACGTCTTACCTTACCGCTGATTGTCTTGGGAAGCTCGTCAACGAACTCAACGATTCTGGGATATTTATAGGGAGCTGTATGAGTTTTTACGTATTCCTGAATTTCCTTTTTCAGTTCGTCTGTTCCGACCTTGCCTTTTACGAGAACGATTGTAGCCTTTACAATCTGACCGCGGACCTCATCGGGAACAGGAGTGATTGCACATTCAAGAACATAGGGAAGCTCCATAATAACACTTTCGATTTCGAAAGGTCCGATGCGGTAGCCCGATGACTTGATAACGTCGTCAATACGGCCTACATACCAAAGGTAACCGTCTTCGTCCATTGTTGCGGTATCGCCTGTATGATAATAACCGTCGTGCCATACTTCCGCGGTCTTTTCTTCATCAAGATAGTAGCCGATGAAAAGTCCGCAGGGAACGTTATCCTTTGTGCGGATACAGATTTCACCTGTGTCGCCTGTTTTACATTCATTTCCGTCAGGATCAAGAACAACAACGTCGTAAAGGGGGCTGGGCTTACCCATAGAACCGATTTTGGGTGTTGAACCAACGAAGTTTGCAATAGAAAGTGTCGTTTCGGTCTGACCGAAGCCTTCCATAATGGTAAGTCCCGTTGCTTTCTTGAACTGGTTGAATACTTCGGGGTTAAGTGCTTCACCTGCGGTTGTTGCGTATTCAATGGATGAAAGGTTATACTTTGAAAGATCTTCTTTGATGAAGAAGCGGTACATCGTAGGCGGTGCACAGAAGGTTGTGATGTTGTATTTTGCAAACATAGGAAGAATATCTTCCGAACGGAATCTGTCGAAATCATAGGTGAATATACCGGCTTCGCAGAGCCACTGACCGTAGAGCTTACCCCAGAGTGCTTTACCCCAGCCTGTGTCGGAGATTGTGAAGTGAAGTCCGTCGGGGTTTACGTTATGCCAATGCTTTGCGGTGGGGTAATGACCCAGCGCATACTTGTATGAATGAGTTGCGATACGGGGATAGCCTGTTGTACCCGAAGTGAAGAGCATAAGCATAGGGTCATTGCCGCAAGGAGTATTTTCGGTGCGGAAATAGTGAGTGCTGAAGCGCTCCATTTCAACGTTGAAGTCATTCCAGCCGTCTTTCTTGCCGCCGACCAGAATCTTAACCATTCCGGGGAATTCCGCTGCAGCCTTCTCGGCTTCGTCGGACACCTCACCGTCAGCAGTGCAGACGATAGCTTTTACCTTGGCGGCTTTGTATCTGTATGTGAAGTCATGCTCAACAAGCTGATTTGTTGCGGGGATTGCGATAGCACCGATCTTATGGAGTGCAAGCATACAGAACCAGAACTGATAGTGACGCTTGAGAACGAGCATTACGGTATCGCCCTTCTTGATGCCGAGGGATTCAAAGTAGTTGGCAGTTTTAGCCGAATATTTTTTAAGGTCGCTGAATGTGAATTTACGGTCTGTTTTATCGTTTGCAACCCACATCATCGCCAGTTTGTCGGGATTCTTTTCGGCGATTGCATCAACGCAGTCAAACGCAAAGTTGAATTCATCGTCATTCTTGAAGCTGATGCCGCTGAATACGCCGTTTTCATCATAGTAGGACTCAATGAATTTATCGGCAACGGTTGATGTGTCACTTGCCTTTTCAACTGACTTTGCGGCAACGAAGGGAACCTCGGGGTATTCTTCGCTTACCTGTCCGTCCTGAGGATTGAGAACAACTGCGTGAAATTCACAGCCGCCCTCGCTTACAGCAATCATACCGTGAGGAATAAGGCTGTTATAGAAAATCGAATCGCCCTCGTGAAGAATATCAACGTGATTACCGACCTGAACCTTAAGAGAACCCTTAACGATTACGTCAAACTCCTGACCGTTGTGGGAATTAAGCTTCATAGAAGCATTCTGCTCTTCGGGAATATAGGGAAACTTTACAAGGAAGGGCTCTGCCAGCTTATCCTTGAATTTGGGTGCAAGGTTATTATATTCAACGCCGTGCTGCTTTAAGATTTTAAGGCCCTCACCTTTTCTTGTGACGGCAAACGAGGTAAGCGTCGAGCTTCTTCCTTCAAGCAAATCAACAACCTCAACGTTGCAGGCCTTTGCACACTTATAAATAAACGTGAAACTGAAGTCTGTGTCGCCTTTTTCGAGAATCTGATATTCTTCAAGTGATACACCCGTAAGCTTTGCAAGCTCCTCCTGTGTGTATCCTTTTGCTTCGCGCAGGTCTTTGATTCTGCCTGCTACTTCTTTCAAACTGTAATCCATTTTTGCGGCTCCTTTCATTTTTCCTTTTGGGCAATGGTTACGAATTTGAACAAAACAAAAAACCCGTCCCAAAAGAAACTCTTTTGAGACGAGCTGTTAAACCCGCGGTACCACTCAAATTGCGTTATTACGCCACTCATCGGACTCCAACAAGCCCTATGCCTTAACGCGGCATACACGGAAGCCGTCTACTAACCAATAGGTTTTCGGGGCTTCGGCTCGGAAGGGATAGCCTTGAAATGCTCTGCTGACGGCTCGCACCAAACGCCGACTCTCTGGAAGCTTTACACTTCTGCCTTCTTCGTCACTGCTTTTATGTGAGTAATGATAACACCGAAAATTAAATTTGTCAACACTTTTTTTGAAAAATTAATCCCTGCGTCATTTTGGCGCAGGGATTAAAAATCAGATATTTTCCAGACCGAAAAGCAAAATAATCTTCTCAACAAGATTTCCACCTATTATGCTTAACTTATCCCAGAAAGAAGTTGTTTCTTCATTTTCGCGAACCGCAACAGTGCCTATATTGGCATCCATGAATGCTGTTTTCGTCTGTGCAAAATCCGAAACCTCTTTGACCTCTGCCGCATATGCAGCCTTGATTGCTTCAACGTCTTCGGTCTTGAACGTGTTCCAACGGATTGCATCTGCAATAACGGAGGATTCAATTTTCTTTGCATAATCGCCTGTTATTTCTTCAACGGAAGCGGTAAATGCATCTTTGAAAACCGAATTCCACTTATCCTTGCAAAGCTTTACAAAATCCTCATTCTTTGCAAGAAGATTGTAGAACGTGGGAATTTTATCTGCATCGGCACCGCCCCAAAGGGTAATACTGCGAAGATGGCTGTGGCAAACCGTCCACTGGGCAGGTTTGTTGTAGTCAAGCCCGTATCTGATTACGTCACAGTTACCGAACGCTCTGTCGAAATCCCATACGGGACCTGCGTAAAGAGTATCGTTTGCAGGCTTGTAAAGATATGAGCTTGTGAGACCTGCATCGTGATTCGCAACCCATTCGTTGAATACGTAAGAATCTATAAGAGACTCTACGTTGCAGTATTCGCCTATGGCATCAAGGCTTTCATTTTCAAAAACCGCATTTTCGAAAAGCTGATAGTAGCTTGCCATATAGACAACTTCATCCTCAGAAGCGTATTCGGGCGATTTGAAAATAACCGCCTGACTGTTTTTTGTAACAAAGCCGCTTATTTCATCGTCGTATCTGCCGGGAAGCTCCATTTCAATAATGTATCCGCCGGTAATATCCTCGGGATTATTGGGGATTTCAACCCATTTTCTTGTTCCTTCAAGATAGCCCGAATATCTGCCGTAAACGCCGCCTCTGGGAAGCGCTTCAATATCAATATCGGGATTTGCATCTTCGTTAAGGTCTTCGAGATTATCGATATTGACTCTTGTTTTATCCGTTTCAATTCTTGTTGTGAGAATATAAGCTCCCTTATACTCACCGTTTATGTATACGTCAACGGGCTCAAACTTGGGTGTATATGCCAGACCTGCACTTTCGGCAGCGGTAAAAGCAAGGCTGTTTCTGAGCAATGAAACATCTGCACGGTTGGCAAGAAGGCTCCACTTTTTGCTTTTGCCCATACCGAAAAGATTTGCCTTACCTTCAAGCTTGATATTGTAGGGCTTTTTATCAAGACCCCAGGTAGTGTTGCCTCTGCCCTTGATATAGTCAAGCTCACCGTCATATTCCACGTTACCGTCTGCACCGATAACCGTTATTTCGCCTTTTTCCTTGTATTCCTTATCTGCGTGCACGCTGTCAAGAGAACCGCTTTCGGTCTCAATAAAAACGGAAGAAACGTCCGATATGGCAACAATCTTCACTTTGTATGAAGCACTTCCGCTCGTGAGGGTAACCTCTGTTTTACCTTCAAGGAAAGCGGCGGATGAACCGTTCGTTATTTTCTCACCGTCAGCATACACGTCACTGTTTGCGGTGAAATAAACCTTTGCCTGTGAAAGGTCTACCGACTGAGGCACAAACAAATATATTCCGTTTTCCGTCTTGTACCAATCAACGGAAAGCTGGGCGCCGTGTTCCTTTTCTTCAAGTGTTCCCACAGAAAAAGCGGATATTGCTTCATCTACGGCAAATACGGTCAGACTGCTGAAAGAAAAAGCGATAACGATAGCCAGTAAAGCTGAAATAATCTTTTTCACAAAAACACCTCTTTTGACTTAAACCGTCTTAGATTTTGTTCACAAGGTCAAGTGCAACAATAGCCTTTTCAAAGATGTCGTTGATACCGACAAGGAAGCCCTTGAAAAACTTCACAACAGCATTGGTTTCGGGAGCATCGTTCTGCACCTCGCCTACGCCGGCAGTAATTGTTTCCGCCTTTGTTTTTGCAAACTTAACAACGGCCTTAACCTCATCTGCATAAGCTTTTTTGATTTCGTCAACATCGTGTGTGCCGAAAATATTCCAGCGGATTGCATTTGCAACCGCAGAACCCTCAACTGAGGGGGCATACTCGGTTTCTACCCATTCAATGGTTTCTGCAACTGCTGATTTCATTGCTCCGTTCCATACTGTGTCAAGAACATCAACAAAGCCTTCGTTCTTGGTAATGATATTGAAAACATTGGGCTGTTCATCAATATCCCATTTACCGAAAACTGTGTTTCTGTACATTCTGTTATAGCAAACAGTCCACTTTGAAGGATCGTTATAATCATTACCGAAGCGTTCAGCATCATTGTTGCCGAATGCAATATCAAAGTCCCATACGGGGCCGCCGTAGAGAGTTTCATTTTCTCCTTCGGGCTTGTAGAAATATGTGCTGGTGAGACCGCCGTCCATATTTGACGCCCATTCATTGATGAGGTAAAGCTGTGCAAGTGACTGAACGTTGCAGTATTTGCCGATTTCAGCCATATCCGCACCTGCATAAACCGCATCTTCAAACTTCTGATAAAGTCCGCTGATATAATCAATCTGTGCCTTTGTTACATATTCGGGTGTTTTCATTGTGAAAGGCTGATCACGGTCAGTAACAAAGCCGCAGGCTTCGTCTGCATATCTGTTGGCAAGCTCCATTTCAATGATGTAGCCGCCTGTGATATCTTCGGGATCGTTGGGAATATCATACCACTTCTTTGTACCTGCAAGAAGACCTGCATATGTGCCGTAGTAACCTGCCTTGGGATATGTATCAAGGTCATTTTTGTTGGCATCCTCTGTATTGCCTTCAAGGTCTTCAACATCAACGCTTGTGCCGTCAATGCCTACTCTTGTTGTAAGAAGATACGAGCCTTTGTACTCTCTGTTGATGTAAACGTCAACAGGCTCAAACTGAGGTGTATAAGGCATACCTGCCGCCTTTGCCGCTTCATAAGCAAGAACATTTCTGATAAGCGATAAATCGGTGTGGTTGGCGATAAGGCTCCACTTCTTTGTTTTTCCCATACCGAAAAGGTCTGTTTTTTTATCAAGCTTTATGTTGTAGGGCTTCTTTTCCATCTGCCAGGTAGAGTTACCTCTGCCCTTGATTTCAAGCGCACCGTCATAGAGAACCTTGCCATCAACATCAACGATTTCGATTGTGCCTTCTTCTTCATTACCCTTTACGGCGTGGATGAAATCAAGAGAGCCTGATTCCGTTTCAATAAACACAGAAGCGGTCTTTGACTCTTTTATGATGACAACATCGTATGAACCGCCTTCTGCCGTAACCTTTACTTCGGTCTTGTCACCAAAAACCGTTGCAAGGGTTTCGGGTGCGGTGTATTCGGCACCGTCAACCGTGTAAGTGCCGGAAATATAAAGCTTTGCCGCTTCATAATCGATCGATGCGGGAACAAAGAAATAATATTTGTCATTCACGTTGTACCAATCGATAGCTCTGCCGTATCCGTTTTCTTCATCGTAGGAATTCGCAATATATGCGGTAACGGGCTGACCGTCTGCATAGCCCATCATCGCAAATGCCGAAAATGCCAGAATTGCCGCCAGAACAAATGCCAGGATTCTTTTCATTTTTGTTGCCTCCTTGATTTTAAAACGCTTTCTATTATCAGCCCACAACCTTCTCTGCGAGCTTGTTTCTTATTAACTGCTGTCTTGCGGATGCCTGCTCTTTGTTTTCTCCCTTAACCGAGAAATAGAATTTCAGCTTGGGTTCCGTACCCGAGGGTCTTGCGGCAGCCCATGAACCGTCCTTGAAATCAAAGATAAGCATATTCTCCTTGGGAAGACCGTCGATACCTTCAGAGTAGTCGGCAAGTCTTTCAAGGTCGTCAAAAAGATTTTCTCCGTCTTCTCTGAGCGCCTTCATTGCGGACTGGATCTTTTCCGCACCTTCCTTACCTTTGAGCACGAAGGTCTCAAGGCAGTCGTAGTAATAGCCGTATTCCGCATAAATTTCATCAAGTGCCTCTACAAGAGTTCGGCCGTTATTCTTGTGGTAAGAAGCCATTTCCGCAATAAGCATTGAAGCGGAAACCGCATCCTTATCTCTTGCATGAGTGCCTGCAAGGCAGCCGTAGCTTTCTTCGTAGCCGAAAAGGAAACTGTATTCGCCGCTTTTTTCCCACTGGCAGATTTTTTCACCGATATACTTGAATCCGGTAAGAGTCTGCACTGTTGTTGCGCCGTGCTTCTCGGCTATGGCGGCACCGATGCCGCTTGTTACAACGGTCTTTACAACTGCGGCATTGGCAGGCATGGAATCCTTCTTGAATCTGAGAATGAAATCCATAAGAAGCGCACCCGTCTGATTACCCGTAAGAAGAACGTAACTGCCGTTATGGAGTGCACCCACACCTACTCTGTCACAGTCGGGGTCTGTACCGATAACGATATCCGCACCCTCTTTTTCTGCCTGCTCAAGTGCAAGGTTAAGGGCATCCTTTTCTTCGGGGTTAGGTGAGCGCACGGTTGAGAAATTTCCGTCGGGAAGCTCCTGAGAGGCTACGATTGAAACGTCTCTGCCTTCAAGTGCCTTACGCACGGGAATATTGCCCGTACCGTGAAGAGGAGTATAAACTATCTTAAGCTCCGTAGGCTCATTGTAAAGACTCTGTGTTTTGACTTCTGCCACAAAAGCAGCAAGTGTATCATCACCGATATAAACGAGTCTGCCGTCATTCTGTGCTTCGGCAAGGTCTGCACAAGGAATATCTCTGATATCCGTAACGGCATTTA
Source organism: Clostridia bacterium (assembly GCA_017548045.1). Taxonomy (GTDB): domain Bacteria; phylum Bacillota; class Clostridia; order Oscillospirales; family Acutalibacteraceae; genus CAG-177. The sequence goes on along the minus strand of JAFYNR010000034.1, from coordinate 24,115 downwards.
CGCAGGCAATAACCTTATCCGCATATTCGGGAACAAGCTGACAGCCCTCGCTGTCATAAACCTTATAGCCGTTATATTCTTTGGGATTATGGCTGGCAGTAATAACAATACCTGCCGTGCACTTATGATATCTTACCGCAAAAGAAAGAACGGGAGTAGGCATAAGAGCATCAAAAAGATAAACCTTGATTCCTGCCTCGCAAAGAACGCTTGCGGAAACCTCGGCAAAAAGCTGAGAATTATTTCTGGAATCATATGCGATTGCAACAGACTTTTCGCCGTCATAATTTGCGTTGAGATAATCGGCAAGACCCTTGGTCGCCTTTGAAACGGTATATCTGTTCATTCTGTTGGGACCTGCGCCCATAATGCCTCTGAGACCGCCGGTACCGAATTCAAGTTCCTTATAAAATCTGTCTTCAAGCTCAGCCTTATCAACTATTGCCTCAAGTTCAGCCTTAGTTGCCTCATCAAAGGTAAGCCAGTATTCGTAATTGTTCATCAAAACCTCTCCTCACTTTATATGTTCCATTGTATTCAGGCTTGTATCATTTTATCTCTGCACAGCCTGCATAAATTTCCAAGTTATATTATATCACCATATAAGCAACGTATCAATAAAAATATTCAAAAAAATGTAATTTATTTTATTTTTTATCTTCACACAAAACATTGTGTGTGGTATGATATGATTAAGAAAATCCGGGGGTAATAAATCTATGTTTGTTGTAACGGGCAATCAGATGTATCAGGCGGAATGCAGTGCCGTAAAAAGAGGCATTTCGTTCCCTCAGCTTATGGAAAACGCAGGTCAGTCCTGCGCGGAAATGATAAAAAATAAATTTGCAATAAGCAAGGATAACAGAAAAAACGTGCTTGTTATCTGCGGCAAAGGTAAAAACGGCGGTGACGGCTTTGTTATTGCACGTGCACTTTGGGAACAAGGCTGCAAAGTGACCGTTATGCTCGCCTGCGGTGAACCGAAAGCGGCAGATGCGGTTGATATGTTTTCACTTATCGAAGCGGCGGGCATTGACGTTATAAGGTACGACAACAACCTCACCCTTTACAGACCCATTCTTGAACAGGCGGATATTATTGTTGAAGCGGTTTTCGGCACGGGATTTTCGGGCGCGCTCAACCATTCCCTCAGCGTGCTTGCCCAGGCTGTGAATGCCGCCAGAGGCAAGGTTATATCAATTGACGTACCTGCAGGTGCAGACTGCGATAAGGCTACCGTATCGGGAGTTTGCTTCAAAGCCGATATGACAATAGCAATTTCGGCTTATAAGCCTATCCATATAATGAAGCCCTGCAACAAATACTGCGGTAAAATATACGTTGCGGATATCGGCATAAAAGAGAATGACTATAAAAGTCTTGACGGAATAACCTGCGTTACCCTCGGCACCAAGGAAATACGCCATATGCTTCCGAAAAGAAAGCCCGTTTCAAACAAAGGTACATACGGCCATGCACTTTGTGTTTGCGGAAGTATGAGAATGACCGGGGCGGCCTGCCTTGCAGTCGGCGGTGCACTTCGTTCGGGTGCAGGTCTTGTAACTGCGGCATTTCCGCAGAGTGCATATGCAGGCATTGCACCGAAAATTACCGAATCGCTTCTTCTTCCTCTTGAATCCAATTTTGAAGGCACGTTTGCATATTCCGCAATGGCGGATATTATTGAAGCGTCAAAAAGAGCAAACGCCGTGCTTATAGGCTGCGGACTGGGCTTTAACAAAGACACAACTACCCTTGTTCACAATCTTATCAAGGAAATAAAATCACCGATTATACTGGATGCAGACGGCATAAATGCACTGAGCACAAATATAGATATACTGAAGGATGCTCAGGCACCCGTCATTCTTACTCCCCATCCGGGAGAAATGAGCCGTCTTTGCGGAAAAACCGTTGCGGATATCATTTCAAATCCCATAGGTACCGCCAATGATTTTGCAAAAAAATACGGTGTTACCGTTGTTCTGAAAACCGCAAACACCGTTGTTTGCAGCAAGGATTCGCCTACGGTGTACGTCAACACTACGGGTAATTCGGGGCTTGCCAAGGGCGGCAGCGGCGATTTGCTTGCAGGTATGACCGCATCGTTTGTTGCACAGGGTATGGAGCCACACAATGCGGCGGTTGCGGCTGTTTATCTTCACGGCCTTGCGGCAGATATTGTTGCGGAAAGAACTTCAATGCGCGGTATGCTGCCAAGCGACGTACTCGGATTTTTGCCTGAGCTTTTTTCAAAATTTGAATAGCAGGTGATTTTTTGAAGAAAGCGTTTTCTGTTTTTGCCGTATTTTTTGTTATACTTGCGGCAGGATGTGAAAAGCAAAGCAAAGCAGATATCTCCCCTCCTCCGGCACCATCACAGTTCACCTCACTTGTTTCCGTTACATACGGTAAAACCGAAATGACGGCACAGCTTACGCAAAATGCCGCCGAGGATTTTACAATAAAATTTCTTACTCCCGAAGCACTGGCACCTCTTCTTCTCGAATATAAAAACAGTGTATGCAAGGTTACGTATAACGGGCTTACCTTTGAAGCTGACGTAAACCGTTTCCCTCAAACTGAGGTAGGAGCGTTGCTCACGGGTGCGCTGTCCGATGCGGTTCAGGGAATGAATCTGCAGACAACCTGCGAAAACGGCATATGGACCTATACGGGCACGGGAGAAAGAGGCACGTTCACACTTACCCGAAACGGCGAAACGGGGCAATGGATTGATTTCAACGTCAGCGGTGCTGACTTAAAAATAGTATTCAGCGAATTCAAACAGTAAAGGATGTTTTCTATGACGTATTCAAAATGCTTCCCTGCGTGGGGTCCCTACGGCAAAAAGTACATGGGTCTTTCGAGAATTGCCGATCACAAATTTGCAAAGGGCGTACGCTTTGACGTTACGGTTGCGCCTGCAATATTCGGAGGCGACATCAAGGTACCCAACACCACCGTACCCTGCGGCTGTCATCCCTGGCACTGCAGCAGTAATTATTCCGTTTTCACTTACAGATACGACATCGAGTGGAAAGACAAGGTATATGCCGAGGTTTCATATGCAAGAATCGATGACGAAAGCACATTGATAAGAACCAGACTTGTAAACAATGCAGAGATTATGCAGAACTGCGTAATCAACTTTTTTGAGTCTGTCGAGTATCCGAAGCCCTCATACTGCAGGCTCACTCTTCCCGAAAACTGCAATTTCAAAAAAGCAACCGATTACGACAGCTATAATTATGCCGTAACCCGTCCCTGGGATGAGCAGAATGCAGACGGCTACAAAAAAGGTGAATTTGCAGACCACAGATTCACAGGCGGCTTCGGTCTCGGTGACAGAGCAGACAAGTGGCATATGCCTCACAGATATCTGCCGCCCTTCGGCTGTGAAAAGGGCGATAATGCCTCATTCACAATCGACGTGACAAACGAATATAAGAATCCCGTTCTTGCGGTAAGATACAGAACATCCGGCATTCATTATGAGCAGGGCAAAATGGTGGGTGTCAACCTCACTGCAGGCAATATCGTTGCATCCTTCCTTATGAACGGCAACACAAAGCTTGATTTTGAGCCTGCCGACGAACCTGCAATCAAATATTTTGAACTTGATAAAATAAGCAAGGGCGATTTCGCTTTTTCTCTTGAAGCGCTGGGCACGGGCGGAATTGAATTTGATTTCTTCTGCATCTGCGAAAAGGATGATTTCGGCAATATCAAAGCAGAAATGACTCCTTATGATTTTACTCCCGTATATGAAATTACCGAATGTGCTGACGGCGGATACGTCACAGCCTGCAGGTATGCGGATATTGACGGAACGTTTTATCTTCGCACCTTCAACAACAACACCCGTTTCCGCAAAATAGAAACAGGTGCACTTGAGGACTGTATGACCGCAAGGCTTTCAAACTCCGACCCCACATTTGATGATGTTACCGAAAGCTTTACAGGCTCGTTCAACCGAAAGCACAGTGACGACGGCTTTTTCCTCAATTCAATAATCCACACGATTTTTGTTGACCCCGAAAGCGAGCATATCGAATATGCTGTTATTTCAAAAGGAAGCACCGAGTATAAAACTGCCGAAGAATACGAAAAAATCTTCAGAGAAAGAATGTCCGAAACCCCCGAAATCTCTTTCAACAAGGACGGACGCGGCTATGAACTCAGCAACGAAATTCTCAGAGCCACGGCAATGACCAATACGGTTTATCCCATCTATAAGCACGGTGAGCACATCATTCACCACACTCCCGGCAAGCGTTGGGACTGCCTTTACACCTGGGATTCGGGCTTTATCGGTCTGGGTATGATTGATTATTCCGAAACCTTTGCCGAATACATTCTGGATACTTATCTGAGCGACGAAAGCAATCCCGATTTTGCTTTTCTTCATCACGGCTCCCCCGTGCCTGTTCAGATGTATCTCTACCTTGAACTGCTTAAACGCAGGAACGATAAAGCGAAGCTCCTTGAAATGTATCCCAGAGCAAAGCTTTATTATGATTTCCTTGCAGGCAAGGTAAGGGGTTCAACAACAGCAAAATTCAAAAGCGGTCTTACCACAACCTACGATTATTTCTACTCATCAAGCGGTATGGACGATTATCCGCCTCAGGTTGCAATGATGAACAGAAACATCCGCGACACATCTGCACCCGTCATCTCCACCTCTCAGGTAATCAGATGCGGAAAAATTCTGCGTATGGTTGCATCAAAGCTGGGCAAAACCGACGATGTTAAGACCTACGATACCGATATTGCAAGGCTTACCGACGCCCTCACAAAATATTCGTGGGATAAGGAAAGCGGATATTTCAGCTACGTGCTTCACGATGAAAATTACAACCCCACAGGCTTTATGCTTACGGAAGACGGCGAAAACCTTAACAAAGGTCTTGACGGTATTTATCCCATCATCGCAGGTGCCTGCAACGACGAGCAAAAGGAAGCCATACTGAAGCATCTTCAGACTGAGGGCGAAATGCTTTGCCCCTACGGCATAAGCGCGGTTGATATGACTGCAGGCTACTTTATGGTTAACGGCTACTGGAACGGAAACGTATGGTTCCCCCACCAGTGGTTCATATGGAAGGCTATGCTTGATTCAGGTGAAAGCGATTTTGCCTATACCATCGCAAAGCTCGCCCTTGAAAGCTGGAAGCGAGAGGTTGATTATTCGTATTACACCTTTGAAATGGTCAACGTTGTAACAGGCAGAGGCGGCTGGTTCCACAATTTCGGAGGTCTTTCAACCCCCATAACAATGTGGGCAAATGCCTATTTCAAGGCAGGAACATTCAACACAGGTTTTGATATCTGGGTTGACAACGCAGATTTCACAGATGACAACAAAAAGTTTGAAGCGCAAATCACCTGCTTCGGCAAAAACGAAAAATCAACCGTTATTGTGACAATGAACGACTGTGAATGCACAAACTACAAGGTTTACCTTGACGGAAATGAAATTCCGTTTAACGAGAGATTCAAGGGTACTCTTGAAGTATCTCTTTCAATTAAAGACAGTGAAGTTCACACAATTACCGTAGAATAAAAAATGCACCGTGCTCAATCCGAGCACGGTGCTGATTTTATATGCTGAAGATTTTCAGAATTATCAATCTGAATTTGTTGAAAAGTAAATCTATGAAAGCATCAAGGCTTATAACGTTGTCGTTATAAAACGCCCTCTGCATACAGTTGCCGCATTTGCCGCAGACACACTCGCTTATGCGTCTGCCTTCGGAGATATCATACCTGAAATCCGACCATTCTCCGTAACTGTGACCTGTTGCTTTCAAAACACGCTGCGCTTCAATCTTGCCGCATTGAGTGCAGTAAATTTTTTCACTGCCGTTTTCGGTACAGGTTGCCTCTGTTCCTTCTGCTTCAAGCTGATGATTGCATTTTGTAAGAGCCTGAATGTAGAAATTATGAGCACCTTGAGAAGAAGCCGCCTTCCAGATGTTACCCGAACCCGACACATCAATATAGCTTTCGTCCTTACGGCTGCTGTATGCCAGACCGTCAGGCGTGTTTTTTTCAACAGGAATATAGGTCATACCGTTAGGGTTATAGTATCTCACCACAACTGAAAATATTTCTCCGGGGTTAAGCTCCACGGGTGAATCAAGGTAAATTGTATGATAACCTTCATTCGCGATAACCGTTTCAAGCGTAGCTGACGCTGTACCTTTTATGGGAGAAGTATATCCTGCTTTTATGTTTTTATAAACCGTAGCTTTTATCTGAATGTCACTGCCGTAGGTCTGCACAGCTATCGCCGAAAGGCTTTCATAACCTGTTGCGGTAAAAACGTTCGCTACCTGCAAAGGCTTGTCCAGACCCATAGCACTGTACCATTCGGCGCCGTTGTAAGTATAGTTTTTGTAATAATCATCCGACTTCTGAACGGTAAAGCCTGCAAACATAGAAAGGGATGCATCATAGTAGGATATGTAAAAATACCCGCCGTCGCCCCAATATGAAGTCCAGCTGTTTTTGCATATCCACGCACCGTCACCCGACGGTGTGCAGGCTGAACCGAAGTTTGAGGCTGAATAGTTATCATCCCAACCCACCACAACAACCTGATGGTTAATCGTTCCCGACGTTGACGTGCAGTAAGAAGAGGTGGGATAATTATAGCAGCTGTCATCATAATAGAATGCCACGGTTGCCGAGCCGTGTTCCGTTATCCACTGCTTAACCTTCTCTGCCGTGGTAAGTGACTGAGCAGATTCGATAATAATTCCCGACGACGTGTTATATCTTTCGGCTTCGGGATAATTGCCCATATTTTCAAGGCTTCCGTCATAAAACGGAAAATCCCTTTCGTTTGCAACACCTGTCCATCTTGCAAGAGATGCCGCCGACATTTTCCAGTTTCCGCCGCGAAGGTAGGGTTCTTCAACATAATATCCGTCACCGTAAGCAAGGTCGCTTTCACTTTCAGCACGGCCTCTGCCCGTAAACCAGGTATGATGTGCCTCGGAAAAATCTGCATCAGCAAGGGTTTTATAGCCCTTGGCAATGCTGTCGCTTTCCATAAGGCTCATTGCCGAAAATGCCCAGCACACGCCTGATTCGCCCTGACTTTTAACCCTTGTTACAAGCCCTTCATCCACAGCATTGTATGAGGACGGCAGAAGTGCACGCTGACGGGTCAGCCTTTGCTGCGGAACAATTTCGTTGCCGTTTTCGTCGATATATCTGTAACTTATCACACCGCCGTCATTACCGGTATTTTCGACGTAAATATATGAAAATGTATTTTCAGCCGCATTGACCGAAAAAAGCGCATAAGAAAGCACCGACACCAAAGCCAAAGCCGTTGCCGTAAGCCTTCTTAAAAAATTCTTCACCGGTTATCATCTCCGTTTTTTATTTTCGGTTTCTGATACCTTTATTATATCATTTGAATATAATAAAGTAAAGGACAGGCAAAATGAAATTTTTTGCTCCCCGATTTCAAATATACGATTAATTTGCCTGCCGTGTGTCAAAAATAGTTGTGAGATAACTTGACAGCAAATATGCTGCAATGGAGAGTGATAATTTTGACCGTTAAACGGGGAGAAATTTATTATGCAGATCTGAGCCCTGTTATCGGCTCGGAGCAAGGCGGTACAAGACCCGTTCTTATTGTTCAGAATGACGTGGGCAACAAATTCAGCCCTACCGTTATAGCCGCCGCAATAACCAGCCAACGTTTCAAAACAAGTCTGCCCACACATATACGTGTCAACGCCGACGGGTGCGGACTTGCCAAGGATTCAATAGTTCTGCTTGAACAGGTACGTACCCTCGACAAGAAAAGACTTCGCGAAAAAATGGGCATTCTTGACGAAAACGATATGACCAGAGTTGACAGAGCTCTTTCCGTCAGTTTGGGAATAGGTATAGCTGAATGAACAAAACCCACTGTGAAACAAATCACAGTGGGTAATTTTTTATTTAACGGGAACAAGCTTTTCCTTGCCACCCATGTAGGGACGGAGTGCAACGGGAATATTTACGCTGCCGTCCTCGTTGAGGTTATTTTCAAGGAATGCGATAAGCATTCTGGGAGGTGCCACAACGGTGTTATTGAGAGTATGTGCAAAATATTTGCCGTCTTTGCCGTTGACTCTGATTTTGAGTCTGCGTGCCTGAGCATCACCGAGGTTTGAGCAGGAACCGACCTCAAAATATTTTTTCTGTCTGGGTGACCATGCCTCAACATCAAATGACTTGACCTTAAGGTCTGCAAGGTCGCCTGAACAGCATTCAAGAGTTCTTACGGGAATATCAAGCGAACGGAAAAGATCAACGGTATTCTGCCACAGCTTTTCAAACCACATCATACTGTCTTCGGGCTTACATACAACAATCATTTCCTGCTTTTCGAACTGATGGATTCTGTATACGCCTCTTTCCTCTATGCCGTGTGCACCCTTTTCTTTACGGAAACAGGGTGAATAGCTTGTAAGAGTGTGGGGAAGTGTATCTTCGTTAACGATAGTATCGATATACTTGCCTATCATGGAATGCTCGCTTGTACCGATAAGATAGAGGTCTTCGCCTTCAATCTTATACATCATGGCATCCATTTCAGCAAAGCTCATAACGCCTGTTACAACGTTGCTTCTGATCATAAAGGGAGGCACGCAGTAGGTAAAGCCTCTGTCAATCATAAAATCTCTTGCATATGAAATACAAGCAGAATGAAGGCGTGCAATGTCACCCATAAGATAATAGAAGCCGTTACCCGCAACGTTTCTTGCGGCATCAAGGTCGATACCGTTGAAACGCTCCATAATTTCAGTATGATAAGGAATTTCAAAATCTGGAACAACGGGTTCGCCGTATTTTGTAACCTCAACGTTTTCGCTGTCGTCCTTGCCGATGGGCACACTGGGGTCGATGATATTGGGAATAATCATCATTATTTTGTTAACCTTTTCAGCATATTCGGCTTCAAGCTTTTCACACTCTGCAAGTCTTTCGGAAAACTCCGTTACCTTTGACTTTGCAGCCATAGCCTCTTCCTTTTTGCCCTGTGCCATAAGCATACCGATTTCTTTTGAAACCTTGTTGCGGTTTGCTCTGATGTTATCAGCCTCAGTCTTGACTGCTCTTGACTGTGCATCAAGCTCAATCACTTCATCAACAAGTGAAAGCTTACTGTCCTGAAACTTCTTCTTTATATTTTCCTTAACGATATCGGGGTTTTCTCTCAAGAATCTGATATCAAGCATTTTTTTCAACTCCTAAAGATTTATACTGGTATTTTAATCCAACTTTGACAAAAAATCAACAGCTTCGGCAACATATTTGTCGTCTGCAAGCTCAATGGCGCCCTTATCGACAAGATTTGCTGTTTTGGGGTCAATGGGAAGCTTTGCAAGAACAGGCACACCAAGCTCTGCCGCAATTTCATCGATTTTGCTTTCACCGAAAATTTTATATTCCTTGCCGCAATCGGTGCATACGAAATAACTCATATTCTCAACAAGACCGAGAACGGGGATGTTCATCAGCTTGGCCATATTGAAAGCCTTCTTGACAATCATTGTTACAAGGTCCTGAGGTGTTGTGACGATAACAATGCCGTCGACGGGAAGATTCTGGAACACGGTGAGAGATACGTCGCCCGTTCCGGGAGGCATATCAACAAACATATAGTCAACATCGCCCCAGGCAACGTCCTTCCAGAACTGCTGGATAACACCCGAAATAACGGGACCTCTCCACACTACGGGCGATTCTTCATTTTCAAGAAGAAGGTTGATTGACATAATCTTTATGCCCGTCTTGCTTTCTTCGGGAAGAAGTCCGCTTTCGTCAGCCTTTGCTCTCTCTTTTATTCCGAATGATTTAGGGATTGAGGGGCCTGTGATATCCGCATCAAGAACGGCACAGGAATTGCCCCTTGCCTGCATTGCACTTGCAAGCATTGACGTTACAAGTGATTTACCTACGCCGCCTTTTCCGCTGACAACACCGATAACTTTTTTTACGTTACTGAAAGGTCCGCAGGGTATTCTCATATCCTTTGCTTCTTTTCTTGAATCACAATTACTTGCGCAACTTGAGCAGTTGCCGCTGCATCCTTCGCTCATAATTTTATCTCCTGTGTTAAATAATTACATATATAGCATAGCCCACGGCATAAATCACGGGCATATGAACAACATAAATCAAAAGGGCATTCCTGCCAAGGAATGAAAGAAAACCTATCCTTTTTGTTTTGCTCCAATCGGGATAGCCTTTCTGAGATAAATATATCCCTGCAAAAACTCCCGAAAAGAAAATGAAAATCTGCGGAAACAAAGGGAAATAATCTGCCGCCGCGAAATCCTTTGTATGAATACCGAGAGGCATCAGAATATCGGTCTCGTAAAGCGACTGAGGTAACGTCAGTGAAATAAGCTCGCCGTAGCTGAGAGTGCCGCTTTCAATTCCGCTTGTAAATGCATAAAGAACCGCACATACAATTATACCCGCAAACGGCATTATGCCGAAAAGCGGCTTTGACAATACCGAATAAAGCAAAACCGAAACGGCAAGAAAGTGGAGTATTCCGAAATATATTTCGCACCCCGTAAATCCGGCGGCAGGCATAATCAGAGTTGTGACAAGCGTCATACACAGCGCAATGCAGAGAAGTACCAGCCCTCTCCTGACATTGCTTTTTGAAAAAGTGCAGGATATTCCGCAGATAAAAATAAATACTCCTGCAAAAATCGGCTGAACAGGCATAAAAAATTCAAAAAGCCTCATAGCCGTTTCACTCTCAAAAAACGTGCCGAAAAGATAAAAACCGTGATAGATAATCATACACAGCACGGCAAAGCCACGGATTTCGTCAATGAAATGTATTCTGTTTTTCAGGCTATGCCCATACTCCATAATTTCACCTCATATTATTTTATCATAAAGTGCCGAAAATGCAAGGGTTTATTGACTTTATTATGCTTTTGTTTTAGAATAAGTATAACCTTTGCGGCAAATAAATTAATCGGAGATTGCTATGATCGATAAAATCAGAGAATTGCTCTTCAGAATTTTCAAAAAAGAAAGTTTTTTGGGCAGGATAATTGATAAACTTTTCACAAAAGAAATTGTGACTTACGTGTTTTTCGGTGTAATGACAACCGTTGTAAACCTTATTACATTCTATATATTCAAACGTATTTTTATTTCAATCGGTTGGGAAGGTGTTTTTAACAGCATTATTCCCGAAGGCTCATCCCTTCACAAAATTTTCATCGGCGGTACCGATTACCTTGATGCAAACTTCATTGCCTGGATTGTGGGTGTCGTATTTGCATTCATCACAAACAAGCTCTGGGTATTTGATTCAAAAAGCTGGACTCCTTCGGTTGCAGGCAAGGAATTCAGCGGCTTTATGGGGGCAAGAATCTTTTCGTTTGTGATTGAAACGATTTCACTTTTTGTGCTTGTAACCATTCTTTCAGTCAACGATTTTGTTGCAAAAATCATCGTGGGTATCGTTGTTGTTATTATCAACTATGTTTTCAGCAAGCTGATTATATTTAGGAAAAAACCGGAGACAGAAAAAAATGGTTGAAATAATCAAAGCAGATTCTTCACAAATCATTATTGACAAAAAAGAAATTGCCGTTTATATGGGATATTATTCAGTCCCCTGTGACTGCTCAACAGAAGGTATGATTTTTTGCTGCGAAAGCGAATTTCTCAAGGCGGCAAATTTTGTTGCCTGCTGTGAAAAAGTTCCCGTAAAAATCATCGGCGATACCGTTGACCTGGGCTTTAAGGCCTTCAGCAGCAAATCCCTTGCAAAAAACCTTTCGGGCTGTGACTATGCTTACGTAATGGCTGCTACGACGGGAATTGAGGCTCACCGTCTTATTGAGCGAAACGGCGTAACCTCACCCCTCAAAGGTGTTATAACGGATTGCGTCGGCTCTGCGGCGATTGAAGCATTCTGCGATAAAATCAACCTTTCGTTTGAATGCCCCGATTTTCTCAGGCCCCGCTTCAGCCCGGGCTACGGTGATTTATCGCTTGAATACCAAAGGGACATTGTCGAGTTTTTGCAGACGAAGAAAAACATCGGTATGGTGCTTACCGAAGGTCTGATGATGGTACCCGTCAAATCCGTGACCGCAATCATCGGTATCGGCAAAGAGAAAAACAAGTGTACGGGTCACGGATGTATGACCTGCAAAAGCGATAACTGTCCTTACAGATAAGAGGAATCAAATATGACTATTCTTGAAAAAATCAGAAGTTCAATTACATATTGTGACGGCGGTGCAGGTACACTTCTGCAATCCTGGGGTCTCAAAGCAGGCGAAAAGCCCGAAACGTGGAATATCACAAACCCCGATAAGATAATAAAAATGCACCGTCTTTATCTTGAAGCAGGTGCACAGATTATCACATCCTGTACCTTCGGTGCAAACAGATTCAGATTTGATAACCTTGAAGAGATTATAACCGCCGCAATCCGAAACGCAAAGACTGCCTGCAAGGACTTCGATGCATACGTTGCACTCGATATCGGTCCTACGGGCAGAATGCTTGAGCCCTTGGGAGACTTGAAATTTGAAGAAGCGGTTTCGGTTTTCGGTGAAGCAGTTAAAATCGGTGCAAAAGCAGGTGCAGACCTTATTCTGATTGAAACTATGAACGACAGCCTTGAAGCAAAGGCCGCTGTGCTTGCCGCAAAGGAAAGCTGTAATCTCCCCGTTTTCGTAACCTGCGTCTATGATGAAACCAAAAAGCTTATGACAGGTGCAGACCCCGAAGCAATGATTGCAACGCTTGAAGGTCTCGGCGCTGACGCTATCGGCATAAACTGTTCGCTTGGTCCCCGTCAGATGCTTGAAATCGTTCCCGATTTTGTAAAGAACGCAAGTGTTCCGATTATTGTAAACCCCAATGCAGGTCTGCCCAGAACAGAAAACGGAAAAACTGTTTTTGATGTTGACCCCGATGAGTTTTCAGACATAATGTGCGAAATTGTAAAATCAGGTGCAACAATAATCGGTGGCTGCTGTGGCACAACTCCCGAACACATTGCAAAAACTGTTGAGAAAACAAAAAATCTTCCTTTTATACTTCCCGAAAAAAAGAAACACACCGTTATTTCATCATATACCCACGCTGTGAAAATCGGTGATGTTCCCGTTATTATCGGCGAAAGAATCAATCCTACGGGTAAAAAGCTTTTCAAAGAAGCACTTCGCAGAAACGATATAAACTACATTCTCAACGAAGGCATTGCCCAGAACAAAAAAGGTGTTTCCGTGCTTGACGTCAATGTTGGTCTTCCCGAAATTGACGAGGCGGAGATGATGGTTAACGTAATCAAGGCATTGCAGGCAGTTATTGACCTACCCTTACAGATTGATACCGTCGACCCCGTAGCGATGGAAAAAGCAATGCGTATTTATAACGGAAAACCCCTTATCAATTCCGTAAGCGGCAAAGAAGAAAGTATAAAATCCGTTTTTCCTCTTGTGAAGAAATACGGCGGTGCGGTGATTGCCGTTACCATTGACGAAAACGGTATTCCTCAGACTGCACAAGGCAGAGTTGACATTGCAAAAAAGATTATTGCCCGTGCCACGGAATACGGCATAGAAGAAAAAGACATTATTGTCGATCCCCTTGCAATGGCTGTTTCAAGTGATCCGCAGAGTGCAAACGTCACCCTTGAAGCAGTGAGAATCCTGCACTCAATGGGCATAAAGACAAGCCTCGGTGTTTCAAACATCTCATTCGGCTTACCTTCACGCCCCGACATTAACGCTGTTTTTTACACAATGGCTATGCAATGCGGCCTTGACTGTGCAATAATAAACCCCTTCTCCACGGAAATGATGAAAGCGTGGCACTGCTTCACCGCTTTGACAGGCAAAGACGAAAGCTTTGCCGGATATATCGAATTCGCCGATTCCCTCTCCCCCGTTCAGACACAGCCCGCTCAAAAAGACGGAATAAGTCTTGACGGATGTATAATCAGCGGTCTCAAAGAACAGGCAGGCGTTGCCGCGGCAGAAATGCTGAAAAGCCTTTCACCTCTTGAAATAATAGATACTATGATTATTCCCGCACTTAACACGGTAGGCAAGGGATTTGAAGAAAAGAAGGTTTACCTGCCTCAGCTTCTTATGAGCGCTCAGGCGGCAAAGGAAGCCTTTGATGCAATAAAAGCCGCCATACCCTCAGGTGAAAGCGGCAAAGGCAAAATCGTTATTGCAACTGTCAAGGGCGACGTTCACGATATCGGAAAAAATATCGTTAAAGTGCTTCTTGAGAATTACGGCTATGAGGTCATTGACCTCGGCAAGGACGTTGCACCCGAAAAAATTGCTGAAACCGTAAAAGGAAATGACGTAAGCCTTGTAGGTCTGAGCGCACTGATGACCACAACCGTACCTGCAATGGAAGAAACCATAAAGCTTCTCAACAAAACCGCACCTCAATGCAGGGTAATGGTTGGTGGCGCGGTTATGACGGAAGAATATGCCCGTATGATCAACGCCGATTATTACGGCACCGATGCAATGGCTGCGGTAAGATATGCAGAAAAAGTTTTAGGATAAAAAAGTTCCCGTTGACTGAAGTCAACGGGATTTTTCTATTTCGCATATTGAGCTGTTTCTTTTTTTGTTTTAGCCGAGCTGTCAAAACTGTATGTAACTTCAAAGCCGTTTTCATTCCAATCAATTTCATAACGGTTATCACTAAACGGTCTGTAACCGTCATCGGTGGAATATTCTCCGATTTTAACCATTGTTATCGGGGAGGTCTTTTCATAAAATGCTCCTGCTCCGCTAAGCAGATAAGAGCCTTCTTTTATGATTATTTCGTGTTGCTTATCATCCGACACAATCTTGAAATACTCATATTCGGGTTGTCTCGAATATATAAATACAACCTCAATCATCAACAGCACAGACACTGCAAATGACACAACAGCAATAACAGCCTTGTGCTTTGATTTTTTGGAGGACAAGTAAAAACTAAAGAAAAACAATGTGCTGTATCCTGAAACAGCCCCTAGAGCAAGCATAATTTCCTCTGATGAAATGCCGAAAAGCCACAAACTGATATCATTTTTATCCATAATACCTATAACCAGTCTCAGCAAGCAGGTCACAAATGCAATGCACACAAAAACAACGCAGGGTACATATGATTTTCCCAACATTTCTTTTGTTTTTTTCATTATCCGATAACCTCTGCAACCCAGGCAAATTCAAAGATTTCGCCTTTATCAAGACGCTGAATACCGCGTTTCTTTGAAATATCGTCCTTGACATCTCTTCCGTCATTCACACCGTACCAAGGCTCAATGCACACGTAAGGTGCACCGGGCTTTGCCCATATGCCGAGGAAAGGACAATCGCCGAAGGTAAACTCAATTTCATTCTCGCCTTTGATGCGGAGTTTCTTTGACTTAATATCTGAAAGAATAAGTGCATCAGGCTCAAAAATCTCTTTTGTGATAACGATTTCCCTTGAATTTTCAATCAAGGGGAATTTTTCGTCTATAATAAGATTTTCTTTGTCAATACGCTCTGTTGCAAGAGTTTCGGGCTGTTCAAATTCAATAACATCCCCTACCTTACAATTAAAACCGGGATGAGCACCCACTGAGAAATACATTTCTCCGTCGGTTTTGTTGATAACTGTCATTGTATTTACAAGTGCTTTACCTTTAAGCTCAAAGGTAACAAGATACTCAAAATCAAAAGGATATGCTTCAAGGGTTTTTTCATCACTTTCAAGGCTGAAAACTGCTTTTGCTCCTTCACATTCCTTGACCGCAAAAGGAAGTTTTCTTGCAATACCGTGCTTCTGCATCGTGTATTCTTTGCCATTGTAAAAATATTTATCATTGATAAGCTGACCTATAACGGGAAAAAGAACAGGTGCCTGACCGTACCAGATATCGGGGTTGCCCTGCCATATGTACTCCGTACCCCTATCCTTTGATTTCAGTGAATGAAGCTGGGCACCCATATCATCGATTTCGCAGGTAAAAAATTCATTTTCAATTCTGTAATACATATTAATCTCTCCTTAAAAATTTTTATCAAACATTTTTGAATTCTCATCCGTTTTAAAGCGTACGCAAATATGCCTTTTTATCATCTGAAATACGGTAGCTTTCAAGTGCTTTGCGTACCGCCTTTTTATGCGTGTCAGAATCAAGCTTTTTCTTTTCAAGATAAGGGATAACAGCATCATACTGCTTAGCCAGTGCCGTTGCAAAATACCAGGCAACCATCATTCTGACATAGTACTCATCATTTCTGATTTCCGATACCAAACGGGGATATTCCTCACTGAAATTACCGTCAAGATAGTGACACATAAGCATTTCTACACCGAAACGAAGAGTGTATACATCATCGGATTTCAGCCATATTTTTATCTGATCAAGAAGTTCAGGCAAATGCTTTTTGAAAACTTTGGGTCGCATCATATCGCAGGTTGCCCAGTTATCAACATAAGGCAAAAATCTGTTAAGCTCCGCTATACATTTATTATAGTCGCTGATTTGTTCAATCATAAAAGCGTGGAGATTATTTTCCTCATAATACTTATGCGGAAGTGTTTCAAGAAACTCCAATGAAAACGACGATTTTGAAAAATTCTTTGCAAATTTTCTCAGTTCGGGTGTACGCACTCCGATAATAAAATCCTTATCAACCGTAGGCATAAGCCTTGAATGAAAATCACGGTAATCCGAATCCTGCATTTCAAAAAGCTTTTGTCTTACATAGTTTTCTGCACTGTTCATACTTATTATAATTCAGGTTTCCAATCAGAAAGCTTGCCTGCTTTTTTCCAGAGTGCTTCGGCTTCTTTAACCCAGGCTTCAAAGCCATCGGGCGTATCGGGGAATTTTTCATAATGCTCCGTAAGCTTGCCGCTGTTTACAAGGCCGTCAAGAATGCTCTTGATTTCCGAAATTTTAATATGGCCCGTTACTATGCCGACAATAACAAATGCAACGATTTTAAGGATATCGCCTGCGTTAAGCTCAAGCTCTTTACCCATACCGCCCAGAATTTTTTCACTGAAAATAACGTCGTGCTTGAAAAGAAATTCGTTTGCCTTGGGGCTGTGTCTTACAACGCCCGTCAGAAGTGCCATAAGGCTTGCGAATTCCTTACCCTGGGTATTATTATAAAGTTTGTTGATATTCCAGAGTGCCTCACGGGTAGGATATGCGCCGTTTTCCATCGCCTTTGACGCAACGTCAACCGCAATCTGCTCAAGAACAAGCGAAGCCGTACATCCCTCGCCGCAGTTGGGCTTCGTAAGGCAAGCCGCATCACCCATTGCAATAAATCCGTCGGAAACGAATGAATAAGGTGCTCTGTGATAAGGCGTTCTGCCTTTTTCAATGCGTTTTACCGTATATGAAGGAAGCTTTGCATTTTTCTCAAAAAACTCAAAGCATTTCTCAACATAATCAAAACCGAAGCAGGCACCGATACCCAGAATCGCATCACTGCCTGCGCTGGGTGCAAGCCAGCTCTTATAAGCAAGCCAGAACTGCGAGCGAAGCCATCTTCCCTTTTTCTCAGTAAAATCAACGTAACGGAGAATTACATAGAGAATATCGTCTGAGGTAAGCTCAAATTTTTCAATACCGTAGCCGTCGGGCAGACTGCGTCTTACAACTGCAGGGATACCTGAACAATCTGCAACCAGGCGGCAGTTTACCGTTACCTTCTCACCTTCTTTTACATATGTAACACCGCAGATTTTTCCGCTTTCATTATAGATGAGGCTGTCATATGACGCATCATAAACTACCTCTGCCCCCGCCTCGGCAGCCCAATCATTCATAAGAACGATATAATCGTGCTTATGCATACCTACAACCTCAGTGGGTGCAGGCTTGGGGTAATTGCTGTAAGCCGAAAGCATATCCTGATCACTGAAAATAAATTCGCAGATTCCGTCGCCCTCCTTCACCTCGGGCAGACCGAAACGCTCCATTTCTTTCTTTTCCATATGAAAAACATCATATTCGGGGCTGATTTTATCCCTTGCACTCTTATCAATCATCAACACGGAATAACCGTTTTCTGCCATTCTGCGTGCAAAATAGCTGCCTGCGGTTGAAGCGCCAACAATAACTACATCATAATTTTTCATAATAAATCCCCTTTCGGATGCTCTGATTTAATTTTAGCAAACATTAAACCGCTTTGCAACAACAAATTACAAAGCGGTTTGTCTTATTTTCAGATATTTATTCAGTACGGTAAATTCGCGGAGATAAAGGCTTCCGATATCCTCTCTTTTTGATGCATACGCACCGAATATCTCAAGAGCCCTTTCGATATCGACCCATACGGGCATAAGACCGTGCTCAACCTCAATATCAGTAAGCGAATTCTCGCTTTCTCCCGTTACTTCGCAAACAAAATAATTGCTCTCATAAAGCGTTTCAAAGCAGTATTCATTGATAACTACAAACGGTTCAAGAATCTTCACCTCGTAACCTGTTTCTTCACGGAGCTCACGTACACAGCATTCTTCAATGCTTTCACCCTGCTCCGCACCGCCGCCCGGGCTCATATAAACATCGGTATTTCTTTCATAAGACAAAAGCATTTTATCGTCACAGATTACAAGACCTCTGCCTGCCCTTCGAACGCGCTCAGGCGGGTCGGAATATGTTTTTGCATATTGATTTATAACTTCAACCATTTTCCGCATCCTTCAAAAATTTTTTGTTCAGCTGACTTTTGCTTGTGATTATACAGGTTTTTTCGGGATATTTTTTTGATATTCCCGCATAAACCCGTTGCCTTTCCTTACTTCTGCATTCAAAAAGAATAAATTTTATAAACCACAAATTGAAATCGTTTTTATACCCTTCCTTTTTCCGTGATTTTGTTCTTTTAAGCGCCTGAAAAAAGCAGTTTCTTCTCGGAAGCAAAAGAATAATTATTTCATCTGCCTGTTCAAGCCGTTCTTCAAAAAACAGATAGTCATAATACCCGTCTATTATCCATTCTTCCTTTTTCATAAATTCAGAAACCTGCGGCAAAACAAGTGCGTCGTCAACAGCTTTCCATTCCTTATCCCACTTGACTGAATCAAGATGAAGAACGGGTATATTTTTCTTTTCGGATATGTAATCGGATAAATACGATTTTCCGCTGCCTGCATAACCAAGAATTGCAATTTTCATATTTTAATCCTCATTATGTATTCATCTGCTTCTTCTCGTGACTTAAAAATAAAAACATTTCTGTTTTCACGGTATTTTTCAATCAGTTCGTATATCCTCGGGAGAGTTGTTTTAGGAAAATCTTTGATGAATTCTTCAAATTCAGGGTCCAATTCTTTTTCTAACCACGGCAAATCATAACGGCCTTTGCCAATCCGTTTGGTTGCACCTTGCAAACATACCTCTGTCGGCAAATCAAAGAGAAAAACCGTGTCGCACTCTTTAAAGCGCATTTCGATTGTTCTGCCGTAGTTTCCGTCAATTATCCACTCGGGAGTTGCAAATATTTCCAGTATTCTCTGATCGAATTCTTCTCTCGGAATATGGGTTTTGTCAGGCTTATGCCATATGGCATCCAGATAATACAGAGGTAATCCCGTGCATTTGTTAAGCTTTTCGGAAAAAGTTGTTTTTCCGCTGCCGGGACAGCCTATTACTATAACTTTTTTCATTATTCCTCAGGCCTCATAGAAACAAATCCTTCATTATCACCGAATCAATTCAAAAACAGCGGTATCATATTTCTTCATTTCAAGCTCAATTACATCCGTTTCGGTTTCGGTAAATTCTGTACCCAAAAGGGGTCTGACCTTGTATTTTCCGGGCAGAGTGACTTTAACGTTTCCGTCAATTACCGAATGAATTGCCAGATATCCGCCGCCGCAATAAACAACGCACCCATCCGCATTATAACAGTGAACCCCCGACAAAGCAAGAAAATCACGCAATTCGGAAACAGTGTAAAAAGGCTTTTCATCAGTTGTGCAAATAAAAGGAACCCCTTGCTTTCGGCAGATTTCCAATGCTTTTTCACCTTCATCCGAAGGCGAAGCCGCAGTAAAGATTGCCGCTTTATATCTGTGAATCACCTTTTCGGCATCCTCAACCATACACAAATCAAAAGGAATTCCCGTGTTGCCCATCCTTACCCTTGTATGGTTTACAGTATTGCAGAGATGACTGCCTCTGGGAATGTTCAGATATGCTTTTTCATCCACAAAAACAACAGCCTGTGCGGAAGGATAATTTTCACTGTTTTTATCTATTGTCGCTTCGGCAATATTCTTTATCTGCTCCATTTCAGACATAATTGCCTCATCGTGATACCAGCCGCCCCACATATCAAACCACCATATGCCCGAGGCTTTTGTAAGCTGATGTGCAAATGCTTTGCGTATTGCAGAAAGAGAAAGCTCCCGTGTATCGGGACCGCACCAGACGGTTTTGTTGCCGTTTGCATCCTCAAGGGTGTAAATACCGTCGGGATATTTTCCTGGTCTTGAATCCTGCATTCTTCGGGTAAGATGGGTTCTGATATCGCACTCAACAAAATAAAGCTTTCCGTGAGCTTTAAGCGAATCAACCGTCAGCATATCTCCCCAATCAAACCCTAAATTCCTGTTTTCATCATAACAGCAGGGCGAAGAGAAAAAGTCGATATACGGCGAATCAATGATAAACCGAAGTCCGTGCAGACCGAAAATGTAATCACTTACAAAAGCATTATACCCGTAAAAAACACCTGCGACCTGCTCATTGTTTATATATTCCTTCAGTACCTTTGAAAAATGCTCAACAGTTTTCGCCGCCTCTTCGCAGCAGAATTCGCCGTATCGGCTGACTGTTTCATTATAATTTCCGCTTGAGAAATCCTCTTTTGAAATTACGGGAATGTCACTGACTCCGTATTTTTCATTCATTCTCTCGCGGAATTTTTCACGGCTCATTTCGGAAAACGACCCGAAAAGATCGTGGTGCATCCACTCCTGAGTAATGCCGCCGCAAAGCTGATACCCTGCAATATTGGCGGCGTAATCAGCATTGCGGACATGTGAAACAAGCTTTCTGAGAAGCTCGGCACCGTCACGGCGGAACAAATCGGAGCAAAGAGATTCTCTCCTTCCCGTAGGTGTTTCCACTGTTTCGTAAATATTATTTTTTATCCATTTTCGAGGCATGGCAATATTGATTCTGGGAAAAATCAACGCTTGCGGACACTCGGCAAGAATACGGTTTACCGTACCGTCAAATTCGGAATAATCGGGAACATCTCCCTCAAAAACACCTGTTCTGAACGGAGTGAAGCCCGTAAAATTATTTATGGGCAAATCGGTAAACGAAACATTCACAAAAATCATTCTGTATCCGCTTTTTATAAAATCCGAGTATTCGCCCTTTTCTTCAAAATACGTTGTATACGCAAGCGGTGCGAAGAACTCACCGTCAATGCAGATACAGGGTCTGCCGTTTTTGAACTCAACATAAGATTTCATACCGTATACCTCGTTTGTTGTGTGTGACATTTCGTCACATACGCATTTTTATACCGCTTCGTCACGGGATTCTGCGTATTGTCATACCAATCAAGCATTTTTGTTCTCTTTCGGATTATAAGATGATAAAATATCGCTTATATCCTGTTTATAAATGTTGCTGCCAAGAATATCACCGTTTGCGCCAAAGCAAATTGCTTTTATGTCCGTAGGGTCTTCCCAATAAGGATTTTGCTCGGTTTTATCGGAATCAAAATATTCACCGAAATATCTGAGAGCATTGCCGGCAGGAAAAATCACATTCCCGCTGCTTGTATCAATACCCGTTTCCGTGAATTCCCGAAGCAATTCTTTTGTTCTGTTATTGTAGGGATTATCGTGGGCAGAACTGACAAGCCAAGCAGGATGAACCTGTATTTTAACACCTGTATTTTTTATATTTTCAGCAAAAATTTTTACATACTCAAGCGGAATTGTTTCTTGATGAAAAGCATCAACCGAAAGAAGAATTTCATTCACTCCGCTTTGAAGCAAATTTTCGGCAACACTTTTTATTTCTTTTCGGTCCTTGCTGAAATAACCGTTTGTAATAAGCTGTCTTTGAGGAATATTCATTTCCTTTGCAGATTTGTGGATTTCACAGACAGTTTCGGGGTAAAGTAAAGGCTCTCCGCCAAATGTCATAACAGACTTTATGTTATACTTTTCGGATATTTTTCGAACCGTATCTGCTGCAATATTCATATCAATTTTATCGTTGCTTTTGTGCTCACCCTGCGAACAGTGCTTGCACTTTCCCGAGCAAGCCGCTGTAACAACAAATTCTATGCGGTTAAGATTTTTTAAGTATTTGTTCATATGTAATCTCCGTCAAATCAAAATGAATCCCATCAGCAGACCGCCTGCAAAGCCCGAGATATGCTCAAAAGCGGTTGCTTTACCTACAAGCATTCCGCCGACGGTATAAACAGCAAGAACTATAAGTGTGATAACGGGCAGACCCGAAAACATAACCGTACCGTTTTTTACGGCAAGCATTACAAACACGGCAATCAGACCGTAAATACCCGTTGATGCACCTACGCCATCTTGGAGTTTATACACAAAAGCCATATACAAACCCGATACCAACACCGAGCCGATGAAGCAGAGTGCGGTTTTGATTGCACCGAGCTGAGATTCAACGGCATAGCCGACAATGAGTGTTGCGGTTATATTTGAAATGATGTGCCACGTTCCGATATGGAGAAGCGATGACGATGCCAGTCGCCATACTTGTCCCTTTTTGATTTTCTTTTCGGACAGATGCAGACCATGATTTATGTAGCCTTTGTTGTGTCCCGACCACAGTTTTTCTTTGAGTGTTACTGTTGCCGTTTTGGGGATGACGATGAAATTATCGAGGATATAAATTAAAATGATAATTGCACAGAATGTCAGTGTGAATATGGGCATAAGTTTCTCCTTTGCTATCTGATCTCATATTTCATAAAAATAAAATCTTCGTTTTTATTAAGTCTGTCAATAATGGTATCTCTGTGTTTTTCAACAAAACCACTTTTGAGATAACATTTTATTGCACGTTCATTCCACGAGCGAACCTGCACCCAGATTTCATTGTCAGGATATCTTCTTTTGCATTCATTTATGGTTTTATTTAAATATGTTCCACCCATATTTTGGTATAAGTAAAATCGTCCTCGTAAGAAGGTTTGTTTAATTCGGTGTAATATGATAAAACTGCTTTCTCTGCCAATTTATAATTGTGGTTGTGCAGCCAAACAAACTCGCTGCAAACCGCATTGAAATATGGAAATAATGATTTCGATAATATTGTTTCGAGTTTGTCATATACATCTTCAGAAATGTCTTGTAAAGCCCCTCTGTTAAGTGTGTCATCAAAGTGAACTGGTAATACGTGTTTGGACAACAATTTATCAATTATTCTCAGTAAAACCCTATTTGATCCTCTGCGGCCTTTAAACATTTTTGAAATGGAAATCTTTCTATTTACAATGGTTTCGCTTGAATTCAGAACATAAATAATATCATTTATAATTGAGCTACTCATAATTTTTCACGCATCCTCAAAAAATTAAGGCACCTCCGAAACGGAGATGCCTGCAATCCACAGAAAGATATAAATTACATCAATCGCAAACGGACAAAACAGCTCTCCGATTCATTGTGTTAATCATCATTGTCATTCTGTCCACCTGCCTTTCGGTAATTTTCTACATTGTAACAATATAAGAATAATTTGTCAACAGTTTTTAATTTTAATGCAAAATGTTGACTAAAAATGCTTAAGTGCAAAACAAAACAAAAAACCGTCTCATTTGAGACGGTTAAACACGATGTCAAATACACCCTGAAAACTGAACAAAGTCAAAGATAAGGGAAAAGAAATGAAACAAGAGATTAAACATTGGTCAAGCCCTCGACCTATTAGTATTGCCAAGCTGAACGTATCACTACGCTTACACATGCAACCTATCAACCTCATAGTCCATGAGGGGTCTTACTGGCTTACGCCATGGGATATCTTATCTTGGAGGCGGCTTCACGCTTAGATGCTTTCAGC
>JAFYNR010000007.1 GCA_017548045.1 Clostridia bacterium | reverse complement strand
ATGAGCGGTCAGATAGGCGATATTGAAAAGGCTCGTGAGGAGCTCACAAAGCTTATCGAAGAGCTTACCGGCAAGATGGCTGAGCGGTTCAGAGAGCAGTTCAGACGAATCAACAACCATTTCGGCGAAACCTTCAAAGATTTGTTTGACGGCGGTAAGGCTGAGCTTGTGCTTGAAGACCCGCAGGATGTTCTCGAATGCGCCATCAACATCAGGGTTCAGCCCCCCGGCAAGAATGTTCAGAATATTGACCTGCTTTCGGGCGGTGAAAAGGGACTTGCGGCTATCGCACTTCTCTTTGCAATCCTTAAGGTTACACCCGCACCGTTCTGTATTTTTGACGAGGTTGAGGCTGCGCTTGACGATGTTAACGTAAGCCGCTATGCGTCATATGTAAGAGAAATGACGGGCAGCACCCAGTTCATTCTTATCACTCACAGACGAGGTACAATGGATGAAGCGGATATGCTCTACGGTGTAACGATGCAGGAAAAGGGCGTTTCAAAGCTGCTCGAGCTCAAAACCGCAGAAATGGCAAAAAAGCTCGGTCTTGAATAAAAACTTCTCGTCAATGTTACAAATATGACTGATTTAAAGTCATCTGTATCTTGATTAAAAATTTTTATTATGATATAATTAATTGTAATTTATTTCTAAGCGGGAAAATCCGCTTAAAAAGGGAGGATATAAAATGTCAAATCACGGTATTATTAATTACCCCGATGCGCAGGCTGTGCAGAAGCAGCTTGATGAGCTTATTAAGAAGCCTATTTATTCAATCAGCCCCGAAGCACTCAAGAAGTATGAAGAAGAATATTTCGATAAGAAGTGTGCAAAGTCAAAGGCAATGATTGAAGAGGCAAAGCAGATTATCCCCGGCGGTGTTCAGCACAACCTTGCTTTCAACTATCCGTTCCCCCTCGTTTTCACAAAGGCTGAGGGCGCATATCTCTATGATATCGACGGCAACAGATACTATGACTTCCTTCAGGCAGGCGGCCCCATCGTTCTCGGAAGCAATCCTCCCGCAGTTCGTGAAAAGGTTATTGAACTCCTCAACGATTGCGGTCCTTCAACAGGTCTTTTCCACGAATATGAATACAAACTCGGCAAGAAGATTTCCGAGCTTATCCCCAATGTTGATATGTTCCGTATGCTCGGTTCAGGTACAGAAGCTTGTATGACAGCTATCCGTGTTGCTCGTCTTGCAACAGGTAAGAAGAAGATTCTCAAGATGGGCGGCGCATACCACGGCTGGTCAGATCAGCTCGGCTACGGTATCCGTGTTCCCGGTTCAAAGTGGACTCAGGCAACAGGTGTTCCCCTCTTCTGCTTCAGAGATACAGAAGAATTCTTCCCCGGCGACCTCAATGACCTCGAAAGAAAGCTCAAGGCTAACAAGCTCAAGGGCGGCACAGCAGCAGTTATGCTCGAACCCGTTGGTCCCGAAAGCGGTACAAGACCTGTTGACAAGAACTTCTGCAAGGGCGTTGAACAGCTCTGCCGTAAGTACGGTGCTCTCCTCATCTTCGATGAAGTTGTTACAGCTTTCCGTGTAAGCATGAGCGGTGCTCAGGGTTACTTCGGTTGCTCACCCGACCTCACCGTATTCGGTAAGGTTATGGCAGGCGGATATCCCGGTGCAGGCGGTCTCGGCGGTAAGAAAGAATACATGAAGTACCTTGGTGCAGGTCTTGACGATACAGGTAAGAAGATCAAGAAGGCATTCTGTGGCGGTACAATGTCAGCTAACCCCCTCAGCTGTATAGCAGGCTACACAATGCTCGAAGAAATGGAAAAGGCTGATGCTTGCTACAAGGCTGCACTCATGGGTGACAGACTCACAGCAGGTCTTCAGGAAATCATCAAGAAGAGAAATCTTCCCTTCGTAGCATTCAACCAGGGTTCAATCTGCCACCTCGAAACTGTTGGTACTCTTAACTTCTCCATCAACTGGAAGAAGCCCTGGACTATTCCTT
>JAFYNR010000033.1 GCA_017548045.1 Clostridia bacterium | reverse complement strand
GGGTCTGATGATGTCGATAAGCCTTTTGTGTGTTCTCTGCTCAAACTGCTCTCTGCTGTCCTTATACTTGTGAACAGCACGAAGGATTGTTACAACTTCCTTCTCTGTGGGAAGGGGAACGGGACCTGAAACCTGAGCACCTGTTCTCTTTGCGGTCTCAACGATCTTTTCCGCTGCCTTGTCAACAAGGCTGTGGTCGTAACCCTTGAGTCTGATTCTGATTTTTCCCTTAACTGCCATGGTGAACGCCTCCTTAGTAATTTGGCGGGCTGTGAATTGCAAATTGGTGAAAACCGACCCGGGTGTTTCAACCCGTCCGATTTAAAAACCGGAAAAACATATTTCCGGGAAAGCTTTCGCTCATTTGCACATAGGTATCCCGCAACAAGGCTGCCCGGGAACGGCAGACCTTTCGCAAGGACACAATTCGCCCGGTTTAAAATCGGACATACTCCGCAGAAATTTCCCGCTTCAGTGAGCGGCCACCTCCTGCATCAACGCATATCTGCAATGGTTTGCGGCTGATTTCGGGCATAATTGCCCCTTTGACCGAAACCCGTGCCTTAGTATAATAACACAAGGTTTTTTATATGTCAATAGGTTTTTTCATATTTTTTTGAATTTTTTAGAGCCCTCAATCCCAATGATATCAAGGGTTTTGGCGCTTTACTGCAGTGAATTGATGTTGCCGTAAAAAAGCATATATATAAAAGGTATATATAATATAATTTACGCTACAATATACTGTGGTTTCCAGTGTAATACTACCCAAAATACAGAAAATTATTTTTTGAATACTTCAAATCGATTTTGTTTTTGCTCAAAACGCTTGCCATATCGGCACAGTTATGATAAAATAAATTTACCGACAATCTGAAAGGAGATTGACCAAAATGATAGGTTTAGGCAAATGGGCGTGCAACGTCAACACGATGTTTTTCTCCGGCGAAGCAAAAATAAATGTTTTTGATAACAATGGTGAATACGGCTTTGAGCTTGATGTTCCCGGCGTAACCGTACCCGATATTGACGTAAAGAAAATAGAAGAAGATGACGACACTATCAATGCCGTCGTTCAGACCAGCCTTCTTCCCGGTAAGGATATTGAGCTTTCAATCACCTTTGACGGCGATGAGTTTGACGGATTTGTAAAAATCCCCTTCCTTGGCAAGGTTAAGTTCAAAGACGGTCACAGAATTTAATCATTGAATCAAACGCCCCCCGATATATTCCTGAACGGAATTTGTCGGGGGTGTTTTGTTATATTCAGACAAAGAAAAAGCCGAGGCAATCAGCCTCGGATTTTTCTCGTATAAAACGGGGGGGACAAAAGATGGTAGTGGTTTAGATTAATTATTTCTCCGCCTGCTTTGAATATTTGAGAGTGTAAACAATTCTCATAATCCAGGCTTCGACGGGATTGATTGACTTAACCTTGCCGAAGGTCTTTGCCGTAAGCAGGGTAAGTGCACTTTTGCTCATAATCATATCAACAGCCTGGGCATCGCCTTCGTTGGCACCGCAGCAGAGAGCGCCCATATCCTTGATAAGCACAGCGTTCTTGTTCTTAAGTGCCTTCACGCACTTTTCGGGAGCCGCGCACTTAACGGTAGGTCCGCAAATCTGAGCAAAGTCATCGAGCAGAGGCTTCATAGTCTTGCCGAGTCTGGAAACGGCAACAACCTCGCTTGAAGTGTTATGAATTATATAATTGAATGCAGGGTATTTTTCATAAATATCCTTGTGTGCAAGAGCAACCTTTGCAGCCTCGCCGATAGCCGCCGATGCACCGTTAAGGTCCATTGAAATCTCGGAGCCGTCTGCCTTATTGGTCAGCAAAATCTTTCCGCTTTCTCTGTTGCAGGAACTATTATACAGCAAAGATTCATCAATTTCAACAGTTTTTTGTGAATTTGTAAGCTTGTCAGCCATTTCCGAACAGAAATCATTCAGATTGTCTGAGTTTATACCAAACTTCTCTTTTGCAGCCGCAAGAATATACTCTGAGCATACGTTTTCAAGCATATTTGCAACCTGGAAAGCCTCTTCACTGTCCTTACCGAAACAGAGCGCACCGTGGTGAGCCATAACAACTGCCTTTGAAGGACTCAGACGAAGAGCGTTGGTAACACCCTTCTTAAGCTTCTTTGTGCCGGGCAGACCGTAACCACCGAGATGGATTACGTTGCCGATAAGCTTTGCGGCTTCACCTGCAACCTTGTCAATACCCTTTGAAAGAGCGCTGACTGCGGATGCAACCTTCTGGTGGGTATGGATAACGAAGTTTGCTTCGGGAAATTCCTTATAAACCTCGGCATGAATACCTTTTTCTGATGAGGGCTTCACATTGCCACCCCATTCGAGAGTGCTGATTGCAACCTCAACGATGTCGTCGGGTGTAAGACCTATGTAGGGCTTGCCGCTGGGTGTGATAACGAAGGTTTTATCGTCAACACGGCAGCTTACGTTACCCCACGTTCTTGCAATAAGACCTGTTTCAACAAGTCTTTCGCCTGCTTCTATAACAAGTTTTTTTGCTGTCAAAACGTCCATAATGCGTTCCTTTCGGAATTATTTTTCAACACAAACGATGTTTTCGAATACCTTGTCAAATCTTGCAACTGCATCGTCAATCATTTCTTCTGTGTATGCGGCGCTTGTGTAAAGACGGCTGCCTGCAAGAGTTACAAGACCCTCTGCCATATAAGCGGCACCCATATGTGTCATTACCTTCTTGCGCTTTGAGGTTTCGTCAAGAACCTTGGGAATACCCCAGGGCTTGCACCAGTTGATTGAGAAGTTCATTGTGCCTACTGTTTCAAGATGGCAGATTGAGCCCTGATTGAATGCAACGAAGGGAAGGTTTCTCTTCTTGATGATTTCCTGAAGACCTGCTGTAAGTCTGTCACCCATCTGAGCTGCCTTGTAGCAAGCGTCTGCCTTTTCCATTTCTTCAAGCATTGTGTAGCCTGCAATACAGCTGAGGGGGTTAGCAGTCATTGTACCGCCGCAGAAAGCCTTCTTGATCTTCTTGCCGTCACCGTCAAGACCTGAACCAAGGTGCTTCATATATTCTTTCTTACCGCCGAGACCGCCTGCACCGGGGTATCCGCCTGCCATAACCTTACCGAATACAGTAAGGTCAGGTGAAACGCCGAAGTAACCCTGAGCACCGCTCATGCTTACGCGGAATGCAGTAACAACTTCGTCGAAGATAAGAAGTGCGCCGTACTTGCGGCAAAGAGCTTCAACGCCCTTGCAGAAGTTCTTGTCAACGGGTCTTGTACCGCTTTCGGGGCCAACGGGTTCAAGCATAACTGCTGCTGTGCCGCCCTTAAGACGGTTAGCCTTAAGCTTTCTTTCAAGATCATTAAGGTCGCCGGGGAAGAATTCATCTGTATCCTTGAAGCAGAACAGAGGAACACCGGGAGCCTGAGTAAACTTTGAACCGGGAACACGGATGCTGTAACCAAGCTGATCTGACCAGCCGTGGTATGCGCCGCCCATTTTAAGAATCTTCTTCTTGCCTGTTGCAAGACGTGCAACACGGATAGCTGTCATACAAGCTTCTGTGCCTGAACCGAGCATGCGGAACATATCAACAGAAGGAATAAGGTCAGCAATCTTCTTGCCAAGCTTATACTCGTACTCGTGGAAAAGACCTGTTGAAGGACCGCAGGTGTTGAGAAGCTCGATAACTTTTTCGCGAACTGCGGGAGGATTACTGCCCAGAACTGTGGGGCCGCCTGCCTGAAGGAAGTCATAGTACTGGTTGCCGTCAATATCATAAAGATATGCACCGTCTGCCTTTGTGAAAACAAGAGGGAACGGATAGTTGAAAGCAAGGTTATGCTGAACGCCGCCGGGGATAACCTGCTTTGCCTCTTCAATCATTGCCTTTGACTTTGCACACTTAACGTCAAAGTACTCTGCTTCATACTTCTTGAGTGCGTCGGGGCTGATTGAATAAATAGGCTTTTTGATAAGTTCGTCAAGCTGCTTCTGAACAGCCTGCGCATCGGGGTAATTGATAATACCGTGATTTGACATTTTATATCCTCCCTTTAATCGAGCGATTTCACCGCTCTTTAATAGTATACATATTAATTATAACATAGTAAAAATATTTTTCAAGATGCAGATTGCCTTAAATTCGGGCATATTTGTAACACTGTCTTACTCAAGGCCAAGCTTTTTTGCCATTTCCGCAGTCTTAAGTTCAAGAAGCTTTGAAACGCCCTTTTCCTGCATAGTAACGCCGTAAAGCATATCCGCCTCGTCCATTGTGCCACGTCTGTGAGTGATGAGAATGAACTGTGTGCTGCCCGTCATTTCTCTTACGTAGGATGCATAACGGCTTACGTTAACATCATCAAGTGCCGCTTCAACCTCGTCAAAGATACAGAAGGGTGCAGGAGTAACCTTAAGAATTGCAAACAGAAGCGCAATAGCCGCAAGACCCTTTTCACCACCCGAAAGCAGGTCAATATTCTGAACGTTCTTTCCGGGGGGCTGAACCCTGATATTAATTGCACATTCAAGCACGTCCTGAGGGTCTTCGAGCACAAGCTCTGCCTTACCGCCGTCAAAAAGGTCTTTGAAGGTTTCTCCAAAATGGTTGTTGATTCGTCTGAACTGCTCTCTGAAGCGTTCGGCCATTTTGCCCGTCAGCTCTTCAATCATCTTTATAAGCTCTTCACGGGCTTTTTCGATGTCGCCTATCTGACCGCTCATATATTCGTATCTTTCGGATACTTCCTTATACTCCTCAACAGCGCCTACGTTAACACTGCCCAGAGCACGGATTTTATTCTTGATTTCCTGCAAGGTACGCTGTGCCTTGGGAATATCGTCAAGAACTATGTTCATTTCAGCCGCCTCACGCAGAGAAAGCTGATATTCGTCGTAAAGCTTATTCTGTGCGGTTTCAAGCTCACGCTGCATTGAATCTCTGCGCTCTTCAAGCCTTGCAAGCTCGCCGCCCAGCTTTTCACGCTCAGTAGTCATTTCACGCTCTTTTGTGCGAAGTGAAGTGCTCTGACCCTCACACTGAACACGCTTTTCCATAAGCTGTTCAATATTTTCCCTGGTCTTTACGGAATTCTCACGCAGTGCCGCCGCCTGAGCTTCAAAATCAGCAATTCTCGCAAGAATCTCTTCATTCTCACGCCTGATTTCAGCAATTTCTTCGTTAAGCTTATCCGCACGGCGGTTAAAGCTTTCCTTGCGTTCAAGACAGCCTGCGATAATTTCGTTATCTGCCTCAATATCCTTGCAGAGCGATACGATTTCAAGATTCAGACCGTTCTGCACCTCTGCGGAATCCTCACGAAGCTTATCAAGATTTTCTTTTTCCGCATTAAGTCCGCTAAGCTGAGCGTTATGTGCCTCGATTTTTGCGGTGATCGCTTCAATTTCTGCCTGTGCCTTCTTCTCGGTGGCTTCGGATTCTGCAATTCTTGCCGCCGCACGCTCTTTTTCTGCCTCAAGCTCATCAATGTGACCCTTTGCGGCACTATATCTGTCTTTGATAAGATTAAGTGCGCTTTCCGCACGGATAATATCTTCCTGAGCCTTGATGAGCTCAGCCTCACTTGCGTCAAGCTCTGCCTGAACAAGTGCAAGCTCTTCGGAAAGGGTCTTATGGGATTCTTCCTTCTGCGCAAGCTGTTTTTCAAGAGCTTCAACCTTTTCTTTGAGTGCTTCAATTTCGGTTGTTCTGCTGAGGAAGCCGGAGCCCGAACCTCTCGAACCGCCGGTCATTGAACCACCTGCGTTAAGCACCTGACCGTCAAGGGTAACTATCTTGAAGCGGTAGGAATACTTCTTCGCCATGGCAATACCGTTGTCAATATTATCAACAACTGCGGTTCTGCCAAGAAGCGAACCGATAATTTCGGCATACTTTCCGTCGTATTCAAGAAGCTTGTCTGCCATATCAACAAAGCCTTCGCATTTTTCAAGACCGTTTTCCGTAAAGGGCTTTGATTTAACGGATGTCAGCGGCAGGAAGGTTGCTCTGCCTGCACGGTTTTCTTTAAGGAAATTAATGGCGAGCTTTGCTGTGTTTTCGTTATCGGTAACAATATTCTGGATTGCGGCACCAAGGGCGGTTTCAACCGCAACCGCATATTCGCCGGGAGTTGAAATAAGCTGTGAAAGGGTACCGTGGATACCTCTGAGAGCGCCTCTTTTTGATTCCTTGATAACCTTCTGAACACTGCCTGCATAGCCGTCAAGATTCTTTTCAAGGTCATCAAGCATCTTGATTCTTGCATTTTTCTGATAAATGTCAAGATTAAGGTTTTCAAGCTCTTTTCTGACTCTCTCAACCTTGTCAGCTCTTGTGCCGATAATCATTCTGTAACCGTCAAGTGCATTTTCATGCTCTGCGGCAACTCCGTTAAGGCGGTCAAGCTCAAGCTGTGCATCGGATTTTTCCTTTTCAAGTGCGGTAACGACTCCGCCTCTTGACTCCACAACTCCGTTTATGTTGCTTATTCTTTCATTCAGCTCATTCCTTGCGGATTCGGCAGTTGATTTTTCAACGCGAAGGTCTGCCAGTCTAAGGGTAAGAGCAGTTATTTCTTCGTTGATTTCACGTGCCTTTTCGCTGTTTTCGGAATTCTGACCCATAAGCTCCGCAAGCTTTTTAAGCTCAGCCTCAAGAGCAGCCTTCTTTTCCGCAACAGCCTTTTCCTTTTCTTCAATATCTGCCTGCGCCTGCTGAATCTGTGCATCAATTTCAGCCTTCGAAGCCTCACTGTCACCCATATCGCCGGTAATTCTTTCTACCGTCTGCTCATTATGCTCAATGGTGTTGCGCTCAACCGCAATCTTACCGTCAATGGCAGTTGCTTCTTCTTCGCTTGCGGATATGCTTTCACGCAGACGCTCAATTTCAAGGGTTATTGCCTGACCCTCGCTGATTGCCTGCTCAATCTGTGCAATAATATCAACAAGCGTATTCTCCGTCTGCTCATACTGTGATGCGGCAACGGAAAGCTTATGCTCCTGCTCACGCAGACCGTTCTTTGATTTTTCTATTGTATGAAGCCACAAGCCGATTTCAAGAGTTTTCTTTTCATCGGCAAGGGCAAGGAATTTCATCGCCTTTTCGCTCTGGGTTTTAAGGGGTCCTATTCTGCTTTCAAGCTCTGTAAGAATATCGCGGAGTCTTACAAGATTTTCCTCCGCCTGGTCAAGCCTGCGGTTTGCATCCGCACGTCTGTAACGGAAATGGGAAATCCCTGCGGCTTCTTCAAGCATATCACGGCGCTGTGTTGAGCGCGCGGATACAAGGTCGGCAATTCTGCCCTGACCTACCATTGAATAACCGTCTCTGCCAAGACCCGTGTCCATAAACAGCTCGTGAATATCACGCAGACGGCAGACCTCACCGTTGATTTTATATTCACTGTCGCCCGAGCGGTAGTATCTTCTTGTTACGGAAACGTCGTCCTTATCGCTGTTAAGCCCTCTGTCACTGTTGTCAAGGCGCAGAGTAACCTCGGCATAGCCCAAAGCCTTTCGCTGGCTTGTGCCGCCGAAGATAACGTCCTCCATTTTTGAGCCTCGGAGAGTTTTGGTTGACTGCTCACCCAATACCCAGCGCACGGCGTCGGAAATATTACTTTTACCCGAGCCGTTGGGACCTACAACTGCCGTTATGCCTTTCCCGAATTCAAGCACCGTCTTATCGGGGAAGGATTTGAAGCCTTGCATTTCAAGAGATTTTAATATCATCTGAATACCCTAACCTTTATGTATTTCGACCTCGTATTTTGTAAGTCCTTCCATACCTTTTACGGTACAATCAAAGCCTTTCTCACGAAGTCTGATAAGATTTTCTTTCTTCTGCCCTGTCATTTTGGAGATTTCTTTGGGGTTTACACCCAGAATATATCTGCCGCTTTCATATTTTTCAATCAGCGTCAACGCTCGGTTATAGTAGAGTCTGCCCTCGCAAAGCTCACGGAGTGCCGGATGATAGGCACCTCCTGCAAAGCCTTCTTCAACTCCGCCGCCTGAATGAAGGCCCACTCTGATAACCTTTATGCCTGCGTTTTCAAGCATTTCGATAAGCCTTGCGCACAGGTCAACGGTTTCGTCAATACCCTTAGGCTTAAACTTACCGCTTTTCATCAGCTCATAAAGCCGTGTGCCTTCAAGCACAACCGTAGGATAAATCCTTACCGTGGCAGGCGCAAGTGCAATTATTTTTTTTGCGGTTTCAAGGCTGTCCGAATCCTCCGAGCCGTAAAGCCCCGTCATCATCTGCAAACCAACCTCAAAGCCGTATTCCTTCAGCATTCTGCAGGCATTCTCAACCTGCTCTGCGGTGTGGCCTCTTTCGTTGAGCATAAGCACTCTGTCATTGAGGCTCTGTGCACCCAGCTCAACTGCGGTTACACCGTATTTCTTCAGAATTCCGCAAATTTCGCCGTTTATACCGTCGGGTCTTGTGGAAATTCTGACACCCTTGAATATGCCTCTTTCAACATATCCATATGCCGCTTCAAGAAGAGAAAGCATATATTCACGCTCTATCATCGTGAAGCTGCCACCGAAAAATGCTATTTCGCCCCCCGCCGCCTGATTTTCACTCAATGACTGAACCGCAATTTTCACGGCTGAGTGAACGTCATCGGGGGTTAAATCCTTCTGACTGCCCGAAATGCTTCTCTGATTACAGAAGGAGCACATATGGGGACAGCCCTTATGCACCACAAAAAGTGCAACGTTTATATGCTTCATTTTATACCCATAAGTTCAAGCGCTTCTTTTGCCGCCTGCTGCTCGGCAAGCTTCTTGCTCTTGCCCGTGCCTCTGCCGATAATATTGCTGTTAAGATGCACTTCAACGGTAAAAATCTTTGCGTGATCGGGTCCGCTGGAATCCGTAAGCACGTACTCAATATGCTCCTCACGGTTGCGCTGAATAACCTCCTGCAGGGTTGTTTTATAGTCCTTGGCTTTTTCAAGACCGTCCTGACGGGGAATAAATCTGAGCACGATTTTTGAAGCCTCGTCAAGTCCGCCGTCAAGAAACACCGCCGCAAGCACAGCCTCGAATGCATCGGCAAGAATCGACGGTCTGTCTGCACCGCCCATTCTGATTTCGCCCTTGCCCAGACGAAGGGCAGGACCGATTTCAAGCTCTCTGGCAAAGGTGCACAGTGCATTTTCGCACACCTTCGCCGCCCTGTGCTTTGTCAGCTCGCCCTCGGGCCAGTCAAAGGTGGTGTAAAAATATTTTGCGGAAACAAAGCCAAGAATTGAATCTCCGAGAAATTCAAGCCTTTCGTTGCACTGTGTTCCGTCATTCTGTTCGTTTGCATAGGATGAATGGGTAAGCGCAGTTTTGAGCAGAGAAATATCCTTGAACTCATAGCCGAGGTTTTTCTGCAATCTCACAAGATTATCGCTCATTTCAAAACTCCTTTCCGATTACTTTTATTCAAGCATTGCGGCAACCTGCCCCAACGTCACGTCACCGCTGAGTTCTTCACTCAGGTCAACATAGAATTCGCCTTCGACTGCACGTATGATTTCATCAAGCTCAATGCCGTCATCAACAAGCTCATTGAGCTCGGTGCTTTCGGTTACGGCGCCGTCATCATAGCCGAATTCTTCACAAATCAATGAAATAACTTTTTCAATCATAAAACATTCCTCCGTAGGAATTACTCTGTTTCAAGCTGAATTTTAAGCTGTTTCAATCCTCGCTCCGCAAGCGCTTCATACCTGAGCTTCTTATCTCTGATTTTTTCATCAAGAGCAGGCAGAAGCCCGAAGGATGCGCCCATAGGCTGAAAATTCTTTATGCTTGCGTCGCTGATATAACGGGCAAGGGCGCCCGTCATTGTAAGCTCTGAGGGAAGAAATTCTCCCTTACCCAGAATTTTATTTGCGGCATTTATGCCTGCAAGAATTCCCGAAGCCGCAGATTCCATATAACCTTCAACACCGGTTATCTGACCTGCAAAATACAAACCTTTCCTTGCCTTAAAGCCAAAATCACTGCCCAGAAGCCGGGGTGAATCGATAAAGGTATTGCGGTGCATTACTCCGTAGCGTACAAACTCCGCATTTGCAAGGGCAGGTATCATCGAAAATACCCTTTTCTGCTCGGGAAATTTAAGATTTGTCTGAAAGCCCACAAGGTTATACATCGTACCGTCTTTGTTTTCCTTGCGAAGCTGAAGATTTGCCCAGGGTCTGTGCCCCGTTTTGGGATTGGTGAGACCCGACGGCTTCATGGGACCGAAGCGGATTGTGTCGTGGCCTCTTGATGCCATAACCTCAATGGGCATACAGCCCTCATAAACGCCCTTACGCTTATCAAATTCGTGAGTGGGAGCAACCTCGGCATTGACAAGTGCCTCGTAAAACGCTTCGTACTCTTCTTTGTTAAGCGGACAGTTTATATAGTCATCAGGCTCGCCTCTGTCATATCTTGACTGCATAAAAGCATTTTCAAGGTCTATGCTTTCCGCTGTTATAATAGGTGCCGCGGCATCGAAAAAGCTGAGATTTCCGCCGCAAAGCTCCTTTATTTTTTCGCTGAGAGCTTCTGATGCCAGAGGACCTGCGGCAATAATCACAGTGCCCTCGGGAATTTCCGTAACCTCTTCTCTGATAAGAGTTATTTCTTTGCGTGAAAGGATTTTTTCCGTCACAAGGGCGGAAAACTTATCTCTGTCCACGGCAAGGGCACCGCCTGCAGGCACAGCCGTCGCCTTTGCACATTCAACGCAAAGCGAACCCATAAGCTCCATCTCGGCTTTAAGCATACCTGCGGCACAGCCGAGGCGCATTGCCTTGAATGAGTTTGAGCAGACAAGCTCTGCAAGACCCTCGCCGCTGTGTGCGGGAGAAAACTTGACGGGCTTCATTTCATAAAGCTCAACCTCAATGCCTCTGTTTGCAAGCTGCCACGCCGCCTCTGCACCGGCAAACCCGCCGCCGATTATTTTAACCTTATCCATTGTTCTTTTTCTTTCCGCCTGCGGATTTTTCATAGCCGCAGCCTTCCGTCATACAAACAAGCTTACCTGTTTTCTTTTTGAACAGAGCCTTTCCGCACTGAGGACAGTTTTCTTCAGCAGGGGGGTCCCAGCTCATAAAGTTACACTTGGGCCAGCTTCCGCAGCCATAGAATACGTGACCCTTCTTTGATTTTCTTTCGATTATCTCGCCGCCGCATACGGGACATCTTGCGCCGGTATTGATAACGAGGGGCTTTGCATTCTTACATTCGGGGTAGCCGGGGCAGGCAAGGAATCTGCCGTATCTGCCGGTTTTGATAACCATCATTCTGCCGCACTTGTCGCAGGGAATATCGGTTGTATCCTCCTCAAGCTGGATTTTGACGTTCTTCATCTCAACCTTTGCCTTGTCAAGATTCTTTTCAAAATCCGTGTAGAATTCGTCAAGCATTCTTACGTAGTCCTCTTCGCCGCTGCCCACACGGTCAAGATTAATTTCCATCTGTGCGGTAAACTTTGTGTTGACTATCTTGGGGAATTTATCCTTGAGAAGACCTGTTACGGCGCAGCCTAATTCGGTGGGAACGAGCTGCTTTGCCTTTCTCTGAACATAGCTCTTCTTGATGATTGTTGAAAGAATCGTTGCGTACGTGCTGGGTCTGCCCACACCGTTTTCTTCAAGCTCCTTGATAAGCGAGGCTTCGGTGTAGCGTGCGGGAGGCTGAGTGAAATGCTGGTTTGAATTAAGCTCACGAAGCTTCAGCTTTTCCTCTGCCTTGAATTCGGGCAGTACGCCCTTTTCGGCATCCTCATCGGGAAGCTCATAAAGCTTTGTAAAGCCGTCAAACTTAACCGAATAGCCTGCCGCTGTAAAGATGCAGAATTCCTTTTCGCTTCCGTCCTTTGAAGCAAGGATTTCAGCCTTTACGGTGTTCTGGACACAGCTTGCCATAAGGCTTGCCATAAAGCGCTTCCAGATAAGATTGTAAAGCTTATACTGGTCGCTCGTAAGGCTTGACTTCACCTGCTCGGGTGTAAGTGACGGAATTGAAGGTCTGATTGCTTCGTGACCGTCCTGAGCGTTTGCTCTCGATTTATAATATACGGGCTTTTCGGGAATATATTCATTGCCGAAGGCGTTTGATATATAATCCTTCGCCGCCGCTCTTGCTTCCTCCGAAATACGGAGCGAGTCTGTTCTCATATAGGTGATAAGACCTGTCATACCCATACCCTGAACATTGACACCTTCGTAAAGCTCCTGAGCCGTTTTCATTGTTCTTTCAGCCTGGAAACCAAGCTTTCTTGAAGCCTCCTGCTGA
This sequence comes from Clostridia bacterium, assembly GCA_017548045.1. GTDB lineage: Bacteria > Bacillota > Clostridia > Oscillospirales > Acutalibacteraceae > CAG-177. The sequence continues at coordinate 251,978 of JAFYNR010000033.1, read as the reverse complement.
AGTGTTGAGGTGATGAAGGGAGGTGCGGGGTTCTTTTTTCTTGTACCCTTTTTCACGGACTTTACTTCATACTCCGCACCGTCAAGCCTTGCAAGGTAATAATTTGCCTGCTCGCCGTTTTCAATCTTGATTTTGCCGTTCTCATCGGAATAAAGAGTTGCGGTAAATGTTCTTCTCTGTGCGGTTGCAAGCTTTGCATCGATTACCCAGTATTCTTCGGGATTGAAAGCGTTTATTTCTTCTTCACGGTCAACAATGAGCCTTACCGCAACACTCTGAACACGGCCTGCGGAAAGACCTCTTCTGATTTTCTGTGAAACAAAGGGACTGAGTCTGTAACCCACAAGACGGTCAAGAACACGTCTTGCCTGCTGGGCATTTACGAGGTCAACGTTAACCCTCTTGGGGTTAGCCATACCGCTTGCAATACCCGTCTTTGTGATTTCGTTGAACGTAACTCGGTTTTCTTTGTTAAGGTCAAGGCCGAGAACCGTTGCAAGATGCCACGAAATTGCTTCTCCCTCACGGTCGGGGTCGGCTGCAAGGTAAACTGCTTCGCTTGCCTCAACCTTTTCTTTGAGCTCCTTGACAAGCTTTTCCTTGCCCTTGATAAGTGCATACTTGGGAGCAAAGTTGTTCTTTACGTCAACGCTGAGCTTTGCCGCAGGCAGATCTCTGATGTGTCCTTTTGAAGCAACAACATCAAAGTCCTTGCCCAGATATTTTTTGATTGTGTTCGCCTTTGCAGGTGACTCAACTATAATAAGCTTCGACATTGGTTTTCTCCTGTTTATTTCAAAATATAATTTTTACCTTCGGTTTGTTCGATATAATCGCTGATTTCAAGCTGCATAAGCACGGATATCACCTTTGACAAAGGGAAGCCCGTTGCCGCGCAGATTTCGTCGGGATGCACGGGTTCTTCTCCGAAAAGACCGTAGACCGCCGCACAGTCAGGGGTAAGTTCATCGGGACATTCCCTCCTGACCTTTACGGGCTTGCTTTTTTCGGCAGCAGAAGATTTTATTTCTTCCTTTGCAGGACCTGAAAGTCCGTCAAGACAAAGTCTGTCAGGATACATTACGGCATAGGGCGTAAGGATATCTTTTGCACTGCCAACCGCCTTTGCCCCGTCACGGATAAGGCTGTTTGCACCCATATAAGCCGTTGAAAGCACGCTGCCGGGAATTGCAAATACCTCTTTGCCCTGTTCGTTGGCGTGCTTTGCGGTGATAAGCGAGCCGCTGTGTTCACCTGCTTCAACAACAAGAACACCCATACTCAAGCCCGATATGATTCGGTTGCGCTGAGGGAAGGTTCTGCGTGATGCGGGAGTAAAAGGAGCAAATTCGCTGATAACCGCACCGTTTTTGCTGATTTCACGGCGCATAGCCTCGTTCGCCCTGAGATAATCCGTACCCTGACCGCAGCCGAGAACACAGACTGTTTTGCCGCCCTGTGCAAGAGCCGCTTCGTGAGCCGCACTGTCTATTCCCAAGGCTCCGCCGCTTATTACAACGGCACCCGCCTTTGTAAGCTCGCCGCTGATATTGCGGGCAATGGCAATGCTTTCGTAGCAGGGATTTCTTGTTCCCACAACGCCGATTGTCACCTTGTTCCTGATACATTCAAGGTCACCGTCAACATAAAGCACAAGCGGCATATCCGTAAGCCTTTTAAGACTTTCGGGATATTTTTCGCAATCGGGGGTCAGAATTTCCCAACCGTTCTTTTTGCAGAGGTTCATATAATGAACCGCCGTATCCATAGAAACGGTTCTCATTTTTTCAAGCTGACCCTTGCTCAGAACACCTGACAGCATCCTTTCGCCGTCACTCGCTTCAAAAGCTTTGTGAGGCTCGGGAAATGCACCCAGAATTTCGTCTGTCCTCGCCGCCGGGCCCAGCACCGCAGCAAGCCATATCCAGTATTTACGGTAATCGTTCATCTTTTCAGCTCCCAGGCAAGAATTGCCGCAGCAGCAGATGCATTGAAGGATTCCGCCCTGCCGCTCATAGGAATAACCACCTGCTTCGTGCACTGACCGATGGTTTTTTCGGAAAGTCCGTTGCCCTCGTTGCCTACGCAGCAGATGACACCGCCGTCCATTGAAACCCTGCGGATATCAGTTGCCGTATTCCTTGGCACCGAAGCAAGCGTCTGCATTCCCAGAGCATGTGCAAGATCAAGAATTTCACTCAGGTCATCGCACACCGTAACATCCATTCTCAGGGATGAGCCCATAGCCGCACGAAGCGCCTTGGGGTTATAGATATCACAGCCGCCGCTGACGATAAGACCGTCAAGACCGATTGCCTCAACGCTTCTGCAAACCGCACCCAGATTTGAGGGGTCCTGCAAATTTTCGAGAGCGATGTATTTGCCGTGGGGCTTAAGTGTTACCTTATCTCTTTTCGGCTTCATCGAGCAAATGCAGAATACACCTTGTGCGTTTTCGGTATCTGAAAGCTTCTGAGATACCTCAGCACCGATTTCATAACATTCGGCACATTTTGAGGTTATCTCTTTCACATAATCTTCGTACTTCCACATTGCCTTTGCAGTGAAAAACGCCTGCTTTATTTCAACGCCTGTCTGTGCGGCGTCAAAGCAAAGCCGTGCGCCTTCGAGAAAAAATTCCCCTGCCTCTTTTCGGAGCGAAGCACTTTCTCCAAGACGGACGGCATATTTTATTTTTTCGTTGCTTCTTGAGGTTATCTTTTCCATAATATTTTCACACTATATAGTTTAAATATTTGATACCTTTTATATGTTGTTTTTTGTCGAAAAAAGCAAAATTTTCCGCTGAAAAAACACAATATACCCGTGACAGACACAGGCTTAATAAGCACAATCAGAGATGTAACAAAACGCCACATCTCTGATGATTAACTCTATGATTAGTTGAGAGCTGCCTTTGCCTTTTCGGTAAGTGCAGTGAAAGCTGCGGGATCTGAAACTGCGATTTCAGCAAGCATCTTTCTGTTAAGGCTGATTTCTGCCTTCTTGAGACCGTTGATGAATGTTGAGTAGTTCATGCCGTTTGCCTGGCAAGCAGCTGAAATACGGGTAATCCAAAGACGGCGGAAATCTCTCTTCTTCTGCTTTCTGCCGATGTATGCATAGTTACCGCTCTTCATAACAGCCTGCTTAGCTGTCTTGAAAAGTGTGCTCTTTGAGCCGTAGTAGCCCTTAGCGAGTCTGAGTACCTTATTTCTTCTCTTACGAGTCATTATAGCGCCTTTAATACGTGCCATTTTAATATCCTCCGTTAAATCTTATCTGTGATGGTTGTTTACAAAGTTCCTGAATTATTTGTAAGGAACAAGACGCTTGATCTGCTTGCAGTTTGTAACGTCAGCAACAGTTGTCTTACGAAGATTTCTCTTACGCTTTGTGTTCTTCTTGTTGAGAATGTGTGATTTGTAAGCATGGGCACGCATGGGCTTGCCGTTCTTTGAAAGCTTGAAGCGCTTCTTTGCACCACTGTGAGTCTTGATTTTAGGCATTGGTATTTCCTCCTTAGAAATTTAAAACATTTTTACTTTGAGCTTTTGGGAGCCAGGAACATCAGCATCTGTCTGCCCTCAAGTTTAGCGGGCTTTTCGATACCTGCGCAATCAGCCATAGCCTCCGCACAGCGTTTCATAATGGTAAGACCAAGCTCGGGATGAGCCATTTCACGGCCTCTGAAACGAATGGAAACCTTAACTTTGTTGCCTGCCGCAATGAACTTGCGTGCGTGGTTGATTTTTGTGTCAAAATCGTGGGTATCAATGTTAAGAGAAAGTCTGATTTCTTTAATTTCGATGGTCTTCTGATTCTTCTTTGCTTCTTTCTCTTTCTTTGCCTTCTCAAATCGGAACTTGCCGTAGTCCATAATTTTGCATACGGGCGGTTTTGCCATGGGAGCAATCTTAACAAGGTCAAGATTTTTGCTTTCGGCAATTTTAAGAGCCTCTGCTGCGGACATAATGCCCAGCTGCTCGCCGTCATCTGTAACAACTCTTACTTCTTTGTCACGGATTTCCTCATTGATTTGCTGTTCTTTGCTGCTGATGTTAAAGCACCTCCAAAAGTGTAATAAAAAAGCGAGGGCAGGAATCCCTGACCTCGCATAATCAACGCTTCATACGGGCGCAAAAGCCCGATTAAAAAGAAACTATTGACCGACTCAGGACATTCCCCGGAAGGTGAGAGCCAAACCTGCTCTGCTTTATTGTGCAAGCTATTTTAACCTATACACGAGGGTTTGTCAAGAGTTTTTTGAAATTTTATTTTATTTTCCGAAGAAACAGTATACCTGCCGACACCGCAAATCCAAGCGCAAGGAAAATCGCCGCCGTAATTCCGTTGAATACAGGTCCGTTTGCCGTGCAGTAAATCACGAGGCTGAGCACAAAGCCCAGAGCGCTGAGAACTATCTGAACCACGGAACCCAGCTTCGCCTGAGATGTTATGCTGCAAGATGCCGCAACAGCTCTGAGCATTGAAAAAGCCGTACCGTCGTGAACAATCTTGGCAGGAAGTCTGTCACAAACCGCATCCCTTCTGCGTTTAAAAAGTTTGCCTGCAACAGAGGAAAGAATCTTGAACGTTTCCTGAGGCAGACCGAAGCTTTTTGAAATAAGCTCCTCTGTAACATTAACGTCATTTGTTCTCACAAGCACCTGAATTCCGTTGCTTTCAAGAAGTCTGAAATAAGGTTCAAGATTTTTATCAACCGCATAGCTGACAACAAACAGTGCCGCAAGCTTGCCTGCAACCGCAAGGTACATAACCTTTCTGCCGCTGTGAGTATATTTATCCTCAGAAATGCCGTCAGGCATTTCTACGCTGTGGTTTATAAGCAGATTTCTGTTACCAAGAAGCACCTTCTGACCGTGAATTCTTGCCGAAATACCCAGCTTATCTTCATAAACAAGCTCTTTTACGGGAGGAAGGAGGTCAGGTTTACCGTCAACAACCTGCTCAAAGCTTTCTCTGAGAGGTCCGCCTGACTTGATGACAAGTGCCGCCGCATAAAGAAGAACATCGTCAATTCTGATGGTCTTGAAATCCTTCATGCCGTGCATTGTGCACTGTGAACGGTCAAATATATCGGCACAGTCCATAACAACGGCATTTGCACCTGCGGTTTCTTCCGCCGCACCGATACCGGAAATCATGGTTCCCGTTACGTTAAGCCCGTGATTTGCGATTCTTGCAATAAACGCGGGAATAATCGAGGCAAGCACGGGTGAACAAATACAGAATGTGCCTGCAAATGCGGAAAATGCCGCCATAACGCTTTTTTCAACGATACCCGCAGCTACTGCCGCAACCGCCGCCGCACCCAGTGCCGCAGGAACAAGAATACGGATAAGCTTTTTATCCGTAGCATCCGCTTCGGAATTCTTCATAAATTCAGCAGGGAAAGCAACCTTTGACGAATAAAGCAAATCCGCATTACCCATCATAAGACCTCTGCCAAGCTCGAAAATTTCGGATTCATTCTCAAAGGGATGAACCGCATACATATTATGTTCGTATTTATAGACGCATACCTCAAAGTTGGAGAGAGTGCGCTGTGCATCCATTTTCTCAGCAATTTTACTTATAAGCACCGCACCTACCGCCGCCGCAGAGAATACGGTTGTGGCTACCTCGTTGCCACCGACGAATGCTGCCAGCATATTCTGAACAAGGGCGATTGCAAGCGAAAGGCTGACCGCCGTATCCGCAGTAATATTCTTTTTGAATATACCGATAAGTCCGTCAACAAAGCGCACGTTGTTGATTGCCGCCGCCGCGATAATAAGAACCGCGTTGATAACACACATAGGTGCTGATCCCGCTATGAAAACCTCGGTCTCAAGAGCAAGCTTTTCGGCAAGCACGGGGATAAGGTTGATTATGATTACAAGAAGTTCAACCGCACCTGCAATGATAAGCCCTTTGGTTGCCCCGGCACTTTTTTCGGTAAGAAGTGTGTGCATTGAAGAACGCTCGGCAGGTGATTCATATTCCTTTGCGACGGTCTTTTCTTCCGCCGCACGGACCTGCTTTTTTTCTCTCTTTTTCCGCTTCTTTTCCTTCTTTTCTCTGTCTTCGGGAGGCGCTTCAAAATCGCCTTCAAAATCTTCGTCAAGGTCAAGGGCATCAATAAGCTTGAAGTTCTTTGCTCTCTGCCTGCGCTTCTCGGAAAGCTGTGCCTCAACGTCAAATTCGTGGCTCTGCTCAGGCAGAGTTTCTTCGGGAATATCCTCAAATCCCGTCAGCATTATCTGACCCTCTACGTCATTGCCTGCCTCGGATATTTTCTTTTCGGCTCTGCCAACCGCTTCCATTATACGGGTTTTCTCATCGTCAAGACTTTTGGCATCCTCTGCGGCAAGAATTCTGGGCATAGCCTCAAGGCCGCTTTCCGCCTGCTCATCCGATTTCTGAACAACTATACCCGACCTGTCAATGGGACCTGTCTGCACGGGATCCATCTCAACGGTATTTTCAATCTTGAGTTTTTCAAAGAAACGGGTTCTGTAATCTATTTTGTTTTCGGATTCCTTCTTTTCTTCCTGCTTGGGGGCAAATAAATCTATGACCGTGGTTTCGTCCTCATAAAACATCTTCACTTGGGCAGGTTCATCCTCGGGCTTTTCGGGCTCTTTTTCAGCTTCCTGCCAGGCAAACATTGCGTGGGGCTGAGGAATATCCTCGGGCACGATAACCGTTTCGATTTCAAACATCGATTCGTCGAAATCTTCCTCCTCCGAGCCGTCGAAGAAGGTTTCCTGGCCGTCAACCTCATCCTCTCCCGAGGTTGAAGAAATATCCTGCATTTCGGTTTTTGAGGGAACCTCATCCATAGGTCTTACGGTAAAGATTCCCGTGTCAAACTCACGGCTGAGGATTCTTTCGAAATCCTCCGCAGGTGTGGGTGCCTTTTTGGGTGCGGGTACGTATTCCTCGCCGTTGGACTGAGCAATCAGCCTGTCGATGTCATCCAGCGACCAGGTTTTGGAGGGCTCCTCCTCCAAGGTCTGATTTGAATTTCTTACCTGGGCAAGAATATCATCTATCTCATCGCCCAAAGTATTGTTCAGATAATCGCTCAATTCATTCACCTACCTGTTTTTTGCAATTTCATACATTAAAATTCCAGCCGCTACGGAAGCGTTGAGGGAGTTTATCTTTCCTTTCATAGGCAGAGAAACCACGAAATCGCATTTTTCTCTTACCAGACGGCTTACACCCTTGCCTTCAGAGCCGACCACAAGGGCAACCTTGCCCGAATAATCCTGCTCATCCCAGCGCTTACCGTCCATATCCGCACCGTAAACCCAGAAGCCCTTTTCCTTAAGCTCTTCAATGGTGTTTGGCAGATTTGACACCCTTGCAACGGGTACGTATTCAACCGCGCCTGCCGAAACCTTACCTACTGCATAGGTCAGAGCAACACCTCTGCGCTTGGGAATGATTATGCCGTGAGCGCCGCAGGCATCCGCCGTTCTGATTATGGCGCCCAGATTATGAGGGTCTTCGATTTCATCACAGATAATTACAAAGGGTTCTTCACCCTTGCTTTCGGCATTTGCGAGAATATCCTCGATTGAAGAATATTCGTGCACCGCCGCCCAAGCGGCAACACCCTGATGATTTTCACCCTCGCAGATTTTATCAAGCTTTCTTTTATCGGTTTCTTTGACAACAATGCCTCTGTCACGGCACTGACCGATAATTTTGCCCACGGAGCCGCCCCTTTCACCCTTGGCAACAAGCAGACAGTCGATTGCTCTGCCGCTTTTGAGTGCCTCGGCAACGGCATTCCTTCCTATTATAAGACCCTGCTTTTCGTTTTGCATTTCCATTGAGCAGACTCCTCCTGATTTTACTATATTCGGTTTATTATATCATAAAAAAATAAAAATGAACAGTATTATCAGTATTTTTACAGAAAATTTTTGTGTTTTTCGTTCAGCAACTGACAGTATTTGCTTTTTGACGAATATAAAATGTAGATATCAAAGGAAAGGACTGTAAAAAATCATGGAAAAGCCTAAAATTATATCCGCCGACGACCCTGCCGATATTCTCTGGGAAAGGGGAGTACGGATTCTTACCTGTGCTCTTTATTTCGTGAGCAGCTTCATTCTTTCGGGTGCAGGACTTTTTTCTGTCAGAATACCGCTGAGTATCGGTCTTTGCGCCGCTTGCAGAGGGCTTGAGCTTCTCTGTGCGGCGGCAGGAGGTATTCTGGGCGGCGCTCTGCGTCTTTCAGCAGGAGAGATGCTCTGTACGGTAATCCCCGTTGCGGCGATATCAGGTACCGTTTATATTATGGAAAGAACCGGTCTGCGTAAAAACCGACGGCTCATACTTTCCGTTGCCGTTTTTGCACTTCATTTTTTATGCTCTGTGAGCATTATGCTTGCAGAATTGCCGAATATGGCGGATTTTATGCTCATCATATGCACAAGCCTGCTGTGTGCCGCTTCTGTAACATTTTATTCGGGCACCGCCGACTGCATAAGAAACAGACGAAGCCCCTATATGCTGGATAACCACAGCCTGGTGTGCATTGTTGCAAGCCTGTGCACCCTGCTTTTAGGCTCATCTGAGCTTTCGCTTATGGGGTTCAGACCTGCAAGGTTTTTCGGCTGCTTTGTCATTCTGACTGCCGCATACCTTTTCAGCCGTTCGGGAGGCAGTATTGCAGGCATTGCGGTAGGCGGATGCATAGCCGTATCGGGCACTGGAGTTGCATTAAGCATATGCTACGGAATATGCGGCCTTTTATCGGGAATTTTTTCAAAGCAGGGGCAAATTGTGTGCGCTGTCGTATTCACTCTTACGTCGGGTATCGCCGCCTTGCTTGACGGCACAAGCGAGGGGCTTTGCGTGTTTGCGGAAGCGGCATCGGCGGCATTCATATTTGCGGTTATTCCCAAAGCAAAGCTTTCGCGGGTCAGAAGCAACATTCTGAACCCCAAGGCGCAGAGAATCGATTTCGAGTTCGGCTGTGCCGGTGAAAGACTTATGGAAGCCGCAAAGGCCGTCGGCTCGGTTTCGGAGTGCGTTGCAAACGTTTCAAAAGGCATTGAAGCCCTTTCGCCCGCAAGCGACGTTATGGTTTGTATGCGCGTACGTGAAAGAGTATGCTCCCAATGCCGTCTGAAGGATACCTTCTGCCCCGAAAACGGGGATTTTGCCGCCGTGCTGGAAAAGCTTGCAGCTGGCGATGAAATAGGCGCAGAGGATTTCTCCTCTGATTTCAATATGAAATGCCCCTGTGTGCCCCGTCTTGCAGACAGCTTTAACAGAATATATGCCACAAGGAATGCGGTCAATGCCCTGCAGGCAAATTCAGCTCGCAACAGAGCTCTTGCCTGCGGTCAGTTTGACTGGACCGCCGCCCTTCTGCGTGAGCTTTCCGAAGATCTGAGCAAGGGTGCTCAGGTGCTTTTCGGCAAAGAAAAATGCGCCGCAAGGGTGCTTTCGGAGCAGGGCTTTGAGGTGATAAAAGCAAGCTGTATTCAGCCTCTTTCGGGAGTGCTGAGGCTCACCTGCACCGTTACGGAAATTCCTCCATCCACAAGCCTTTCACAGCTTACCGCCGCCCTTTCAAAGGAGCTTGAGGTAATGCTGAATCCTCCGAAAATCAGAATTCTTTCCGAGGGAAAGGAGCTTGTTTTTTTGCGTAAAGAGCTTTATAAAGTCCGCATCGGCTCCGCCGCCGCAAGTTGCGGCAATCAGAAGCTGTGCGGCGATTACTTCGAATGCTTTCAGACCGATTCAAAGGCATATATCATTCTCAGCGACGGTATGGGTACAGGCGGCAGGGCGGCAATAGATTCAACAATGACCGTTGAGCTTTTTTCAAGGCTCGTAAGGGCAGGGGTCAGCCTTGATTCGGCTCTGAGCATAACGAACTCCGCCCTTTCCGTAAAATCCGACGACGAATCGCTTTCTACCCTCGACGTTGCGGAAATCGACCTTTTTGACGGAAGCACCGTACTTTACAAAGCAGGCGCTGCACCTTCATTCTACACAAACCAGGGCAGAATACGCACGGTTGAGATTTCCTCAACACCTCTGGGAATTCTGAGTAAGGTCAGATTCAGTAAATACACTCTCAAGCTTCACGGCGGCGACGCTCTCGTTATGGTAAGCGACGGTATACTGGGCTGCGGAAACGGCTGGCTTAAAGACGAAATCAAGGCCTTCGGCAAAAAAGACGCAAGCGGATTTTCACAGAATGTTGTTGACTCCGCAAGACAGCGCTGCGGTGAACGGTTTGACGATATGACCGTCATTACCGCCGTTGCAGAGGAAATATGAAAAAAGCTGTTTCACTTTTGTGAAACAGCTTTAATTTATGCAACATATGTAACCGTAAAGCAATGTGAACGGATTTTGTAATTCATAAGCCCCGTGCGGAAGGCATTGCCCTTCATCTGAGCATTGCCAACCTTTATGGCGGTAACGTAGCCGCAGTTTTCGCTTATGCATTTATCGTGCTCAACAACGGTTAACCATTGAGCAGGATTATCTCCCAGAACAATTTCGTCGTTATATGCATTGACAAGCTTTCTGAAATCCTCTGCGGAAATTTCAAATTCCGACGGATTGGGGTTTTCGGGGCTTGAAATACCGCCTTCCAGGTAGGGATACGTGTTTGCCGACCATACAGTTGATGCCGCCGCGGTTTTACCTGCGGAGGTGGAGAAATAAACCGTATTGGCCGCCGCACCGTTATAATCAACGAACTTTGCAACAGGCTTGTCCTCAGCGGTTGCCATTCCCAGATATTCAAGGCAGGTCTTGTGGATTTCGGTGCCTTCAAAAGCAAAGCCCGAATCATATGCGTGCTGGCTTGACTTCACAACAAAATTGTTGTGTTTTGCATAGGTATAAATCGCCGCCATCTGGGCTTTTACGGCTTCCTTGCCTGCACTGCTGTATCCCATTTCCTTTTTTGTGGTTCTGCAGATATATTCAATAAGCGGGATATCCGCACCGCCGTAATTAACGGTTTCGGGTGTTGCGGTATCCTCTTTTATCGTTGTTCCGGGATAATAATGAGTCAGAATCTGCTCATACTTACTGCCGTTTTTCGCCATTTCAAGGGCACCGTGCTGGCTCATACCTACACCGTGACCGTAGCCGTAAACCTTGAATACAAACTTACCGCTTACGGTGCCCGTCGTACCCTCCGAAGCCTTCTGCGTAGTTGTTTCGGCAAGCTTCTTCGTTGTTGTTTCGGGCTTTGTTGTTGTGGGCTTCTGAGTAGTCGTTGCCTTGGTGGTTGTTGTAGTTGCCGCCTTGGTTGTGGTGGAAGTCTGCTTTTCCGTGGTGGTTGCCTTGGTTGTTTTTACCGTTGCGGCAATCGTGGTAAGCAGATTCGTCACCTTTTCGGTAAGGGTTGCGGAGGTTACGCTTTCTGTTGACATGAGCGTGGATTCTTCGGGGAAAATAACAAGACCCATATCCTCGCCTTCAAGACCGCTGCCGCCGTAATATTCTTCCTCCTGCTGCGCAAGAGTGGATTCCTCCGCAATATTGCCGTTGCCTGAATCGGCGTAGGACGCCTTCGTATATTCACTGCCCATAATAATTGCCGCTGCAAGGCAGATTACTGCCGCAAGCACAACGGCACACAGGGCTGTTATGAGTGCCATTTTCCTGCCGTCATTCTTTTCGGCTGCACGGGGAATAACTATGCCCGCACCGCCCGTCACTTCTTCAAGCATCGAACAAAGCTTTATCACAGCCGCCGCAATAAGCTGCTTGCCGCCTTCACCGGGAAGGGCAAAAATCCTTGCAGCCCTTGCGCCCTTTGAATCCGCAACGCAAACCGTCACGTAGTTTTCGCCGTTACCGTCGGCAGTAATATCGGAAACGGAAACACCGAAATCCGCTTCGGTTGTTTCCTTTGAAAGTTTCGCACTCTGAGTTAAGTATTCTTCTGCACTCTCGCCCTCAACCGCTTCCTTCACGGTTGAGTCGGGAATAAACGCTTCCTCGCTTTCAGGCACCGCAGTGATTACCGAAAGAAGCGCCTTTGCACTGCCGCAGGGTGAAACAGCAACGGTTTTGCCGCTTACGGCAACGGCACATATGCTTTCTCTGACCTGCTCCATAGCAGATTTTTTGGGCTTCGCAACGGGAAATGCTTTCACGAAAAGCGCATCAAGCCCTGCGGCAAATACTGCCGCCGCCCTTTCTTCTTCAAGAGGCATAACCACAATTATGCCTTCGCCCAATTCTTTTGCAAAAGCGGAATAAAGTCCGTCTTCAGAAACGAAAACCTTCGCTTTTTCGGGCACGGCGCTGTGGATATCCTTCTCTTTTGAGCCATCGGGAAGATTACCCTGCAAGGCAGAAGCTATTGCACTGCTTCTGACAATTTTCGAAGAAAAAAGCTTAAGCAAACGGAGTTTTGCTTCGGGAAAAACTGAAGTGGGTACAGCCGCAACAATAATGCCGCCCTCGCAGGCACGCTTTGCAACAGCTTGGGCAAAAGAGGCAGAGTCACCGTAATCCTCGGCGGACGTATCGGGATAAAACTGCCTGAGCTTTTGCTCGATATATGCCGACCCGTTCTGCACCGACGGGGCGCAGAGGGTAAGCAGGCTCACCTTTCTTTTCATATAAAACTCCGTTTCTTTTCTTCAAATAAATACTTTGTTCAGTTATGAAGCACAGATTTGCGCCAAGACATGGAAAATTCACTGAAGTAACATACGGATATTACAAGTGAGTTTGACGAAGTATCGGCGGAAATATGCCTTCATAATATTTTACCAGCGGGCATCCTGTGCATAGGGATTAACCGCTTTTTTGTTTGCATCATAGTATGCCTGGGGATACTTGGGATTGGGATTTTCGATTGCCTTTGAGGTGTCTACGCTGACGCTTTCACCGTCACGTTTAAGTCTGGCAACAACAACGAGCCTTGCCTCATTGAAGTCGTAACAGCAGGTTGAAAGGGTCAGAATCTTATCACTTACGTTGATGTCAACGCCTGTTGAGTAAAGCTTACGCTTATCGATTTCATCAATGTAGCCTTCAAACTTGGCTGTTGAAATGTCGATAAAGTTATAGGGGAAAAGATATCCGTTATCATCCTTGGGGTCTGAGTTTGTGATGAATACGGCATAGACAAACCAGGTGTAGTCGCCGTAAATGGTATTACATTCAATAACAGGTGCGTTCTTAAAGCCCTCAATGGTACGGTAGTTTTCAAGATTGCCGAAAATGTAATCATCGGAACGCATATTGTGACCGTAGATAACGTTGTTCCTATGAAGATTTCGGAAATCCGTCATTCTGTAATCAAAGAAGGGTACACCGTACATTGTATATTTGCCGTAAATATCCTTCTCAAGGTAATAATCGTTATCTATACCCTGTGCCACAGGGAAGTTGATGTCAAGACCGTCTATTGAAATCCAGCCTCTGAGATCATTGTTTGCGGCATAAAGCTGACCGTACTTTGCAAGCATTCCCTCGGGGAACTCAACGCCCGGGAACTCACTTTCAAGGCGTGAATCAACAACTGCCGTTTGGTCGTGCTGGCTGATGTTTTCGCTCATCTGATCTGCAACCTGCTGTGCGGTTTTGCGGAACATAAGAGGCTGAACGATATACGTGTTAACGATAATCGCCGAGCATACCACAATGGTAATTGCCGAAATTGCGAGAACAACCTTTCTCACAATGCCTGCCGCCTTGCTTTCGGGCTTTTCCTCCTTAGGCTCCTTCTTGCGTTTCGCCTTTTTCTCCGCTTCCTTTGCCTCGAATTCTTCCTCGGTCATATAGGTAATTCCGCTGCTCATGGGCTCGGGCTCATAAAGCTTTTCGGGCTGAGCCGCTGCCGCTTCATAATCGTTGCCGTCATCGGGAATGTCAATCACAAAGCCTGCAGGCGCTTCGGGCTTTTCTTCGGGCACTGCATCACCCAGAAGAATTGCAAGCTCTCTCTGAAATTCATCGCTGTCGGTGTCAACCTTATCTTCCGTATTTTCTGTTGCGGACACTTCCTCTGCAGGTACCTCGGGAATCGCCTCTGCTTCTTCCTCGGGAAGCTCCCATACGGATTCGTCTTCCTCATATGCGGCAGGGTCTGTAACAAGGCTTGCCGCAACGGAAAGCTCCGTATCAACCGTTGCAATGCCTTCGTTTGCTTCGATTTCAGAAAGAATATCGCCGAAGCCCGTTTCACCGTCGGAATCCGCCTTCAGCATATCAATCATACTGAAAATGTCGTCTTTTGCAGAATCCGCACCCGTTTCAGGCTCATCGGCTGTTTCTTCTTCAAAGGGCTCCTGCTCCGACATTTCGTACACGTCGGGCTCGTCCTCATCAAGAGAAACAACAGGTATTTCCTCGTCATAATAATCCTCGGGATTCATCCACAAATCATCAAGGGATGAAGCCTCACCGTCATCGGGAAGCTGAGGGTCTGAAAGCGCAATTTTTGCAGGCTCCGCCTCACTTGCGGTAAGAACGGACATAGGCTTGGGCACAATAACCTCGGGACCGCTGCCCACAATATCGTCATAAAGGCTCTGAAGCTCGCTTTCAATGCTTTTTTCCGTGTTTTCAATATCCTCGTGAAAGCCCTCAAAAAGCGGCGCCGCCTTGGAGCTTTCCTCAAGAAAATCCGTAAGATTGATTTCGGTTATCGCCTCATCGTCTGCGATTGAGCTGAGCCCTTCGGGCAGTGATGAAGGCTTCTTTTCGTTATCGTTTGCCATAACAATTCCTCCGTATTTATACTGAATTTCAGATAATTTTCAAATCAGTTGGGGCTGGGCTGCCACTTTTCGGCATTCTTGTAGGGGTTTGTTTTACCCTTTGCGTTGTACCACACCTGAGGTCTGCGGTAATCGGGGTTATCCTTGACAAGCGACGCATCAATCTCCTCGCTTTCGCCCTCGTGAAGAAGTCTGCCCACAACAACAAGCCTTGTATCAACGTTTTTGCCGTAGTCGTAAATGCAGGTTGAAAGAGTAATTATCTTGTCGGTGGGTTCAAGTGAAACTCCGGTATCATAAAGCTTGCGCTGATTCACCTGCTCAATGTAACCAACCATATTGTTATCCCCCATATCGGGATAGATGTAGTTGAAGAAATAACCGTTATCATCCTTGGGCTGAGTGTTGGAAAGAAAAACGGCACAGATTTTGTAGGTATACTCACCTGTCAGCGTCTTATATTTAATGATGGGATTTTCGATGAAATGGTTCTTATCTCTGTAATCATAGAGTGAACGGAATGCCTGCTTGGGTACGCCGTCGGATTTGCCCGTTGTGTGGCCGTGGATAACCATATTTTTTGAAAGATGGTCGGGCAGACAGCGGTAATCAAGATAAATATTGCCGTAGTTATCCGCTGAGGTTTCGTAAGTAGTTTTGTTATAAAAATCCTTTTTGAGGTAATAGCTGTTGTCATCACCCAGAAGCACTGCGGTATCCATTTCGGTGCCGGGAATCGAAAGCCAGCCCGCAAGGTCGTTATTGATTGCATATGCCTGCTTGAGTTCTTCAAGAATACCCTCGGGATACTGAGTCTGAGCCTTCATTGCGTTTGACTTCACACCGTCAAGCTCTGCGCTTACGGCATCGTCTTCAACACCTTCGGCAAGAACAAGCCCCGCTGTTTCTTTGTTGATAATTCCTTCGTCGGATTTTTTAGTGAAATTCACGGCGGCAAGCACGGTGAAAAGCACGGCAGCTGCCGCAAAAACCGCCGTAAGGATTACAGCAACCTTCTTATTCATTCTTATTTATCCTCCAAGTATTTTCTCGCAAGGTTAAGGGCACGGGAGCCCGTAACGTAGCGGTTATATTCTCTGTCGTTTCTGCCTGTTTCGACCTTTTCGCAAACCTGCATATCATCCGCATCAAGGGCAACGTAGCTTAAGCCCACAGGCTTGCTTGTGCCGTCACTGCCGGGGCCGGCAATACCCGTTACTGCAATTCCGATATCCGCACCCGATACGCGGCGTATGCCTGCCGCCATTTCTCTTGCGGTCTGCTCGCTGACAGCACCGTATGCTTCAAGGGTTTCTGCCTTTACGCCAAGCAGCTTCTGCTTGATTTCGTTGGAATAGGTTACCGCACCGCAACCGAAAACGTTGCTTGTACCGGGAAAATCGGTTATTCTTTTGGCAATATAGCCTGCGGTACAGCTTTCAGCCGTTGCAACGATCATTTTTTTCTCTTTGAGAAGCTGAACAACTCTTTCTTCAATGCTTTCGCTGTCAATTCCGTATACATAACCGCCGAGCCTTGTTCTGATTTCATCAATAACGGGTCTGCAAAGCTCTTCCGCTTCGTCGGTATTCTCTGCCTTAGCGGTTACACGGAGAAGAGCCTCTCCCTTTTTGGCATATGGCGCAACGGTGGGATTTTCTTTTTCAAGCAAGTCCGCACAGATTTCCGCCATTGCACTTTCACCGATACCCATTGTTCTCACAGTGTGTGACACAATAGCTCCCTCGGCATATTCGCTGAGGAAGGGCACAACGCTTTCTCTGTACATCGGCGCCATTTCGTAAGGCGGACCCGGAAGAATAACAACGCATTTGCCGTCTTTCTTTATTCCGATACCCGGTGCGGTGCCGTTGTTGTTTTCAAAAACGGTCTGACCCTTGGGCACGTATGCCTGCCTGAGATTGCTTTCAGGCATTTCGATGTTTTTCGATTCAAAATATGCCTTGATTTTATCTGCAATACCGCAGTCAAGCTCCGTATCACAGCCCATAACCTGACAGCACACGTCTCTTGTAATGTCATCCTGCGTAGGGCCGAGACCTCCCGTGGCAATAACGATATCGCTTCTTTCAAGTGCGGTTTTCAGTGCGGCGGCAAGCCTTTCGGCATTGTCACCTACGGTTGTATGTCTGAGGACGGAAATGCCCAGCTTTGCAAGCTCAACAGAAAGATATCTTGAATTGGTGTTGAGAATATCTCCGAGAAGAATTTCCGTACCTACGGAAAGAATTTCGCAAACAGACATTTCCTTTTCTCCTTTCAGTCAATCAATAAGCACTTATGGGCACAAATCTTGCATTCTTTGCCGCTTCCTCAACAAGTCTGTCAACGTCAAGCGCCTTTTCGCACTCCTCAACGTAATCGAGAGTGGGCTTTGTTTTGGGATGCTTGGGCGTGAATACCGTACAGCAATCCTCATAGGGAAGAATTGATATATCAAACGTTTCGATTTTTCTTGAAATGGCAACAACCTCGTCCTTATCCATACCGATAAGCGGACGGAAAACGGGCATTTCGCAAACTGCGTCGGTGCAGGCAATGGCAGGCATAGTCTGGCTCGCAACCTGACCCACGCTTTCGCCCGTGATAAGTGCGCCTGCCTTATCTCTTGTTGCAATAATCTGCGACACTCTCATCATCATACGGCGCATAATGACGGTGAATATATCCTCGGGGCAGTTATCCTTGATAAGCTCCTGAATTTCCGTAAAGGGTACAACCCAGAGAGTTATTCTGCCCGAATATTTGCTGACCTGTCTGAGAAGTGAATGAACCTTCTGCTCTGCTCTTTCGCTGGTGTAGGGAGGTGACGCAAAATGAACCGCAATAAGCTCAAGCCCTCTCTTTGCCATCATATATGCGGCAACGGGGCTGTCAATACCGCCCGAAATAAGCACGGCTGCCCTGCCTGCGGAGCCCGTGGGCATACCGCCTGCACCCTTTATCTGATTACCGTGAATATAAGCGTGAGTATCTCTGATTTCAACGGTAACAACAAGATCGGGATTATGAACGTCAACAATAAGGTGAGGGAACTTCCGCAGAAGATAGCCGCCCGTTTCCCTGCAGATTTCGGGGGACGTAAGGGGGAATTTTTTATCCGAGCGCTTCGCCTCAACCTTGAAGCTTCTGATACCGAGAAGCTGGGGAGCCAGATATTCTTCGGCGCTTCTCAGTATGGTTTCCATATCCTTTTCAACCGCAGCAGCTCTTGAAAAGCCCGCAATTCCGAAAACCTTGCCAACACGCTCAATAGCTTCGTCCATATCAACGTTTTCGTTCCCGGGCTCTGCAATGATTGTTGACTGTGCAATAGTAAACTTGAATTTGCCTGCGCTCTCAAGTCTGCGGCGCATATTCTTCACGAGCATATCCTCAAAGGTTCTTCTGTTAAGACCTTTAAGGGCAAGCTCTCCGTTTTTGATAAGAATTATTTCCTTCATTTTACTCTCCGTTTATTCTCAGTCTGCCGACCTGATTATCTTTTTGCCCTCTGCTATGCCAAGCAGAAGCGCATCAATTTCCTGAATGGTGGTAAATCTTGAAAAGCTGATTCGCAGAGGACTGTCAAGCCTTCTGCGGTCAAGACCCATCTGCGTAAGCACGTGGCTTTTCTTTCCCTTTGAACAAGCCGAGCCGCTTGAAACGCATATGCCCTTCTCCGAAAGGAAGTTGAGCATAGGCTCGGATTTTATGCCCAGCACCGAAATATTTGTCACATACGGAAGTGCATCGGCAGGGGAGTTGATAACGATATCTCCCATAGCCTCAAGCCTTGAAACCATATAGTCGCGAAGCATTCTGATATGCTCCAGCTCCTTCTGCGGGTCGGGCAAGGCTCTTGCCGCCGCCGCAAAGCCTGCAATGGCAGGCATAGCTTCCGTGCCGGGTCTGATTTTCATTTCCTGCTCGCCGCCGTGAGTACGGGGCTTGATTTTTACACCCTTGCGGATATAAATTGCTCCTACACCCTTGGGACCGTGGATTTTATGGGAGCTTACCGTCATAAGGTCAACACCCAGAGCCTGAGGTTTGACGGGCATTTTGCCGAATGCCTGCACAGCATCGCAGTGAATAAGGGCAGGTGAGCGCGCCATCATTGCCGCACGCTTTGCCGCCTGCACAGGCATTACCGTACCCACCTCGTTATTAACGAGCATCATTGAAATGAGAATTGTATTTGAATTAACCGCAGAATAAAGGTCCTTTTCATTTATTCTGCCGTAGCTGTCAACTTTAAGTCTGATAACCTCAAAGCCGTCTGCTTCAAGGCGGCTGAGAGTATCGTCAATGCTGGAATGTTCAATGCTTGTTGAAACAATTCTTCTGCCCATGCGCCTCATCTGGTATGCGGCGCCGAAAAGGGCAAGGTTATTGCTTTCTGTTCCGCCCGACGTGAAATAGATTTCTTCGGGTTTGCAGGAAAGCCTTGAAGCAATCGCTTCCCTTGATTCATCCAGCAAGGTCTTGGCTTCGTTGCCCACTCTGTGAAGGGATGAAGGGTTGCCCCAGCACTTTGTCATTGCATCCGCAACGGCACTGACCGCCTCACAGCAAGGCGCCGTTGTTGCACTGTTATCAAAATAGGCACACATCATCTGAAAATCTCCTCTGTCGGCACTACACCCATTATAATCATATTTAAAACATTATACACTATTTTTCCCCCACTTGCAATATATTTTTTCGCACGGAGGTTTTTGCCTTTTCACTCACATTATATGTCGCAGTTTTTAATGCGGATATAGCAATGATACAATATGAAATTTAATAAATATGGGAATAAATATTAACAAATTCGGAATTCAAAAGAAAAAGGACAGCCGAAGCTGTCCTTGAAAAGCTATGTAATTAGAGGATTTCACCCATCATACCGGGCTTTGCGCCTGCGGCATTGGATTCGTCTGTATCGATGTGCATTGCAAGTGCAAAGTTGGGGTTAACTCTTACAACAACGTCGTCAAAAATAAGGCTTCTGCCGTCTGACTCAACCTTAACGCATACAATCTGCTTGTCTTCAAGACCGTATTTTTCTGCGTCTGCGGGAGTTGCGTGGATGTGTCTCTTTGCGGAGATAACGCCGCAAGCGATTTCAACCTCACCCTTGGGGCCTACAAGCTTGCAGGTGCCCGACTCTGCGATGTCGCCGCTTTCTCTTACGGGAGCAACAACGCCAATGCTTCTTGCATCTGTGAGTGAAAGCTCAACCTGTGTTGAGGGGCGGATGGGACCGAGAATTGAAACGCCGGGGAACTGACCCTTTGCGCCGACAACTGCTACTCTTTCTTCGCAGGCATACTGACCGGGCTGTGAAAGGTCTTTTTTGTGAGTAAGCTCGTAGCCTTCGCCGAAAAGAACGTCGAGGTCTGCACGGCTTACGTGTACGTGACGTGCTGAAGTTTCAACAAGAACTTCCTTTTTCATAATAAATCACCTTTTTTATGTATTATTTTTTACGCAAGAATGGTGACCGCCTTACGACGGTCACCCAATCAATAACTTACCAGTTGATGTTGTAGTCGTTCTCTGTTGAGAAGGGAAGAACAACGTCTGTGCCGCTCAGGGGGATATAGAGGGTCCAGTAAAGCATATAGTTAGCGTGTGTTACGTTGCCTGTTGCGGGGTCAACGGTAACTACAACTGTGCTTGAGGGATATGCTGTTGAAACTGTACCAACGCTGAAAAGGCTCTTTGCAATGCCGGGGATGTAACCGTCAATAATGCCGGGAAGAACAGCGTTGAATGCCTTTGTAGCATGACCCTTGCCGTGTGTATAGTCTGATGCTTTGCCGTCAGCAACGGTTGTGATTTTGATTTCCCACTTGCCGTTCTTTTCTGTAACGGTTGCATTCTTAACGTCAGCTGCTGTAAGCTTGCTTGCATAGCTTTCACCTTCAACGGGGAAGAATGCGTTCTTATCTGCTGCCGATGTCCAGGTTACGTTCTTTTTGCTGTCATCTTCGCCCATATTATCCTTGATAAGGCTCTGGCCTACTGAATCAAGTGCCTTGGGGATACCTGTGATTTCGCCTGCAACTGCATGCTTCATATAGTTTGAGTGAATGCTCTTTGAGTTTTTCTTTGCGTTGTTGATAGCAGTGTTGTAATATTCAACGATAGCTTCCTTGCCTTCGGGCATAGTTGCTGCAGCTGCTTCTGTTGTTGACTCTGCTGCTGAGGGATCTTCTTCTGAGGGAGCTTCTGCCGAAGTCTCTTCTTCCGAAACGTCTGAGGTGTCAACTGCGGGAGCATCTGTTGATTCTTCAACGGGAGCTTCGTCTGTTACTTCTTCTGCTGCTGTGGTGGTTGTGGTTTCGCCTGTTGTGTCGTCGCCGCAAGCTGCAAATGCGAAGAGCATAGCTGCTGCGAGGAGAATTGCAAGAATTTTCTTTGACATAATTTTTCCTCCTAAAATGTCTTATGTATCGCCGCACCGAAAAATTTATCATATTTTGGTGCAACCTCGTACAGGATAAGTATAGTATAAAATTATTTCAAATGCAAGCAAAAAATTATCTTTGCAAGCACAAAATTCCTTTGATTTGCCGTGAATTTTTTACTCGCTTGTCCTGTGTTCGTCAAGTGTTACAAACAGCACCGTTCTGTTTTGTGCATAATCACAACTCAATAAAAAATACCGTCATCGGGAATTGCTCCGCCCACCGAATCAGGGTCAACGGCGTAAAATGCTTCAAAGGTGCCTTTGATTAAGGGCTTCATATCCTCACCCTTCATAAAAGCAAGGTTGCTGGCAGAAACAGTTGCCGCCGCCAGATCAAAGGATGAAAAGTATCCGTTTTCACTAAGGAAGTTTATTCCCTGATTATCCTCCGAACCGAGATAATTAAGCGAAACCTCATTATGGAAAAGGAAGGTTTCGATATATTCGGGATTCTTCTCAATGTATTCCGTTCTTGCAATAACAACGCTCTGAACGGGTTTTGTGCCCGTTGATTTTTCCCACAGGCCGTTAAGGTCAACAAGTCGCTTCATTTCTTTGTTTTCTCTGACAATCCTTGTAGCATAGGGTTCGGGAACAAAACAGAGCTTTGCAGTGCCGTCAAGAGCAAGGGCCGTAAGCTCATCCTGCTCCTTGTATTCAATTTTAACATCCTTCTCGGGGTCGATTCCGTTCTGCGTAAGAACAGCGTTGATGAAATATTCACAGTAACCGCCTTTACCCGTTGCATAAACGGTTTTACCCTTGATATCCGCAAGGCTTGTAACGCCGCTGTCGCCGGTCAGAAGGTGAACCGCACCGAGAACGTTGACGGCAATAATCTTCACTTCGCCGTTTGTGGAGTTATAAAGCTTTGCCGCAAGGTCAAGGGGGAGCGCCGCAAGGTCTGCCTTGCCTTCGGTAACCGTATTCATAATTTCTTCCGCACTGCCGCAGGTTGTTACGGTGTAAGCGTAATCACGGCTGAGCTTTATTTTTGCAGTACCCAGAGCATCAATACCGTCAAGCACGGCAATTCGGGTTTTGCTTTCTCTGATATAGCTTGTTGTTTCTTCGGGAACAGTTTCGCCGTTATCGGTGTTATCCTTGCAGGATGCCAGAGAAAACAGCATAACCGCCGCCATAAGCAGGACAAATATTCTTCTGAAATTTTTCATTTTGTTCATCCCCCGTTATTATTTAGGTATTATTTTCTGAACAGACACAATTATTATACCCTCGGCACATTACATTGTCAACAAACATCTTGAACACGTTAATAATATGAGGTATAATATATTACAGACTGTAACTCACTTACAAGGAGGTGAGCCTTTGACTAAAAAAGCAAACCGTTTCAACCAGGTGACCGTTCTGTTTCTTATGACTGCATTTCAGCTTATCTGCGCCGCCTGCGTGCTTTGCAGGCAGGAAGAACCCAGCCTTACAACGATTTATATTTTCTTCGGCTACATTGCCGCCGAATGGCTTTATATGCTCATCGGCAACCTTGTGACGGATAACGACTACTTTGAGCTTGAGGCAATCGCCTTCTTCCTTTCGGGCATAGGTCTTACGGTATGTGCAAGCTTCAGCGAAAGCTATGCGTTAAAACAGCTTATTGCAATCGGTCTGGGTCTTGCGGTTTATCTTGTGATGCTTCTGCTGATAAAGGACGTTCACGTTGCAGGCATACTCCGTTACCCTGCCGCCGTGGGCTCGGTTGCAGTGCTTGCGGCAAACCTTGTGCTTGCGGAAACGGTCAACGGCACGCTCAACTGGATTGACCTTGGATTTTTCTCGATTCAGCCCTCCGAGCTTGTAAAAATCGCATTCATCCTTGTAGGTGCGGTTTCTCTCGACAAGCTTCTTTCCGTAACGAGCCTTACGAAATACATAATTTTTTCACTGGGCTGTGTGGGTGCGCTTTTCCTTATGAAGGATTTCGGCACTGCACTGATTTTCTTCTTTACATTCATTCTCATTGCATTTATGAGGTCGGGCAACATACGCACAATCGTGCTTATCTGTGCCGTTGCGCTTATGGGTGCGATGCTTGTCATCTATTTCAAGCCCTACGTTGCCAACAGATTTGCCGCCTACCGCCACGTGTGGGATTACATTGATTCAACGGGCTATCAACAGGCGAGGGTGCTTATCTACACGTCAAGCGGCGGACTTTTCGGTCTCGGTCTCGGTGAAGGCAAACTCCGTGACGTTTATGCGGCATCAACCGACCTTGTTTTCGGTCTTATCTGTGAAGAAATGGGTCTTATTCTGGGCATTGCCGTGCTTTTAAGCTTTGCGGGCATTGCGCTTTTTGCAATAAAATCTGCAAAATCATCGGCTTCAACATTCTATGCAATCGCCGCCGTTGCATCGGCAGGTATGCTTCTTTTCCAGCTTTCGCTGAACGTTTTCGGCATAACGGATTTGCTTCCTCTGACGGGCGTTACCCTACCCTTCGTCAGCCGAGGCGGTTCAAGTATGCTCTGCTCCTGGGGTCTGCTTGCGTATATCCGTGCGGCAGGCGCACCCTTCTCTCCGCCAAAGCCCGATATTGCAGTCAAAAAAACGGCTTCGAGGAAGGTTAATCCTCCGACAGTAAAGGGAGGCGACGCAAAATGAGAATAACGGCAAGGCGTGCCGCCATAATTTATGCACTTATTATTGCCTTTATTGCAGGCGTTACCGTTCTTGTTGTGAGCATTATGCTCAACGGCGCCGAGTGGGCATCAAACAAAGCAAACCGCCATATTTACAGCGGCGGTACAATCGTCAACGCAGGCACCATTTACGACAGAAAAGGAACAACCCTGGCCGCAAGCAGTGACAACGAGCGTGTTTTTGCAAAGAATTCAACGGTACGCAAGGCAACGCTTCACGTTGTGGGCGATACCGCAGGGTACATTTCGACGGGTACCCATTATCTTTACCGTGACACTCTTTCGGGCTACAGCCGTATTGAGGGCATTTATTATCTGAAGCAGACAGGCACGGGCACAAACATAAATCTCAACATTGACAGCGAAGCAAACAAAACCGCTTATAATGCATTGGGGGATTACAACGGTGCGATTGCCGTCTATAACTACAAAACGGGCGAGCTTCTTTGCAGTGTTTCAAAGCCCACCTACGATATTGAAAATAAGCCCGAGGACCTGCTGACAAATGAAAAATACAGCGGCGTGTTCCTTGATAAGGTGATTTCGGGCATTTACACACCCGGTTCGATTATGAAAATCGTAACCGCCGCCTGCGCCATTGAAAATATTCCCGATATTTACTCCCGCACTTTCGAGTGTGACGGTGAATACGAAACCGACGACGGCAAGGTTATCTGTAACGGAGTTCACGGCGAAGTGAATTTTGAAAAGGCGATGAATGAATCCTGCAACTGTGCCTTTGCGGAAATCTCCGTTGAGCTTGGCGCGGCAAAGCTTAAAGCAACCGCCGAAGCAATGGGCTTCAATACTCAGCTTTACGCCAAGGAAATCAGACTTACGAAAAGCCGTTTTGAGCCCGATACCAAAAGCAAATCGGAGCTTGGCTGGGCAGGCATCGGTCAGAGCACGACCCTTGTTAATCCCTGCCATTTTCTGAGTATTATGGGAGCAATCGCAAACGGCGGCAACGGCCTCGCACCCGACAGAATAAAATCCTTGGGCACGGTTTCCGAAATAATCGGCAGAGTGCCCGAAACGACGGTTAAAATTCTGCCCGAAACCGCACAGAAGCTGAACGATTTACTCCGTTCCAACGTTGAAAATAAATACGGTGATTGGAAATTTGAAAATCTGCAGATGTGCGGAAAGACGGGCACTGCACAGGTTGACGGCGCAAAAAGCCATTCCTGGTTTGTGGGCTATTCACAGAGAAGCGACCTGCCGCTGGCGGTTGTTTGCATCGTTGAGCACGGAGGCTACGGCTCGGGCATTGCCTCAACCGTAAGCAATAAGGTGATACAGTATTTTCTTAAAAATAATTGACGAAAAGGCTTGTTTCATAATGAAACAAGCCTTTCATTTTTACTATTTAATTTCAACCATCTGATGAATGTCAACCTTAGGCACGGTGAAATATGCTCTGCCGTCGGTATATTCAAAATCAAGCCTTTCGCCCGAGGGCACAAGCTTTATTTCCGAGGGCTTTTCACTGCATTTCACACTGCATTCAACATTGTAAAGAGGCACGGTATCCTCAATAACCTCGGTGCTTTTACCTCTGACGGTGGTGTGTGCATAAAGCAGATGCATAATATTTCTGCCTTCCTTTTCCTGCCTTGTGTAAGTCATAACGCCTCTGTCGGGCATAGCGGCACGGGCGGTTGCGCCGTCACCCAGCATTTCACTGACCGCATATTCAAAAAGCTCCTTGAAATAAATATGACCAAGATTTGCATAAGCGGTAAAAATATCCCAGCCGATATATGCAACGTTGCCCTTGATTACCGCACCTGCACCCACGTAACCGGGGTTGTTGGGTGCGTGCATATGGGAGCAGAAATGCTCAAGAGTTCTGTTGAAATAGGGATTCTGCATATTTGCAAAAACCCTGCCGTCGGTTACGCTGATTTTATTGAAACCGCATCGCATAACGTATTCCGTCATACCGTTTACGGTTTCGTAGCAGGGGATAAGGTACGTAGGTGCAAGCTCATTTTTGCCTGCATATACAGCACCCGGGTCAAGGAAAAATTCGCCGTTCTTCACAAGCGCATCGCCGCTTGCAATAACCTTTCCGCCCTTTGCCGCAAAGGCTTTGATTTTTTCAATCATTTCATCGGGAATATCCTTCATATCGGGAAGAATAAGCACCTTGAAGCCCGAAATATCGGCTTTCATATCAACAAAATTATAAAGATATCCTTTTTCGAGAAGCATACGGTTTGCGCCGATATCCGCATAGCTGTCACGGTGTCCCGTAACCGCTTCCTCACTTAACACGGCAATATCCGCAACGTTAACAGCGCCGTCAAGCCAGGGCTCTTTTTCTTCAATAAGGGAGTATGCCTTTCCGATAAGCCCGTAGGTTGACATATTCATCTCACCCAGCGAATGCATCTGGTCACCGATTGAACAGCCTGCACCGTTGGCAACGCTGAGAGAGGTTTCGTAAATCAGCGCATTGGGATGCTTGAAGCCGCCGAATTCACCCCAGCTCTGGTGGAATTTACCCGTCATTCCAAGGTATTCAACGTCTTTGAGGGTGCGGACATACGCCGCCGAAAGGGGGAAGTGATCGTAGCCCCAGCCGCCTGTGGGGAGGCTTTCAAGCTCAAGGTGTGTATTGGCTTCAATAAATTTATGGTTGCCCTTGGGAATATGACCCGTATTATGAAAAATTGTTGCTGTGTCGCTGTATTTTCTTACGGCGGCATTGGTTGCCGCGAGATACTTGTTGAGGGTCATAACCGCAAATTTCTGCCTGTCGTCCTCATTCTCAATATCCATACCCAGCGCCTTCATATCTGCAACGCACTTATCGCAATAACATTCCCTTGCGGCAATGATATCCAGGAAAATTCCGCAGGGATTATACTTCTGCATAACCTCTTCAATCTGACTGCAGAGAAAATCAAGATAGCCCGTATTGAAGCAAAGAACATGAAAATGAACCTCGTTTTCGTATTCCTCACACTCTTTTTTATCGGGAGAATGACGCCAGCGCCACTCGGGGCGCTTCAGATATTCTTTTTCATCATAGCCTGCCGAAATATAGACGGGAGCGTTAACGTTAATCTCCTTACAGGCTTCAAGCTGTGCACCCAGAAGGTCAAAATCAAGACCGGGGTGCATTTCATTTACCTCGGTAGGATGGTAAGACCAGCCGTGATGGCACTTTGAAAACACGGTTATTGAGTCAACGTGACCTTCCTTCAAAGCCGCCTGAAACTGCTCCTTTGAAAAATCCTTGCCTACGGGCAAAGTGCCGTTGGTGTGAAAATCAAGGTGTACCTGTCTTTTTCTCATAATATGTTCTCCAATCTTATTTGTCGTTGGTTACGTTTCCGTTGCCCTGAACGGGAATTTCATCGCCCAGATACGTAGGCTCGGGCTTGACGATACAATATATAAAATCCTTGTTCCTTGCAAGAATTTCTCTGATATCCCTGTAAAGCTGGCCTGCGTAGGTTCTGGGATTTGACGCAACGCCGTATGCTTCAATTCCCATTGCACGGGCATCGTAAATCGCTCTGTGCAGGTGATAATCCTGGGTGACGATAAGAATTTTTTCCGCAGTGAAAATCTCTTTGGCGCGGTACATACTTTCGTAGGTCGAAAAACCTGCGTGATCCATAAAAATATTTTCGGCGCTGACGCCTCTCTCAACGGCAAAATCCTTCATAACGTTGACTTCGTCGTAGTTTTCTTTGCCGTGGTCACCGCTCATAAGCATTTTTTCGCTTGCACCCAGTTCGTAAAGCTCAATGCCTTGCAGAAGTCTGTCTTCAAGCATATGGCTGGGGGTATCGCCGTAAACTCCGCAACCCAGAACAAGTATGCAGTCATAGCCCTCTCCTGCGGTTTCGGGTGTGAGAATATATTTTTCCGTGCTTTTCACAACGTAATAATCAATGCCCAGCACACCGATTCCGCACAGAAGCGCCGCACAAATCATAAGGGCAAAAATTTTCTTTATAATTTTCATTTTATTTCTCCTTATAAAGATAAAAGACGGAGAACGTATACCGTTCTCCGTCTTTTATCGGATGGCTCTGACATTGTTGCTCACAAATGCAGATATGTGATATCGCTACCACACTTCAACAGTATAAACCATATTTTCCTTCAAGTCAACAAAAAACCGAAATTAATTATTAAGAAAACATTAAGATTTTAAGAGTTTGCCGCAGAGGCTGACATTGTTTGGGATACGCTTGCGGTTGCCGCAGCAGTTGAGGGTGTTGAGGTTGCAGGTTCTTTGTATTCAACAAGGAAATCTGCGCTTACCCAGCCTGAAAATGAGTTATATTTTGCATAAGCCCAGCCCGTTACGGATTTTGTAACCGTCAGCACCGTGCCGTTGGGTATCTTGGCAATAACGGATGAGTTGGGGTCTGCGGCAGATCTCATATTAAGTACACTGCCCGAGGTTTTAATCATATACGTTCCCTTTGCAAGTGCAGGCTCGCTTGAGATATTTGTTGCCGCGGTTGAGGGTGCCGTGGTCTGGGCGGCAAGAAGGTTTTCATCAATAGTCAATATTCCCCACACACCGTTTTTGCAAGCGATATACGAACCGTTTTCACCGGGAAGAATTGCGTCAAACTCAAAGTTCACAACGGTTTCGGCTTTTTTGTTGATGATGCCGAATTTTCCGCCCTTGCATACGGGAGCAAGGCCGCCTCTGAAGCTGAACGAGCAATCTTTACCCGTCACATCCGCCGCGGCACAGGATTCAAAATCAAAGGGAATAACCGTAACGCCGCCTTCGTTTATGTAGCCCCATTTACCGTCCTTTTTTACAGCCGCCATACCGTCTGAAAAATCAGACGCATTTTCATAAAGCATTGCAATTTCAAGGCGCAGGCTTCTGCCGATATAGCCGTATTTTGCATCGCTTTTGGTTGAATTTGCAACGGGATAAAGTCCGTTTTCCAGCTTCAGCTCGCTTGTTTTCACTTCTCCCGCATAGCCTGCGCCGTCTGTCCAGGCAAGATGCTTTGCGGTTTCGTTCCAGCAGGGGATACGTTCGGGAGTCTGCAGGCCGTGATACTGCCTTGAGGTAACGGTTCCCGTTTCGACGTCGGCAAGCAGAAGATATTCAGAACGGGGGCTTTCAACAATATAGCGGTAATTGCGCCACACGTCACTGCATACTGAAAAGCTGTTGTGCTCCGCATTTTCGGTAATCCTGCCGCCGAAGGTCATAAGACCTTTTTTGCCTGTCTGACCGTCGGTGAAAACAGCCATTGCTTCGTTAAGGCTTTTCACCTCGGTAATATTTTCAAAGCCTTCGGTTGCAAAGGTGTAATTTTTATTTTCTTCGGGCTTGTCGTTTTTATTTATCAGTTTATCCGCAATAAGAAAGCCTGCCGCAACGATAACCGCCGTCACAACAACGCATACTGCGGCAATCAGAGCCTTGGGCACTCTTTTTTTCTTTTTGAATTTGATGTTTTTCATCCGCAAACACCCCTTGATTTTACTTTGTGGTTTGAGTATACCACAAATTTCCGCAGGTATCAATTACAAAAGTGTGACAATAGTGTAACAAATTTGTATTTTATTATAAATTTCTCTTGTATTTCGGATAAAAAGTAATTATAATATCTCTATAATAGGGTAATAGTGTATACTTGTGCCTTGAATTCGGAAGGTCGTGAAAAAATGTCGGTTGAGTCGGTGCGTGAATATCTGCGCAGCTTCGGTCTGGAGGGCAGGGTAGCCGAATTTTCGGAATCCTCCGCAACGGTTGAGCTTGCGGCGGCGGTTGTGGGTGTTATTCCTGCAAGAATCGCAAAAACCCTTTCATTCAAAACACCCGACGGTGCGGCTTTTCTGATTGTTATGGCAGGGGACGCAAAAATCGACAACCGCAAGTTCAAGGATAAATTCGGCTTCAAGGCAAAAATGCTGACCCCCGAAGAAGCGGTTGAGCTTGTAGGCCACGCTGTCGGCGGTGTGTGTCCCTTTGCGGTGAAGGAAAACGTAGAAGTTTACCTTGACTGCTCAATGCATAGATTTTCAACGGTTTTCCCTGCGGCAGGCAGTGCAAGCAGTGCGGTTGAGCTGAATTGCGACGAGCTTTTCACTGCTTCAAAGGCAAAGGAATGGATTGATACCTGCAGGCTTCCCGAATAAATTTTACTTCAGTGTCACAGTTACTTAAAGAAATAAATCCCTTGAAGGGTTATAATCACAATGATGCGGTGCATCAGTTTTCAGGAGGACGAAATGGGCAAAAAATATGTTATTGCGTACGACATCGGAACCACCGGCGTAAAAACCTGTCTTTTCGAAATCGAAAACGAGATTAAGCTTATTGCGGCGGCAATGGAGGGCTATAATCTCTATATCCTGCCCGGCGGCGGTGCTGAACAGGACCCCGATGAATGGTGGCAGGCAATCTGCAGCACAACAAAAACCGTTTTTTCAAAATGCGACATCCTTCCCGAGCAAATTGAAGGCATTTCCTTCTGCTCACAGATGCAGGGTCTTGTGCTTGTTGACAAGGACCTCAGGCCTGTTCACAGAGCCTTCAGCTATATGGACCAGCGTGCGAAGAAGCAGATTAAGGACGGCATTGCATACGGAATAAAGATTGCAGGTGCAAATATCTTCAAGCTCATTCCTTCGCTTATCATTACGGGCGCAGTTTCCGCCAGCGTAAAGGATCCCGTATGGAAATACAACTGGGTCAAAGAAAACGAGCCCGAAAATTTCAAGCGCATTTACAAGTGGCTTGACGTTAAGGAATACATAATCTGCCGTATGACCGACAGATGTGTTATGACGAGAGACTCCGCCTTCGGCACTCTGCTTTATGACATCCGCAAGGGCAAGGAGGGCTTCAGCAAAACAATATGCAGGCTTCTCGGTGTCGATATTGACCATCTTCCCGAAATCGTTGAATCAACCGATTGGGTAGGCGGTCTTACGGAAAAAGCGGCGGCTGAGCTTGGTCTTAAGCCCGGCACCGCAGTGTTCGGCGGCGGCGGCGACGCTTCACTTATCGGCGTAGGCGCAGGCAGCGTTGAGCTTGGCGAAACCCACGTATATAACGGCACCTCTGGCTGGGTATCAACGGTTGTTGACAAAAGCGTTGTTGACGCATCCGCAATGATTGCCGCAATCATCGGTGCACAGAAGGACAGCTTCAACTACTTTGCTGAGCTTGAAACCGCAGGCAAATGCCTCGAATGGGTAAAGGATCACCTTGCGCTTGACGAAATCGGCATTTTCCTTGATAAGACTGACGTTGTCCAGTCAACCGAAACAGTATTTACAAGTCTTTACGACTACCTTTCAAAGGTTGTTAACGAAATTCCCGCAGGCAGTCAGGGTGTTATCTTCACCCCCTGGCTTCACGGCAACCGTTGCCCCTTTGAGGACCCCAACGCAAGAGGTATGTTCTTCAACATCAGCCTTGATGTGGGTAAAACCGAGCTTATCCGTTCAGTGCTTGAGGGCGTATGTATGCATATGAGATGGTTCCTCGAAACTCAGGATAAGAAAATCAAAACCTCCAACGTTATCCGCTTCGTAGGCGGCGGCGCTCTTTCAGACGTAACCTGCCAGATTCTTGCGGATGTTACGGACAGAACCGTTGAAACCGTTGACAGCCCTCAGAACGTTGGCGCCGTCGGTGCGGCGGTAATTATGGCGGTAGGCCTCGGCGTTATCGAAGACGTTTCCCACGCAAAAAGGCTTATACCTGCTAAGAAAACCTTTATCCCCAACCCCAAAAATAAAGAGGTTTATGACCGCAACTATGAGGTCTACAAAACTCTTTACAAAAATAACAAAAACGCTTTCAAGGCTCTCAACGGCTGAGAAGCAAACCAAAGAAAGGACCAAAACCTATGAAAAAATATTTTGCATTGATTATTACGGCAATAATCGTTCTTACCTGCTTCACAGCCTGTAAGCCCAAGGTTAAGGGCGGCGGTATCGTATCTGACGCCGCAAGCAACCACTACGCCGCAGTCACAAAAGAAAACGGCGGTATTGTCAGAGATGAGGCAGGCAACCTTGTTGTTCTTGTTACCGACGCAAACGGCAGAAACGTAAAGGACGACAACGGCGAATACGAAACAAAGGCTGTTGCTCTCGAGCACGCTCTCGTTATCGGTGACAGAATCGAATGCCCCAGATTCTCACTTGTTATCCCCAATGGCTGGTCAGACAAGATGAGCTTTGCAGACCTTATCATCACCCGTGACGGCACAAAGGACGTTGTCAAGATTTCTGCAACGGAAGAAAAAACTCCCATTGAGCTTACAGAAGAAAAGGTAAAGGCTCTCAATAACATCAAGTCGCTTTATCCCGGTTCCGTTTCAGGCGCCAGCGAAGTAAGCATCAGAGATGATATCAAGGGTGAATTTTCATACGTATACGTTGCCGATACCGGCGCAAGAGATGAAGACCTCAACGTTCTCAGCTCTTACGTAGGCTTTATCATTTTCAGAAACGGCGCAACCGTTTACTCATGTATGATTACGTCTGACAGAGATATGACGGATCAGATTGACGAAATCGTTGATATCCTCGGCACAATGGAATTTATCGGAGAATAATTGATATAAGGAGAGAATTAAAATGCTGTTTACACAAGATATCGGTATAGATCTCGGTACCGCCAATACCCTGGTTTTTGTTAAGGGTAAGGGTATCGTTATAAGAGAGCCTTCGGTTGTTGCCGTTGACCAGAAAAGCAACCCTCCCAGAGTTGTTGCCGTGGGTATGGAAGCTAAGGAAATGATAGGCAGAACTCCCGGCTCAATCACCGCCGTACGTCCTCTTAAGGATGGCGTTATCGCAGACTTTGAAATCACCGCGGAAATGATTGCCGCTTTCATCAAGAGAACAACAAAGAGAACTCCCTTCTCAAGAATCAGAGTTCTTATCTGCATCCCCTCAGGTGTTACCGAGGTTGAAAGAAAGGCTGTTTACGACGCCGCAAAGAGTGCAGGCGCAAAGTACGTAAGCCTTATCGAAGAGCCTATGGCTGCCGCTATCGGTTCGGGTCTTCCCGTAAGCGAAGCAACAGGCAGTATGGTTGTTGACATCGGCGGCGGTACGGCTGAGGTTGCGGTTATTTCTCTGGGTGACGTTGTTACCGCAAACTCCGCAAGAGTTGCAGGCGATAACTTCGACGAAGCTATCATTTCTTACATCAAGAAAAAATATAATCTGCTTATCGGTGAAAGAACCGCCGAAGATATTAAAATCAAAATCGGTTCAGCCTATCCCTACGAAGGCGAAGGCACAATCAACATCAAGGGCAGAAACCTTATGGACGGTCTTCCCAAGAACGTTGACGTTACCAGCGAAGAAATCCGCGAAGCACTTGCCGACCCCGTTTCCCAGATTGTTGACGCAGTTAAGTCAACCCTCGAAAAGACTCCTCCCGAGCTTGCCGCAGATATCATCGACCACGGCATTATGCTCACGGGCGGCGGTGCGCTTCTCAGAGGTCTTGACAAGCTTATCTCAGCCGAAACAAAAATCCCCGTTATCATCGCTCAGAATCCTCTCGACTGCGTTGCAGACGGAACGGGTCTTTGCCTTGAAAACGATTCTCTTAGCATAACAAGCAACAAGAAATACATCTGATTTAAAGGAGATTAACGATGATCCGCTTTCTGAAAAGCTCTGCATTCAAAATGTTTGCAATCATAGCCGCCGCATTGTTGGCAGGCTCTGTGTTTGCCGTTGCTTCAAGAAGCGGTTCATCGCCTCTGACAAGTGTTATCAGCGTAGTTTTCGGCCCACTTTCACGGCTTTCGTCGTACGTGGCTTCCGAATTTGCGGATATCCCCGTTTCTTTCAAGTCATCATCCGAGCTTCTCAAAGAAAACGAGGAGCTTCAGAAAAAAATTGATAATCTCACCGACCAGCTCGTTGATTATGAACAGCTCAGACACAAAAATGAGTTTTATCAGCAGTTCCTTGACATAAAAGAAGAGCATTCGGATTATACCTTTGCAGAAGCGGCGATTATCGGCAGGGATGCGGCGGATAATATGGGTTCGTTTACGCTGAACAAAGGCTCTGCCCACGATATAAAAGTCAACGATCCCGTTATCTACGGCAAATATCTTGTTGGTGTTGTGGCTTCCGTCACTCCCACGCAGTGCACGGTAAATACCATTCTTAACCCCAAGGTAAACGTCAGCGCATACGAAGTACGCACAAGGGATCTGGGCTACGTAACCTCAACGGTTGCCCTCGCGCAGGAAGGCCACTGCCATATGCCGGGCCTTGCATCATCAACCGCTGTTACGGCAGGCGGTATTGTCTGCACATCAGGTGTAGGCGGTATCTTCCCCCGTGACCTTATAATCGGCAATATTGTTGACGTTGTTGACGGAACGGTTGATATTTCAGCCAGTGCAATTATTGAACCCGGTATGGATTTTGCCGAAATTACCGACGTTTTTATTATTACATCCTTTGACGGACAGAATCAATGACAATCGAAACTCAGAATAAGAAGTTAATAATCCGCAGGATATGCCTTGCCCTGATTTTACTGCTGCTGTCCGTACTGCAAAACGGTGACGGTCTGTTTCCGCAGTTTTTCGGTGTCAGGGCTTTGTTGCTTATTCCCTGCGTGGTGTGCATTGCAATGTATGAACGGGACGTATGGGGAATGCTTTTCGGTCTGTTTGCAGGCGCACTGTGGGATATTTTCGCCTCGGGCGCCAGCTTCAACGCACTTTTTCTTCTTTTTATCGGCTTCGGCTGCGGCTCGCTGATTAATACGGTTATGCGAAGCAACATAGTCACGGCAACCCTGCTTTCGTTCGTTTCCACGCTGATATATAATGTAATATATTGGATTTTTCATTTTGTTATCCCTCAGACAGACAGCATCGCTTTTATGTTTTTGCGGTATTATCTGCCCGGCATAATTTACACAACCGTCTTAACACCCATACTTTTTCTCATTGTAAGGGCAATCGAAAAGAAATTCACCGAAGAATATTAAGTAATCACAAAAGGAGGTCGGCATATGCACGTTAAAATCACGCCTAAAAGACGCATAATATCCGTTTGCATAATGCTTGCCTTTCTTGTATTTTTTGCATTTGACCTTGTTAAGGTTCAGCTTATTGAGGGTGAGCAATACGATGCCGCCAGCTCATCCGTTTCCGCCAAAACAGCAACAATCTCTGCCGCCAGAGGTGAAATTGTTGACTGCTACGGTAAGCCCCTTGTCTATAACGACCAGGGCTACTCCATTATTTTTGATGCGGCATATTTTCCCTCAGCCAAAGAGCAGACAAGGCGTAACGAAATTATAATCAGCCTTATCCGTCTTTTTGAGAGCAATGCGCTGGTATGGGAGGATAATCTTCCCCTTGTTATTGACGCAAACGGAAACATATCCTACAAGGAAAACAGCGAAAAGCTTATTGAGCAGATGAAAGGTCCCGATATGCTGGACCTTAACGAATATGCCACCGCCGAAAACTGCTTTCTTGAGCTTGTTAATGATTATTCTCTTCAGGAATATTCCCGTGAGGATGCACGGAAAATTGCCTCAGTCTGCTATGAAATGAGGCGAATCTACTTTAAGATCGGCACTCCCTATACCTTTGCACAGGATGTGCCCGACGAAATTGTTGCCAAAATAAAAGAAAAC
This sequence comes from Clostridia bacterium, assembly GCA_017548045.1. Classification (GTDB taxonomy): domain Bacteria; phylum Bacillota; class Clostridia; order Oscillospirales; family Acutalibacteraceae; genus CAG-177. The sequence continues at coordinate 216,461 of JAFYNR010000033.1, read as the reverse complement.
AGCGAATTCTATAAGGGTGTTGACGTGCGTGTTGACCCCGTAAGAAAGTATTCAAACGGTACCCTTGCCCCTCACATTCTGGGCAGAATAGGTGCCATTGATGCTGATGAATATAAAGAGAAGAAAAGCGAAGGCTATAAAATCACCGATTTAATCGGCAAAAGCGGTATTGAGCTTGCAATGGAAGAATATCTCAAGGGTATCGACGGCGAAGCAACCGTCTACACCGATGAAAACGGCAACAATACCACTGAAATAACAACCCCTCCCTCTCAGGGCAACACCGTTGTGCTTACCATTGATTCGGGTATGCAGGAAGTGGCGCAGAAAGCTCTCGAAAAAGCACTGCTTGATTACGCAGGCAAAAAGGGAAATATGGTTGAAAATGCAGGTGCGGTTGTTGTTCTCAACTGTAAGGACAGCTCCATTCTTGCCAGCGCATCCTACCCCACCTATGATATTTCAACGTACAGCGAAAATGCCGCCGCGCTCAACACTGCACCCGGTTCACCTCTCTGGAACAGAGCTTTGCTCTCAACCTATGCAACAGGTTCAACAATGAAGCCCTCCGTTGCAATCGCCGCCCTTGAGGAAGGGCTCATCGACGAGGACTACACTGTTTATTGCAGCGGTATGTATACCTATCTGGGTCAGGATTTCAAATGCGAGCAGTCGCATATGACAAGATATGTTAACGTTGTAAACGCAATCGACGAATCCTGCAACACCTTTTTCTATGAGGTCGGTAAAAATCTGGGCATTGAAAAGATGAATGAATACAGAACTCTTTTCGGCCTCGGTGCAAAAACAGGCTGCGAGCTTGGCGAAGCCTCGGGTGTACTTGACAGCCCCGAATACCGCGCATCCCTCAATCAGAAATGGCTTCCCGGTTATACCGTACAGTCTGCCATCGGTCAGGCAGGCAACCTTTTTTCACCCATTCAGCTTGCAAACTACTGTGCAGCCATTGCAAACGGCGGCACAAGATACAGAACCCACTTTGTTAAATCGGTAAAAAGCTACGATTACTCACAAACGATTTTTGAAAATGAGGCTGAAATCGTTGCCGAAACGGGTGTATCCGAAAAAACTCTTGAAACAGTACGCCGCGGTATGTTGGAAGTAGGTACGACAGGCTACTGTTCATCATATTTTGCACATCTGCCCGTTAAGGTTGCCGCAAAAACAGGTACGTCACAGGAAATCCGTAAAATCGGCGGAGTTTCCGTCAAGATAAACAACGGTTTTCTTATTGCATTCGCACCCTACGAGAATCCCGAAATCGCCATTGCCGTTGTAGGCGAAGGTATGACCTCGGGTGCATTTGTTGCTCCCGTTGTTGCGGATATCGTTGAATATTACTACGGTCAGAGCGATACACTCGATTCATTTCAGCAGGAAAATGTGCTTATACCCTAAAGGAGATTTACTATGTCACAAATCATACTCGTTGCCTCGGGAAAAGGCGGCTCAGGCAAATCCTCGTTTGTAACGGGGGTCAGCAGGGCTTTGACATCTCTTGGCAAAAAGGTGCTTGCAGTTGATTGCGACATCGGACTGCGCTCCCTTGATATAATGTTTGACGTTACGGAAAAGGTGGTTTTCGATTGGGGCGACCTCATTACGGAGCGTTGCACCGCAGAGCAAGCCGTCATTAAAGGTGAAATCGATTTGCTTGCCGCACCCAGAAGCTTCAGCGATGACTTTACTCCCGAAAAGACCGCCGAGCTTTTTAAGTCCTTTGCAAAAGACTATGATTACATTCTGCTTGATGCTCCTGCAGGCATTGACAGAGGCTTTATTCTTGCTGCTTCCGCCGCAGACAGAGCAGTTGTTGTTTCAACCCCCGATTACGTTTGTGTAAGAAGCTGCGGCAGAGCCTTCGACGAGCTTCGCCGTATGGGTAAAGAGGACGTAAGGCTTGTCATAAATATGTTTGAGGTAAAGCCCGTATGCAAGCGCAGACTTCTCAATATTGACCAGTGTATTGATGAAACGGGCGTACAGCTTCTTGGAGTAGTGCCCCGTGACTATAACATATCGTTCAGCACCGTTACAGGCAAAAAGCCCCCCTCTGATTCACCGTCAACTCTTGCATTTTCACGAATTGCAAGGCGTATAACCGGTCAGAGAATACCTCTTATCTGCGAATAGGATGTTTATATGAATAACAGTACAATCGCCGCCATTGCAACTCCCAATGCACCCGGCGGCATAGGAATAGTCCGTATTTCAGGTGAAAACGCCCTTGATGTTGCGGCAAAGATTTTTAAGTCCGTAAGCGGTAAATCCGTTGCCGAAAGCAAGGGATATTGCGCTCACTTCGGCAACGTTTATGATAATAGCGAAAGGCTTGACGAGGCAGTATGCCTCGTTTTTCGTGCACCGAGAAGCTACACCGGTGAGGATGTGGCTGAGATTTCGTGCCACGGCGGTCTTTACGTTACAAAGCGTGTGCTTCGTGCCGCATTGAATGCAGGTGCAGCACCTGCCGAGGCAGGTGAATTCACAAAACGTGCCTTTCTTAACGGCAAAATAGACCTTGCCGCCGCCGAAAGTGTTATGGCGCTTATCGGCGCATCAGGCAAGCAGGCTGCCGCCGCCGCACTAAACACCCTCGAAGGCAGTCTGAGCCGTGAAATCAAAGAGGTTGCACAATCTCTTGTTTCAGTCTGTGCTTCGCTTGCCGCCTGGGTTGACTATCCCGATGAGGATATTGAGGATACAAGCACCGAAGATATGCTTCCCGTATTTGAAAATGCAAAAAAAGAATTATCAGATATAATCCGCCGTTACGATTGCGGACGTGCCGTTACCGACGGCATTGATGCCGTTATCGTCGGCAAGCCCAACGTAGGCAAATCCACGCTGATGAATCTGCTTACAGGCTTTGAACGCTCCATCGTTACCGACATTGCAGGCACCACCCGTGACGTAGTTGAAGAAAAAATTGTTCTCGGTGAAATTATTATGCGTGTTGCAGACACTGCAGGTATACGTGATACCGAAAACGTTGTTGAAAATATAGGTGTTAATCTGGCACGCCGCCGACTTGAAAGAGCAGAGCTTGTGCTTGCTGTTTTTGACGGCAGTGAGCCTCTCAATAACGATGACCTTGATATCATAAATCAGTGCAAAGACAAAAAATCAGTTGCACTTCTTAATAAGGCAGACCTCCCGCTTGCCGCCGACAGAAAAATTATTTCGGATGCTTTTGAGTATGTTGTCGAGCTTTCCGCCTCAACAGGTGAAGGCAGAGACCTGCTGGAAAAAGCAGTTGCAAAAATTTGCTCCACTGATGAGTTCAATCCCAATGCCGCCTGCCTGACCAGTGAAAGACAGAGACAGTGCTGCGTGAATGCACTCAGCTCAATCGAAGATGCCGTTGCCGCAATTCACGGAGGAATGACTCTTGATGCGGTAAATGTGTGCGCTGATTGCGCTATTGATGCACTTCTTGAGCTTACGGGTGAAAAAGCAACCTCCGCCGTTGTTGACGAAGTATTTTCAAGATTTTGCGTCGGAAAATAAAATTATTATTCATATTTAGAATTATAAACGTGATTTTTAATGCTTTTTCCGAATAATAAAGCTGATTTTCGGATACAGACGATTACGCAAGTCCAAATGACTGAGCATCGTTTCAAAAATTTCCATCGGCTGTAAAGCAGAGGTTTTTGAGGTGATTTTCAAAAAGTTTTCCACACTTTTCAACGGCGCGCGGTAAAACTTTTGCCATATCCCTCAGCATATATTTCAGCGATTTAAATCGGTAGCTTGCAAAAACAATTTCAAATTGTGCATTCCGAATTCATAATTATAAAGTGGTGTTACTATGGAATACATTTCAGAAAATTTTGATATTGCCGTTATCGGCGCAGGGCACGCAGGAATTGAAGCGGGTCTTGCCGCCGCACGTCTCGGATGCAAAACGGCGGTTTTCACAATCAACCTGGACTGGGTAGGAAATATGCCCTGCAATCCCTCCATAGGCGGTACATCAAAGGGACATCTTGTCCGTGAGATTGACGCTCTTGGCGGTGAAATGGGTGTTGCCGCCGACCTTAACACCCTGCAAAACAGAATGCTTAATCTTGGCAAAGGTCCTGCCGTACACAGCCTTCGTGCACAGATTGACCGCCGCGCCTATTCGGATTATATGAAATCCGTTATGGAAAAGCAGGAAAATCTCTATCTCCGTCAGGCTGAAATCATTGATATCCGCAGAGACGGTGATGAGTGGATTCTTAAAACAAGGCTTGAAGCACTTCACCGTGTAAAGGCTGTTATTATCGCAACGGGCACCTTCCTTGCAGGCAAGGTTTTTATCGGTGACGTTTCTTATGACAGCGGACCCGACGGAATGTTCCCCTCTGTTGAGCTTGCAAAGGCACTTAAAGACCTTGGCGTTATGACCCGCCGCTTCAAAACGGGTACACCGCCACGAATCAATCGCCGCAGTGTTGATACCCAAAGCCTTGAGCCTCAGCACGGCGATGAGAAAATTACCCATTTTTCATACAGAAAAGATATTGAGGTCCGCAACACGGAGCCTTGTTATATTACATATACCGGCGAAGAAACAAAGCGTATTATCCTTGAAAATCTTCACCGTTCACCCCTTTATTCGGGAAAAATTGACGGCGTAGGTCCCCGATATTGCCCCAGTATTGAGGATAAGATTGTGCGTTTTTCGGAAAAGGAACGTCATCAGATATTTGTTGAGCCCTGCGGCGCAAACACAGATGAAATGTATTTGCAGGGTTTATCTTCCTCACTTCCCGAGGATGTTCAGCTTAAAATAGTCCGCAGTATTCCCGGTCTTGAAAATGCAGAGTTTCTCCGCACCGCATATGCCATAGAATACGACTGCGTTGACCCGCTTTCGCTCAGACAGACCCTTGAATTCAAGGATTTTGAAGGTCTTTACGGAGCCGGCCAGTTCAACGGCTCAAGCGGATACGAAGAAGCTGCCGCACAGGGACTTGTTGCAGGTCTGAATGCCGCACTTAAAATCAAGGGTAAAGAACCCGTTATTCTTGACCGCACCACCTCATATATCGGTACTCTCATCGATGACCTTGTAACAAAGGGCTGCTCAGACCCTTACAGAATGATGACCTCCCGCTCGGAATACCGTCTTATTCTCAGACAGGATAACGCAGACCGTCGTCTTACTGAAATCGGCTACAAGGCAGGTCTTATAAGCGAAGAAAGATATGCTGAATTTCTTAAAAAGCTTGAATTTATTGCCGCTGAGCGCGAAAGAGTCGCCAATCTTTCAATTCCCAAAACCCCCGAAATTGATGAAATGCTTGTTTCACGTGAAACATCTGCACTTGAAAAGGGTCTTAAAATGATTGAGCTTCTCCGCAGACCTCAGATTGGATACAAGGACTTAACCCCCTTTGATACAACAAGACCCGACCTGCCTGATGATATTTTTGAGCAGGTTGAAATCGATATCAAGTACGAAGGCTACATAAAACGACAGCAAATGCAAATAAATGAGCTTCGCCGCCTTGAGGTGAAGCGTCTGCCCGAGGACCTTGACTATAAACAGATCACGGGTCTGCGCCTTGAAGCTATTGAAAAGCTTTGCAAAATAAGACCCGAAACCGTAGGTCAGGCTTCAAGAATTTCAGGCGTTTCGCCTGCCGATATTTCGGTTTTACTTATTTACCTTGAAAGGAACGGAATAAATGTATAATTCCTCTTTGCTGATTTCCGATGCTGAAAGACTCGGAATTTCACTGACAGATGAGCAGTTAAGCCGATTTGAAAAGCTTTCTGACCTGCTTGTTGAACAGAATAAAACAATGAATTTAACTGCCATAACCGACCCCGACGGTATTGCCGTCAAGCATTTTGCAGACAGTATTTCCGTACTCACTGCCGCAGAGATGCCCGAAGGCGCAAGAGTGCTTGACGTAGGTACGGGTGCAGGCTTCCCCGGTATCCCCCTTCTGATTATGCGTCCCGACCTTGATCTTACTATGATTGACAGCACTGCAAAGAAGCTGAAATACGTTGAAAACACGGTAAATGAGCTTGGTCTTATTGCAACAACACTGCATACAAGGGCTGAAGAAGCCGGACAGAGTAAGGAATACAGAGAAAAATTTGATTTTGTTTGCTCCCGTGCAGTTGCGGCGCTGAACGTGCTTTGCGAATACTGCCTGCCTTTTGTGAAGCAGAACGGTCTGTTTATCGCAATGAAAGCCGCAAAGGCACAGGAAGAAATTGACGGCGCAAAGGCTGCCATAAAGCTTCTTGGCGGTAAAATCATTGCAGAAAAGTCATTTTCGCTTTCCGACGGCGGCGAAAGAACTCTTGTTGTCATTAAAAAGATTTCGCAAATTCCGCCCAAATACCCAAGACCCTCTGCACAGATAGCCAAAAAACCTCTTTAATTTTAATATGAATTGTCGTTTTGCTTCGTTTTGAGACGAACGATTAAACTGGACAATCCCCTCTTTCGGTGCTATGATTTAGACAACAAAACCGAGCGGGGGGATTCACTGTTTGAAAAGCAACAAGTATAAAATCGGCGGTCAGATAATTCTTGTGCCGCAGGAAGAAATATTTCCGAATCCGAATCAACCCCGAAAACGGTTTGATTTCGATGAACTTGAAGGGCTTGCACAGAGCATAAGACAGAACGGTATAATTCAGCCCATTGCCGTAAGAGTGAACGAAAAGGGTCAGTACGAACTGATTTCAGGTGAAAGACGACTTCGTGCATCAAGGCTTGTGGGTATAACACGTATCCCCTGCATCATAATGGAGGCGAACGACAGCAAATCTGCACTTTTTGCTCTTATTGAGAACATACAGCGTACAGATCTGAGTTTTTTCGAAGAAGCCGTAGCAATAGACAGGCTGATTAATGAATACGGTATGAGCCGTGATGAGGTTTGCAAAAAGCTCGGTAAAGCACCCCCTACCGTATCAAATAAACTCCGCTTACTTCGTCTGCCCGAAGAAATACGGCTTAAAATCGTTCAGGAAAATCTTACGGAACGGCACGCAAGAGCGTTACTCAGGCTGAATAACCTGAGTCAGATTCAGCGGGCACTTTCAATAATATCGGAAAAAAGGCTGAACGTTGAAGAATCTGAAAGACTTATTGACCAGATTCTGAACAGTGACAGTCGCCGCAGACAGCCGCCCGTCAAGCTTTTCAAGGACGTTCGCATTTTTGTGAATACACTTAACCATGCTGTTGATACTATGCGCAGAGCAGGAATTGAAGCAGATTCAGCCAAAAGCGAAACGGATGAGTATATCGAATATATTGTCCGCATCCCCAAAACAGGCAACTGCGTAATAAAAGCAAAACGTACATCCGCTTAATTCAGACAACTTCTTACCATATCTTTCTCTTTCACACCCACATCCACAGCGGGAGGGGCAGGTTTAAGCCTGCCCCTCTTGCTGTTTCACGTGAAACATTATTTTATTTTTGTCTTTTCTTTTCAAAATATATGTGTTATACTGTAAAAGTACTTAAAAATCTATTACATTATATATTATATATTCGGGAGAGATTATTTTGGGAAAAACCGTTGCAATAGTCAACCAGAAAGGCGGCGTAGGTAAAACAACCTCTGCCGTTAACCTTACTGCCGCACTGGGCAGCAAGGGATATAAAGTTCTGCTTGTGGATATTGACCCTCAGGGTAACTCAACAAGCGGTCTCGGCGTTAACAAGAGAGGTCTTGAGAAATCATCATACAGCGTGCTCATCGGCGGATGCCCCGCTGAGGAAGCAATCGTTGAAACTCCCTATAACAACGTTTTTGTTATGCCTTCAAGTATGGACCTTGCAGGTGCGGAGCTTGAGCTTGTTGAAACTCAGAAAAGAGAATCAAGGCTGAAGAATTCGCTTGCTCTCATAAAAGATAAGTTTGATTTTATTTTTCTTGACTGTCCCCCTTCTCTGGGTCTTATCACCCTTAACGGTCTTTGTGCCGCAGACACTCTGATAGTTCCCATTCAGTGTGAATTCTTTGCGCTTGAAGGTCTGTCACAGCTTATTTCAACTGTACGCACGGTAAAGCGTCTTTACAATCCCTACATAGAAATTGAAGGCGTTCTTCTGACAATGTATAACGGTCAGCTTAACCTCACACAGCAGGTTGTTGAAGAAGTTAAACGCTGCTTCCCAAAAAAGGTTTATTCAACCGTCATCCCCAGAAACGTGCGTCTTTCAGAAGCACCCAGCTACGGTCAGCCCGTTATGTATTACGACAAATCCTCAAAGGGCGCTCACGCATACAATGACCTGGCAGATGAATTTCTTAAACTGAACGGAAGATAAGGAGATAATTATGGCACCTAAAAAAAGCGGACTGGGCAGAGGTCTTGATTCTCTGCTTTTAGATAACTCACTTGAAGAAACCGGTGCGGGTCAGCCCGTAAAGCTGGGTCTTATGGAAATTGAGCCAAACAAAGAACAAGCAAGAAAACAGTTTGACGATGAAGCGCTTTCAGAGCTTGCCGATTCAATCGCACAGCACGGTGTACTTCAGCCCCTGCTTGTACGCCCTATGCTTGGCGGCGGATATCAGCTTGTTGCAGGTGAAAGACGCTGGAGAGCAAGCCGCATTGCAGGACTTACTCAGGTACCCGTTATCATAAAAGAACTTACGGATACGGAAGCCGCAGTTATCTCGCTTATTGAAAACTTACAGCGTGAGGACCTTAATCCTGTTGAAGAAGCCTTCGGTTTTGCAAGCCTTATGAAGGACTTCAATCTCACTCAGGAAGAAGCAGCTCAGCGTGTAGGCAAATCACGCCCCGCCGTTGCAAACGCACTCCGTCTTCTCAAGCTTCCCGAAGCCGTGCTCGATATGATTCGTGAAAACAAGCTTTCCGCAGGTCATGCAAGAGCGCTTGCCTCCCTCAGTGACGAAAAGCTTATTGTATCAACAGCAGAGTTCATCGTTGCAAAAGCACTTTCCGTAAGGGCAACGGAAAAGCTTGTTAAGTCGCTTTCTGCCGAAAAGAAAGAGAAGAAAAAAGCACCCTCAAGAAACAGCTTTTTTGATGAGGTTGAGCTTTCACTCAATAACAGTCTTGGCAGAAAGGCAAAGGTTATCACCAAAAACGGAAAAGAAGGCGGTACTCTTGAAATCGCATTTTTCGACAAAGATGACCTTGCAAGAATCGCAAATATTCTTTCCGCGCTGGAATAAGGTAATCAGCCGTCCGATATCAAATCGGGCGGTTTTTTTCATAAAAAAGTTAACAACGTGTGGTAAAAGTGGGATAACTACCTCAGATTTGCTCTTTTTTCATATGTATATTCCCTTTTATTGGTAATATAATAATTTTGAAAATTTCAAAAAATTATTAAATTGGGGCTTGACTTTTTCAATTCTCTTTGATATAATCTCTCTTGCAGTTGCGGATGTAGCTCATCTGGTAGAGCGCCACCTTGCCAAGGTGGAGGTAGCGAGTTCGAGCCTCGTCATCCGCTCCAGAAAAAACCTTTGTCTTCGGACAAAGGTTTTTTGTTTTATACAAACCGATTGAAAAAATCTGTGTCAGATGTTATAATGATTGTAACTAACCGGATGGGAGGTAAATTTATGTATAACATTCTCATTTGCGATGATGAAGCAGATATCCGTTCCGCCCTCAGAATATATCTTGCAGGCAGTGACGACTATAACATTATTGAAGCCGAAAACGGCAGTCAGGCTCTTGACATAATAAAAACTCAGAACGTTCATCTTTTGCTTATGGATATAATGATGCCGGTTATGGACGGTCTGTACGCCCTTGCACGCCTTCGCGAAGACGGTAACAATATTCCCGTTATTCTCCTTACGGCAAAAAGCCAGGATACCGATAAAATTATGGGTCTTAATCTTGGTGCGGATGATTACATAACAAAACCCTTCAACCACGTTGAGGTTATTGCCCGAGTTAAGTCGCAGATTCGCAGATACGTGCGTTTCGGCGGCTCGGCAGACGCTCTGCCTAAATCGAATATTCTGAGAAACGGCGGCATCGAGCTTGACGTTGAGGCAAAATCCGTTACCGTAAACGGCGAGCACGTCAATCTTACTCCCACTGAAATGATGCTTCTCAAATTCTTTATGGAAAATACCGATAAGGTATTCCCGCCCAAACAGATTTACCGCCTTGTGTGGGGCGACGACCCCTTGGGTGCGGAAAACACGGTTACCGTTCATATCCGCCACCTTCGTGAAAAAATTGAAATTGACCCTGCAAACCCCGAGCTTCTCATTGCAAGCTGGGGGCACGGATATAAAATGGTCAGCAAAAAAGTACCCGAAAAGATTTCAAGGAGAGATGTTACGTGAAAAACGGACAAATGCGTTCCGAATCAGACCGCACCTCGTCAATAATTCTTCTTATTATTCTTACGGTTGTGGCAGTCGGCTGTATTCTGGGTATGAACTACCTTTTTGAATATAATTTCTACGAGCCTAACGATAACGGTAACACGGCGCGAAGCGTTGCGGTGCAGATTTATTCTCTCAGCGACTCAGAACAGGCAATCGATTATTTCAACTGTGTTCACGAAAATAAAGACTCTTACAGAATCAAATACTACGAAGAAAAGTTTTCCCGAGAAAATTCAAACTTTGTTTTTGTAATCAAGGATATCGCAACAAACCATATTCTTCTGGACAGTACGGCAAAGGGTGATATTCCCTTTGATGAGCTTGAAAAATCAACAAACTACACCGGCAGTACGGATTATATCACAACCGATGACAGCGGTACGGTTATTCCTGTCAGGCTTTCATACGCTATTATTGCAGAGGACGATCAGCAGGCATCCGATAAATATACTCACGCCTTCCGCTGGATCACCGCGGCAAACTCCCTGAAATACGTGCTTTTTGCCGTTTTGTTTTTCTGTATTCTTCTTATAGTTATTTTCCTTTGTCTGCTTACAATCAATGCAGGCGAGATTAACGCCGAAACCGGCGAAATCGTGCCCGGTATTATTGACAGACTTCCGCTGGATTTCTGTACGCTTATGCTGGGTATGCTGTTTATGGTTGCCTGGGTTATCATAAGCCTGACCACGGCGGCTGACGTTGAAATGGTTCTTAACAACGTTGTTGTTATGTTCACCTGCGTTGCGGCAATACTTGTTATTCAGACCTATCTTACAACTCTTTCGGTAAGAGTAAAAATGGGTAAAATCTATAAAAACACAATAATTTATATGATTTACCGCAAATTCAAGCGTAAGACGCCCAGAACCTTAAGACGTAAAGTAACCGATATTTCTCCTTTCAGAAAGCTTATCGGCGGCATTATCGTATTTTTCCTTTCCGAGGCAGCAATTCTTATTGCTCTCACCTATTTCGGAATTCTTGATAAATCGGCTCAGCCCCGTTCCGTAATGCTTATGTTCATTATTATCTGGGGCATTACAAGGCTTATCGTAATTCCTGTTTTTGCAATGATTGCCATAAACCTTTATTACGTTAAAGAAGAAGGTCAACGCCTTGCACAGGGTGTTCTCGGTGATGAAATCACAAAGAAGCTGACTATTTCAAGTATCCGCGCTCACGGCAAAAACCTTGACCAGATAAAGAAAGAAATTCATAAGGCCGTTGATCAGGAGCTGAAAAGCGAAAGACTGCGTAATGAGCTGATAACCAACGTTTCCCACGATATTAAAACTCCCCTCACAACGATAAAAAGCTATACTGAATTCCTGCAGAGAGATAATCTGACGGAAGAACAGAGAAAAGAATATCTCGCCGTTGTTACAAAGCATACGGAAAGACTTTCTGTGCTTGCCAACAATCTTGTTGAGGTTTCTCAGATTACCTCGGGAAATATAGAAGTAAAAAGTGAGAAAACAAGTCTGAATATTGTTATTGATCAGACTCTTGACGGCTTTGCGCTTAAGCTTGAAGAAAATGAAATTCTGCCCAGAGTATTGATGCCGGATGATGACGTTTACATTATGGGCGACGGTGAATGGCTCTGGAGAATTTTCTCAAACCTTTTCAATAATGCCTGCAAATATGGTGCACCGGGCACAGATCTTGAAATAAAACTCGAAGTATCGGAAAACAAAGCATTTGTGTACGTTTCAAATATTTCAAAAAAACCCATCAACGTTGAAGGCGACGAACTGCTTGAACGCTTCGTGAGAGGTGACAGTTCAAGACATACTGAAGGTAACGGGCTTGGTCTTTCAATCGCAAAAAGCCTTGCGGAGCTTCAGGGTGGAACCCTTGAAATTTCTGCAAAGGAAGAAAAATTCATTGCGATTCTGAGCTTTAACCTTGCAGAATAGGGTGAAAACAAAATGAAAAAAAGAATTGTATCGGCAGCCCTTGCCCTGGTTATGGTTTCAGCCGTTACATCCTGTGCAGAGGTGAAAAAGGCTGAAAATCCGCTTGTTGAAACCACATCCGCCGTGCATACAACTGCGGCAATTTCAACAACTGCAACGAAGGCTACCACAACCGAAGCACCTGCCCCAACAACAACGGTTACCGAAAAAATAACCGAAATTATTACAACAACAGTGGCAACTGCAACGTCAAAGCCTTCAACAACCGCACCTTCAACCACTCTGCCTCTTTTTGACGAAAGTAAGCTTGATTACTATAAGAAGGTTGAAAAAGCCTTCAAGGAGGATTTAAGATACGGGGTTTTCCGCAGAAGAAGCGTGACAAGTTATATTGATACTTTTACCGACGGCACGGGAGTAATTGTAAAACAGGAAATATACGAATACTATAACAGATATTTCTATAACGCAAGTTTTGATGACCTTCTGCCTGCTGCTACGGAAAATATGAGTATATATTCCGGAACCATTGACGTTGTTTTTTCAATAATCAACGGCTACCGCGAAGAAAACGGCATAAAGCCTCTTATTCTCAGTGACAGGCTGACGGAAATTGCCTGTGCGAGGGCGGAGGAAATTGCCTGGTCAGGCAACCATTCACACCGCAGACCCAACGGAAAATCCTGCTTCACAATTCTCAAGGATGCAGGAATTGAAGAAGGCTATGCAGGCGAAAACATCGGATGGGGCTATGAAACCGCCGCTGACGTTTGCGAAGCCTGGAAAAATTCCGAAACCCATTTGAAGAATATTCTTGACCCCGATTTTTCCGAAATCGGCATAGGTGTTGCGCCTGATCCCGACCCCGACGGCAAGCTTTGCTGGGCACAGATATTTCTCGGTGATTAACAAAAACCCGCTATGAGTTCATTTCTCATAACGGGTTTTATTCATCTTTAAGACCTAAAATGAAGTCAACACTTGTATCGTAGAGCTTTGCAAGAGCTATAAGAACATCCGTTGGGATATCACGCAAGCCTCTTTCATATCTGTTATACTGAGGCTGCTTCATTGAAAGATATTCCGCAACCTGTGCTTGAGTAAGGTCGTGGTCCTCACGCAAATCTCTTATTCTTTTGTAGTATGCCAACAACCTCACCGCCTTTATTACTGTTTGGTTATTGACATTCTATCACGGACGAACTAAAATATTCTTTGTAATAACTATACGGTTATAATATTTAATGTCACGGTGATTTTATGGTCAATTTAAGAATTTTAAGAGAGAAAAAAGGCTTAACACAAAATAAACTTTGTGAAGTAATTAAAGAATACGGATTACATATGTCGAGAACAACATATTCAAAATATGAAACCGGAACAAACGAAATGCCCTATGATGTTCTGATATTTTTTTCACGGTTCTTTGATACAACCATAGATTATATTCTCGGCATAACTGAAATTGAAAACAAGTAATCAAAAATTTTAAAACCTATACATTTACTCCTCACTCCACCATTCGCTTTGCCAGATTCTTTCTATCAGTGCGGTGCCGATAAGGTTGATTTTTTCATAATCCATGGCCTCAACGTAGCATTTTTCGAGGTCATCGTGAATATCCTTTGCCATTTTCAAAGCACATACCGCCTCGTGCAAAAGCTCGTTTGCCGCCTTTCTTGCAAAGGTAATTCTGGCCTTATGAGCCGACATTTCCGTAAGGGAATAAAACCGCTTCAGATTAACGCTTTTATCGGAAATAATATTAAGGCTGCAAAGCTTATCCGCCGTGAAAAATCCCAAAGAAAGCTCTTTGATTATAACGTGTCTGATCGCTTTTTCTCTGCCGACGCAAGGGCTTGAAATAACCGAAAAACCGCTTGCAAGAGCATAAGAGCGTATTTCCGAAATCAGCTTTGATGCGGCAATTCCGAAATCATCCTCAAACACAATTTTCATATCACAGAGCGAATTAACGGTATCACTCAAAAAAAGATATCCCTTCGGTGTAATTGCATCCAGAAGTCTTATTTTTTCGCTGCCTATTTTTCCCGAAGGTTTTTTGAAATGACGGCCCGCAACCCTTGATGCATATCGCATAAGCCTTTCTTCATCAAGGCTGTCACGGCATATTTTTTCACCGTCACCGAAAATTGAAAATGCCGATTCAATAAACCGCCTGCTACGTTTGTGGCAGGCTTTGTTTTTATCTGTCAATTCAATTATCTTTTCTTTATTTTCAAAAAGAATATCCTTATTCCAGCAGTCGCCAAGGTTAATTATTTCTCCCGTTGCACCGGGATAATCAGGGTCGAGAGTGTGCGGTGACGTGCCGTCACAAACACTTACCCTAAGCGAAGGAAAAATAATTCCGTCAAGTGACTCCGGGTCGGATGAGCAATAAATTCTTTCACACTCAATATCCCTTTTTTCCATTTCATCCGCAATTTTTTTCATAAGCGAGGATTTTCCCGTGCCGGGACCGCCTTTAATAATGTAGGTATACTGTCCTTCAATTTTTGGAGTAAGCTGATTGAAGCAGGAAAAAAAACCGTTTTTACCGCTTGAACCGAGAAAATAAGCCTCATTCATTTCTTATACCTCCGTGTCAGGTTATTTATTATCAATTTATTCAAAAAGTTTGATTTTGTTAAAAAATATATGCAAAAAGGCAACTGTTTTTTCTAAAATAAACGGATTTCATAAAATTTTCACTTGATATTATTATAATTATATTATATAATGTATTGGTAACAATAATGGCAGAAGAGCTTTCTTTTGGTCATGTGGCGTGTGGGTCCTGTGCGACAGGGCACCGTGAACCATGTCAGGCGGGTGAACCGAGCAGCATTAAGCGGACAGTCTTGTGCGCCACAGTCTGCCTACCGCCATATGACCAAGGGAATGCTCTTTTTATATGCAAAGGATGTGAAAGGAATGTATCAGGCACTTTACCGCAAATGGCGACCCAAGGATTTCAGCGATGTTTACGGTCAGCCTCACGTTACAAGAACTCTGCAAAGCCAGCTTGAAAGCGGCAGAATATCTCACGCATACCTTTTCACAGGTTCAAGAGGTACGGGTAAAACAACCTGTGCAAAAATTCTTTCAAAGGCAGTCAACTGCCTTAACCCCGTTAACGGCAATCCCTGTAACGAATGTGAAATCTGCCGAGGAATCGAAAACGGCTCAATTCTTGACGTTATCGAAATTGACGCCGCAAGTAACAACGGTGTTGACAATATCAGAGACCTCCGTGAGGAAGCAAATTTCACACCTGCAAACGCAAAATTCAGAGTTTATATTATCGACGAGGTTCATATGCTTTCAATCGGTGCCTTCAATGCACTTTTGAAAACTCTCGAAGAGCCTCCTTCACACGTTATTTTTATACTTGCAACAACAGAAATTCATAAGCTGCCTTCAACAATTCTTTCAAGATGCCAGCGCTTTGACTTCAAACGCATTGCACCTGAGGATATTACCTCAAGGCTTATGTATGTTTCCGAAAAAGAGAACGTAAACCTTACACCCAATGCCGCAAGCCTTATTGCACGTATTGCAGACGGCGGTATGAGAGATGCACTTTCACTGCTTGACAGATGCTTTGCAATGGGTACGGATATTGATGAAGAAGCAGTCAGTGATGCGGCAGGCATTGCGGGAACAATTCATCTTTTCTCATTTTCCAAATACGTTGCAAAAGGAGATTTTACAAGCGCACTTAAACTTGTATCAAAGCTTCACAGCGACTCCTGTGATATTGACAGCCTTTGCACTGAGCTTACACTTCACTTCCGAAATCTTATGGTTGCAAAAACCGTTAACGAATGTGAAGGCTTAATCGTTTGTTCAAAGGACGAGCTCGAAAAAATAAAAGAAAGAGCAGGTCAGCTCAAGCTTTCAAAAATTCTTTCCTGTATTGAAGTTCTTGAACAGACAGCAAAGAATATCAAAAATGCGGCAAACAAAAAAATTCAGCTTGAAGCCGCAGTTATAAAGATGTGTGCACCGTCCGCTTCTTCGGGTGAAGGAATTTCCGTTGCCCTCGAAGACAGAATCAATGCAATCGAAGAAAAGCTTGCCGCACTCTCAAGCGGAAAAGTTCAGGTACCTTCTCCTGTTCAGGAATCAAAATCTGAACCGAAGCCCGAAGTAAAATCTGAACCTGTTCCTGTTTCAAAAGCTCCCGTACCTGAGGAAGCACCGCCTCCCCCGGCACCTCCTGTTCCTGCGGCGGAAAACGAAATTACCGTTCCCGAGGGTAATTTTGAGCAGTGGCCCGAGGTACTTGATAAAATCAGAGTTTACGATATTCCCCTTTTCGGAATTATGGCAAGCTCTACTGCGTTGGTCAAAAACGGCAGACTGGTTATTCAATCCGAAAATCCCACTCTTTTTGATTTCATTTGTACAGATACACATTCAAAAGAGCTTGCAAGGGCAGTTTTTGAGGTAGTAGGCAAAAAAATGAAAATTGCTGTTTCCAATACAGAAAAACCAAAAACGGCAACAAGTCCGTTGGAAAATCTTAGATCAAAAATAAATAATTTTAATAATAACGGAGGATAAAAATATGAAAGCAAGAATTCCCGGCGGCGCTCAGCAGGGCGGCAATATGATGAAAAAAATTCAGGAAATGCAGGAAAATATGCAGAAAATTCAGCAGGAGGTTGAAGAAACCGAATTTTCCTCATCAGTAGGCGGCGGCGCAGTTGAAGTTATTGTTAACGGTGCTCACGAAGTTACTGCTGTTAACCTTAAGCCCGAGGTTGTTGACCCCGAAGATGTTGAAATGCTTCAGGATCTTATTATTTCAGCTTTCAACGAAAGCATCCGCAAGGCTAACGAAGCAATGGAAAAGGGTATGGAAAGAGCCAAAGGCGGCCTTTCAATCCCCGGTCTTTTCTGATGAGCGGCTTTACACCGTCACTTGAAAAACTCATTGAACAGTTTGCACGCCTGCCCTCCGTAGGCAGAAAAAGTGCACAGAGGCTTGCATTTTATATGCTTTCAATGAGCGATGAGGACGCACAGAAATTTACGGATACAATTTTAACCGCACGAAGCTCCATAAAGCGCTGCAGCGTTTGCTGTAATCTTACAGACGGAGAAATCTGCTCTGTATGTTCATCACCGTCAAGGGATAAATCAACAATCTGCGTTGTTGAAGACCCGAGAGATGTTATTGCGCTTGAACGCACTCATGAATATAACGGGCTTTATCACGTTCTTCACGGCGTAATTTCACCTATGAATGACATTAATCCTGAGGATATATGCATAAAAGAACTTCTTTTAAGGCTTTCCGACGATACGGTGAAAGAAATTATTATGGCTACCAACCCAACCGTTGAAGGAGAAGCAACGTCAATGTATATTTCAAGGCTTATTAAACCTCTCGGTGTCAACGTAAGCCGTCTTGCATACGGAGTACCCGTCGGCGCTGACCTTGAATATGCAGATGAATTTACTCTTATACGTGCTCTGGAAGGCAGAAATGAACTCTGAATTCGACGTAAGTTTTCCACTTATTTATACTTTTCCACATTTCGGTTTTCCACATTTACACCTTGTAAAATTTTACCGTGTTGAAAACTCGTGGTTGTCCACAAAATAAAGTTAATAATTTTTCCGTTATCTTCCTTTGTTTTCAAGGCTTTCCGAGGTTATACCATATTTCAACACCCCCTACTATTACTACTATAATTAAGATATTATTTACTTACATAAATAAGAAAAAATTTGTTTTTTTGCCGCAAGCGGCATCAGAAAGGTTTTCCTTTTGTGGAAAACCCAAGGAGGAACAAAAATGAAGATTTATTGCAACACAAACGAACTTTCAGAAGCCTGCCAGAACGTTCAGAGAGCAGCTTCGTCAAAAACTGCAATCCCTGCCATTGAAGGTATTCTTATGGTAGCTAAGGAAGGCACTCTTACTCTGACAGGTTATGACCTTGAAATGGGCATCACAACCTCAATTCCTGCAAAAATTGAAGAAGAAGGCGAACTTGTTCTCAATGCCCATATGTTCAGCGAAACTCTCAGAAAACTGCCTGAAAGCACTGTAAGCATTTTCAGCGATCAGAGAAATATTGCGGCTATTGCCTGCGGAGAGTTTGAATCAACTCTTATCGGCATTTCAGCTGAGGAATATCCCGACCTTCCTTCGGTATCGGGCGGTTATCCCATTACCGTAAGCCAGGAAATTCTGAAGGATATGGTAAGAAAAACAATTTTCTCCGTTTCAGTTAAGGACAGCAAGATTGTTCATACCGGCGTAAAGTTTGAGATTGAAGAAAATCATATCAGACTTATTGCAGTTGACGGCGTACGTCTTGCAATCAGAAACGAAAATATCGATTACAGCGGTGAAGTTCTTTCTTTCGTTGTTCCTGCAAAGACTCTTTCTGAGGTTGTTAAGCTTATGAAGGACGGTGACGAAAACGTTACCATCAGCGTAGGCAAAAGACATATCATTTTTGAGCTTTGCGGTTATCAGATTATTTCACGTCTGCTTGACGGCGAATTTCTTAACTATAAGGCAGCTATTCCTTCATCAACAAAAACGGTAATCAACGTCAATACAAAGAGCTTTATTGAAAGTATCGACAGAACGTCGCTTATCATCACCGATAAAATCAAGAGTCCTGTTAAATGTGTATTTGAAGATAATCTTATTAAAATTTCAAGCATTACCTCACTTGGTACTGCAAACGATAAGATTTCTGCACAGATTGAAGGCGAAAGCTGCACGGTAGGCTTTAACAATAAGTATATGATTGAAGCACTCAGAGTCTGCGATACCGATGAAGTAAGAATTATGCTTAACGGTGCGGTTGCTCCCATTCTTATTGTACCTAAGCAGGGCGATGAATTTATATTCCTTATTCTTCCCGTGAGGCTGAAAAATGAAGATTAAAGTTAAAGTTGCTCCGAAAAAACAGGTAAATAAAAAAATCGACACTGATTTTATCAGACTTGATGCATTTCTGAAGATGTGCGATGCCGTGCAGACAGGCGGCCACGCAAAAATTGTTATTCAGGAAGGCGAAGTCAGAGTTAACGGTGAAATCTGCACCCAGAGAGGAAAAAAACTCAGAAGCGGTGACAGTGCCGAGTTTGAAAATGTAATTTATAACGTAGAATAATTCTGAAAGGCGGCGGAAAATATGATAATTAAATATCATTCCGCCCGGAATTTCAGAAATCTTGAAGAAATTTCCTTTGAACCTCATCCCGAAATGAATATTATTTACGGTGAAAACGGTCAGGGAAAGACGAATATTATTGAAAGCATTTGGCTTTTGACGGGATTTTACAGCTTCAGAGCAAGAAAAAATGCCCAGCTTATTGAGCAGGGCAAAAATGAAGCTGAAATTGAGAATAAATTTTATTCACATCAGCGTGAACAAAATGCGGTTATGAAAATAAATAAGCGCAAAGAAATTATTCTTAACGGAATTAAAGAAGAATCCCCAAGAGTTATGATGGGCAAATATTTTGCCGTTGTTTTTTCACCGTCAACTCTCGGTCTTGTTCAGGACGGACCCGGTGAAAGAAGAAAAATGCTTGATATTGCACTGAGTCTCATAAAACCGAATTATGCGGTCATTATGTCAAGATATCTTCGTGTGCTTGACCAGAGAAACGCACTGCTTAAAAAATTCGGAGAAAGAAGCTTTGAAAACAGTTATATTTTACCGTGGGATACCGAGCTTGCAAATTTAGGTGCGAAAATAATCAAGTACCGCCTCAATTATATTGAAATGCTTTCGGAAATTTCCGCAGAAATTTACAAAGGTATAAGCTCGGGCAGAGAAGAATTCTCGTTTTACTACGATTTTTCAAAAGAAAACATAAATGAAGAACAGATAAAAGAAAAACTTGTTGCCGAAATAGAAAAATCCCGTGAAGCCGACGTAAAAAGGCTTTATACAAACGCAGGTCCCCATACTCACGATATTGTTCTTAATCTTAATGGCAGGGATGCAAGAATTTTCGGCTCGCAGGGTCAGCAGAGGTCTTGTGCACTTGCATTGAAGCTCGGGGAAGCCTCGATTATTGAAAAAATAACGGGCGAATGTCCCGTCGTTCTTCTTGACGACGTTATGAGTGAGCTTGATGAAGGCAGACAGACCTTCATCCTCAATTATCTTGATAACTGGCAGGTATTTATTACCTGCTGTGACCCGTCAACTCTCCTTCGCTCCAAAAAAGGCAAAGCTTTTGAGGTAAAAGAGGGAAAAATCAAAGAAATGGAGTAGAATATGTATCTGCATCTCGGTATGGATAAGGTTATAACCTTTGATGAAATCATAGGAATTTTTGACCTTGATACAACCACCGTTTCAAAAAGCACAAGAAATTATCTTGCAAAAGCTGAAAAAGCAGGAATTGTTGAAAATATATGCTATGATTTGCCAAAATCTTTTATTGTCTGCAGAAATAAAAACGGTGAAGATAAGGTATATATATCGCAGATTTCATCAACAACTCTGCTGAAAAGAACAAATTATGTTGACAGCCTCAATAATGTATAAAAACCGCCTTTTAGGCGGTTTTATTTTATACCTAATATGTAATCCGCAGATATACCGTAAAATTTAACAAGTGCAACTAAAATATTATAAGGAACAGTTCTTTTTCCTAATTCATAATTTGCATAAGCACATCTGTTAATAATACATCCGTTTTCATTTAATTTAATACATAATTGATTTTGAGATAAATTATTTTTATTTCTCAAAAATTTCAGTTTTTCAGAGATAATCCGATTCATAAAATCCCTCTTTTACTATGGGGATTATATCCCCTTAATAAAAAAGATTATAACCCCCATAATAAAATATGTCAATATCGGGGGGTTATTTATGATTGTTTTTAATAAACTTTGGATTACGATGAAAGAAAAAAATATTTCAACTTATCAGCTCCGCGAAAACTGCGGAATCGACAGTAAGACAATCAGAAGGCTTAAAGCAAATGAAAACATCGAAACAAAGACCATAAA
Source organism: Clostridia bacterium (assembly GCA_017548045.1). GTDB lineage: Bacteria > Bacillota > Clostridia > Oscillospirales > Acutalibacteraceae > CAG-177. Next base: position 195,144 of record JAFYNR010000033.1, on the reverse strand, counting down.
TAAGCTTTGTGAATTTCTGAATTGCCGTATTGAAGATATTGCTGAATATATCAAAGAATAAAAACCGCCTTTTCGGCGGTTTTTTCATATCTGTTTTATTATTCTTCCTCCGCCGATGACAGTATTTCCGTCATAGAAAACCGCACTCTGACCGGGAGTAATTGAGCGTTGCGGTTCGTCAAAAATAACCGTAACCGTGCCGTCTGCATTTGGTGTTACAGTTGCAGGCTGTTCTTTTGCTCTGAATCTGATTTTAACGTCACAGCGTATGGAATTTTCAAGCCTTTCAAAGGCAATAAAGTTGAGATTATCCGCAATAAGCCCCGAATTATACTGACTTCCGTTTTCTCCGATGGTAACCGTATTATTTTCAGCGGAAATTGAAGTCACAAACATAGGCTTGCCGAATGCACCCAGACCCTTTCGCTGACCTATTGTATAGTTGATTATTCCGTTATGTTTGCCCAGAATATTGCCCGATTTATCAATAAAATTGCCCTTGGGTGAAGTTATTCCCAATGATGAAAGATAAGCGATGTAATCGTCATTGGGAACGAAGCATATTTCCTGGCTGTCACGCTTTTCCGCAACGTGAATCCCAGCTTCCTCAGCTTTTCTGCGGATAAAATCCTTTTCAAGGCCGTCAAGAGGAAAAATTGAATGTGAAAGCTGAAACTGATTAAGTTTATAAAGAAAATAGCTCTGGTCCTTAGCGGAATCACTGCGCTTCAGAAGATATCGGCTATCTGATTTTTCTATTTTCGAATAGTGGCCCGTTGCGATTCCGTCACAGCCGTTTTCCAGTGCATAATTAAGCATTGTTCCGAATTTTATTGCATAATTACACTCCACACAGGGATTGGGTGTACGTGCAGAAATATATTCCGTAACAAAGGGGTCAATTACCGATTTTCTGAAAATTTCTCTGCGGTCAACAACCCGCAGCTCTATTCCCAGCTTATCCGCAATACGCTGAGCATCGGATATATCACCGTCGGCAGCATTTTCCGGTTTAAGGCGAAGAATAACGCCCATAACGTCAAAGCCCTGCTCAAGAAGGATGTGTGCGGCGGCGGCACTGTCAACTCCTCCGCTTAATCCTACGGCAATTTTTTTCATAAAACCCCTCCTTTTTTCCATAATAACAATATTATATCACATTATTCAAAAAAATAAAATACCGCATTGGAAAATTAAGATTTTATTGAACAAATAAGGGCGTATCTGTCAAAAAATACTTGCAGAAAAAATTTTGTTGTTGTATAATTATAGTATATTCGGACATTGTGCGTTTTTTCAGAGAGAGGTAATAATTATGCCGGCAGATTTGCATTGTCACACAAAATTATCAGACAGTTCAATGGGTATTGATGACCTTATTGTACTTGCTCAGAAGAAAGGAATAACCACTATCGCCATTACCGACCGTGACTGTCAGGCAGGCACCGTCAGAGGTAAGATTATCGGTGAGAGAAGAGGAATAACCGTTATCCCCGGTGTTGAGTTATCTGCAACGGATACCAAAAGAGGGGTTAACGTTGAAATTCTTTGCTATCTGAGCGACAGTCCCGACAGACTTGAGGGTCTTTGCCACAGAAATATTGTTCAGCGTAAAAAGGCAAGTCAGCTTATGACACTTAAAATTGCCCGCAAATATCCTATCACACCTGAGCTTGTGCTCAAGTGTGCAACAGGTGCAACGGCTGTTTTTGAGCAGCACATTATGCATGCTCTTTTTGAGTGCGGACTTACCGACAGAATTTACGGTGAGCTTTATGATGAGCTTTTCTCACCCGAAAGCCCCGAAAACGTGCTTGTTAAGGTTACATATTCCGATGCGGCTGAGGTTATTGACGCAATTCACGAGGCAGGCGGTGTTGCGGTGCTTGCACATCCCGCAGTAAGCAACTGCTTTGATCTTATGGAAGAACTGACCGAAAAGGGTATTCTTGACGGAATTGAGGTATATCATCCCGATAATACACCCGAGCAGACTGAAATGCTCAAAAAGTATGCAAAGGATAAGGGTCTGCTTGCTCTCGGCGGCACCGAATTCAAGGGTATGTATTCAAAAAATAAGATCAGTATAGGCGATTATCTTACTCCCGATGCTGACTTAAAGGCACTTATGAGTTATAAGAATAAAATGAAGAAAAAGAAAGCGGCAATGGAGAAATAAAATGAAACACAACGATGATGACATTAAAATTTTTCATCCGTCGAAAAAAGAAGGTGCAGGTGCGGATCTTGCAGAGCTTGCATTACTGATGGATACCTACCGCAGCAACGGAAATATGGAAAAGGCAAAAAAGCTCGGCGAAAAGCTTGCAGACCTTTCGCCTGAGAGTATTTGTCCAAAGGATGCATCAAAGCTTACTACAAACGAGGTAAGGCTTCTCAGAGCGCTTATGGTATTTTCTGCGCAGATTTCACTGCATAAATATCTGCCTCATCAGATGCTTGCGTCACAGGCAATCAACGCAATGTATTCAAAAATTTCAAAGCTTCATCAGGGACTTTTTGAAAACATTTCAGACGGCTCATCTTATACTTTCTATTATCTTTCCGTTCGCAAAAACAGAAACGTTGAAGAAAATATCGGCAAAAACTACGCAATGCTTTGTGACCGAGATAACGACGAATTCTATGCAGCACTCGGCACAAGAATTTATATTGATACCGATATGGCGGTATGCAATATGATTGAAGAATTTGAATTCAAAGAGTAAAAGAGAGGAATTTTAATATGTGGCTTTTAATCAAACAGGCGATAGCACTTGTGGTTTCAGCACTTCTTACGGTTTTCCCCTCAAGCGAATTTCTTAAGAGCTTTGATGCGCTTGAGCTTGCAACGGAGAGAGAAAACTGCCTGCTGAACGCATCTATTATGTCGGATATTCATATTGACGTTGAATGGGCAATCGGTGAGCTTCTCTGGGCACAGGGTCTTAACGATGTTGAACGCTCAAAGGATACCATTGATGCGCTTATCGTTCCCGGCGACCTTACAAACTACGGCGACAGTGCTTCAATGGCAAGCTTTTTCAATATTGTTGCCGAAAGCGACTGTGCTGAAAACTGGGTTATTGCAATGGGCAACCACGACGTAGGCCACGTTGAGGATATTACTCAGGAAGAGGCAAGACAGTATTTTATTAAAACCTTTAACGAGCTCAAGCCCACGGGCGACCCCATTGAGAAGGCATATTACAAAACCGATATCAACGGTTACAGATTCGTTGTTCTCTGCGATGACGGTGACGATACCTGGGATTGCCCCGATATGACACCCGAACAGATTCAGTTCCTTGATGATTCACTTGCCGAGGCGGCAGACAGAGGCCTGCCTATGTTTGTTGTATGTCACGTACCCGTTGAAGGTGTTAACGGTCAGGACGTTATTTATCCCGACGGCGGTCTTGACCACAACAGCGAAGCGGTTCAGACAATTCTTGAAAAATATGAAAACGTATTTTTCATCAGCGGCCACGTTCACACAGGCATAAACGGACCTCTTGTTGAAGAAGCATTCGGTTTTTCCTGCGTTGAGACAATCAACGGTGTTAACTACATAAATCTTCCCACCTATATGATTATCAACCGTTACGGTGTGCCCTGGGGCGGTATGGGCTTCCAGATGGAGGTTTATGAGGATGAGGTTCTTTTCAGAGCAAGAAACTTCGGCACCGCAAAATGGTACCCCGTTTACGACTACAGCGTACCTCTTGTATAAAAAAATTATGAGCTGTCTTTTCAGACAGCTCATTTTTTATTATTTGATTCCGTAAAAGTGGATAACGTTCATATCCTCCTGCATATCGAGGCCGTGTGAGCCGCAGTCGCCGTCAATTTCGTGGCAGCCGTGGTCGGGGCAGAAGCCGTAGAATACGCTGTGATTTTTCCATTGAGTGTTGATTTTTTCAACAAGACGGGCATAAAAATCTACGTTCATTTCAAGTGCTTTCAGCGAAGCCTCCGCTTCCGGGCCGTGCTTATGCATTGTTCCGTCGTAATTGCCGTTATAGATAACGATAAGGTCGTAATTATCCTCATCAATGAGTGAGAGAGCCTTTTCATTGACCTCTTCGGGAGTGTCATAAATGAAATAATCCATTTCTCTTTCAAGAAAAATCATTGATATGCTGTCCTTTGCGGTGGAAACGATTGCCGCTTTTTTGCCTGCATTTATGTAACTGTCAAAAATCGTGTTAACAGTCAGCACGGGTTTTTCGTACTTTTTGATGCCGTGGATATCGGGCATAACTCCCGAATACATCGACGCAAAGCAAACGGGTGTAACGCTGGGCATAACCGAAAGCAGGGGCAGTGCAAGGTCTGAGCAAAGAGCCGCCTTTGTAAACATTTCGGTGTATTTCTGATAAATCCAAAGTGCAACCGCATCGGGATTATAGATTACAACCCTGTCAACGGGCTTTGAGCCAAGCTTTTTTTCAGCAAGTGCGGTGACAACGGGGTTTGGATTCTCAATATTCTCGGGGATTTCAATTCCTGCAAGCTTCAAGGCAGTTGATTTAACGCTTGAAATGCAGATTGAGCTGTATAAATCAGACATAATTTCCTCCGCATTTTTTTCTTTTAGAATACTCCTTTTTTATATGTGTGTCAACAATTTGCACTTGAAATTTACTGATAATCCGCTATACTTTAAGTAGCACGAATTGTGTCGCAAACTGTCAAGGAGATATCAAAATGGATATTAAAGCTGTTGTACATAATTATTACAACCTTTTCAAAAGAAAGTTCAGTGCCTGGCTTGCACCGAGAAGAAAAGATTTTCTTTATTATAAGCTGTGGCCGTACTATCAGAGGAAATATTCCCATAAGCCCATTGATGAAAAAAAGGTTGTTCTTGCTTATTCTCACCTCTATAAGGAAATGCCCGACAATCTGCGCTGCGTAAAAGCGGAGCTGGAAAAAAAGGGATACTCTTGCGTTGTTATCAATAAGGCGGAGCTTGCCGATTCACATAAAAATTTCTGGATTAACGAACTTGCAAAATGCTTTTGCTGCAAAGAGTTTTTTGAAGAATACGCAACCGCAAGGGCACTTTTTATTACGGACTATTTTTTCCCTGCATTTGCCTGTAAGCCCCGTGAAGGGCAGAGCGTTGTTCAGTTGTGGCACGGATGCGGTGCATTCAAGAAATGGGGCTACTCCACTGCCGAAAAAAAGTGGGGTGCCAGCAAAAAGGAGCTTGACAGATATCCCATTCACAACACCTACACTCACGTTTGCGTATCCTCACCCAAGGTAAGCTTTGCCTACGCCGAAGCATTCGGATGCAGTGAAGACGTTATAAAGCCCCTCGGTGCACCGAGAACGGATATTTATTTTGACTCTGATTTTATAAGCGAAAGCCGAAGAAGGATATGCGAAAAAATTCCGCAGATTGACGGCAGAAAAATAATTCTCTATGCACCCACGTTCCGCGGCAATTCCGTAGGCAAATCATATATGAACAATATGCTGGAAATCGAAGAAATGAACAAAAAGCTGGGCGATGATTACGTTCTTCTCATAAAACAGCATCCGCTGACAGCAAAAAAATTCAGCATTAAGGGCAGTACATTCGCATTTGATATCTCAAAGGATGTTGCCATTGAAACCGCACTCTGTGCCGCAGATATTGTTATCACCGATTATTCTTCGCTGATTTTTGAATATGCCCTGCTGGAAAGACCTATGATATTCTTCGCCTACGATCTGGCGGAATATGAGGATGCACGTAGCTTTTATTTCGGCTACGAAGGCTTTGTGCCGGGCGAAATCGTAACAGATACAGATGAAATAATTTCAGAAATAAAGAGGTTTGAAACAGATTTTGATATAGAAAAAATCCGTCGTTTCAAGCAAGATTATATGTGTGCCTGCGACGGAAAATCCACCGAAAGAATAATAAACGAAGTTTTGCAGTGTGCAGAAAACAAAGAAAAAGAAAAAATTCTGATTTAATGCATAATTGATATAAGAATTGCAAAAATGAAGGGAGGCATAGTTGCCTCCCTTTTACTTTATTTCCTGTTCAAGACTGTCAAAGTCTTCCGTTGAAAAGAACTCGCCGAGAGTTATCTCAAGACCGTCACACAGCTTTTTTATTACCGATATTGAAACGTCACGTCTGCTTTCATCGAGCATCGAATAAACCGTTGACGGAGTAACTCCTGACAACGTTGCAAGTTCATTTGGTTTTATTTTTCTTTCGTTACAAAGGTCAATAAATCTTTTTACAACAGCATCTTTTACAGCCAAAGCAATTCACCTCAGAGCCATTGTAAAATTTTATTCGCAAATGCGTATACGCACTTGCGTAATTATTAAAATTGTTTTATAATTATTTCAGAATACACGTACTACGGAAAAACGGATTGCAAAGATTAATTTCTATGCAATCCGTTAATTTTTACTCCGTAACCGTAACGTCAAGAAGCTTTGCGTTTACATATTCCGCAAGGGCGTTTGGCTCAATGCCCAGCATAATGCCACGCACACCTGCGCTGATGTAAATTTTATCAAAAAGTGTTGCGGTTTCGTCAATTACCGTGGGAAACTGCTTTTTCATCCCCACGGGTGAGCATCCGCCTCTGATGTAACCCGTCACCTTCAGCAAATCCTTGACGTGAAGCATTTCAACCTTTTTTTCTCCGAAGGCCTTTGCGGTTTTTTTCAGGTCAAGCTCCTCGCAGGCAGGAATACAGCATACGCCATAGCCCTGCTTTTCGCCGCTGAAAACAAGGGTTTTGAATATCTGCGACGGGTCTTTACCCGTCTTTTCTGCAGTGCTTACTCCCGAAAGGTTATTTTCGTCAACCTCATATTCCATAACCTCAAAGGGGATTTTTGCAGCTTCAAGCAGACGCATAGCATTGGTTTTTGTCATATAATCACTTCTTGGAAATTCTGAATTCAAACTCGATTTTCTTATGGCTGTTAAGTCTGTATTCCTTGTGAAGATGTGCACAGCCGGGCATATCGCCGCCCACACCTCTCATTGCACCGTCAATGCAGAAGGTGATGTGATTATCCTTCACAAGCTCATAAAGATGCCTTGCCTTATCCAGCTTTTCGGGATTGTAGTAGCCAAGATTGAAGCCGAAGGGAATATCCATTGCATCAATCTTAATGCCGAAGCCCGAATTATCGGTTATGCTCAGGCTTCTTACATCGGTACGGTGGCCGTTTTCCTGGGGACGCATATATCTGTGCTCAAGCTCTGCAACGCTCATTTCGTGCTTTGCGATTCTTGCGCCTGTTTTTCTGTCAAGATATGATTCGTGAGGACCTCTGCCGTACCATTCCGCATTGTCAAGGGTGCTCTTGATACCCATTCTCATACCTACTTTGAGCATAGGCAGAAGCAGACCCATTGCACTGTGCTTTACGGTAACGTCGCCGTCGGGTGAGAAAAGGTAGGTTGTTGAAACTCCCGATACAAAGGGTGCGTTCCACTTGACGGTGACTTCAACGCCTGAGGGAGTGGACTGAGCCTTTACCGAGCGTGCAACGGTCTGTGCGGTGGTGCGCTTCCACTGATAAAGGGGATGAATACCCGTAAGCAGAGGAGCAAAGTTAAGGTATTCTCTGTCGTTGTCGGTAAGTGCTCTGAAAAAGTCGGGGCGAAGAGGTGAACCGCTTTCGATAATCTCGTTACCGTCGTAAACAAGTGAGGAGAGGGCGCCTGCGGTTATTTTTGCGGTGAAGCCCTGACCCACAATATTCACGTTGTTGCCTGTTTTGAGATATTTAAGGGTGCCCTTTGCAGGCTTACGCTTTGCGGTGGCACATTCGCGGAGGATGAACTGGCAGAAATTCTGCTCAAAGCCTGCCTGTGCCCAGGGCATATCCTTGTTGAGAATGAAGGATACGGTGAGGATTACCTCGCCCTCAGCGTAATCCGAAAGGCTGACGGGAAGCTGTATTTCTTCATTGGTGAGGGGAGCGATAACAAGATTTTTAATTACGTCGCCCTTTACCTCGTTGCCGTCAACGGTAAGATTCCAGCGGATGTCGTAATTTTCGGTTGTGATGAAAAGATTTTTATTTCTGATAATGACCTTGCCGTTTTTGCAATCGCTGTCAATAACGTCAAGGTTTGAGTAAACCTTCTTAACCTCGTAATATGAGGGCTGAGGCATTCTGTCTGCGGAAATAATGCCGTTTGCACAGAAATAGTAGCTGGACGGACCTTCGTCAAAGTCACCGCCGTAAAGCCACTTTTCGACGCCGTCCTCCACCTTGCGGATGGACTGGTCAACGTAGTCCCAGATAAAGCCGCCGCACATATGCTCGTATTTCTCAAAATCGTCAACGTATTCCTTGAAGTTGCCAAGGCTGTTTTCCATTGCGTGAGCATATTCGCAGTAAATTACGGGATGGGTTTTGTATGTTTCCGCAGGAATAGGCTTATTGTCTGCGGCAAGAACGTTTGCAACGTTCTCATAGGGGCTGATTTTAAGCTCCTGCTGATTTCTCATAGCATCAACAACGTATTCAACGGGGTACATACGGCTGATGAAATCGCTCTTCTTGAAATCAAAATCGCCTTCATAGTGAACGGGTCTTGACTTATCGAGTGCAAGGATAGCGTTCTTTTCGTGAACAAAATTTTCGCCGTCGCCCGCTTCGTTGCCCAATGACCAGAAGCATACACAGGCGTGGCTTCTGTCACGGAGCACCATTCTTTCGGCTCTGTCCTCAACAGCCTCTCTGAATTCAAGGTTGTCGCCGGGGCAGTTTTTGCGGCGTACGCCGTGGCTTTCAACATCCGCCTCATCCATTACGTAAAAGCCCAGCTCATCACAAAGCTCATAGAAAAATTCTGCGTCGGGGTAGTGGCTTGTGCGGATTGCGTTTATGTTGGCACGCTTCATAAGATGAAGGTCCTGATAATATCTTTCTGTGGGAACGTTCCAGCCGTTGTCGGGGTCAAAATCGTGGCGGTTAACGCCCTTGATAATAACTCTTTTGCCGTTTATTTTAAGAACGTTGCCGTCAATTTCAACCTTTTTGAAGCCTATGCGGATGCACTTTGAGCTGAGCACCTTTCTGCCCTGCTTAAGAGTAATAACAAGCTTATAAAGATTGGGTTCTTCGGCAGACCAGAGCTTTGCATTTTCTTCAACGTGGCTGAAATTCACAACGGTTTTGCCCGATTTTGCATTTATCTTTTCAGATGCAATCTTTTTGGGCTTGCCCTCACCGATAATTTCCGCTTCAAGGGTGCAGTCGGTATCCTCTGCGTAATTCTGAAGTGTTACTTCAAGGGCAAGAGTGCCGTTTTTATAGGTTTCATCAAGTGAAGTATCTGCAAAGAAATCACGGATGCAGAGCTTTTCTTCCGCATAAACGTAAACGTCTCTGTAAATACCGCTGAGGAACCACATATCCTGATCCTCAAGGTAAGTACCGTCGGTGTAACGGTAAACCTCAACCATAATTGTGTTAAGACCGATGTTTACGTAATCGGTAATTCTGAACTCGGCAGGAGTCATTGAGCCCTGTGAATAGCCCACCTGTCTGCCGTTGATATAAAGGAAAAATCCTGCTTTTACCGCACCGAAGTGAATGAAAATCTCCTTGCCGTCAAAGCCTTCGGGGATTTCAAAGCTGCGGCGGTAAATACCGATTTCGTTAAGGCTGTGATTGATTTTGGGAATTTCACCTTTGACGGATGAAACGGCAGAAGGCAGTGAGCTGCAAAGATAAATGGGCTTGCCGTAGCCTTGAAGCTGCCACAGTGAGGGTACAGGCATATCGTCCCAATCCGAATCGTCAAAATTCTCGGCATAATAATCGGTTCTCAGGTCGTCAACGCCTTGCTGCCAGTAAAATTTCCAGGTACCTGCAAGTGAGAATTTTGTGGGTGCATCGCCAAGTGCGGCGGCATCCTTTGCGCTTGCGTAGGGCATAGCCGTGTTATGACCGTCTTCTTTATTCTCTTTAATGATATAAGGATTTTCCCAGTATTTGAGTTCTGTCATTTTCATCATCCTTTCCGAGTATATCTTTACATTATATAATATATCATAAAAAAACGGGTTTGTCTATACAACAAGATATCACCCCTGACAAATCGCCTCTAACACATTATTACATTTCTGTTATGATAGGACTGAACGTAAAATATAAGGTGAAAAGAGGCGATAAATTTGATTGGTTATGAGAGAGCGATTGAGATCGCCGATTTATACTATGATGATGTATATTCCTTTTGCCTTTCCAGACTGAAAATAGAAGAAACCGCTGACGACGTTACCCGGGAGGTTTTCCTGTTTTTTCAGGAACATTATGAAGAGCTTACAGATGATGGCAGCGGCGCTGTTGCCTGCAACATTCTTTGCGACCTTTTAGGCCACAAGCTTGAAACTGGCACAACAGTTCAAATCGTACACAATGCCAGAACAACTGCACCCAAATGTCTGGAAAAAATGGATTCATATGAAATCTGCTCAAGATGTGATTACAGCAAATATACCTTGATCAGCAGTAAATACATCAGCTGCTGCTGATTATAAAAACGCAAAACTGACTTCAAAATCATTGCCGATGCACCTGCCGTGCATCGGCATATCCTTTTTTCTTGATTTCTTCGTATGTTCGTGATAAAATTAAACAAAGGAGTGATGTTTATGAGTGATAAAAAAACAATGAAAATCTATATGGGGCTATGCGGTGTAATTGCGGTTATTTACGGCCTGTGGATGTCCGTATTTATGAAATGGGACCAATTCCCTTATATTATCCCCACCGAGTCGGATATGCTTTTGCCTTCTGCAGAGTTTATCGCAAAATTTGACGGTATGCTTTATGAGCCCTTATATTCCAATGAAGCGGTTTATTGGATATGGGTGGTTTTTTCAACCGTAATACTGTTTTGTTATGCCTTTTTTATTAAGAAAATACTGTTTGCCGAGAAAATCGGCAAGGGCACCACAGCTTTTTGTATGGCAAATCTTATTGCAGGCTTTGCTTTCATCACCTGGTACGGATTTTTAAGCTTCCCTCAGCAGTTCGGCAATATCCTCACCGACGTTACGGCAAGTATGCTGGGTCTTCGTTACCCTGCGTATTTCAGAATCTGGGGTATTCTTGCATCCCTTTCGATTTTCACAAACACACTCTATATGTACCGCAAAAACAATTATAAGGGCAAAGCAGGTGTAGTTGTAACGTCTGTTGGCTGTGCTTCTATTTTTGTAACAATCAACGTGCCCTCGGCAGGCCTTGACCTTGTTATGACGGCACGCTGTTTATCACATTGGGCAACAGCCCTTATATTTGCCTTTCTGGGTGCGGCAGGTGTGATTATATTCCTTTTCCACAAATCTATGAAAAAGGAAAAGAAATACATATTCGCAACCGTATTTTTCGTTGCAGTGCTTGTTCTTATGCTTGTTCTGCTTGTAACGGTAGGCAAAAGCGCATTTATCGAAAATCTGCCTATGTGGGTTGCCTACGCCTTGCTGTTCATAATCAATTTCACGTCGCTTCTTGATAAAAAAGAAAATGCGATTGAAGAAAAATCACTCTCAAAGGTATAATACTTCATATAATTAAAACGGCTTGCATCCCTGCAAGCCGTTTTCGTTATATTCTTTTTACTGTTTTGCACCTGCGTCAAACATTTCAAGCGTCTTTACCGTTGCGGCAAAGCAGTTTGCAATGCCGTCTTTGTTAAGACTTTCAACGTTATCAAGCCTTGTGTGATAATATCTTTCAAGCTTGTGGTTAAGACCCGTAACACCTGCCGCTCTGAAGCCGCCCTGAGTGAATGCCGCCGCATCAACCGCACCGCCGAGGGGAGGAATCCAGCCCTTCTTACAAGGAACGCCTACTGCCTGAGCCGCTTCAAAGAAAAGGTCTGCAACCTCTGCATCCGACTTAACCGTGCCGTTAAGGTCGCGGTAGTTCGCCATAAGATACTTGGGCTCGTTGATTGTATCGAATGAATAAATGAACGTGGGAACATCCTTGAAATCGTTCTTATGTGCATCAACCCATGCCTTAGCACCTCTGAGGCCGATTTCCTCAGAACCTGTAAGAATAACGCCGACTTCCGTGTTTTCAAGCTCAATGCCTGCATCCTTGAGATACTTAAGCACTGCAATGCCCATATAACAGCCCGTAAGGTTATCGTTTGCACCGTCAACAACGAGCTTATAATTTTCCATAAAGTAAAGTCCGATTGTAAAGGGAACGAAAAGAAGACCCCACAGACCTGCTTTAACGAGAGGATTCTCAAGATCGGGCATTGCAAATTTAACTCCGTTCTGAGCAACAAACATTATGGAAAGAACAAGATAAAACAACGCACCCACAACAACAATAATTGCGTGCGCCTCAAAGCCTACGCCGCCAAAGGCATAGTTAACGGGCCATTCCCAGGTTGCATCGGGGTGACCGTTGAAGATAATTCTTCTTTTGGTTTCGCCGCTGCACTTTTTGATTGCGGTTACGTTGTGGCTTGTTTTCTTCTTGAACAGAGGGTCAAGAAGCTTTTTATAAACACCAAACTGAAGAAGAACAATGACAAATCCGGCAGCAATCAGCGGAATGCCTGCAACGGGGAAGAAGAAAAACAGAGCGATTGCAATAAGAACAAAGGTAAGCGTAAAATAAATCCAGCCGTAGAATGCTCTGGGTGCAACCTCGCAGGGTTCAACCTTAACGTCCTCACAGCCGCAATCCTCCAGCACCTTCGCCATATACTCGCAGGCTTTCTTTTCGCCCTCGGAGCCGGGTTCTCTTTTGCCGCAGGTTTTGATAACGTGAGTAATCTCATCAATTATGTACTTTGCGGCAGATTCCTTGTTGTCAATAATTTTCTTTAAGTCCATTTCAATTTCCTCCTCTTACATATTTCTATGCAATTTTATATTAGCATTTTGATTATAAAAAAGTCAATAGAATATGCCCGATTAGTAACAGTGTTACAATTTTTGTTCACTGTTGAAAACAGTTCTTGACTTTGCTTTTCCGTTGTGCTATACCTATTTAGGATTATAAAATATATATTATAAAAAGAAGGCGAATCATTCAATGGAAACTCTTTTCAGTCTCTCAATCGCTCTCGGTGCAGGTCTGATTATGTCGCGATTTGCAAAGCCTCTGGGTCTGCCCTCGGTTACTGCATATCTCATTGCCGGCATCCTCATCGGTCCCTACTGTCTGGGCAGCTTCGGCATTGAGGGAATGGGATTCATCTCTCACGAAAACGTAAAGGAATTCGAAATTATTTCAAACGTTGCTCTTGGCTTCATTGCTTTTGCAATCGGCAACGAATTTCGCCTCTCACAGCTTAAAAAGGTTGGTGGCACGGCAACGTTCATCGGTATTTTTCAGGCAGTTATTGCAACACTTTTTGTTGATGCGGCGCTCATCGGTCTTCACTTTGTTCTTGGTGAAGACAAGCTCCCCCTCTCAATGGCAATCACCCTCGGCGCAGTTGCCGCCGCAACCGCACCTGCCGCAACGCTGATGGTTGTCCGTCAGTATAAGGCGAAGGGTAAGCTTACCGATTTGCTTCTTCCCATCGTTGCGATTGACGATGCCGTAGGTCTGATTATCTTTGCAATTTCATTCGGTATTGCTAAGGCGGTTGAACACGGCGAATTCAGTATAAAAGCAATCATCCTTGAACCCATTATTGAAATCGTCTTTTCCCTTGCTCTCGGCGCTGTTATGGGCGTGCTTTTCTCGGTATTCGAAAGATTCTTCAGCTCAAACAGCAAGCGCTTGTGCCTTTCGGTAACCTGCGTTATCTTCACCGTTGCCCTGTCAATGGTCAAATTTGAAATCGGCGGTGTTCACGTAGGCTTCTCCGCACTTCTCGTATGTATGATGCTGGGCACAATCTTCTGCAACATTTGCGATTTCTCGGCAGAAATTATGGAAAAGACAGATAAATGGACTGTGCCTCTCTTTGCACTTTTCTTTGTTCTCAGCGGTGCAGAACTCGAACTCAGCGTATTCACCGATCTTGCCATTGTAGGAATTGGCGTTGCATATATTTTCTCCCGTTCACTGGGCAAATATCTCGGCTCATTCGGCAGTGCAAAGCTGATGAAATGCGACAAGAAAACAACCAAATATCTGGGCATTACCCTTCTTCCCCAGGCAGGTGTTGCGCTGGGTATGTCCGTTACGGCAATGGAGCTTGGCGAGGTTGGCGAAATGATAAGAAACATCGTTCTTTTCTCTGTTCTTATCTACGAACTTTTCGGACCCGTTATGACAAAATGGGCACTCACAAGAGCAGGCAATATTGAACCCAAACCTCACCACAAAAACAGAAAACACCGCACCGCCCCCGCAAAAATATAAAACAGAATATACGTATATATACAGAGAAGGCAGGAACGATTTTTCGCTCCTGCCTTCCCCGCTTTTTAGATGTACAAAAAATTAGAAGTGGTCAAATTTGAAAAAGAGGAAATTTTACCTCCCTATTATATATGTAGTTTTTTTCGAATTGTCACGCGAAAAATTTTGTTTTTGTACATATCAACAAAAAACCCTTGCTGTTTTTGTACAAAACAACAAGGGTTTTCTTATTCTTCCATCTGTTTTCCTAAAAAATTAGCCGCAACCTGAGCGAGCTTTGTTTCTGTTTGCGTGGGACACGAGCCGTTTTCGTTAAGAAGCATTACGATGGCACCGGATACGTCGCCGCCGCCAACAATGGGAAAGGCAACGGCAGCCTCTTTGTCAATACCCTCCACGGGCTTGATTCTCTCGTTATCCACACAGCAAACGTAGTTTTCTCTGCGTTCCATCAGATTTTCAAGGCTTCGGCTTACTCTGCGGTCAAGAATTTCCTTTTTGGAGATGCCTGCACAGGAAATAACGCTGTCCCTGTCGGTGATGATAACCGCAAGACCCGTGCCGCGGGCAAGCACGTCGGCGTACTGACCCGTAACCGACGACAGCTCACCGATAGGTGAATATTTTTTGAAAATTACTTCGCCGTCCGCATCCGTATAAATCTCCAACGGGTCACCTTCTCGGATACGCATGGTGCGGCGGATTTCTTTGGGGATGACGACTCTTCCGAGGTCGTCAATTCTTCTCACAATACCTGTGGCTTTCATTTATATCTTTCTCCTTGTTTTCAATATTTGCCCTGTTATTGTTTGTCAGAAATTGCGGTTTATACGGAATTTTATTTATTGTTTTTGATTTAAATAATGTTTGTTGATAAGTTTTTTTGAATATGTTAAAATCGTTATGTACCTTTACATAAAGGAGCTTATTATGATAAAAGAACTTATTCACGACCCGATTCTGCTTTCGAGAAAATCGGAGATTGCAACAAAAGATGATTTGCAGGTTGCGCAGGATTTGCTCGACACTCTCGTTGCCCATAAAGACGGCTGCGTGGGTATGGCGGCGAATATGATTGGTGTTTGCAAACGTATTATCGCTTTTGATAATGACGGCACATATATGGTTATGTTCAATCCCGAAATCATAAAGAAATCGGGACCCTACGATGCAGAAGAAGGCTGTCTTTCTCTGCTCGGAGGTCCCCGAAAGTGCAAACGTTATCAGACTATAAAAGTACAGTGGCAGACGGCTGAATTTCAAACCCGCATAAAAACCTTTACGGGCTTCCCTGCACAGATAATTCAGCACGAAGTTGACCACTGTGAGGGGATTTTGATTTAAGAAGTACGGATTATTGTACACCAAGGTTTGCTATAATATGAGCATCAAAGGAGATGATTGTATCACAACACAAGTCCAATAAAAAGGTCTTTAACTGATAAAATGAGCCGTCAGAGCGTAAAACTCCGACGGCTTGATATTTAATGTAAACATTATATTATGCAATAGCTACTATCTTTAATGTTTCTTTGTCAAAAATCTGCATTTCAAAATCTTTTTCCAGCCATTTGATTCGATAATCAAATTTCTCAAATTTTTAAAAATATCAGGCTGAAAACCTTCACACATCTCGACAGGACACTCGCCATTGTTCAGCATTCCGCCAAATCCAACCATAACCAGCCAAAATCGCCACGCATTATCGAGTTGCCATTTATGATGGTACAAATCCATTGAAATAGCAATCGTTAAATCAGAATCTATGTCTGCAAAAAGAGCATAACAATCAATTATAAGATTGTGATTTCCGCCATTATTCAAGATGTTTCTTAAAACTCTTGCACTAAGGTCACCATCGTCAAAAAAATGAACACTTTGCATAACATTCTCATAATTAATACCATCATCACAAATCACCAGATTGGCATCCAGACCATTTTCTATAAGAATATTTAACAGTCCGTTTTATGGTACACACAGGCTGATATAATTTGTTTGTAAAATAAATCCGGAAGGAAAATGCATCATGGAAAACACATTTGTAACAATCACGGGCGTCAGAAATTATTACGGTATGAAGCCGTTCAAGGTCGGTAAGATTTTCAGAATTGTTAAAGATGATGACAACGATTATGACGAAGAGGCTATCCGAGCGGAATTACCGATGATTGACACAATCGGCTACGTTGCAAACAGTGCAAATACGGTTTTTGCAGGCACAGTCAGCGCGGGCAGACTCTATGATAAAATCGATGATTACGCCTATGCACAGACAATGTTCATCACTCATTCAAGCGTTATTGCTCTTGTGCTTTCACCCGAACAGGTTGAGGGTGATGACGATACAGCACCTGTCAAGGAAACGGAATCAAAAGATTCGGGCAAAATAAAAAACAAGATAGGATTTTGATTATGAATAGCGAAAGAAACATAAGTGAAGGCAGTGCGTGTTTTCTTGTTAAAGACAAAAGTCTTTTTGGTGGTTGGGATTCGTTTGTGTATGAATGGCTCAAAAACGAAGGCTTTGTTTCTTGGGGCAAGAAAGGCGACTGTTCAAGAGTGGATTGGGTATATATAAACCTGAATTCAAAAGTTTTTGCACCCGGTATTTCGGGTATAAGGGTTACGTCAGAAATCGGTTCTCATGCAATAACATTTGATGAGTTTCTTCTGATTTACAATATCTATAAGAAATATGAGGGTCTCAAACCGCTGGAAATGTCAGATAGATAATTGTAATAAAATAAAAGCTGTGCTAAAATAAAAGCATAAAATCTTCGGAGGTACAAAATGAAATTTCTGCATTTATCCGACCTGCATATCGGCAAGAGAGTCAATGAATTCTCAATGCTTGAAGACCAGGAATATATTCTCACTAAAATTATCAACATAATTGATGATGAAAAGCCCGATGCAGTTGTTATTGCAGGCGACGTTTACGATAAATCAGTGCCGTCGGCAGAGGCTGTTCAGCTTTTTGACGATTTCCTCTGCAGACTCGCCCAAAGAAAACTGCAGGTTTTCGTTATCAGCGGTAACCACGATTCTGCCGAAAGAATGGCTTTCGGCGGCAGACTTATGGATGTCAGCGGTGTGCATATGTCACCCGTTTACAATGGAAAAGTTGAACCGATAAGTATAGACGATGAATACGGCAGGGTCAATTTCTTCATGCTCCCGTTTGTGAAACCTGCCAATGTACGCAGATTTTTCGAAGATGCAGAGATTGAAAGCTACACCGATGCAATCCGTGTTGCGGTTGAGAATATGAATGTCAATTCCGATGAACGCAATGTTATTGTTACTCATCAGTTTGTAACGGGTGCGGAAAAATGCGAATCGGAGGAAATCTCCGTAGGCGGCTCGGACAATGTTGATGCAAGTGTTTTTGACCGCTTTGATTACGTTGCACTCGGCCACATTCACGGCCCTCAGAATATCGGCAACGAAAGAATCAGATACTGCGGCACTCCGCTTAAATATTCATTCTCCGAAGCAAAGCACAAAAAGTCCGTAACCGTTGTTGAAATGGGTAAAAAGGGGGATGCTGAAATCCGCACAATCGCCCTTGAGCCCAAGCGTGATATGCGTGAAATCAAGGGTA
Organism: Clostridia bacterium; assembly: GCA_017548045.1. Lineage (GTDB taxonomy): Bacteria > Bacillota > Clostridia > Oscillospirales > Acutalibacteraceae > CAG-177. The sequence goes on along the minus strand of JAFYNR010000033.1, from coordinate 177,197 downwards.
CATATGCCGAAATCACTCTCAAGGATAACTATATAAATACCAACACCGATGACTATATGCACATCACCCTCACCGATGAAGAGGATATCCCCGATGCCATCGGTAAGCTGCGTGTTATCTATCCCAATCTTATGAAGCTGGATTATGATAACAAGCGCACCCGAAGCTCTGCAAAACTTGATGTTATTGAAAATATCGAGCAGAGGTCACCGCTTGATTTGTTCTCGGAATTCTATAAAAATCAGAACAATCAGCCTATGACGGATGAACAGACGGATTTTGTAAGAACACTTATCGAAAACATCTGGGAGGGTAACAAATGAGACCGATAAAACTTGTTATGTCAGCTTTTGGACCCTATGCAGGCAGAACGGAAGTTGATTTTGAGAAACTCGGCACAAAAGGACTTTATCTTATCACGGGTGATACGGGAGCAGGCAAAACAACGATATTCGATGCCATTGCATATGCACTTTACGGCGAAGCAAGCGGAGATTTAAGGGATTCCTCAATGCTCCGTTCAAAGTATGCAGATCTTGATACTCCCACCGAAGTTGAGCTGACTTTTGTATATGACGGCAAAGAATATACAGTTAAAAGAAACCCCGAATATGAAAGAAAAGCAAAGAAGGGTGACGGCGTAACCCTTCAGAAAGCCGAAGCAGAGTTAATACGTCCCAACGGAAACCCGATAACGAAAATTAAAGATGTCAACACGGCAATTGTTGATATTGTGGGCGTTGACCGCAACCAGTTTTCGCAGATTGCAATGATTGCGCAGGGCGATTTCAGAAAGCTCCTTGTTGCCGACACAAAAGAGCGTCAGGAGATATTTAGAAAGATATTTAAAACGGATTATTACCGCATTTTGCAGGATAAAATCAAAAGCGAATATTCAGCAGTCAAAAACGAATATGAAGCTGCCGAAAGAAGCGTGAAGCAATATATTTTAGGCATTCAGTGCGATGAAAACGATGTTCTGAACATCGAAGCAACAAAGGCAAGAAACGGAGAAATGACCGTTGAGGATGTTGTTGATTTAATCACAAAAATCCTTGAAAACGATAAAAAATCCGAATCAGTAACAGCTGAAAAGATAAGCAAAATCGAAAAAGAGCTTGAAGTTGTTGCAGGTGTTCTCTCAAAAGCAGAGGACTATGCTAAAGCAGAATCGGAACTTGAAAAATCCGAGCTTGTATATACACAGAAAAAGGCTTCTTCAGAAGAAATCAAAAAGACCCTTGAAGCCGAAAAATCTAAGAAACCCGAGCGTGAAAATATCTCAAAGCAAATTGCCGTTATCGAGGCTGAACTTCCCCAATATGATGAATATGAAGCCAAAAAATCAGAAGCGGCAAATCTTGCAAAAATGCTTGATGAAAGCAACAAAAACATTGCAGGTTATCTTGAAGCACAAAAGAAAATTGCCGATGATCTTGCGAAAATGAAAGAAGAGCAGAAGACTCTCGAAAACGCAGGTGCCAACATCGAAAAGCTTGCCCGTGAAAAAGAGCAGTATGAAAATCGCAAATCAGCTCTTGGAAAACTTGTGAGAAAAATTTCTGCACTTGAAGATATAACTGCAAGATTTGAGCAGGCAACAGAGGCTTATCGTGAAGCGAGAAACAAAATGGAATCCGCAAAAATTCTTTATGAAATGAACTATAAGGCATTTCTCGATGAGCAGGCAGGCATCCTTGCGGAAGACCTTGCGGAAAGTGTTCCCTGTCCCGTTTGCGGCTCAACAAATCATCCGAAGCTTGCGGTTAAATCCGCAACTGCTCCCACCGAAGCCGATGTCAATGCATTAAAATCCTTCTATGATAAAGAACGTAAATATGCCGAAGAGTTAAGCGTGAAATCAGGCGAAATCAAAGGCAGCTATGAAGCACAGACAGAAGAAACCGAAAAGCTTGTGTCAGAGCTTTTCGGCGATTGCGAAATCGAAAATGCATCTGAAAACGCAAAGATACAGATAACGGAAATCACCGCATATATCAAAGAAACTGAAGCGAAAATCGCAGCTGAAGAAAAGAACGCAAAACGCAAGGCACAGCTTGATGAAATTATTCCCAATGAAGAAAGCCGAATCAGAAAAGCCGATGAAGTAATCGCAAAAACCAGAGAGGATATTTCTGCTCTCACCGCATCTCTCGAATCTGCAGAAAAGCAGAGTAAAGTTTTTGCTGAAAGCCTTAAATTTGAGAGCAAAGCTGCTGCAAATGTACATAAATCCACACTTGAAAATACACTCAGAGTAATGCAGACAGCTCTTGAAAACGCAGAGAAGAACTATTCTGAATCTGAAAAGGAGATTACCGAACTTTCAGGCAAAATCAAACAGCTCAGACTTCAGCTTTCCGAATCAGAAAAGATTAATGTTGATTCTGTAAACAGCAAAAAATCCGTGCTTACCGAAGAAAAAACTCTGCTTACAAAAACACAGAAAGATATTGCTGTCCGCATTAATGCAAACGCTGTTTCTCTTAACAATATCAACAAAACTTCCGAAGAATTGATTGCGATTGAAAAGAGAAAAATCAGCTTGAATGCACTCAATAACACCGCCAACGGTAACATTTCGGGCAAAGAAAAAATAATGCTCGAAACCTATATTCAGATGACTTATTTTGACCGTATAATTGCTCGTGCAAACACAAGATTTATGAAGATGTCGGGCGGTCAGTATGAGCTGAAAAGAAGCGAAAACGCTGATAATAACCGCAGTCAGAGCGGTCTCGACCTCTCTGTTATTGACCATTACAACGGAACTGAAAGAAGTGTCAAAACTCTTTCGGGCGGCGAATCTTTCAAAGCGTCTCTTTCACTCGCACTCGGTCTTTCAGACGAAATCCAGTCATCTGCAGGCGGCATAAAACTCGACACAATGTTTGTTGACGAAGGCTTCGGCTCGCTTGATCCTGAATCCCTCTCGCAGGCATTCCGCGCCCTTGCCGACCTCAGCGACGGCAACCGCCTTGTAGGTATCATTTCACACGTTGCCGACCTCAAGGAAAAAATCGACAAGCAGGTTATCATCACCAAAGAGAAAACCGGCGGAAGCAAAATTGAAATTTCGGTATAAGAGGGGAGTAGTTATGTCTCTGCGACTTTCGAAATCAAAATACTGCAATGCCGTTCAATGCCCCAAAATGCTCTGGCTTCATAAGAACAAGCCCGAAGAATTTGATAATTCCGTTATGAACGATGCCGTTCTTGAAACGGGTAATATGGTCGGTGATCTTGCGATGGGTCTTTTCGGTGATTTCACCGAAGTGCCGTTTGGTGATTTGGGTAAAATGCTCGAAGAAACAAAAAGGCTTATCGATGCAGGCACGCCCGTTATCGCAGAAGCATCTTTTGCTCTCGACGGTCTTTTCTGCAGTGTCGATATACTTAAAAACAAGGGCAACGGTCATGTTGAAATCTACGAAGTCAAAAGCTCAACCGCAGTGAGTGAAATCTATCTTCACGATACCGCTTATCAGCAGTATGTGCTGGGCGGTCTCGGCTATAAGGTTGACGGCGTTTATCTTGTGCATATCAATCCCTGCTATGTCCGTTACGGTGAAATCGACCTTGACGAACTGTTTGTGATTGAGGATGTGAAGTGCCACACCGACTGCAGACAGACGGGCATAAGAGATTTTCTTCCCGAGCTTGAAAGAATAATGTCAAGCGATTACGAGCCTCACCGTGAGGTCGGATGCCATTGCAACAAACCCTACACCTGCGGATATTTTGACTACTGTACGGGCAGACTTTCGCACCCGAATGTTTTCGATATCAGCAGACTGAAATTCGATACAAAAGTAAAGCTTTTCAATGAAGGCGATTATGGTTTTGAAAATCTCGTAAAACGCAAAGAAATCAAGGGCAATCAGCGTTTGCAGGTTGAATCGCATCTTAATAATATCGGTAAGATCGATGCAAAAGGAATCCGTGAAACCGTTGACTCGCTTTCGTTTCCGCTTTATTTCCTTGATTTTGAAACATTCCAGGAAGCAATTCCGCCGTTTGATTTCACCTCACCCTATGAGCAGATTCCGTTTCAGTATTCACTCCATTGGCTTGAAAGCGAAAACGGTGAACTTCATCATACAGAGTTTCTTGCCGAAGCAGGCACAGACCCGCGACGCGCGCTTGCCGAAAAACTCTGCAACGATATTCCGATGAATGTCTGCACAACGGCATACAATATGGGATTTGAGAAGAATGTTATCAAGAAACTGGCGGAGGTTTATCCCGACCTTGCCGACCATCTGATGAACATTCACGATAACATAAAGGACCTGATGACACCATTTTCAAAGAAGCATTATTATCTCCCCGCAATGCAGGGTTCTTATTCGATAAAATATGTTCTTCCTGCGCTTTATCCCAATGAGCCTTCGCTTGATTATCACAATCTCGAAGGCATTCAAAAAGGCGACCAGGCATCAAACGCATTCAAAAATATGAGGTCAATGACGCCTGATGAAATCGCCGAAACCCGAAAAAATCTCCTCGCTTACTGCAAACTTGATACCTACGCAATGGTAAAAGTCTGGCAGAAGCTGGTTGAAAATTCATAATTAATAATATTTGCAAACATTTTTTACATTCCAAAAACCAAAAAGCTGCTGTAAAAGACGGCTTTTTGGTTTTTGTGGTTTAAAAGAGAGTTTTACCGATCTTTTAAAATGATAAGATTTGATCAGATAATACTAAAACTAAATTTTTGTCTATTTCTCTTTTCGTCAATCCCTGTTTCTTTAATTCTAATATTTCTTTTTCATATTCTTTAATATGTCTGTAACTTCTGGGCATAAAAAATCCTCCTATGATAGTTTAATTCTACCATAGGAGGTTGTTTTTTCATTGTCCGTTTTTTACGGACCTATTCATCATCCTCGGAGGGTTAAATAATTACTGATTACCGTTTTCTTTTTTTGATAAATGTTCTTCGATGAGCTTTTTGAAGGCAAATTCATCTGCATCCTGGAAACCGATAAAGAATATCTTCTGAATGTTCTCGTTGTTGAACAGGAACAATTCTTTTGAACTTATAATTCCTTCAGGATAAAAACATGCAGAATACTCATATGTTTTGCCGGTTGCAACATCGGTCTGAACACGACCGCAAATCATAAGGCGTTTTTCGCCACCATTTAATAATACTACACTACCGATAGGTAATAAAGACTTCATATGTCATTCCTCCATTTCAGAAATTGATAATCCCTTTACTTTTCAGAATAAAATAAATTATGATTGGCAACAAAAACAGGAGAGTTAATGAACCTGTAATTATCGGCGCAAAATACAGTCCTGTTTTAATTGTTGCTCTCGATACATTGTTTTTATCATATATGACATTAACTTCGTTTCCGACCTTCATTGAGGTAGAATAATAATTTCCTATAAATTCATAGGCTTTTCCGTCTACAGAATATGAGACGATGGGAGAGATTGCTTTATTTTCGTAAGAACCAAGACGGTTTTCTGTGGTGTTTTCATAGAATCCTGTGATTATTCCCGTGCATTCACTGTAATGGCTTGTTTTGCTTCTGAAATTGATACTCAACAGAACGGTTACCGTCAGCAAAACAATCGGTATTATCGGATACAGCTTAAGTAAAACAGAAATCATTTTTTTCTCCTTTCCGTTCATATTATAACCATCCAAACAGGAAATCACCCACATCTTCGGCTGCATCGGCAACATCTGATGCAAATTCGCCGATTGCATCTATGGAATCGCCTATCCACTCAGCGTCTGACCAGTCAACCTCAATGTCCAGACCTGCACCAAGTCCCAACGCACCGCTGAGATTTGCCTTGACACCTTTTGTCGAAATTGAACCTCCTGCTTCAACACCCGCTGCAACGGCATAACCTTTCATACCGACATCAATATCTATTCCGAAAAGAGTTATTCCACCCTTGACCTCGCCTTGTGCAACACTCGCCATAGCACTTGCTTCTGCTGAGGCTCCGTATATTGAATTCCCTTTTTTGTCCGTTCCGATGTAGCCGATTCCGGCTTTGGCTTCTGCCTCGGCATGAAGAAGATCACCTTCTGCTTTGCCGTATATACCGTATTGGTCTGTTCCGAAGCCGGCCTCTGCTTCCCCTTGAAGAACGGAACCTGACGCTTTTGCACCTACTGATACAGATGGATTGAATTTGCCGTCATCAAAGATTGTGAAGTTAGCATTACCTTCAACACTGCCTGTCAAAGCTTTGCCGGAAGCCTTACCGTGCAAATATCCCAGATTACCTTCAATTTCTCCTGCTGCTACTGCGCCGGATGCAAATGCGATAGCAGATAGTCCCCAGGATTGGAAATCTAATTTGCCGTCATCATCTATGAACTTAAAATTCATTTTATTTTTTAATCCTGCTTCGCCCGTCAGAATAGCTCCGCTGATTTTTCCGGCAGTATCAATGCCTAAAAACTCACCGCTACCCGACTTCTCTCCAGACAACACCGAGCCTTCAACTTTGATTTTGTTGTTGATGAAGTCGGCAAAAAAACTGCGTGAATCGGAGTTGTTTGTGGAAATATCTTTGGGGTTTGTTGCAGAAGTTTTAAACATATCCAATGCATTGCTTCGGGTTTGCGAAAGTCCGTTTGAGCTGTTTGATATGTATAAATTTTTGGTGAGATTGCTACTCAATCTTGAAACAAACTGATCAGTATTATGATATCGGTTAGCACCGCTTTCAACAACGGATTTTATCCGAGAAACTTTTGTTTCGACATCGTTCAATGATTTATAAACATTCTGGCATCTGTTGGCAATATTATTACGACTGAGAATTCTGCTGTCTATCTGGTTTCTTGTTGCGTTAAAAGATATTCTGGTATTAGTCACAGATGTTTTTACACGTGATGCCGTGCTACTTTGCCCGACAACAGCGTCAACGTTGATTTTTGTATTTGCCAATGGTATCACTTCCTTTAAGGCTTATCAACATTTTACGGATAATTCTGGTTTAACGTTTTGCGTTAGAAAGTGCATTTTTACATTTGTCACGCTTTTTAGCTGCATCAGCAATTTTCTTCTGCAACTCCTCATAACGTTTATTGTAATTGGGATGAAACTTGAGGAAGGGATTTTTAGCAACTTCTTTCTGGAATTTATCCATTTCCTCGAGGGCATCGTTGTACTCTTTAATCGAATTGTTATAATCGGTCTGAGCTTTATTTATCTGGCGCTGCTTTTCTGCTCTTGCACGGGCTGCAGCAGCTGCTGCTTCTTCTTCGCGCTTGATAGTGTTCGCCGCGCCTTTCACATCGTTACTGAGCAATTCAAGTTCTTTAATGATAGCATTAATCCGATCGAGAGTCTGGTCAATACTTTTCAAAATAAAAGGAACTTCCTGTCCTGACCAGTTTAATTGCAACGAGGATTTGTATGAGAGAAGCTGTGTTTTTGTGTTACGCAACTGTTGAGCGTAGGAATAAATCTGATTTGCTTGATTGTTTGCTGCTGTTATATTGATTGACACATGCACACCTCCTGATTCTCAATATTAATTGTGATGATAATATTCACAATCGTTATGGGTTACGTCGCAGATGCGATTGATACGGATCTTAACAATTTAGTTTCATTACAAAGCAAAGTATATGAACCGATTTTATTGCTGTTGCCGGTCATATTACACGCTCCTAAAGAAAAAGTTATATGAATAGCCGAAAAAAAGAAAATACTCTCGAAAAATTTTCATATAATTATCAATCACCTTTTGGTGCCACACTCCGGACATACTTTTTGCGAAGCATCAAACTCAGCAGCACAATGTCGGCAAAAAACAACTTTACCTGTAGCAGGCTGAGTATTGTTCTTTTTTGGTTTGGATTCTTTTTCGTCTTTCATAAAGTTATTTCGGTTATAAACCGGAGTTTTTTCGTCTCTTTCTCGCCATAAAAGCGAAAGCATAACCAAAATGGGAATCAATAAGGCTATTATTACTCCCAAACAGATAAAAATAATGATAAATTCAATATACATAGGTCATTCTCACCTTGCCGAGGTCCGAATATGGATTATCCGGACCCCGGGTTTAATTTTAATTATTCGTCGTCTTCTTTTCTCTTCTTGACGATTACAATAACAGCAGCAAGTATTGCAAGACCTGCAAGGCCGCCAACAGTTCCGACAAAGAGCGGGGTATTATTATACCATCTTACAAAGAAATTGGTTGATACAACAACATCCTCTGCGATAAATTCGTGTCTGTTTCCTGCGGCGTCAATTGCAATTATACGAACACTCTGCTTTTCGCTCTTTTCAGGAATGCTGAATGTGTATATATTGCCGTCATTTGCAAACTTGACCTTTTCGCCATCAACATAGATGCTGACTTCTTCAAGAACAAGATTATCCTTGATTTCAACAGAAACTATCTTGTTTGATTCATTGTACTGACCGTGGCTCTTCAAATCGGAAGGAACTATTTCAGGATTTGTCTTGTCAATACCAAATGAAATTTCTGCTTCCTTGGTCTCATCAGTATTCTGGTTAACGTTACCTGCGGCATCCACTGAATAAACAGAAATACTGTATCGTCCGTCAGTTGCAAAGAGTGACTTGTTTATGCGGTAGTCATACTGGCTCCACGAACCATCTCCGCCGGAGGAAATAATTTCGTAATCGTCACCTTCAGATATTTTTCCTTCTTTGAGGTCTGTTGAAACGCCGTTCTTAACAAGTCTGACCTTTATTGAGCCCGCTGTAAGAGCATCGACATTAGTTTCTGTGAACACGATTTCCTGTTCTGTTGTTATAAACTTATCTTTAATGGCTTTATAGCTGGGATCAAATGTGTAAACTGAACCGAAGCGGTTTGCTGAGAATCTTATGGCTTTATTGCTTGTGTTGCCTGCAAGGTCGGTAACTGATGCATTGAGAATATATACATCGTCAACATCTTTAACTCTTTCAAAATCAGCATAAGCAATTATCTGACCATTTTCAGTTTCTGTTCTGGTTGATGCATAGTTATCAACTGCACCGTTTTTGAAACCTGTAAGTGAAATTACCGCACCGTTGGGATTGAAGTTTGTATCAGTATACTTAATCACGGGAGCAACCTTGTCTGCGTTAGCTGAAAGATTTGCAACTCCTGTTATTTCAAGTGTGGGAGCAGTTTTATCGATGATAAAAGTATCTTTTGCAACATCATTAGCCGGGTTGCCTGCCATATCCATAAATTCAATATCAAATTCATAGATTGCATCGGCGCTGTAACGGATTGTTGCAATATTGAGATCGGGATTGGTTGAAGAAACTGTCCATTCACTTTCAGCAGGGAATGTAACAGGGCCTGTTGTGCTGTCTGCCGAACCCATAATGATTACTCTTGATGCATCGAAGTTGTGTTCTGTAATGCTGATGGTTGCCACACGATCTGCCTTATAATAGTTGTTGTTAAGAGATGAATTGTTGTCATAACCAACACTTACAATGGGGGCAGTTTTATCGATAACAAAATCTTCATCGAGTGTCTGATCAGAAGCGTTACCTGCAAGGTCGGTATATCCGAACTTGAATCTGTATGCACCGTCAGAATTGTATGTAACGGTTGCGGTATGAGTGTTGTTATCGGGATTTTTTGTATCTTCTGTCGGGGTCCAGGATGAAATCTGAACTGTTCTGCCTGTTTCCTCATCATATATTTCTGAGGCAATGCCGGAGGGATCGAAGTTTCTCTCTTTGATTGTAATTGTTGCTGTACGGTCTGCTTTGTAGTATTTACCCATATCAGCATTGTTATTGTCATATACTACCGTGATTTCGGGCTTTGTTGTATCAATGCTGATTTTTTCGGTTAACGTACTCTTGTTACCCGCTCTGTCTTCCATTGTTACGATAAGCTCAATATTGTTGCTGTTGTTTTCAACGTTGACAGTCTTCTGAATCTTTGTTACAAGGTTATTACTGTTTTTCTCATTATCAACAACAGTCCAGCCTTCGTCACCGGTCAGAGTTCCGCCGTTTTCAACCGTAAGGCTACCCTTTTTGTCCTTCTCTTTGTCATAATCCGCTTTAACTTCCCAATCTACTTTTCGAATACCTGAATAAGTATCAATTACGGTAACAAGAACAGGTACTGTTTCTGCAAAGAGTTTTACACCGTCCTTGGTATAAACAGATTTGACCTGATTTTCGGCATCAATCAAAACATGCTTTTCTTCTTCGTGCTTTTCTTTTGATTCAACGATTGTACCGTTGGGGTTCACGAAGCCGTTTCTTTCAGTGTTATCTGTGGGGTAATTGCCTGCGTTATCCTTAGGTCTTGCATAAATCTGGCCTTTGAAATCCTTTTTAACCAGAACGCTGATGCTTCCCTCATACGTAATACCCGTAATTGCACCGTCTGCCCCGTCATCTGTTGATTTTTCAACTTCTTCAACCGGGAACGAACCGCTTTCTACTTCTTCACCTTCTTCATTAATCATAAAGTATTCTATATACTCCAGACCCGAAGAAGGATTTTCATCTTTTGCAGTAATTTTAACTACAGTATTATCTGTGAAATAGAAGCCGTAATCGGTAATTTCAACCGTGGGAGCTTCTTCGCTTGCCACGCCATCCTGATAAAGAGCATCGGGTTTTTCGGGAGCAAAGTCGAACTTTATGATTGAAGGAGCTTTCTCATCAAAATAAGCTGTCTTTTTACTTGAACCGTCCTTCTTATCGTTCTCATTGCCGGCATTATCAACTACGTGAACGTTCAATGTGATTGAACCGTCGGGAGCGGTATTTATCTTCTTCGTTCCGTCTTCTGCTGTTTTGCTTATCTGAGAAGTGTTTATTTCAAATTCCTTTTCAAATGTTGCTTCATCGCAATCATAGAAATTCTTGAATTCTTTTTCTTCGGTGCCTTCAGTTTCTATAAGATTGCCGTTTATCTGGTTGCCGCCAAGATCAAGTTCTATCTTTTCTTCATTCAGATATACTTCGATTGATCTGATACCGGATCCTACGTCGGAAACATGAATAGTATAATTAACGTTATCCTTATACCAGTTCTTGCCCTGATCATCAACATAGTCAGCAGCACGGCACTTGATTGTTACAACAGGTGCTGATGTTTCAACCATAAGGTTGCTGTTCTTCATATCTGAATTGCCTGTTGTGGGTATAACTTTCTCATCTGTGACTCTGCCTACGTTGTCGGTTGCAACGGCAGAAATAGCCTTGCTGAAATAAATCTCGCCTTCACTTGACTCGGTTATTTCTTCAGCAGGAACCTTGAAAGTTGCAAAATAAACCTTCTCTGTTCTTTCTTCGCCTGTTTCTTCGTCTTTTACCTTTTCTTCCTCAACCTCTACGGGGGCTTCCTCATAAAATTCACCGTTTGCGTAAAGAGTTACTGATTTCAAACCTGATGATGCCTTGATATCTTCAGGTTCAACAACAACCTTTACCTGGGTGTTGAAGAAAGTACCGAAGGTGAGGTAGTTAAGGGCTGTGCCGGCTGCATCGCCGTTAAGAAGCTTGATTTCAAACTTTGCAACATCGGGATTAGTGCGGTCAATATAAACTGTTGATGTTTTTACAGTTTCAACGGTTGAGTTGCTCTTAACTTTAACTTCCAGCTTGTATTCGCCGCTTTCAAGAAGCTTTTCAAGATCTTCTCCCTCGGGAGCGTACTGAGTTGTGCTGAATTTGAACGAAAGCTTATCTGTAAGCTTATTGACTTTATTACCGTTTTCATCGGTGATAAGCTCAGCATAATTCTGATTTACAACCTGATCGTTAATATCGGTTTCAAGCTCCACACCATTAAGAGTAACAACAACGGAATTGATGCCTACAAAACTTTCTGCGCTGATGTCCACGTTGAATTCTATATCTTTGCTGTACCAGAGCTTTGATGTTGTTTCTTCAGAATCTTCTGTTTCGATGATTTCTGTATATTCAGCTTCGGGAATCGTAATAACAACTTCGGGCTCAACTGTATTTACAATAACATTATTGCTGTTTGCATTTGTTTCAACCTGAGTAGGCATTTTGATTTCAGAAATTCTGCCTGACCAATCTTCAACCTCAGCTGCGATCCTTGTGTTGTTGAATTCATTTTCATTGAGAATTAAAATTGCTTTACCTTCAAGGAATTCAATATTCTTGGTAAGTTCTTTATCAACCATTCCGGTTTCATCAAAGGCAAGGCAACCAACTACCTTCTTCTCTGCCTTTTCTGAGTTTTCTACTGAGTAAACAGTTACCTTTTTAACGCCTGATGAAACATTTTCATCAACAAAGCCGACCGAAACTTCAATACCTTCTCTGAAAAGTGTACCGAAGGTAAAGAAATTAATCGAATCTTCCAAAGCAGAGTTCTGCTGTTTTCTGAAGGTGAACGAAACGATTTCGGGATCGGTAAGGTCAATTTTTATATCAACTGTTTTTGCTTCTGAAATATTACCGGCATTGTCCACTGCGTAAATGTAGTATTTTTCGTTATTGTGTTCACCTTTTACATCAAAACTGTATGTGCCGTCTTCGTTAACAACAACTTTGTTGCTGTCAGAAGCATTTTTAATTTCTTTTGCAGACAAAGACTTTCCTCTGCTCCATACGATATATGAAACGCCGCTTACAAGGTTCATATCTTTCTCGCCGGGAACATCATTGGCTTTGCCGCTTATTGTGTAGGTATCAACTTTGGACCAGCCTTCCATAGCGGGAATATCCTCAAGAACAGGAGCTGTTCCGTCAAATACAATTTTAAGAGTCTTTTCGCTCGCTGCAGAATTTGCCGACTTGGTTTCCCAAGGAATATTGCTGATGGTCTTTACGGTAAACTCCTTTATTTCCATCGAAGAAATAACAGCTGCTTCTTCTTTGAGACTGTTGTTTATGCCTTTGATCTTCAAATGGGTATAGGGCGTTTTCGGAGTGATTTTCAGCTCGGATTTTGCGGTGAATATAAGAACATCGTTTCCGTCGCTGTCCTTCGTTTCCTTAACAAGACTACCTTTTGTTGCTTCTATATCAAGCACATCGTTCCACTTTGCTTCTTCGATTGCATACTTTTTATATACAACCTTAACAGTGGTATCGCCGGTTATGTTAGGAACGACGAAAGTATATGCCTCTTCATCTGTCATCTTAAACTCGTATGCTTCCAAATTTTCTGCATCGGGAGCAACGCCGTTAATCAGAATTCCTTCAACGTCGTATCCGTCATTTGCTTTGATTGTAATCTGCTCTGTGCTTGCGCCGTGGCTTACCTTATTCTTAGCGATTTCAATGGTTCCGCCTTTGGTTGCCTCAACTTTAACGGTATACACGTTGAGTGAAAACTCTACTTCAATTTCCCAATCCTTATTCTGAATAAATTCATACTTAAACGAATTAAAGGAATTGTCGTTGTAGTTATCGTTTTTCAGAACTTCGCCATCTATTTTGATCTTTGAAATATGGTATCCTGTTGCCGCTGTTGCTACAAAACCGACTTTATCGCTTTCGTAGAATTTGATAACACCGCCGTTAGTCACCGCTTTACTGTCTTCTGTAATGTCAGTAATTTTTCCGGCAAGGTCAAATTCCGCCTCATAAATCTTACCTTCACCTGAATAAGATACATTGACCGAATACTCCTTGCGGTATGTGGAGATTTCCACATTAACATCTTCTTTTATGTTTTTAAGGGTAAGAATGTATGATTTGCTGTCTTTTGCATCGTCATATTTAACATTACCAACTTTAACTTCACTGATTCTGTAACCTTTATTTGTATCAATTGAAACAACTGCACTGTCTCCGTATTTTACAACTGAAGATTTTATATCAGCCGTACCGTTTTCTATTGTTGCTTTTACATTGAATCTCTTGTACTTGAGAGTCACATCATAAAAAAGATCTTCTGTTATTTCTCCGATTTCAAATTTCTGTTCCTCGTACTGAACACCGGAAACAGTCATGCTGTATTTCTTTCCTGCTATCAAATCATAATGGAATTCACCGTTTTTATCGGTTGTAAGCATGTCGATAACATCATCGGATATAATGCAGACTGTTGCATTGCCGCAAGCGTTTCCGTCTTCATTTTTTACTCGTCCCTTGACCGTTTTGGTTTCCAGTTCTTCGAGACGAATGGTTGTACGATTGTCAACCGTAATGCCGGACTCAACTGTAACCTCTACCGGACTTACAGGCTTACAGCCATTAACCTGTCCTACTTCTATAATATATGTTTCTCCCACAACAACAAAATTCTTGAATGTTGCTTCGCCTCTCACGGTTTTCGCTTTTGCCGTGTCGGATTCATCTTCTTTGTTCGTCATAGTAACCACTATGTTGTTAAGATCGATTGAATTGTTTCCGACTTTAACAGCTACTGTATAACTGTCAAGAACAGACTTGTTTTCAGATGATTCATTTGCTGCGATCGCCATTGAAATCGAGCTGAAAACAATAGCGATTGTCATAAGAATTGCCAGAATTCTTTTTTTGTTAGTTATGATTTTATTTATCATTACCCTTACTCCTTAATCCCAAGTATTCTTTATATTTAAAGTTCTTACCGTTCAACGTACAATGCATGCGGAACGAAAGGACTATTATTGCTAAAACTATAAACTGATAACTTCTTGTTCCGAACTTCGCTATTTCAAAAGCTATATAAAGTACAACCGATACCGCAAATAAAACATCGGCAACCTTACCTGCTTTTGTTTGCATAAAAGATATGATTCCGGGCTTTCCGTTCTGAACCTTATATTCAGGTATTGACTCAAGCCGTTTACGCAAGGCGTTTGCCCTCCATATACAAATCTGCTCTGCTATCAGGCATGTCCAGAATATTATAGGTATAATAAACCTGAAAATGTCATTTAATTCCGCGCTCCGGACTCCCCAGAAGCACAGAGTTATTGCTACTGACGACAAAACTGAAAAACCGATCGATGTATTCATCATTAAAATGAATTGCTTTGCTTCTTTAATCACACTATCACCTCTTTTGTGCTCACAAAAAGTTCTTCATCAGTAACCGCAAATCTCGGGTTTTTATCTGATTCGGAATTGTCAAGAACTGTTGTTCCTTCGTTCTCTGAGAGCACAGTCGTTCCTTCGTTCTCTGAGAGCACAGTCGTTCCTTCGCTCTCTGAGAGCACAGTTGTTCCTTCCTCAAGAACTGTTGTTGCATTTTCTTCTCCGAGTGTAGCGGTAAGTTCCTCTGTAAGAACCATAGTTTCGCTGCTCAAAGAGTTTGTCACAGCATTTTCTGTGAATTCTTCATCCAATCTGTCTGTTGCAATGTTAAGCATACCGATCTCAGGCGTCTGGTCCGATGACTTAATCACGCGACCATATACATTGTCTTTCGACATATCGGATTCTCTTTTTTCGGGAGCGTTTGTCGGTGTTGTTGAACGTGACCGATGGCGTATATCTTTTTCACGGTTTTCAGCACGAATCGCCTTTACTTCTTTAGCAACCGTTCTTCCCGTCAGGTCTCCGATAACCGAGGGGATTTTAAAATAAAAGAAAACAAAAACAGCTGCCATAAATGATAGTCCCGCTAATACGAAAGAGACAATCATCAAAACCTGCCATAATGTAGCCATTGATTTATCGTCCCTCCTTTGCAAATGCAGCTTCTACACTTAATCTTGCGCCTTGAATACGCATTTCTACTTCTTCTTTCATTTTAATAGCTCTTTCAAACACAGGGTCTATTTCCTTCAAGCCTTCTTGAACAGTATCGATAACTTTCGTCAATTCTTCTTTACTGACCCCTACCGCTTTGAATTTATTTGCATATGACTCTATTTGTGTAATAGCTGTATAATAGGCTTCAAGCTCAACAATTTCATCTTCACGTTGTTCTGCGTTGTATATGGCATCTACCATTTTCTCTATGGCTGTCCAGAAAGCCTTGAATTCTTCTTTCGTCATTCCTTCTTTGCCATTAATTATTTTGTTTGTATAATAGCCTATTTCTTTATAAATTTCAGCCATAACCAGATTGTATGATACCGGACGTTTTATGTTGTTTTGCTGGATAAACTCATCGTATTCAATCACTTTTTTAAACCAATCTGTACTGTCTTTCTTTCGGACAGAAGTATTATCCTGCTCCTGACCAAGATTGTTCTCCGCACCACCGTCTGAATAATACCAATAAAGCTTTCCCGCCTCAAAAACAATTTCACCGTAATCCGGATTTTCTTTCATAGCGGTTTCGGTTTTTAAGTGTTTTGATATTCCGCTAAAAAGGTCTCTTTCGTTTTTATCAAACACACCATCACTTTTGAAGTATTCTATCATACTAAGATATGCTTTGGAATCATACGGCTTTATGTTGACTGCTACTTCATAAAGATTTAATTTTTCACCGACATCAACAGCAGTCTCTGCATCGATTATTTTTTTGTCATAGTCGCTGTTATCCGTTGCAGACTTCATAGCCATACTGAAACTTCCAAGTAAAGAAAGACCTACCGCGGCAGCAATAGTTGCTATAAACAAATTGAACTTCTTTTTCTGCTTTGCTCTGTATGCCGTCGTATACTCTTCATAATGGTTCAATGCATACAACAATTCCGCACAGGACTGATATCGGTCTGCAGGGTTAAGCTGAGTACATTTTTGTATAATCAGTTCCAAACCCGATGAAAGCTGCGGATTCCAGTGCCTGATGGGATATATCTGATAAGGCGGTTCACAAGGATTCTGACCGGTAACAAGGTGATACAAAGTAACGCCCAGGCAGTAAATATCCGTTCTCGCATCGGTCTGTCCCTTGCCGCCAAACTGCTCGGGAGCTGCATAACCTTTCGTGCCCAGGCTTACGGTATCCTCCGCACGATGGTCTTTATATTCTCTTGCAATACCGAAGTCAATAACCTTAATGGAGCCATCAGGCTTAAGCATTACGTTGGCAGGCTTCATATCTCTGTATATAATAGGCGGCGTTCTTGTGTGAAGATAATCCAACGCCTCACAGAGTTGCTTGGCCCACGAAATAACCAGATCCTGTGACTGAGCTCCTTCATTTTCAAGAATTGTTGCCAACGGCTCGCCTTCTATGTAGTCCTCTATTATATAAATGACATTACCGTTATCAATAATATCAACAATTCTTACAATCGAAGGATGATCAAGCTGTTTTATCATATTAGCTTCAGCAATTGCACTCTGGATAACAACTTCATTGTTTTTATCCTTAGCTTTTTTTTCAATTTCCTTGATTGCCCATTGCTTATTAAGCCTCTTATCCATCGCAAGATAAACCTTGGACATACCGCCCTGACCAATAAGCTTCAGAACTTCATATTTATCATCAATTACCTGACCGATTGTTGCCAAAATCCCATCTCCTACATTGTTCGGATTAATATAGCCGAAATATTGTCACTTTCGCCGCGTTTTTTGTTTTCTTCTGTAATTCTGACAATATTTCTCTTTATATTCTCTTTAGTGTCATTATTCTTCGGATTAAAAGCCTGTGATAATTCGTTGATTTCAACAAAATGTCTGAATCCGTCCGAGCAAAGCATATAACATTGGTCTGCTTGGGCTTTGCCTCTTATAAAATCAGGCTCAACATTTCTGGATGCACCCACACATTGAAGCAAAACATTTCTTCTGGGATCTGTTTTTGCTTGTTCAGCGGTTATTCTTCCTGTCTTGATATCATTTGCAACAACCGTCTGATCTTCTGTAAGAATTTTTATCTCACTGTCGATGCAATAAACTCTAGAGTCTCCGACATGCCCGATAATATATTCACCATTTTCCAAAATTAACATTACCGTGACGGTTGAACCGAGATTTATATTGTGAGCTTTTCCGTAGTCGGAAATATCACTGTTAAGCTTTTTTATCATACCCAACCAATCATACTTGATTGCACCGAAAACATCTTCTTCATCAAGCCTTTTCGGGAGATCTGATTCAAACCATCCGGAAAATCTGCATACAACTGAAGCACTTGCAACCTCGCCTTTTTCAAGTCCGCCCATACCGTCACAGACAATCGCCATTATCACTTCGCCTTTATCTGTCAGAGCTTTCTTTATACACAGGCTATCCTGATTGGTTTCTTTGGTTGTTCCGATATCAGTATGCATCTGAAAAAGAAATTTCATATTTCTCACCCACACTGTTCAATGTAAAAAACAAAATCTTCATTTGCAAGTCTCAACTTTGCTTCCGAAAAAATTTCATGTTCTACTTCGGGATCAATAGCTTCACCATTGACATAAGTCTTGTTTGTTGATTTTAAATCGCAGATAAAAAACTTATCTTCAACCCTTGTTATTTTTGCGTGCGTTCTGCTTACGGCAGAATTATCCGAAACGCAATAATCACAACTGCTTGGAGATTTACCGATTACAAATGTGTCTTTATCAATAACTGTTTTTTCTTCAGTGTTCACTCTTATTAAATATGCATCAAATTTCACTTGCGGTTCGTCGTCATTCAGGACTGTTGTGGGAGGGCAATAGTCCTCAGGCTCATCTTCATATTTCGGCCTGTCAAACGGAATATTTTCCGGGATAACATCGTCAGAAGGCGGCCGCTTAATTCCGGCGGGGTCGTATGTTCCGCTTATTTCACCTGAATTACCGTGCAGATTCATACCGCATTTGCAGTAAGCCGCGTTAACCGAAACCGTTTCGTGGCACTTCGGACACTCTATGTATTTTTCTCTTTCAATATTGGGGCCTAACAAATTGTTAACGTATTCTTCAAGATCGAAAACAGAAAAATGTATACCGGTATTAAGGATGGATATGTATTCTCTGACATATCCGCTGTCTTCCTCCTGAACAAAAGAACATCTTTCTATTATTCCGAGTAAAAATTCTCTTAATGTGTTGGGGCTTTCAAACGATTGCACCGGAACATAAACCATATATACATCCTTTGTGGCTTCGTTCACCATAGTGCAACCGAAATCATACAGTACACACTGGGGGTTAAAATGGGCAGCATTCATCTGTTTGAGTATTTTAAGGATGCTGTTCAACATTATTCCGAAAGACTCTTTATTTATGGGAGTTTTCAAGAATTTTTTAAACGATGTAAAGCCCGTTATATCATAAGAAAGCTTAAAAGAATTTTTCTTTTTATAGTAATCGAGATGTAACAAACCCGGAACTTTATTGCAATTGATGGCATACAGCTCGTGCTCATTAATCTGTTGACCTTTCAGGCTCTTTATTACCAGCCTTGTGAGTCCGCCGCTTTTAACCAATTTACATTTGTTCATCTCTATACCTCTCGTGTTGTGTTTTTAATTGTTGCCGTCTCTTGCGATAATTCTTTCTATGAAGCTCGGGTCATATTTTTCCTGTAACTCTTTTTGGGTTGTGTAGGTAGCTGTACTGTCGTCGGTATCTTCTGTTGCGTCAAGGTTGTAATATGCAATACTTTCAAGAAACATACAATAAATCGCAGCAAAAACCGCATCACAACTGTCATCCACATAACATACATATTTATCAAGATGAGCAACAACTCTGTCTTGCTTATGTATAACAGCAATTACTTTTTCGTTTCTGTAAATGGAGTAAAAATGCTTGCCCGCACCTAATCCTGTTTCATAAACGGTAACCGTGTCACCGTTAAGACTGAACTCATAGTATTCATAGCCTGTTTTTAAAAACAGGATTTTTTTTGTGACACACAGCTGTGGGCATATGCTGCCCACAACTGTACCGTTCTGAATTATGTCGATTCTCTTAAAACTCTGAAACTGAACAGTAAAACTGTCCTGACCGAAACTCATTTTAGAAAATCCCATTTTTGGTGTTTCGGCATTTCCTATTATTGCATCGTTTTTGACAAACTCATGTTTTGTCAAGGGCAAACGTTCTTTTTGTACGCATTCAAAAATCATACACTTTCACCTCTTAAAGCTCTACCGGTTTAACAGGCTCAAATTCAACTTTTTCTACGGTAACATAAACGTTACATGATGCCTTGTATTTACCGTCTTTGGTCTGAACCTTGATTTCGGCAGCGCCGCCGTCTACACCTCTTACAGTGCCGAAGCCGTCAACCGTTGCAATTTTCGTGTCAGTCGAAGTGTAAGTAACATCCGCTGTGGTATATCCTTCGGGAAGTTCAGTCAGAACAACACGACCGGTTTCACCTGCACCAACAGTCAGGAAGTATGTTTCAAGGTCAAGCATATCTCCCTCTTCAATAACACCGGTTTCAACCTCATAGGTTGTGCTTTCCGAGGTTGTGGTTTCTTCTTCCTCTATGCCCTTGTAATTTCTTGTACACTTAGGAACAATCTTTCCGTCTTCAACATGCAAGCAAAGCGCTTCTATTTTACCGTTCTTTTCATTTATAAACTCGTGTTCAAACGGACCCTTGAGCAGTTTAGAAATAACACTGTCCGAATCCATTGAAAACTTCAGAATTCCATAGGTGGTTATATCTATACAAGTCTCACATTTCAAACTTACAGCACCCAGTTCATCGTGCGTGTAAGACTTACCGTCCAGGTCATTCATCATCGAATCAACAACTTCACAGTTCGTCTCTCCGAAGTCAACCGTATCCAGCAGATGATCTGATGTATCGGCAAGATATGCAGTTATGGTAGCAACAACACCTATACCGCCCTCAATACCCAGACCAACAATGTTGAATCCGACCGCCTTGAATGCAACACCGGCATACAATGTCAATTCGGCCCTTGCCTGCGCCGTGAGGTTAACATCTGTTTTCTCATCCTTAATGTACCTTATGCTGTTATTCTTATATTCTATACCCTTTGTATTGTTGGTGGTTACCACAAGCTCAACTTTACCCGAAATAGAAATTTTCAGTTTAACTTCCAGATTAAAGCTTGCTACACCGCCACTTGCCAACGGAACGGAGCATATCTTTATGGATTTTGCACCCTTACCATCAGAATCTTTCAGGACAGCACGTTTAAAGTTTGAAGGGAATTTACCGTTGCCGTTAGTGTAACTGGGTGCAAACACACCGGTTTTGCTCCAGGAAAATGAAACAGCAGATGTATCTACCGTTGTATAATCGAGCTTTGCGTAGGCGGATTTAAGTTCAAACCACTTAACATCATAATCGTACGAAAGCTTGATGTCTTTTATTTCATAGCTTTTACTTACTTTTACTTTCGCACCTGTTGTTTTATTTGTTACAACATCGCCTGTAACAGAGAATGATATTGAATTGCTGCTTGCAGAACCTTTGATTTTCAATCCGTCTATTGAGAAATCCAAAGATACGCCTGTTTCTGACAGCGAAGGAGTGTCACCTTTGTGATCTGCAAATGTAGCCTTAGGTGCTTCAAAAACATTTGTGTTTGATGTTGAGGGACCGGAAACACGCTTTCCGTTTCCGTCATAAATCACCACTTCTGAAAAATCGGGTGTAAAAGTACCTGATGCATCAAGATCCTGGACGGTTTCTTCAAAAGTTGCACCGCTTGCATCGTTGCGAATTATTGCATAACCATCCTCATATTTGATTTCGTCTACCTTGTATGTTGCGGAGGGTTTGCTGTCTGTACCGGGAACAACGTATGTATCGCCTTCTTTAAGACCCTCTACATCCTTTTCGGGGATAGCAACAACATTTTCTTCAAGCCAGTTCTGCTCTACATCGGCTTCTTTCAGAACCTCAGAAATGTCAGAAGCTGCATTTTCAACAGATGATGCGCCGTCTGACACCACGTCACCCGCAATACCTGCTATATCGTCAACTATTTCGCCTACCTGAGATCCGAGATTTCCGCCGTTTCCCGAATTTGATGAAGAACCGTCAGTCTGAGGCTCTCCAGTTTCGGAAGAACCTGCATTTTCTGTTCCGCTGTCACCTATACCGGGAATACCGATTCCTCCGATACCGGAACCCGAATTACTTACGCTTCCCGAATCTTCCGCTGAATTTGCACCAACAACAAAAACATCATCAGCAACTGTCAGTGATTCCTGAGGTGCGCCGAAATCGAAGTTTGCCCATAAATCAAAGGCTGCATCCAGCGAAGCTGTTGCCTCGTCTTCTGAGACAAGTCTTTTTCCGTCTGTTCTGCCTCTGTAATTAAATGTCACATAACCATTATCCACCGCAAACTGGGTAATTTCGTCAGTGCCAAGACCTTCAATATCCGCCATACCGACAGCTCTGACCAGTGTATTTGCAGCTAAGCTCTTGGAGAGATTTTCTTCCAAATCAAATTCGGTTTCACCGTCAATAATATCCCATTCATACGCAGCTTGCACCACATCGAAATATTTGTTGCTTGATGTAATATCACTGAAATAGGGCTCTGTGGAATTGTAACCGGTTATACCGAATCTGTCTATAATCATCGAGAACCAGTCGCCGACCTTAATTTTGTTGGCTGACATCGAGCACGCCGAAAGCGAACCAATCATACCAAACACTGTTGCGAGTACCAATAAAACCGAGATTATTCTTTTTGCAAGTTTCATAACTAACCCCTCACAAGTTCAAATTAATCTATATTAATGTTTTAAAACAATCATTTTCAAACTCAGCTTCTGCATGCGGGCAAGAATGCCCGCATGCAAAAAGGATTTCTTATTTGAAAGCAGCTGCTGTGTTCTGAACTGAACTTTCAGTTGTTTCATAGTTCTGTGCTGTTGTATCAAGGAATTTTGCATATGATTCAACAACATTCTTATACTGTTCAAATCTGGGTTTAAGAGCATTCATTGCTGCTCTGATATCGGTTGCTGCATCGCTTCTCCATGATGATTCAAGAGCGTTCATTGCTGCGTTGATGTCAGCAAGCTTGCTGTCCATTGTAGAATTACAAGCGCGAACCTTGGTAGCTGTGTCTCTGAGTACTTGGCTTTGAACTTCAATTGATCCTGCCATTTTTTCTTCCTCCTTAGTTTGCTAATGTGCGAGCCTGTGAAGTAACTGCTTCCTGGGTCTCACGGTATGTCTTTGCAGCTTTTCTGAGGAAATCTGCATAGTTATCCATGAGCTTCTTCATGTTCTGAAGGTCAGGTTTGAACTCAGCAATCTGAGAAACGAAAGCCTGGTTGTCTTCGCCCTTCCAGGAAGAAGCAAGACTGTCGGTTTCACTGTACAGGTTATTGTACTGTGTTTCATACTCAGCTGCAAGGCCTTCGATCTTCTGTGCTGCTGTTTCAAGGTCTGCGGGTGTTACTATAATGTTTCGTGCCATTTTGATTACCTCCTTTTAATTTAGGACTAAATTAACATCAGTTTTGAGCCGTTTCTGACCCCCAGCTCGCATACTGATAAGTTAACATTGATAATTCTGCCGTTTTCCCGGTGGCAGATTGCCGTTGTTCTGTCTGCAACAAATCGTCCGTCAGACATTTCCGTTGCAGCCTTTTTCAAAAGCTCAAGAACCTCATACATCGGCGATTGCAAGGGGATAAATGCATCAAATGTAAGTTCCAGCGCAGGAACAAAAACTTCAATTAAAATGTGTTCCATTCAATTACATCTCCTCTCCGACCGATGAAAGAAGCTTCAGCAACTGCGGTTTACCCTTGGTTACATAGTATCCGTAGTCATCCTCAAGCTCATTATACATATCGCTTGTAACTTTATTAAGTTTGAGCATAAATTGATCTGCAAGACCATCACCTATCCATAAGCCCTCTGTTCCGGTGATTTGTCTCTTGAACCATGCATCATAATTGAATGTGCCGAGCTCAGAAAGGGAATCAACAATAACAAAGTGAATCTTGTAATATGACTCTGCCTTTTCCAAAAGCACTCTGAGCTTTTCTTTGGCATCTTCTGAAATCCGGTCATACATCTTTTTGAACCCGAATATGAGAAAACGTTTTTCCTCGTATTCTTCAAGTGCCTTCGGGTTCATGTTCTCATCTTTGTAGTGATTGTTTCTGTAAACCATTTCATCGAACAGAGACTGAACTGCCTGCTCAAAATCGTTAAGAACAACTTCAACGGATTTGCTTTGAGAAATATGCAGGCTGTGTTCGGCATCAAACACAACTGTGCGTGCACCGTCAGAAAGCACTTTTACAAGCTCTTCCGCAAAGTTCTCGCAGAGAACTATATCTGTTGAAATAACAGGGAAAACAACCTTGTTTTCAAGGTTTGCCGATATGATCTGCAGATTACTCTTTGATACACCAACCGGCATCTTACCGGGTTCAACCGAATTTCTGACAAATTCATAGTTGACCGTCTTGGGCAAGGTGGGAATCTTACGTGCGAAGCTTCCTGCAGTCTCTCTGAGTTCATCGCAATATCTTCTGATAAATCCTTGCTTATCATCCTCTGCGGTACAATATGCAGATTGGAATTCATAAACTCTGTCCAGAGCAACCAAGCCTCTTCCTTTGTATTTTGTGGGGATGAGTCCGTCTGTTTTTCCCACAACAACAGGGTAATCAGCCGCATCATTAAGCTGCATTGTGAATACAGTTTTGAAGTTCTGCATTGTTCTGTATCTGACCGCATTCGTAGTACTTGCGGTTACAACAAAATAAACGCCGTACTTAACACCGTCTCTGCTGAGAAGCGTAAACTGTTCCTGCAAATCTTCGTATTGTTCTGCAAAGCCCGCAAAGTTGTTGATTGCAACAACAATATTGGGAAGTGTCTTTCCGCTATTTTTACAGTAGCTCTGATAATCACCGCCGTAAGCTGAGAAAACAGCCTTTCTGTTCTCGATTATCTCGTAGAGCATTTTGAACAGATTGATTGTTTTTTCTTCATCCGCAGAAACGACAACTCCGCCCACCTGAGGCGCATTTTCAAAAGCCTTGAGAGTTTCGGAACCGAAATCCATGATATAAAGATTCAATTCCTCTGCCGTGTGGTCTTGTATGAGTGAATAACACAACGAAGTCAGGAATGTTGATTTTCCGTTACCGGTCGAACCGTATACCAAACAGTTTCCGTCCTTTGAAAGCGGTATTGTGAGAACGCCTTGCCTCTGATTGAACGGGTCATCATATTCGCCGACAACGGGATTTAATTCAAATCTGACTGGTGAGGCTCCGTATTTGGTTTTCAGATCATCAACAAATATAAACTCGGGTATCGGATCGAGCCACAGCGGGCGAACAAAAATCTTTTCTTCAACTGCCAGATCGGAAAGATACTTAACGATCGAGACAATCTGTTTAGTTTTTGGTCCTGTGCCGGTTTTCTTTTTTGCAGGTTTGACCGTCATCATAACTCGGCCGAGATTGTCAACAATTTTTATGCTTGAGTCATAAGTCTTTTCGACTGTCTCAGTAGGTATATATTCAGCACCGCACCAAGCCGACTGACCAAGAGCAAACAATTCGTTGAAACCAACCTGGAGATAAAATCTGCCGGTTTGGGAAAGCTCGGCAGCGTCGGGGCACTTAATCATATCCTGACTATCGGCTTTTTCCTGAACCTTGAGACAAACTCTGAATTTACTGTTACTCCAGATCTGATCGTCAACAACGCCGCTTGGTTTCTGTGTTGCAAGAATCAGATGAACACCTAAGCTTCGTCCTATACGTGCAGCACTGATCAGCTGCTCCATAAATTCAGGCTGTTGAGTCTTCAGCTCTGCAAATTCGTCTGAAATTATAAATAAGTGCGGAACAGGTTCTTTGACGATCTTATCTCTGTAAAGCTGCTGATATTTATAGATGTCCATCGTGCCTTCGTTTGAAATCTTGCGCGCTTCATTAAAAATCGCCTGTCTTCTTCTCAATTCACTCTGAATTGAAATAAGCGATCTCTTTACCGATGCGCCATCCAGGTTCGTTATAGTGCCCGCAAGATGAGGCAGTTTGATTCCTCTTTCGTCATCCTCAAAAGCGCCTGTGAGTCCGCCGCCCTTGTAGTCTATCAAAATGAATGCAACTTCATCGGGATGATAGTTGACCGCAAGGGAAAGAATATATGTGATGATAAATTCCGATTTACCGGAACCGGTCATACCCGCAACCAATCCGTGAGGACCGTGAAACTTTTCGTGAAGGTCCAGATTGAAAGGTCCGCCGGCAACGTCAACACCAATTGGTGTTTGCAGTGTTATCGTGGGATTGTTTTCCTTCCATCTTGTCAAAGAGTTCAGGTGTTCAATCTTGCCGACGTTGAACATCTCCAGAAATGTCATCATCGAAGGAAGTGAGTAACGCTGCTTGCTTAGATCAAGCTCAATATTTGATATATCGCTTGCAAGAGTATCAATTGCCGCTTCATTAACAACATCGGCACAAAAAACAGTTTCTTTTCCTGAGGTGTCGTTTCTGTCAAACATAACAGATTTCTGACCTTTTGCTCTGATTACAAGATTTGTTTCTTTGGGAAGATCTTTGAACTCTTCCGCCATAAATACCGCACTGAAACCGCAATTGTTTTTGAATTTAAGCAGTTGCTGTAAAGCGTCGCATTTTTCCGTAAGCATTTTGCTGGTTGAAATAAGAACATAATACGGAGTGTGTGACGTGTATTCCTGGTTTGATGAATCTCCTCTGGAAATGATATTCTTTTCCAAGTATGCGGAAATCTCTTTTACTTGATCAAGACCCGTCGCATAGAATCGGATGCTTTTCTCATCGTTCCAGAAATGAGGAATAAATTTCACGAAATCCCATTCGTCAGAATTTTCGGGATCTGTTATCATAATGAGCTTAAGTTCATCATAACTGTGCAACGCGATCATTTGAAGAACAAGAGATTTTACCATATTTCTTGCAGAGCTATAATCTCCGCAAACACCTACAAATCTGTCCTCTGCCAACATAAAGCTTATGGGAACACCGTCGAGCTCCTTTGGTTCGGATCCCAGCGAAAGCATTGCATCCTGCAAATTGTCGTCATCCATTGTAAACTTTTTTTCTTGATAGCTTACGGTTGCATCCAGAGGAAGATTTCCTGTTCCGAGGCGAAGCTGAAGGAAATCATCCTGACCTATCATTCTTTCCCATAAGCTTGTCTTTTCTTCTGCTATTCTTGCAAGACATTCTTCGGGAGAAACCAGATTGTCAAAAAGGATATCGCTTTGCTCCTTGGCTTTTCTTTTGATAATATCTCTTACTCCATCGAGATATTCCAGGTATTTTTCCTGACGCTTATATTCATTTTTTATTCTTGTCTTCTTTTCGTTTTTCTTGGTAAGAATAGGCCAGAGCACTGTTCCCATCAGCATACTCACAGACATAACCAGCGTAGGTACGGCCTGAGATATATCACCGCCATTGTTGATAACATTAACCGCTGTAAGTATACCCGTGCTGAGAGATGCCATACCCATTGTAAGCGACGGTCCCAGCATAAGAGCCATAGGTACGGAATCTATCTTCTGAGCCTGAGGGGGAGGATCTATCGTTATTTGTGCCTGTTCAATCTTTTTATGAAGTCTGGGAGAACGGTAAAAATATTTTTTAGACGGCAATTCGGGAAGTTCCCTGTCCTCTTTGATTTGCTGAGGAACGTAATCAAGCAAGCTTGAAGAATTGACCTTCATTTTTCCGTCGGGATTATTTATCGCAAAATAGTTATGGCCTATCAGTATCTTCAGACCCATTATGAAAATCAAGTCACCCGGTTTCAGATTTTGCGCCTCAACCTTTATGCCGTTTACAAATGTTCCGCCGGTACGTGTTATATTCTGTATTGCCCAATGTTCACCGTCAAAAATCAGTTTCGCATGTTTGGCGGAAACATACTCGTTGCCATAACAGATGTTGTTTTCGGTTCCGCGTCCGATGTTGAACGCTGCCGGTTTGTTTATAACATATTTTCTGAAAGTCAGTCTGGTTGCATCTACATTTTCCGCAAAAAGAACCATCTTTTCTTCATTGACTGTCGTCTTCAAATTAAGAAAACTCGAAGACTGAATAACCGTGTTTGAAATCGGTTCGGAATTTGTGTTAAGAATCGATACAAATTTGTTGCTTTTAGCTATCCATTCGCCTTTTACGGCTTCAATGCTTATCAGATTTCTTTTCTTTCCGGTTTCATCAATATCGGAAATCCAATACTGACCTTTGACCTTTTGCGGTAAAGTTAGGCTGAACATTTCTTTTTGCTTTATCAGATTGATTATCAAAGCGCAAACACCCTCTCTTAAACTGAAATGTTTTCGACTTCATTTTCGGGACAAAACGTAGGCAAATCTATACAATATTATTTATAAAAAATATTATATAACATATATGTCCAAAATGCAACAAAAAACGCCTGTTTTTGTATTGTTGATATTAAACAAAAAGTGATAGTTTTTTTGTTTAAAAAGCAGAAAAAGCATTGTCTGCCTATTAAAAATTTTTG
The DNA here is from genome assembly GCA_017548045.1 of Clostridia bacterium. Taxonomy (GTDB): domain Bacteria; phylum Bacillota; class Clostridia; order Oscillospirales; family Acutalibacteraceae; genus CAG-177. Next base: position 148,959 of record JAFYNR010000033.1, on the reverse strand, counting down.
AAATAAAAAAACAAACCGAGTTCGTTTCTGAACTCGGTTTGTCTCTTAATTTTAGAGTAAAATTATGCTGCGTAGTCCTTTACGAGACTAACAACCTTCTCAATAACAGGCTTAATCTTAGCGATAAGACCTTCGATATCGATGCTCTTAACTGCGTCAACGATCTTGTTTGCAAGAGCTTCCCAATTAACTGTCTTCAAGGTGTCAATAACCTTGTCAACAACGGGAGCAGCATCCTCGCCTACTGTGGTAACGATTTTGCATTCGTTTTCCTTGTGAGCTTCGTAAGCAGCCTGATTTGCATATGCTGCATCGCAGTATTCGCAGTTACCTGCACCCTTGGGGCATGCATCTTCATGTACTTCAAGGTTTGCTGCTTCACTGAACTTTGCACCGCAACCATATTTGCATGAACGGAATTTTACATCGCATCCGCCTGAAATATGTTCGTTGTAAGCAACTTCATCAGCAATTACGTCCTTGCAATAAGGGCATGTGTTCTCTGCAGCAAATGCTACTGTGAATGCTGAAAGAGCAAAGATAAGTGAAAAAACGATTGCCAAAAACTTCTTCATTTCGGTCTGTCCTTTCGTGTTGTAGTTGTTTCCGATGATTGAATAAACATCAAAACATACCTAATATTATCACTTTAAATTTGTAATGTCAATGGGTGATTCACAAATTTTTAACAAAACAAGAGCTTTTTTGTTCAATAAAATCGAAAATTCGCTTGACGGTCGGTGTTTTTGTGTCAGAACGCTATGCACATCAGTTTTTTCTCCTTTTTCAGACAAATCTTGATGTTATTATTTGTGAAGCAAGGAGATTTACACTTTCAGATAAGACTATTTCAGACAATGCTTTTTCAGATAATTCTGAATTGGTTTTTCTATATATTTTCCAACAACCCGGGTTGCAATAATTGTTCCGAATACGGCCAAAACCGCAATCAAAATTTTTGACACTTCTAATTTGTTTAATCTGTCAATAAGACTGCAGAATACAACGCCGTGCATAAGATACAGGGTGTATGAATACTTGTCGAGGATATTAATTGTATTCATCAACCATTCGGGCAAATAAATATTGTCTATTGAAAACAAAATCATAATCAGACAAGCAAAAATAAATATGTACGCATATTCGGACTTGTGCAATATAAGCATAAATATTGATGCCAACAGTAAAAATATAAGTGTCGGTATTTCAGACTTTTTATGCACGCAAGCGTAATATATTGCAGATCCCAGAAAAAGTACGTGCAGGTTACTTATAATGGTACACGTATAAAATTCACCAATAATTTGAGTTGTGACAAAAAGCAAGAACCAAAGACAGAAAGCGAATATCACGGACCTTACTTTTCTTAAAATCCAGGGAGCAATCAAATAGAAAAACATAAAAATAGGTATTGTCCAAGTTATACCTAAGTTACTCCAAAAGTATGTGTCGCTATTTAAGAATCCGTTTAATAAAAATATGTATCGAAGCCAACCGATTCCTAATTCGTCCGCAGGAATAACATTACCGAAATGGTTTAATATGTTTTCTGAAATAAAATAATACACAATAACCAGATAGTATAACGGTAATATGGCTATCATTCGTTTTTTGTAATATTCCCAAATGTCTGTGTTTGAGTTTTCATAAAATGTTTTACACGCCAAAAAACCACTTATCAGAAGAAATAATTGAACTCCGTGTTGTCCGAAGTTTGTGAAATCTCTTATAATGCCTGACAAACCAACTCTTTGTCCGAAATGCACTATAAATACCATTATACAGGCACATACCCTCAACAACTGAATGGAAATATTTCTTTTTTCTGCCACAATAACCACCATCCTTAATATGAAAATTGTAACACAATTTCTCGTGCTTTGCAACTCACTTACAGCCTGTTTCCATCACACTGTTCATTCCGGAAGATTTGTCAGAATTTGCGGTTTATGCGATGAAATGCAGTGTTCCTTTTTTCATAAAAATATGCACCTCCAAAAGTGACATACTTTTGGGATGCATATCGTCAAAGTCAGATGGGGTTTTACTCGTTACCTTATGCAACAAGGAATTTATATTTCGCAACGCTGTAAAGAGGAATAAAGGGCACCATAATGGGAACCTTCTTCACATATGCCTGATATTCGGGGTCATTGCCGTAGTTCTTATTCTGTCTGAGCTCGAGGCGGCGGGCACCGCTGAACATAACAAAAATAATGCCTATGTAACCGATAAGGGAAAGTATCCACTGACCTGCGCCCTCAAGCACGTTTACGCCAGAAATAAGAACGCCCGTCCAGAAAATCATTTCGCCCAGATAGTTGGGACAGCGGACGAATTTATAAAGTCCCGTATCGCAGAAACGGTTGGGATTCTTTTTCTTTGATGCATTTTTCTGCATATCCGCAACGGATTCGAAAATAATGCCGAATGCCATAATAACAACGCCTGAAATGCACCAGCCGTCGGTACTTTCGCTGTTAAGCAGGCGGTAAAATACGGGAAGAACCTGTGTAACGTAAAGTGCACCGCAGGTAATCCATATTGCAAACTTTACTCCAAGCTTCATAGTTGAGCCGTCTTTGATTTCTCTTTTCATCGCGCTGTTGTAGGCGGCACTTTTAAGCTCACGCACAAGCAGATAACCGCCAAGACGGATGCCGTAAATAATAAACAGAATACAGGCGATAACCGTACCTGCACTCAATCCGTCACGGAAAAGGTAAAGCATCAGCCCGCCAAGACCTGCGATTGAAAAGCCGTAGCCCAGAGAAATGAAATAAACGTACTTGTAAAAACCGATTGAACTGATAAGCATTGCGGCGGCAAAAAGCAGCCAGAATGAAAGCGGAACAACTGCAGACATAATAATACTCCCTTGCTTGTTTATATACTTTTTAATACGATAATCGATAAGGTTTTGAACGGAACCTTTCCGCCCTGTATGCGTTGAAAATTCTTGAAATAGCCTCGTATTTCTGCAAATTTTCGCCTTGACACGATGAAAATTTTCTCGTTCAAAACTGCTTTGCATCTGAAATGCCCGAAAGTGCGTGATATTGTTGTATTTCAGACTTATAGGATTACCGTTTCAAAAAGTATACATAATTATACGCTTAGTTCCGGGTTTGTTCAAGATGTTTTACGCAAAATATTGTATTATAAAAATGAAAAATCCAAACCCGCAAAAACCTTTGTTCACAAGTTGCTAACATTTTTGGCGCAGAATGTGTTATCATATAACAAAATCCATCTTAATTCAATGGAGAGATTGTTGTGAAAAAATTATTTTGTTTTATTCTCACGATTGTAATTGTTTTGACGGGTATAATTGCTTATGCCGAAAGCGTTGAAACCGAAAAAGGTGTTCAGATTGAAATAGCCCCTTTTCTCTATAAATCAACCATTTATCCGATGGAGTTCCCGAGCCGTTTATCTTATAACATCAAAGAAAAAAGTGTTCAGGGCGATTATGCTATATCCCGTGAACTCAATGACCTTGCATACACCTTTGTGTTTCCTGCGGGAACAACAAAATTTGAGTGTAAGGTTTCTCTTAACGGCGAAACCGATTGGCAAGGAGTTTCTCTTAATGATACGGTAAACCCTTCATATTGGCCAAAAGATGAAAATGGCAACATTGACTATAGCCAACCCTTGACGTTTAAACGTATTGAAACAGATGCGGAACAAGATGAATACGGCATATTATATAGAGAATATCTAGAAGACAAAGAGGTTGGGGGCTTCAGAAATTTTGATAAAATTTATTGGAGACTCACCTATATTTGCAACGGAAAAGAATATGATGAATACTTCGATATAAAGCTTTATGATTATGATAAATCTGAAAAATATACTGTCAGAACGGTCAACTTCAATGTTGCGGGTCTGCCCTTCGAGTTCCTTTCAGGTGACAATGTAATTGCCAATCAAAAGGCGGCGGGTAAATATCTTTCACAAAACGGTTTTGATATTGTTGCCGTTCAGGAGGATTTCGGATACCATAAACATCTTGTTGACGGCATGAGCGGCTTAAACCATATGACCAACCACACAGGCGGTATTCCCGGTGGCGACGGACTGAATATATTCACCAAAAATATGCCTGTTTATAACGAAAAACGGGTTGCCTGGAACGAAGCAAGCGGTATTCTCTCTGACGGTTCCGATGAACTTACACCCAAAGGCTTTGTCTACACCGTTATTGATATTGGCAACGGCATTTATGTTGATTTTTACAATCTGCACGCAGATGCTTACGGCGGAGAGGGTTCAATTGTCGCAAGAACAAGTCAGTATAAACAGCTTGCTGAATTTATTAAAGCACGTTCTGCCGAAAATGACAGACCCGTAATTGTAACGGGGGATTTCAACAACCATATACACACTCACGAAGATGACGGTGCTCTTTATAAAACCCTTTACCTTGAGTGCGGCTTAAAAGACGCCTGGATAGAACATCACAACGGTGGTGACTATTTTGACTTATACAAGTGGCATATAACAGATCTTCCTGCCTGGGGTAATTGGGATTCGGTTGAAAGATTTATGTATAAACCCGGCGGCGGTGTGGATGTTGTTGTAAGCGATTTCAGGTATGTTGAGGTTACCGATGATAACGGAAAAGTAATATCCGACCATTCCGCCGCAGAATGCGATTTTACATTTATAAAAACCGCAGATTTTGTTGAAAACACTCAGAAGCTTCAGGTAACCATAGACTCGGGAAATGATTTTATTTACCGTCTTAAGTGGATTTTAAGGGCTTTGATTATGGTTTTTTTAGATATCGGTAATCTTCCCGAATTACTGAAAGAATTAGTGTAACGGTCAAATATAATATTGCCATCCTCAAAACAACAGTTTTCAGGATGGCTTTTTTAGGAATAAAAAACGAGTATTCACAGGCTGAACACCTTATGAATACTCGATATGCCTAAAAAGCCCAAGTATTATACTATGCACCCTATAGGGTGCAAATAGGGTGCATTTCTTAAAAACAGGGTGCAGTTTTGTAATATAGGGTGCATCTTGTTTTTTTACGATAGAGTACGACATTCGTTACTCTTTATGCATCTTCTAACTCTTCACGAGTATAACCGAACATATAATCCTCATCTTCACCGTGAGAACGCCAGATATCAGCAGCATCCGAAACGCTTAATCCCTCATCGTCGTCATCATCGTCATCGTAGGGGTTCTCGTATTCGTCCAGTATATTGTCTTCTGTCACATCGTTGACATAACCACACTTGGTGCATGTCCATTCTCCGCTTGAGGTTGTAAATCCTGGTTGCGAATTCATATGTGCATCGCACTCATCGCAATACCAGTCACAACCCTTGTCATCGGAACCTCCACTAAAAATGCCACTTAAAATCGAATCAAACAAGCCCATTTTCAAATCTCCTCTCTATTTATTTTGCAAATTTCACTGTCTAAATCAATTTGTGTTATCAGTTTCTTTTTGATTTTCAACTACTTTATCAGTTTCGTTATTGTGCATACGATTGTTCCACCACACCTTTATTTTGGGTGTTAGTTTATAAATCCCATAACCCAGCGCAACCGTTCCACCAATTACTATCCCTGCTATTCCTGCTCTTTTTAATTTTTGAATAGTTTCTTCATCAAGATTAAAGAATGTAGCTTGCGTTATTGGGGGTATGTTTTCAGTCGTTTGTTTAGCAATAAAATCAGCATCAGCTTTTGCTCTTTCTGCAACTAGTTTGGCATATCGAATCGCACGTTCAGACGACAGTTCAGCTCTTACTTCTTTTATCAACTCCGGGGTAACTTGTAATACATCTTTAATTGATTCATCAAAAGTACGAGTAACCCAATCTGCATTATATCGAGAATAGCCGCCAGGGCCACTGTGGTGACCTTTTTCCACAACATAGTCAACAGCTTTCTCTGTTATCTCATATCCGATTACAGACTTAACATAATAGCCTTGTTTTAATAAAACCCTATTCATTTCTTCGGCAGTCAAACCAAATTCCCTACCCAATATTCTTGCTGACACCTGCATTTATTTCACCTCTATTCCTTTATTTTGCTAGAATTAATAATTTCTTTGCAATAATAGTCAAGTACGCGAACAACATAATCCAAACCTTTCTCGTTAGAGTGACTGGTAATCAGTTTGCTAATTTCTATGTCACTTTTCATCTCTTTGCTCCAGTCTATGATTATTCCTGCAACATCTGAATCGTCAAAAGAAACGGGAGATTCATCTGTTTCATTTACGGCTAAAACAATTTTTTTGAAACTCAAAAACAAATCTTTGAATATCATTTCAACCTCTTCAGAACTTATGGAATGCTCACTATTATTTGCTATTGCTATTAAATGATATGTTAATGGAACAATCAGTTCCACTTCAGCTTGTTCGGTCTCATCAAGGTTTGAAAATGTGTTTACTGAATCGTTAAATACATTCAAAAAACTCTTTTCTTGATAAATATTTGCTAAATCAATTTTATCAAGAGCTGATAATGTACACCTAGGAAAGCTGAGAGTCACATTTAACATTCTCACGAATTTAATCATACCGTCGATTCTCTTCTTTTTTTCCTCTAGCGAACCAAGTAACTCACTAAAAACCTGTTCATTATCTTTAATTGAAGAATTAAACAACTCTTTTATCGCAAGTCTGTCATACCCAGCCTCAAGAAAAATCCTTATCATCAACAAAAGACCAATAGCATTATCGTCATAATACCAATAACCAGAATCCGAAATATAAGTAGGTTTCAAAAGATTTATTTTATTGTATTCTTGTAGAGTTCGTCTTGTAACCCCAACCAGTTTGCAAACTTCACTCAACTTTTTCATAAAATCAACCCCTATGCCATCATAAACCTGCACGCAGCGTGCAGTCAAGAGGGATTTTTGTAAACAAATTATGAACAGTGCCAATACAATAAAGATGTAATACCAATCAATTTCTGTTTCTTGCCACATAAAACCACCTCCGTTGGTATTATAAGTTGCTCTAAAAAGCAAAAAAGTCAAGGTCCAAAATGAACCTTGACTCAACTCTGAAACTTTTCTTTTGGGATTAGTTTCATTATTAAAAAAGAAAAATAAAAAGCAGGGCTTAAACCCTACTTTTACACAACGAAAATTCAACTATGAAACTTTTCTTTTTTATCAGATACCGCAAAGCCTTATGTTTCAAGCCATTCCGTAAAATAAAAATGCACCCCTATTTCAATACTTTCGTATTAGAATAGGAGTGATGATTTGGTCCGAGTGACAGGGATCGAACCTGCGGCCTGATGGTCCCAAATTCTGGTGGTATATGTTTTTTCTTGTTTTTTTGTGCTGAAATCAAGGAATATCAACGATTTTTGTTCCGATGATGTCCACGGATTTCCATAGATGTTTAGTCACTTTTTAGTCACCTGATAGCACTCTGCAACACTATTCGATTGTAAAACCGAAATTCTTCTTGAAGATTTCGAAGCATATTCAAATATTTTTATTATTACTTAATAGTTAAGTTTATCAAAATATTTACGCAAGTCAAGACAAATATCACAGATGAAAAAGCAGATTAAAAGGAGAGCGACGCTTAAGAGTTGCCTCAATAATTTGGACTCAGGAAACAGAGAAAAAGATTTGTTGGAAAACTATTTACATAGATTTGCAAAAATGTAGTTTAACGCGATAATCGTTTCATAGTTGGGGCTAAAAGTTGGCGGATATTTATTTCTGATGATAGAATTTCGTCAACTGCAAATTTAAATGCAACACGATAAATTTCATCTTTCGATTGGTTGATTTGTAGGCTTAGTAGTTCAGATATGCGTTCGGCCTCCTTTTTACATTTGTCCCGAAACGCTCCTCGTTGGCTTATGTAATTATTGTACTCTCTCTGATTATTAAAGTTAGGAAATGGCTGTTCATAGTCTGCAAAGTTAAATTGTTCATCGGTTGAATAGTTTAACTGCTGATTATCATACAAGTTTTTTAGATATCTTAAGAAATCGATTTTGTAAAAGTAGAATACTTTTATCAAAAGTACTTCGGGTGTGTATGGCAAAAAATGAAGATAGTAAGAATTATCATGATACTGTTGTATTAATGAAGTATTACCGTATTGAGGATAAGGAATTATGTCGGTTTCTACATCCTTGTCCATAAATGCTGATACATATACATTGTCATAAAATATGTAATTGTTCGTCTCAAGGTAGAAATGAATTACATTTGAAAAACCTCCTATTTCTAAGATTCTAATATCGAGATAACTTGTTTCTTCTTGCAGCAAATTATATTTTTGTTTAAGAGCGTGAAATAGGCTTTTTCCCATTTCATCTTCAACTAATACAACAATATCGGGATTAGTATCTTCGCGCATTCCAATTGCACCAATTGCTTTAGCAGGAGGACATTTATAAATCACTTCTACATTGCCATCACTTTTTGCATCCAAGAAGATAACATTTTTTTGTGATTTAATTATGCTCGCTGAGTGTGTGGATATAAGAATGGTTAAGCCTCTTTCTTGAGACAAAGTTTTCAAACATTGAATAAGTCTAATTTGAGATGATGGGTGAATTGCTAATTCAAGCTCATCAATAAGTATTAATGATCCATTTGGAACATTTTGAATATCAAAAAGCATATTTACAAGAACGATTTCACCAAAACTGAAACTACGTTCCGTATAATATCTATTGTTACCTAATGGTATTGCATATGCTATATTTCGACGCCGATCCTGTTCAATACCTCTACCTCTGCGTAAGTCACCAGTGGTTATTTTTATCATTTGACTAAACTTATCTGTATCTAAAATGGTATTAAGTTGTTGGTTAAGCCATGTATCGGTTCCTCTTCGCCTTGGGGTAATATTTTCTTGAGAGAAAATTCTTTTGTCTTTAGTGGTTATATTTATAATTTGAGGATACCTAAACGATTGGAGAACTGTTGAGTTTTTGGCAGATGGACGCCATTCTCCGTTATCTCTTCTTGAGTAAGTTACCTCTTGATCATCAAATTGGTACGTTATTCTTCCGGAAAACAAATCATAGTTTTCATTAGATTTTGCAGGAAAACCGACACGATATGCGTTGTTGTTGCATATACGGCTTATGCATGTGAAAAGTGTCGTTTTACCAGAACCATTTGTTCCAGTAATTATATGTAAACCAGGATCAGGAATGTTGAAACACAGCGATCTTATGTTTTTAATATTTTCAATTTTAATCCTCTTCATAATTCCTCCAAGTATATTTCAAAAATCCTCAAATTGGGTTGGTGTTCAGAGCTTCAAACTCTCGACCTCGTGGTCCAAATTTTAATGGCGGATGTTTTTCGCCATTTTTTATTGCAAAAACCAAGGAATATCAACGGTTTTTACTCCGTAAACATCCAACGTTTTTCACAGCTGTTTAGTCACCCGACAATGAAGTATCAGCCTTATCCGCCTTGTCGTTGCTTATAATCGTTTACGGCTTTGGTGATATGGTTGATTTCTTTTGTGTTACCTTGTTTTTCACCGTCGATTCTTCCAAACAATTTTCAACACAACATTTAAACTTAGCAGTTAAACTGTTTGTCTGGTTTTCGAACAAACCATTCCACATATCATTTTCACTCGTTCTCAAGCTTACTGCTACATTGATGTTTTGCTTAGGTTCTTTTTTTAGGGCGGCCAACACCTTGTCTAAATAACAAGAATATTTCCTACTGTCCTTACAGCAATAAGTTCCTATTGTTGTAAATAATGTCAGCATAAAAATACGAGTTTGATGTGATATTTGCATATTTATTGCTATATGATATAATTCGTCTGCTCTTTCAAGCAAATATATCGCATGATCCCTCGTTGATTGTTTTATACAATAAATTATTAACCAGCCTATAGCATTTGAAACTCTTCTCAACCCATCTTCATAACTATTCTCAACACAGTTTGTTCCTATGTTAAACAAAATTTTAAATAGTTGTTTTTTTCTGCTGGGTGATGAGGAAACAAAAACAAATTCCTTGTTTTCTTTGAGAAAATCAAATAAAATACCAATTACTCTATCAACCAACTCATATGTTTCTTTGCATATAATTTCTGTGCATCCATAAAGGTTGTCAATTATCTGTTCACCTAAATCAGCGGAGATTTTTCTGTTTTTATCCAAGTCCTCCAAAGAATCATAAAACAGTTCAAAAGATATTTCAAAATACTGTTTATTGGTAAGATTCTTTGTATAATAAAACAGCCAAAAATAAATATCAAACAATTCTTTTTGGATTTCTTTTTGCCTTGATTCTGTTTTAGAAATCATATTTTTCACATTTAACAAAATCGAATAAAACATCGGTGTGTTAGATTTTACAATGCTATTCTTTAATAATTCTCTTATTGACAATACAAAGTCAGAAAATTTTTCGGGAGCAGCATATTGATATTTATCAATGTAAGAAATAAAGTTTGGCAAAAACACACTACCATTGTAGTCATTGTTTAATTCAATTAATTCATTTAATGTTCTTATATGATGTTTAAAAACTTTCTCTTGAAATTCCGAATTTTCAGGTTTTTTCTTTTTTAATTCACTGATACAGTATTGTTTAAATTCAATTAACTCTGAATCTTCTCCGCTCAAAGGCAGATAGCCTGAAACCATCTCAAAATACTCATAAGCCCTATCTACATCGGTTTCGATTAATTCATTAAATAGTGTTGCATAATAGATTTTAATAATTTTAAAAACGCCGCTGCTTTTTTGTATTATTCTGGTAAATTCTTCAAGCTTATCAAACAATAATGAATAAATTTCTTTTTCGTCGTTTTCAATGCAGTATACCAATAGATTGGTAATTAATTTAGCAAAACTGGTATTGTTGGTTTTGTTATAAGCAAAAATAAGAGAAAATGTAAGTTCTAAAATCTTTGCTAACGAATCTTCGAAATGCTCATGTTTTTTATTTTTAATTAAATACCGAAGAATTAAATAATAAGTATAATATAATTCATTAAGCAATAAAACATTATCTTCTTTATGCATATTAAAAACAAATTCATCAAATTGCTTTTGATATTTTTTGTACCATTCATATTGTGAGTTTTCTAAACAAAATTTAATGTTTTTCCATTGCTGTTTGACAATTGAAGAAATCAATATTTCAGATTTTATTTTTTTACATAGTTTTAATTGATAAATATTCAAACTAATGATTCGTTGAAACATATCATCTATAGGCTCTTTCTTCTCCAACATATTTAGTTTTATACTGTTACTTAAGAAATCTCTGAATATTTCTCCTATTTTTTCAACGATATTTTGCGCCGTAAAATATTCTTCTTTTACAACACTTTCGTCAAGAATATATTTAATTTTTTCGATTGTTTCTTCATCTAAGGAATTTTTGCTACCTGATAAATCATTTGAGATTTGCTCAAAAAAATCATCAACATAGGTGTTAACCATAAGGGTTTCTTTGGATTTGTATACTCTTATAAAAATATCAACCATAACACTTAAGGCTACAATAGCAAACCAAATACTTGATACAACACCATAATCAAAAACTATCACAAATAAGCCTAACAAAACAGAATATATTATTTTATAAAAAACGCTGTTAATGTTTGACATATAATCTTTTTCAAGAAGCTTTAGTTGATAGCGGTCCTTATGCAATTCCAAAAACAAAAGATAGCAAGTTATCCATATACCGGCCATAACGGTTATTATTGAAAACAAAGAGTTAACAAAATCATTAATTTCTAAATTTAATGATGGAATAAAAAAATCCGAAACTATTGAAATGACACCCGTTAAAATCGATACAATGGTATTGACTATAAGTTTTCTTTTCCTTGACATAAATATTCCTCCTAATACTGAATCTTACCATATTGCTTTATGACAATTCTGTAACTTTTCGAGACACCCCTCCTCCGATGTAAGTGTTTACTAAAACCGGTTGCGTGTTTAAATGCTTTTTTTCTTTTTTGGCGTATTTTCATTTTGTTTCTTTTCAGATTTCCTATAAGCAACCAAGGCATCAAGACATAAATCTATTAAATATGTATCCATTTTTTTAATAGGTTTTTCCAACTCACGGTCTATAAGCTCATCCAGTTTTTCTTCATTAAGCTCCAGAGTTTTGTCATCCAGGTAAATCCTAATCTTATCAACAAAATACTTGTATTTTTCCAAAAGTTCCCCTCCAAAAATTGAATTATAACTATATATGACAAATTTCCGGATTTGTTTCAAAAAAATTTGACCGAGTTTGCATTGCGCAATCTCGGTCAACCAATATCGGATTCAATTTTTGTGCCAAAAAGATTAATAACACGCTTTTGTTTTTTTATTGCATATTTAAGAGCCTCAAAAGCTCCGCCCGTTTCATTTTTTACATAAAAAATAACAAGGTCTGATCTGTCAATCATTTTTTGGTTTCGGAAGGGTATCGCATATTTATAGCTTTGTTTGCCGGGAGCCTTGCAGATTTCTATTGAATCGTAATAGCTTTCAAAGGCTTCCGCATTATTCTTTATTTCCGCAGTTTCATACGGCATAACAAGGGTGAGTGAAACACCGTCTTCGCCGATTTCTTTTTTTAGCCCTCGGATAATGGCTGCAACTGTCTTATCAAATTCGCCGTTTCTGCCAACAAGAAATTCAATTTCTCTGTTGCCTCGCTGCATTATGATACGCAGAAGCTCATAAAGCTTGGCTTCAACCGTTAAATAATCATCAATTATTCTGTGTCCGAAAAAGCTTACGGTTATTTTCTCTCTCATTTTCTCTCACCCAAAGGGTATTGCCGATGCATTTGCTGTGCATCGGCAAAAATTTTGAAGTCAGTTTTGCATTTTTTATAATCAGCAGCAGTAGATGTATTTGCTACTGAGCAAAGTATATTCGCTGTAATCGCATCTTGTGCAGATTTCATAAGAGTATGTTTTTTGCAGGCATCTGGGTGCCGTAGAACTGGCATTATGTGTAATTGCCGATGTTGTGCCCGTATCAAGCTTATGACCGAAAAGTGTGCAGGTAAGTCCGTAGGCTGCAGCGCCGTCATTTTCACCTGTAAGGTCGGCAATAATTCTGTTCTGAATTTCAAGAGATGTGCCGTCCTCAAAAATAAACTCTATATGGGGTGTTTCAAAACTGTCTGTTGCATTAACGGTAACAGACATTGCACCGATAATAAACATTGCTGACAAAAGAATTGCAATTAATTTTTTCATATCATTCAATCTCCTTTAAGTTTTCAATTATCTTAAAGAGATCTTCTTCTGTATATGTACTTATTGAATATAGCATTCCATTATATTCAAAATCCGCTTGAAAATAATTATTCATATCATTGTATTTACAATATATGCTTAATCCGTTAATTTCTTTTGATATCAAGTTTGCTTTTTCTTCATCAGGAACTGACTCATTTAAAGTAACATTAATACTATAGGTAGAGTTTTCGCATTTGAATATATAATAATCCGAATGGACATCGTCTATAAACCATACAGAAGTAATCTCTTCGTTATCGGGTAACCACGCCGGGTATAATATATCTATATTTTCTTTTTCAAGAAGCTCTTCAAGCGAAGCATATTCGATTGATTCACCGTGTTTATTGATAGTCACTCCGCCAACATCAACACTTTCTCCGTCAAACATCTCAGTAATTGTGTGTGATATTTCTTTGAGCAGATTCATGACGGGATCATACGATGTTGCAACGGAAACAACAGCAAAAATTGCGAAAAGAATCGCCAGAATCGCCGCAATAACCGCCAGAGTTTTCAGTCGGAAGCGCTTCTTTGCTTTTGTATAGATATTATCTGTTGCTATGAACGGGATGTTATTAACCCTCTGTTCAATTTTCGATTTTGTAAGCCTTTCTTTTCCTTCCAGCTCCATAAGAAAATCAACGCACTCCGTTACAAGGTCACTATCCATTTCCTTATAGGGTTTGGAAGCTTCAAGCAGAACAATAGCCAAAAGTTTATCTTTCAGACTTCTTTTTTCATTGCTCATATCGTGCGTGTTTCCCATGGAATTTTCACCTCCGTAAATCATATTTTTTTAAAATGCAAAACCTCCTTCGTTTATATATGACGGAAATTGCATTTTGTTTCAAAAAATTTTTTAAAAATTTGAAATTAATTTTTACAGTTTCATAAAAAGAAGCAAAAGTGCCATAAATACAAACGATGCTTTTTCTTTGATTTTTGCTCTGAGTCTGCAGACTCTTATTCGCGCGGCACCCTCTGAAGTGTCCAAAGCCTTTGCCAATTCAGAATATTCCATATGTTTAGTATATACCATTTCAAAAAGCTTAAGCTCTTTTTCGGTTAAAGAAGAAAGAATGCCATTTATCTTTTCGTTAATTTCTTCATCCGTTATTTTATTGTCTTGCTCCATTTCATAAACAATATCTGTACTTGTATGCGAGCCGAAAACCGTTCCGTAAATCAGCTCTTTCTCTCTTTTGGCGATTTCTCTGAATTCTTCTTTTATTTTATTGTTGGCTACCGCATAAAGCCACGCCTTGATATTATCGTCTTCAAGTTCTTCATAATGTTCCTGAAAAAACAGAAAAACATCCTGCGTAACGTCGGCTGCATCTTCTTCTTTTCTTAATCTCGAAAGACAAAGACGATATACATCGTCATAGTATAATTTGGCAATTTCAACTGCTCTTTCACAACTAATCAACTATATCGCCTCTTTTCGTCTGATATTTTACAAATTTAGTTTATTATAACAGTAATGTAATAATATGTCAAAGGTGATTTAATATATTTGAAATTCATAAAAACAGCGGACAGGATAATCCTGCCCGCCGAATGGGTGTTTTCCTATTTATTATTTGATAGTGTAATTATTAAGCCGACAACAATTCCCCTTTTCTACAAAGCAAAAAGCTTTGGCAAACATTAACAATATCGATTTTTTGTCAATTAAACAAATTTTTCTATTGGTCGTTTCCACTTCTTTTTATACAAAAAATCGCAACCGCACCCAAAATACAAATGACACGAGGGGTATTCTTAAATTCATCTGAAAGCAAAAAATGATAATTTAAAAAGTAGTAAACTATAAATAAAACAATCATTATAAGAATCACGATTAAATATGCAATCTTTTTGTGTTTAATCTGTTTCATAATAACTCCTCTCTTCAAGAAATTTCGTTAATTGGTCATTTAAAAAAACATTGGGATTATATTTTTTAGAAAAAAAACAAAGATTATAAAATAAATCATTATGTTTTTTCATGCACCAAGTTACAGGAATAGTATAAGGGATATTTTTAGCTTTTATTTTTACTTTGTAAATTCCTAAAAGCGGAATTTTAACTGCTTCAAGACTCAAAATATCATTATACTTCACATTATAGCTTCGGACCTTTTTATCAATTCTAAACGAATTAAAAACAACATATTCGTCTTTGAATTCAACATACCTATTTAGATATTCATCTATAAAAGGTAATAAAAGCGCAAAAAAAACTACAACAATCAGTACATTTTTATAGTTGAGTTTACCTATATCAGAGGTAAATAGATTCATACCGTAAATTAAAAAACAACTACACAAAAAAGAAAAAATTAACTGGCACAAAAATGATACTCTGCTATATTTAAATCTTTTTATAAAAATCACCTCAAATGTCTTTTGTTAATTCAGACCAAGCTTCACTGCCACCAAGAAGCAAAACCGTTCCCATCGCAGCGCCTAATAAAGGATTGAATGCAGTAGCAACTCCTGCACCTATACTAAGAGCCATATATGAAATTCCGAAATCGCCAACAGCAACTAACAAATGTTTTCCAAGATATGATACCAATTCTGTATTGTTTATCAATGGATTTAAATAATCAATCACAAATTCTGTACCAACACTGGCAATAATAGATAATAAGTTACCGTTTGTAGAAAGTAAGCTCGGAAACTCGCTTTTAAGTATTGAAACAAGATCATCTGCAGTTCCTATCGTGGATGACATATTAAGCCACCATGCACTACCATCCATTACTTTGACACCGATTAACATAATACTTGCAAGATCAAAAATATCATCATAAAGCGGTTTAGTTCTCAACAAAAAATCTTCTAAAGATTCCGTAATTGCTGATTCACTGTAACCAAGACCCATTCCATATTCCATTATGTAGTTTGCTGCACCACATACTGTAGCTAATGCACCAATAGCCGCAAATAATTCTTCGGTACCACTATCGAAGGTACCTAAGACATAATCGTATGCATATCCATTCCGATCTGCAAACACAATAGGATTATTAATGCAATAAGCATACCTATTAGTACCCTGGATGTAGTCATTACCTGCGATTAATAATGAGTCTGCATTGATGAAACGACAGATTTCAGGGTCATAATAACGGCTTTGGAGATAATAGAATCCTGTTTCGGTATCATAGTAATATCCACGGTAACGCAAGGGATTTTTTGTTCCTATGTTGTTTGTTGTGTCGTCTTCTATTGATATCAATTTACCCCAGGCATCGTAGAAGTAGGTTACAACAATTTCGCCTGTTGCGTCGTAGATACGCTCAACGTCGCCTTGAAGATTGAGCATATAGTAATAGGGTGTGCCGTTATAGGTGAAGCCAAGAGGCGCACCGCCTGCGGTGTAGGCAAATCCGTTTCATTACAGTTCCTTACATCACTGTAAAGAGCTGTTTTTCTGTTAAAATTAAAATGTTCAATATTGGGGGCTGTCTTTTTTGCTTATATCCGTAGGAGCATAGCTCGAAAAGAATTTGCAAAAATTACTTTTCGATTTGTAGGGTTTTGGGGAAGATAATTCACCAACAAGAACCCAAAAATCTTTTTGATTTAAAAGTGTATATATACACTTTCTCTGCTTGCAACTTTAATTTTGCGTTATTCAAGCAAAAAAGAATTTTCAACATAATTGCAATCGTCAAGTAAATTATTCAAATTCTGCCATTTTGATGAAAGTGGATATAACTCTGTATAATTTGTGTTACTGATACAAAGTTCATCGTTTTCATTATAACAAAGAATACCAACATAAACTGCAGCATTAACATCTTTGATATACAAATAAATCCACGCATTTAAATTTGTTTTTTTCCATTTAAAATCACTATCATTTGAAATGTTTTTCTCAATTTTATTTAAATTTGACCAAACTTCATTTGCTAGATTATCTGACAGAATATATTCACCATTTTGATAAGTTGCAGAATCATTTGAAGAAACCAACATTGAAATTTTATCTACATTATCATAAACATCTAAATAATCTAATCGTGGATTATCAATATTCCCATATACTGATGGTTCAAACAAATCATACCAATTTTTAACTTGAGAAATAAAGTTTGTTCGAGAACTGCCAATAAATGGTCTAAGTTTCACTTTGCCAGACTCTTGTCCATCGCTGTAGTATATTGCAGAAACAGTTTTATTGCTTAGCTCGTCAAAAATACAGTAATCATTAAATTCATTTCCGTATTTGTCACGAATCTTAAAAGTATTATCGTTATGTTTAATTGAATTCCAATCATAAACTACGAAATTTGTTTCCAGATAATCATTTGTTTTTTGTTTACAAGAAGAAAAAGACACAAAGATAATTGCGATAGCAACAACAATCAAAAATCTTTTCATAATTATGACCTCCAACTATCACAGAAAATTCCAAAGAGTGCTAAACACAATCATTCTACCGGTTCCCTCGTTATTGTTTATGTCTATAGGATCAGAAGAATTATATAATCTATCTATAAGTTCTTTATTGTTTTCGTATAGTGGTGTTTGTTTAATGACAGGAAGACAAAAATGAATCATTGCGTGACCATATATTTCCATAGCGATACGCTCTCTATCCATCCCAAGGTAATATCCGCCATTTCCAAACTTGTTGATTATTTCATCTGCATATTCGAGACAATAATATTTGCTAATAAATCTTCCATCCATTATAACTTGAAAACCAACATTAGTAATTTTTGTAGGATATGGATATTGGGTTGACCAATTTTCTCGTGGTAAGAAAGCTTCAACAATTTTCAAAAGGTAATCAGCTTGTTCTCTGCCTGTTTCAAAATTATGTCCCAACATAGATGTTACATATCCTGATAAAACAGTTGATGGAACTACTCCACTCAAGAAAATCAGACTACCAATTATACCCGTGACAGTGTATACAAGATCTTCTATAGTTTCGTTTCCGGTTGGATCACTATACATCACCGGATTGTTATAGCAATAAGCATACCTGTTCGTGCCTTGGATATAATCGTTACCTGCGATTATCAATGAATCGGCATTGATAAATCTGCATATTTCAGGGTCGTAATATCTTGATTGCAGGTAATAGAAGCCTGTTTCGGTGTCGTAGTAATAACCTCTATATCTGAGAGGATTTTTTATACCTATTGTATTCGCCAATTCACCCTCAATTGATATCAATTTACCCCAGGCATCATAGATGTAAGTTACAACTACTTCACCCGTTGCATCATATATTTTTTCAATATCACCTTGCAGGTTGAGCATATAGTAATAGGGTGTGCCGTTGTAGCTGAAGCCCAGAGGCGCACCGCCTGCGGTGTAGGCAAAGTTTATAACTTCATTACCTGTCTTTTGGCTTATCAGTGTGTCTCCAACATAGAAATATTCCGTTTCAACACCGTTTACGGTTTTGCTCGTTCTTATGCCGCTGCTATTGTATTTGAACGATGCGGTAATTCCGTTACCCGATAATGCAGAAAGCTGTCTGCCCTTTGCCCAGGTCATTGCATAGCCTCGGTAAAGGGTAGACAAAGTCATTTTTGCATTTTAATCAAAACAGCGAACTATTCTCTATCTTTACTTTCGAGTTTTAATACTTATTCTTTCTCCAGGTCTATCCAATTTTTTGTTTTTAAGATAAACAAATATTCTTAATAAGAAAAAGATTCTCAAAACAATCTCACATATATAGCAAATTATTTCTATCGCATCAACATTAATATCAACATCAATAAACGGCGTAAATTTAGAGAACCAAAGTCCAAGCCAATATAAAAACGAGAGAACAACTATAAGTAATGTGTATATATCACATAATGTAGCTTGTTTATGTTTTATAATGACACAAAAACATCCCAAGATAACGACAGTATTAATAACTAGAAATACTTTTGAAATGTACATATGGTATGTGTTTAATGTAACAACTATAAAAACAACATTAAGCAAGTATACAATATCTCCATAGAAATTGTAAAATACAACATTTATTTTGTTCACCCAACTACCCCCTTGTGATACAAGTAAATATTCTTATCATTTGCCGTAATATAAGAAACAAAAAAATAAGTTCCCGAACCATTTAATATTGCTTCGTCATATATGTCACTCATTCCTTCTTCAAATGGATCTTCTTGTGCCAAAAAAGCCTTCAAAAAATCATACCAAGATATAAATGAACCTACAGGAAAAAGACCAATAAATGCTTTTACTTTATCCCAATTAGTTACTTCGTAGTTATGTCTAGCTTTATATTCTTTCAACCATTCATGTCCCGTTGCGAAGTAAACCATCGCGTGATATTGTTCAAGTTCACCGTCTTCTCCTCTGCGACCCTTAAAACTTATTGACGCTTGTTTTACACCTGATTCATGTTCAATAACCCTTATAGATACATCTCCTTCAACCCAAAAATCAAAACCGTTTTTTTCGGAAATTTTTATAAAACACTCCCATGCCGTTATTTCATCTTCCGCAACTGAAAACATATAATCGATCAAATGATATGCTAAACTAATCAACTTATCAAAATTCAAGCCCAAGACTCTTGCATACCCCGTAGGATCCACATACATCACAGGATTGTTGTAACAATAAGCATAAACATTAGTGCCTTGAATATAATCGTCACCTGCGATTATCAATGAATCAGCATTGATAAATCTGCAAATCTCAGGGTCGTAATAACGGCTTTGCAGGTAATAGAAGCCTGTTTCGGTGTCGTAGTAATAACCTCTATATCTCAAAGGATTTTTAACACCTATGTTGTCTGTTGTGTCGTCTTCTATTGATATCAACTTACCCCAGGCATCATAGATGTAAGTTACAACTACTTCACCCGTTGCATCATATATTTTTTCAATATCACCATGCAGATTGAGCATATAGTAATAGGGTGTGCCGTTATAGGTGAAGCCCAGAGGTGCACCGCCTGCGGTGTAGGCAAAATTGATAGTTTCATTGCCTGTTTTCTGCGAAATAAGAGTATCACCAACATAGAAATATTCCGTTTCAACACCGTTGACGGTTTTGCTCGTTCTTATGCCGTTGTTGTTATATTTGAATGATGCGGTAATTCCGTTACCCGATAATGCAGAAAGCTGTCTGCCCTTTGCCCAGGTCATTGCATAGCCTCGGTAGCTTAAGGGGTTGCCGCCCATATCATAGCGGAAAACCCAGTCGCCGTCATATGAGGTTATGGCACTTTGCCACACGCCGTTGTTGAATGTGCTTGTTACGGTGTCAACAGGTGTACCCAATTCATCGGTAAAGCTCAGGGCATATTCGGTTTTCGACGTCATATTTCCGTTTGAATCGTAGGCATAAACAACGGTTTTATGTGCGTTGTAGTTATCCTCGCGGATAAGCCTGCTCATTCCGTCATACTTATACCTTACAATAAGCCCGCTTCCTTCATAAATATGGGTTATGTTGCCGTTGACATCATACTCATATCTGCGGTCAAGTCCGTATAATGAGCCGTTTCTGAAATAATCAAGGCTCTGCACCTGACCCGTTTCGGCTTCATTCACACGGCGGTATGAATAAACCGCCTCAATATAATTATTGCCGTTATAATAGTTTTTAAAACGTGAGCTTCTTCCAAGGCTGTCATAGATGTATTCCTGAGTGGGGCTTCCCTGCATTGAAGGGATTTGAGTACCCGTCACTCTGCCGCTGTTATCATAAGTATATGCGGTTTCGTGAATAACGGAGTCGGAATCAAGCACCTTAAAACTGCCGAGCTGATTTTTTGTGTTGTAGTTATAGAAAAGGCTTCTGCCGTCGTCACTTGAAACGCTTGTAAGCCTTTCCGTCATATCATACTGATAATTCCACTCTTCGCCGCTTTCATAGTCGGCAACCTTGCCCAGCTTACCGTCGTTTGAATAAAAATATTCATAGGTAAGAGTGTTATCATATACCTCTTCCGTCAGCCTGCCTTCTTCATCATAAAAGAATTCTGCTTGACTGTCGTTGGCATAGTATTGCCACTCTATATTATCATCATCGTTGTAGCCGTTGATGGTTTGAAGAATGCCAAGGTTATCCGTAGAGATGATTCTGCCGAATTCGTCATAATAAAAGTTAATAAATTCAGCCGCATCTACGGCAGCTATTCTGCCTGCACTGTCATACTCAAACTCCGTTGAAGGATTGCCCAGGGCTTCTGACGGATTTGAAACGGAAATAAGCTCGTCTGTATCAGGGTTGTATTCATACTCCGTAACATTGCCGTTGGGCTCCGTCACCTTGCTGACAAGACCCTTGCTGTTGTAGGTGTACTCTACCGTTGCACCCGTGACATCGGTTACGCTTTTAAGATAATTATTATCGGAAGTGTAGGTATATGAGGTGGATGTGCTTGAATAGCCGTCTGACCCCGTAATAACGGTTTTGACGGGCAAGCCTTTGGAATTATAGGTATATCTTGTTGCAATTCCGTTGGTATCGCAGGCGTAGGTGAGATTGTGACGGCTGTCGTAGCCGTAAGAAGCAGTCTGAACAACCTGATTGTTTGCGGTAACTTCAACACCCGTAAGGTCAATACCCGTGCGTGAATATTCAACCGCCTGACCGTTATCGCTCTCTGCCTTCACAATTCTGCCTGTTGAATCGTAGGAATAGGTTGTGCCGTAATAATCACGGTAAATGAATGCGTTATCAAAGCAAGCAACGTTTACTTCGTTATAATAACACATATACATATTGATTTCAACATAATCCTGCTGAGCCGTCACGGAACCTATTGCAGTTTGCCATGTGTCGTATGTCTGCGCATCAAAAAACAGGGTTTCGGATTGGGCGATGGTGGAATAATCACTGTACAAATCAATTCTTATTCCGAAAAAGCGTGTACCGTCGTTGCCCGAAGATGAGCACAGGGCTTTTGCACTTGCGCCAAAAACAAGGATATCCCCGGCTTTGCCGTTAAGCTGAACTTCCTGCCAAAATGACCTTTCTGCATTTGGGTCGCCTTTCAACCACGTATAGGAATTGCCGGTTTCCGCATCTGTTTCGGGCATACAGAAGGTATTATATGCGTTGTTCCAGCTGTCTGCACCGTAACGGTTATCATAATCCTCAAAATCGCCGTTAACAAGAAGATTCATCTTGCTTGGTGTGGAGGCTTTTTCAATCTGAAATGCATCAAAATACACCGTGCCGATTGCATCATAAATACCGCAGGTAATTTTAAATGCATCGGTATCTGCAGGGGTTGTGATTGTTGCTGAAATCAGTTGCCACTGATTATCCGTTGATGTAATCGCAGAACCGTTAACAGACAACAAATCGGTAAGAACCAATACATCTGAATCGCAGGCTGTAACTGTAAGATAAACTTCGCCGCTTTGCAGGGTATCAACAATGTTAACATACATCGAAACCGTGTAAGTGGTGTTAGGCTCAATGTACCATTTTTTATATGTTGATGTTATTGTGCCTGGAGTTTCTGTTCGCTGAAGCTTAAGTGATTTGTTTTTTATAAAAGTACGTTCTTCGCTATAATTTATAATATTATTTGCCGTTCCGTCAGATTGCGCATCTGAAACAGACATACTTCCACGCTCAAAGGAATTATAACCGATATCAAAGCTTTGCGAGGCAAATGAAACGGTGTTTTTCAAATCACCTGAATTGTTATACTGCGTTTCTGAAACCGTTTTGCCGTTAAGTGTCTTATTGGTTACCCTACCCGAATTATCAAAGGCTAAAACAAGTTCATCTCCCTTGCTGTTTTTGATATATGTATCACAGGTTCTGTAAACAAAATCTACGGTATCATAAACCGTTACCGAATCCTCTCCGTAGGTTGTATATGATGACACTTTATAGAAAGTATTATTGTTAGCTACAATATTTTTATAGTTGAGCACTGCTTTCGCACCGCTAACCGCAGAAATCTCACACAAAAGTGAGTTTTCATTATATGAATACTGTGTACTGTCCGAATCAGGGTAGGTTATATAATCTAACTGACCCAATGAATTATAATGATAGTAGGTTTTTCTGCCTGCTGCGTCAGAAATATAATTCAGAGTATTATCAGAATTGTAAGCAAAAGTTACCGAAATTCCTCCTCCGTCCGTAACACGGGTTATTCTTCCGCTGCTGTATGTAATTGTTACGGAATTGCCGTTATTGTCTGTTGTTTTGGTCAGGTAACCATCCGTGTTGAATTCCTTTGTGCTGCCGTCAGGAGACGTTAAAACAAACCCTGAATTCACCGAAGTTAAAACAACATCAGAACCAAATTCGTAGAAAAATCGGTTGGAAAGCAAACTCTCTCTTTTGAAGAAATGTACGGTACCGTCAGCATCAATATACTTATAGGGATAATCTCCTTCATATACATTAGAACCCGTTTGTTCAATTTTTTCAATTAAATTGAGCTTAAACCCTTTGCCAAAATTCATATTGCCAAAGGTTCCTGTTGCATTTTTTTCGTCCGTGGAATAAACATGCGAAACGCTCAATGGAGCAAGTAATCCATTAGTATTCACATCACCATGAATGTAGGTTAACTGGCCATTATAGGTGTTTATGTATGCAGAGCCCGATTCTCCAAGGGAAAACCCATCATATGTCCAGTAATCTTCAACACCCAAGTTATTTACATATTGAACAGTTATAACGGGATAATTTGAAGCAATATTTCTTGAAGAATAAAACGAAGTCATTTCATTAATTGTTTCATCTGAAGAAGCAAGCATTAAACCGTGATTTTCAGCATTCTCATACCAATCCTTAACTATTTTTGTTATATCAAGATTGTATACAGTGCCCATTCCGTTTTTGTAGTTGGTATAATCGACAACTGTTGCATTTGCCAAATTCTGAATCGGTTGATTATTCCAATTTATAGTGTTGAAATCCCAGTGTGTATCGCACTTGTAAACATTAAGGTAAAGATCTGTATCAAAATCCCTGTACCAATTCTGAATCAATTCAAGATTAGCATTTGTTACTATACTGCAATCGGGAAGCGTGGGCAAATTATATTTGATATATGTTCTGCAAACGTCATTGTTTTTTTTACCAACTTCAAGCTGATAGTCATATTTGTAGCTTTTAGTAGGATCATTTTTATTAACATGGACATCATATATATTGCTTCTGCCTACATCAAGAATAAAGGTAGGATCAATAACAACGGGAAATTTTCTTCCAAGCTTGTTTATCCACTTCTTATCCGCCTCAACAATAAGAGTATAGTTTTCTGCGTTTTGTACAAGATCCATTGTCACTTCTCTTGAGGTATCACCATCTGCATCAAACATATACGGCGGAGCGATTGCCATTATTGGCTCTTTTGACTGAACCGATTCATAAATATATATACCTCCTGATACTTCATCTTTAATCGGAACATAGTTGCCAAAATCAATCCAGAATTCATATTTATAGCTGTCTGATTTTTCTGATACAACAATACTTTCTTTGAGCATTGACGAAGAAACCTCATATTCAATTGAGGCATTTCCAAAAATATTTGAATAGGTAATTGCACTGTTTTGAGTATCAATAACAAGTTCTGTATTTTCTTTCTCAACATTTTCACTTTCACTATCTGATTGTAAACTTGTGATTGTGGTGGAGACTAACTCCTCAGGCTCAGAAACGGTTGCGACCGAAGAAAAGTTTGAAACCGCATCTTTAACTCCAAACGAAATTATATTGTCGTCTTTGGTAATAGTAATATTTCCATTATTAATATTTTCCGGAAAAGTAATTGGATTGGTGGTTTTTGTAACAGCATATTTCGTACTGTTGACGGATGCTGTTTTTTCAACACTATCATTGGCAACTAATGTATTATCAATTTCTTTCCACTCGCCATTTTCTTTATAGTGTATCGGAGCATTATAAACAGCAGCAACAAACGAGCCATCCTCGCACCGAAAATATTTTGAGTACTCATCTCTAAGAGATTCAATCTCTGAAACAACTTGCAGAGAATTTTTTTCTACACTCCCCGTCAAGGCTTGACCAACAACATTTTCATTGTTTATTGCTATTGAAATTGTTGATAGTGGAAGTATTTGTACTACAAGTATAATTGCTAATAAAAAAGCAACTATTTTTGATATCATCCTGCTTTTCTTCAATTTTTAACACCCTTTCTTTTCACCTTAAATATAATGCAAAAAACAATTCAACATTTTCTTTTCAGATTAAGAATATATTATACAAAATTTGATATCATCGGCTATCACCACTTTCAAAAAAAATCATTATATATATGAAATTTTTCCCTTATTGTTTCATGAAAAAACAACCCGTTTTTCAACTTCTCTGTTTTGCACAAATTATGACACTTTAATTTGTATATAAAAACAAGCCCTCAACTCAAAACGTAGAGTTGGGGGCTATGATTTCGTTTTGTATCTGACACAAACGAGAAATTTATGCACTAAATAAAATTCACAATGTTCAATAAATCTTTTTAAGTTTCTAAATATATCATTTTGACGATTGAATTAAAATGAATCTGTCATAATTAGAATAACTTAATGTGGCGATTGGAGATGAGAATATGCAATAGGAGACAAGAGTCAATAACAAATCAAAAAGAAAGGATGAAAAAACATGACCCTTTTAGAAAGATGGAAAGATTTTGAACACTCAAAAATAATATCTGAAATGCAGCAGATATTAATGAATTATGCAAACTGGGATGAGCTGTTTTGCCAAAATGGCAACGGCGAAAAAATTCGCTATTGTATTGATCACAGCAAGGATGAAGCACTTGAAACGTACGGAAAAACTCCGGGAATATGCTTTTCAGAGGAACTTGCACGGAAATGCATAAAAACAGCGCTGATGGATTATACATTCCTTTTGATTCCTTGGTTTTACAATGATACCAACGAAATTGATTTGTGCATACGGCTGAATTTCCCAATAGGTTATTGCAGTGAAAACGGCGTTGAGAAAGAATTTGTTGATGTGATAATCAATTTTGCAAAGTGCCCAAACCGTGCAGGCTTTTTCGTAAGCAAAATCATACCCGTCAGATGATGAGGAGGGATTGTATAACACTACTGAATGACTGGATTTCCAAAAACTGCTCCGTGCCGAACATTGCAAGGAAATTGCAGAAAATTGCTTTGGGAAACCGCTGGAGTAATATCTGGTGCAGAGATGACGATGACGAACTGATAACATATACCAAAAGCAAAAATCAGCTTAAGAAGGCGTTGAAATCAACAAAAGAACCCTATGTATCAACGATATACAATGAACTTTTGGCATTGGAACTGATAAGGGATGCGGTTTATGTATATGCTCAGCACATTGCAATCTGGCTCAGAGAGCCTGAAACTTCTCTGAGCTTTTTGATTGCAACAGATGACAAAATTGGTGAGATATACAGGTCTGCGGATTCCGAACCAATATCATCCAGATGCGCTATGCTGACTCTCCGCAAATCCGAGGAACCCTGCAAAAACCGCAGCGGATTTTATGTTGAGAAGATATTCCCTATACCCGAAATTGCGGATATATGAAACAATAACAGATAAAACCGTTATATATTAAATTGACCACTACATTCTATTTGTTTTCCTTTAATTATCTCCTTTGTGCGCTGACCCCCGCTGTAAAAAACAGCGGGGGTTGGTGCTTTGTGATTTCAGTCGAGTTTTACAGAATCAATCAGTGCTCTCATTTTATCATCTATTTCAATGTCAACCGGCATGAGAAGCTCATCTGATATATCTGTTTCCTTTGATGTTGAGGTTAAGTTATCGCAGTATTTAATGTTTTCTGACGGCGTATCATCATCTTTGTTGCGGATACTGAACCAGATTTGTTCGGGTTTTCCGAACGGCTTGTAAAAACGGCGTTTGATGCGAAGATCCGAACAGGTATTTATATCGTTCAAAGCAGGAGAAAGAACTCTTTTAATGAACTCATTTTTAGTTTTACAGCAGTTGTCACCCAACAACGATATTGCATCGGAAAGGCTGATTTTATAGAAACCCATACCCTCGGCTGATTTGAGAAATTCATATATGCGATAAGAATAACGCGACTTGAATTTTGAAACCGCATCATAGGTGTATAGGGTAAAATTACCTTTCAGTTGTAACAAATATGGAGAAAGAGAATCATCTAATTTCAGATGGATATTTCCGTCTGCAAAATAAGATTCATCGGAAAGCCATTTAACAACAACACCGTCTATAATATAACGGCTTTCAATAAGATTTTCTATTGCATTTTTCAGGCTTTTTGTCTGAATTCCTCCCCAGCTCAACCCGAAATATTCAGAGAACATTGGCGTCGTTATATCGATTGCTTCGAACTCGAAAGTTTCCTTTTGTATCAGCGAAATCAGCAGATATTTCACTCGGAATTCCATAGGTAAAAATACGAGACTGCTTTTTGAGTCTGTAGGGACAGCCTCACGGATTAATTTGTTTGAAATTGCAACGGAGTACATAATATTACCTCACTTTTTTTAGATTCAAATCGGTTATGACAGATACCAAAGCGAGAGTATATATTTTTTGAAAAATGTAAAAAAATTTATTTTCAGTATAAATTTTCGGCTTAATGTAAATTTTTCTTTTTCAGCCCTGCAATCCGTTGTGTGTCAACAGTTTCAGCCAAACTTATATAAGCAAATATAAACAGAAATAATGATAAACAAGCTGGCTATATAAGCGTAAAGGTAAGGGTTTAGTGATTAGATAAATAGTTATGTTTATATTTTGTAACTTATAGTTACACAAGTTCTAAAGATAATAATGAACACTGTTGTACTTAATGAGTGCAATTGTGTTTAATTGTTTGTTAAGACATTGCAGAATTTCTGCAATGTTTTATTTTTTTCAATTTTTGCTGTGACAGAAAAAATTCAGCGTTTCAAAAATGTCATAACTAAAGCGAAACCGAATTCAGTCGGTAAATATTTTTATGAAAGGAGATTTTTCAATGAAAAAATCTGTATCAAATTTTGAAAACGCTTACATTCCTGTGTCCGACAAAAAAGTTATGAGCTTTGACCCTCCCGCCTACGGTATTCTCAAAAGAAACATATTAACGGGTGATTTTCTTATCGCAGAAAACAGCAGATGCGTTCCCGTAACAGAGGAGCAGGCAGAAAACATAATTGAAATCAATTTTTGATATGTTTTTTCGATTCATCTGTCATAACTGATTCGGAGGTGACAGAGATGAAACCCATCAAGAAAATTGAAATTCTTAACTCCGAGGATGAATTCAGCAAAATTATTGACAAACTCGGATTTGATAAATGCGCCTGCACAGTTGATTGCGGTGACAAATCGGAACACAAAATTCGACTTGTGTTTTATTCTGATGATGATCTGTTTGAGGAAATTACGGAATCCTTAACATTGTCAGAGTTTGGATTTGTTGCATTCGGTGGACGCGATAAAATGCAATATTATATTGCGATTGAAATTGAGATTTAAAGCGACTCGCTGTTATTGCAAAAATGCAGATTGTTTTGTCGCAGGTCTGTCATAACTATGTCAAACAGAGACATAGGGAGTGAATGCTGAACAAAACAAAACGCAGAACAGAAATGCGGCCGCAAATGGCGTGATAAATTCACGCAAAAATGGTTACAAGCGCTATAAGTAGCGATTGTAACCAGATTTTGCGGCGGCGCAACGGATTGCACAGACAATCGGGCATCAACGTGACAGGAGTGTCGACCCTGTCAGTTCCGTCGCTCGGGGCTGTGATTTTGTCACAGCGGAAACAGAGCCAAGACAATTTACCAGAGAAAAATTATAAGAAAGGATTTTCAAAGATGAATAAAGATTTTTTTGTATGCAGTGAAGAAAAATTGTATGAAGTTATGAGGGCAGAGAATCCCAAACACAGAAATACACCGAAAATTTATATGGCAGGCTACACCCGATTTGCGAGTTGGGTTTACGAAGACTATTCGCCCGACAGCGATTACTGCAACGAGAGATTTTATGTTATTGATTATTCCGATGACGGTGAAGACTCCGTTTGGGAAAAGTTTTTCGACTACAATGTATTGGAAATATTCAATGAAAGCAACTACATTAAATTGACTGTTGACAGAGATGAATATAATATTGACGTTATTTGTAATGAATACGAAAGCTATAGCTTGTCAGCGTTTTGGCACAGTGCTGAATTATCTGAGGATGAAATGGAATGGCTAAAAGACCAAGAAAATTAAGCGTTACCCAGCAGATTATGCAGGAGGTTGATGAGCGATTAAAAGCCCAAAATTATCCAAACTACAAAACATACAGACAATTCTATAGACACAGTTACAGGTATGTTCAATATTGCCGTCAAACCCATGATTGCCGTGATTATGAATCTTGTTGCAGTATGGAAATTGCTCAATCTTATTGCGATTCATTGAAAGAGCAGGGCTATACAGCCAGCACAATCCACACATATTTAGCAGCTTTGCCTGCGTCCTTTCAAGGTATAAAGCTTAAAGATATAAACAAGCCCCGTCGCCATACCGCAGATTATATACGGGGAAGAAAAGAGCCGTTTTCCCCTCAGAAATCATTCGATTTATCGCACGAAGCATGGAAAAGTCTCGTTGATTTCAATCTTAAGGTAGGACTCAGGAAACGGGAAATCCAAAAATTGACGGGAAAGTGCTTCAAGCAGGATGAGAGCGGCTACTGGGCGGTCGAAGTCCTTCGCGGGAAGGGAAATAAGTATACACTTAACCGATTGAACAAACCTGAAGATATAGAGTTTATACGCAAGTATTTCGAACGCATCGGACCCGATGAACTCGTGTTTCCGCCCGAAATGTTCAAAAATCATCTGAATCTCCATAAATTGAGAGCCAAATCGGCAAAAGAATATTATCGGATTCAAGTTCAAAAAATCAAAGAAAATCCCGAATACGCCAAGCAGCTTGAGAAAGAAATACTTGCCAGATGGAACCAATATAACATTAGCCCCAAAACGGGAAAACCGAGATATTTTGACAGAAAAAATATAGAGGGATACTGGGTATTGCGCGGCAAAAACCGAGAGAGAGCAAAAGAATTGGGGAACGACGGAAAATATCTGAAGCTGGCTGTTGCGGCGACGAGCATTTTTAAATTGAGTCATTGGCGAAATGATGTAACTATATTTTCGTATCTGAACACGCCGGATTAAATTTTTTGAATTGTTTTTCAGGCAAATCTGTCATAACTGCAAAAAACAGTCATACGGAGAAAAAATTTTAAAAAAATCTTCGGAAATCAGCAAATTTCGCCAAAAAAGCTGTGACAGAAAAAATTCGTCAAAAAAAATCTCTCATAATTAATACAAAAACAAAACGAAAGCTGGTGAAATATATGTTGTAGGTTATACAGATTAATTTCAGATTCAAATTGTAATTTAAAGGAGATCGATTTAGGTCTCGTTCAAAATAAAATTAATATTCTACTAAGAAAGGATGAGTGTTTTGTCACCCATTTATATGTCAATTAAAGATGCTGCGGAAAGATATTCTATCAGCAGATCAAAAGTTTACGAACTTATCAATTCCCCCGAATCGCCTGCAACAGTCAAAATCGACGGCAGACGACTGATTCCCATCGTCGAATACGATGAATATATCAAAACCGCCTTTGTTTACACAGAAATTAACGATAGACCTCGACGTGCAAGCGTTGTAGCATAAGGAGGAATAATTATAGCTAACAAGCCTAAATACAGCAAAGAAAAATCGACAGGTTACTATTATACTTATATTAAAACAGGCTTTTATCAGAAAAACGGTGCGCCAGAATATAAAAAAGTTCGTGCAAAAACAATAAAATTATTGGAGGAAAAAGAGAGGCGGATTAAAGAAGAGGTTTCCCTCGGTATGAACGTTTTCGAAACAAAGTTAACTGTAGAAGATTGGTCTAAGTGTTGGTTCACCTCTTATAAAAGCGGGTGTGCGGAATCAACGAGACTCAGCTATCAGCGACTGCTTAACAACCACGTTCTTCCCGTTATCGGAAAGCGAAGAATAAAGGATGTTACCGAAGCGCAGCTTCAGAAACTGCTTAATGATTTGGGGCAAAAGAGATATGGCAACAATCAAAAACAGTATACGAAAAAAACAGTTGATGAGGTGCGAGGTGTTCTGTTTTCGTTGTTTGAAACAGCTAAGGCAAACAGAAAAATATCCGTAAATCCTGCAGGACATCTGAAAATTTCGGGTGCAAAAGGTGAAAAGAGAAGAGAACTCTCCGAAACAGAAAGAAAAGCATATCTGGATGCGTGTGAAACACATGCTTTCGGTTTGTTTGCCGCCATTATTTATTATCTTGGATTACGCCGAGGAGAAGCGCTTGCTCTAACCAGAAGAGATATAGGAGAAAACTACGTGAATATTGATAAACAGTATTCATTTCCTACAAATTCAAAACCCGTTTCAGATACACCAAAAACCAATGCAGGAATAAGGCATATAAAAATTCCGCAGGCTCTTAAAGAAATATTTGAAAAATACGGTGTTTATGAAACGGAAGATCCTGATGATTTGCTGATTTATGCCCCTCTCGGTGGGCCACTTTCATACAGTCAGTTCCGTGATCGTTGGAATAATTTTATTCAATTTGCTCTCGGTGAAGATACAGATATAACTCCTCACAGCCTGCGACATAACTATGCTACTCTTCTTTTTGAGGCAGGTGTTGATGTTCTGACAGCCCAAAAGTATCTCGGTCATGAGAGCATAGAAACCACAATGCGTATTTATACCCATTGGTCAGAAAAAAGCAAAAGAATATCTGACAATAAAATTTTTAACATATAACCAAAAACGGTTGGGGAACGACTTCCCCAACCATTTTAATTTGAAAGAATTCTATACAGTTTAGTCACTTATTAGTCACCAAGGCGGTTTTTGATAAAAAGAACTCCTTGCAACAACGGCTGAAACCGTTGATATACAAGGAGTTTTGATGGTCCGAGTGACAGGGATCGAACCTGCGGCCTGATGGTCCCAAACCACCCGCGCTCCCAGCTGCGCCACACCCGGATTGATTATTAAATTGTAAGAACCGTTCCTGCAGTAAGCAAGATATAAAAGTCCGCTTTGCGCTACCGCTATCGGTCAGAAACATTGTCGCACTGCTCGCTTGGAGCGCTTCGCATTGCTCTGTGTTTCTTCCTGCTCCGTCATTGCCTTCATCCGCCACAGGCGGCGGCAATGCCCGAGTCACCACACCCCGATTGATATATATTCTATGATATTTAAGGCAAAATGTCAACCTGATATCACATAAATCCGCGCAGTTCTTTCATCACTCTTGCCACGGGCAGTCCTACGATATTGAAATAATCGCCCTCGATTTTTTCAACGAGTACACAGCCCTTGCCCTGAATTCCGTATGCGCCTGCCTTATCCATGGGCTCGCCTGTTTCAACGTAGGCGTTGATTTCTTCGTCTGTAAGGTCGTAGAATTTCACCTTGCTCACCTGGGCAAAGGTGATTTTTTTATCTTCGCAGGCAAGGCATACACCTGTTATAACCTTATGCTCATCACCCGAAAGCATAGAAAGCATACGGCAGGCATCGGCCTTATCGGCAGGCTTTCCGAGAATTCTGCCGTCTGCAACAACGATTGTATCTGCACCGATAACAATGCTGTCCTTGTAATTTTCCGCAACGGCAAGCGCCTTCTTTTCTGCGGTCATAACCGCCGCATCCTCGGGCTTTGTGCCTTCGGGAACTGTTTCGTCAACGTCTGCAACAATTATTTCAAATTCCGCGCCTGCGGTTTCAAGAAGCTCTTTACGGCGAGGAGATGCGGATGCAAGAATGATTTTATTCATTACAGCCACCTCCTATTATTCCTCTGCGCTGCATTTCCGCAACACGCATAATGAGTGTCTGGGTTTTTCCGTCACGGATTTCGTTATTCATAACCATATCCACAGCCTTATTCAGAGGGATTCTTTCAACCTCGAGGAATTCATCTTCATCAAGGTGAATGCCCACATCCTTGAGCTGCCAGCCTGCGTAAAGGTGAATAATTTCGTTCACATAGCCGGGGGTGGGGTAAAATTTGCCTAGATCGGCATATTTTTCCGCAGCAAAGCCTGTTTCTTCAGCAAGCTCACGCTTGCCTGCTTCGAAAGGATCCTCACCCTTTTCAAGCTTACCTGCGGGAAGCTCAAGCACAACCTCCATATAGGGATATCTGAACTGGCGGACAAAAAGAAGCTCGTTATTATCCGTCAGTGCGGCAACGCATACACCGCCGTTATGCTCAACAACCTCACGTATGCAGGGCTTTCCTGTGGGGAGAGCCGCCTTGTCACGGCGCACGTTTATGATTTTACCTTCAAACACATAGATTTTTTCGGTTGTTTTTTCAAAAAGGTCCATAGTATCCCTCCGACAACGTTATATCATAATTATATCACGGAATTCAAAAAAAATAGCCGCCCTGTTGGACGGCTAAATTAAAAGTGTCGGCGTCGACCTATCTTCCCGGGCCGCTTCCAGCCAAGTATTTTCGGCACTGTTGAGCTTAACTACCGTGTTCGGGATGGGAACGGGTGGACCCTCAACGTCATCAACACCGACTAAAAAACGCAACGGCGTTTTTTGAATGCTTGATGATTATATACCACTTGTCGACATTTGTCAAGAGTTTTTTCAAAAATTTTTAAATAATATTTTTCTTTTTCAAATTAAAGATTTTTCCCACGGCAACAAGACCCACAACGGTCAGAACAAGCTCGATTACCATATATGAACCGTTGTAAACGAAAGAATAAATTCCGATTGCCATATCTTCGGGGCAGTAGCCCGACCAGATTGTAACACCGCTTATGAAATGGCACAGAAATCTGATGATGCATACCACCGTACCGCCGAGAGCAAGCTCCGCGGTTTGATTTTTCAGCTTATCTCTGAACATTCCGCCAAGACCAAGACAGCCGAATGCAATAATATAATCCGCAAGGGCAACAATGAGATATGCCGCAATGCCCGAAACGTAGGCAAAATTCTTGTAGCCCATAATCATTTCAAATATTGCCAGTGCCAGTGCGGCAGGAAGACCGTTTTTTATGCCGTGACGGTAAGAAACAAGTATAATCGGCACCTGACCGAACATACTGAATCCGCCGCCGTAGGCATAGGGCCAGGGGATGAAATCCGATACAATGAATACGGCGATTGAAAGCGCAACCATCATAGCACTTTCTGCAAGAATGTGATTTTTGTTGGCTTTTGACATAAGTTTTCTCCTTTCTTTTGAAAGGGTGTGCATAAAAAACAGCCCGACGCATATTGCATCGGGCGTAAAATGCACTGAGGCTGTTTTCCTACGCCCGCATTACCGGGATCAGGTTTGAGGGTATAATCTCAGCCGCCGAAGCAGCACCCCTTTTGTCGTCTGAATTATATACTTTTTTAACAGGGCTGTCAAGCCTTATTTATTCTCTGCCTTGCCCTCGGGCGTATCGCGATAATACTGGGTTTTGGGATTCGGGTGCTTAGTGGATGCCCAGAGCTCGTCTGCAACGGGCTTCCATGCCGCCGCAAATCTGTCACACTTTGAGCAAAGCTGCTCGGCAGATTCGGGCTCAATAAGGTCGGTTGATTTTGCGCCGGTCTGAGCCACCATTTTGCGAAGGCAATCGGGGTTTTCAAGCATGGGGCAGGGTCTCAAATGGTTATCGTTGAAGGGCTGATTGTGATAATAAGCCTTGAAAAGAGGGCTTTGAAGTCCTTCAAGAATAGTTTTTTCTCTGATGTTTGAATCCGAATAATGGATGAAAACGCAGGGCTCCATATCGCCTTCGGAGTTGATGTGGAAATAGTTTCTGCCGCCTGCAATACAGCCGCCGACATATTCCGCATCATTCTGGAAGTCAAGCACAAACATAGGCTTACCCGTTTTGCTGTTTCTTACCTTGCGGAGCCAATTATACATGTGAACACGCTGTTCGGGTGTGGGAATAAGCTGGGGAACCGCATCCTTGCCCACAGGCATATAGTTGAAATAAAGACCGAAACGCACACCCTTTTCAACCATAAGGTCAAGGAATTCATCACTTGTAACGGCAGGAATATTTGCGCTTGTGTAGCAAACGGAAATGCCGAAAAGCAAGCCGTTTTCGCGAAGCAGATCCATAGCTTTTATGGTTGTTTTGTATGCACCGCCGCCGCGTCTTGCATCGTTGCTTTCTTCGGTGCCTTCAATACTCAGGGCAAGGGCAAGGTTACCCACCTTTTTCATTTCGTCGCAAAGCTCCTGATCAATAAGGGTAGCGTTTGTGTATGCAAGGAATGCGCAGTCGGGATTTTCGCGGCAGAGGGTAATAATATCCTTTTTGCGGATAAGAGGCTCGCCGCCTGTAAGCATATAGAAATGAGTTCCCAGCTCGGTGCACTGATTTATGATTGAACGCATTTCATCGAGAGTCAGATTGGATTTATGACCGTATTCGGCAGACCAGCAGCCCTTACAGTTAAGGTTGCAGGCACTTGTGGGGTCAAAAAGCACCTGAAAGGGAATGTTGCATTTGTATTTTTCTCTGTTTGCACGGACGGCCTTTGTGCCGTTTACGCCTGCACCCAGACCCAGTGCGAGAAGCATATTTTTAACAACGTTTTTATCGCAGCCGTTGATAATGTTCAGCGCAAAGGTGCGCCACATGTTTTCTTTATCCTGCACTGCGGAACGGAATGCATCAAAATTCTTTTCGGGGAATGCGCCGCCCATAAGCTTCTGCGCAAGGTCAACAAGCTTTATAAGATTTTCTTCGGGATTTTTTTTGATGTACTTATAGATTCCGTCAAATGCAACGGAAGCGGAAGCACGTTCAATTTTTTCCTTCATTGTCATCATCGGCATATTCCCTCCTTTTCAAAGAATTTGGCATACATCTTAATATACCACAGGTTTAAACTTATGTCTACTATAAATTTTGATTAAAAATGTTAAATTTCTTGCATTGAGGCCGAATTTGGAGTATTATACATTATATACAGTACACCCGGAGGAAGCAAATGAAAGAAAAATTTCAGAGAGGCTCCCACGCAATGGGGCTTGCGGCAAGAATAATAGTTTCGGTTTTTATTATTGCCCTGATTATATGGAAATATGAGGATTTCAAAACCATTGACGTCAGAGGTCTTGTAGAAGCAAGCTCAAGCGTTATAGCGGCGGTTCTGGCAATATGGGGAATTTATCTGCTTAAAGCAATGGTTTTTGTTATACCCGCATCGCTGATTTATATTGCCGTGGGTATGGCGTTTCCCGCACACTGGGCAATTCTCATAAACGCTGTGGGCATTATGATTGAGGTTGCGGTTTCTTACCTTTTCGGGCGGATTATGGGCGGAAATTACGTTATAAATAAGCTGAAAAAGGTGAAATACGGCGATAAAATTATTGAGCTTCAGGGCAAGGGTAAGCTTTCAGCCATATTTGTTATAAGGGCTGTCCCTGTTTTTCCTATTGACCTTGTAAGCCTTTTTCTCGGCGCGGTAAAAATGAAGTTTCTCCCATATTTTCTTATTTCGCTCGGCGGAATTCTTCCCAGAGTAATCCTTTTCACCATTCTGGGTGACGGTCTTTACGATTACGTGCCCATGGATAAAATCGCCCTTGTTGCGGCAATTTTACTGCCCGTTGCACTGGTTGTCTGGGTCATAAAATATGCCGTAAAAAGCAAAAAAGCCGAGGATATTGCAGATGAAAAAGCAAGACTGAAAAAAGAAGAAAAAGCCGCAAAAAAGGCGGAGAAAAAGAAAAACAAGGAGCAACCGTGAGGTTGCTCCTTAAATTTTAATCAAGTGCGAAAATTTCTTTGATGGGGCCTGCAAATTCCTTTGAAATGCCTGCGGGGATTTTACCCGTTTTAAGCATTTTGTTAAACTTATTCTTCGTATCGTTAAGAGTCTGGAACTTGGCAACGGTATGGATAAGAGCCTGTCTTCTGTCCGTATTTTTAAGGTATTCACAGTTTTCAACGGTGATTTCCGTTGTGTCTTCCGAACCTGCGGTAACTGTTACGGAAAGAGTACCGTTTACGGTTTTCGCCTCAGCCTTTTCGCCGTTAACGGTAACGTCGCCGCTTACAATATCCTTAAAGCTTACGGTGTAGGTTCTTGTCTGTGGCACAACAGCCGCTGTGCCCTCTGCCTTTTCAATTCTGAAGCTTACGGCATTGCCCTTTTCCGCAACGGTGAATGCCGTTTTCAGATATTCGCCGTCTTTGTATGAAAGGGTTTCGCCGTCATCCTCATAAAGAGTGAAGGTGTTATTGCCTCTGTATACAAGCAGTTCAAGGCTTTCGGGGTTTGAGCTGTCGTTTGTTCTGTCGTTGACTGCAAGGGGAAGAATTGTGCCTTCCTTTGCAAGCACGGGAATCGTTTCAAGGTCACGGTACATCTCAACAAACTTGTTGCCGCTGTAAATCCTGCCTGTGAAAATATCTGTATATCTGCCCTCGGGAAGCCAAACGTTAACCGACGCCATACGGGTTTTGGGTGATGTGGGTCGGGTTATGGGTGCAACAATAAGCTCCGTACCGAAGAAGAATTCATTCTTGCAGTTATATGCATTCTCATCCTCGGGGTATGCGTAATACATAGGCTCGCAGATTGCCCTGCACTCGGTATGGGTACGGTAATTCATTGTGTAGATATAGGGCAGAAGTCTGTGTCTGAAGCGGAGAGCTTCCGTTGCGATTCTGCCGACAGAAGCGCTGTAATTCCAGGGCTCCTTGCCCATAAATTCGTTGTTTGTGGAGTGCAGACGCATTACGGGGCTGTAAACGCCAAGCTGCACCCAGCGAAGATAAAGCTCATCATTCTTGATGCCCATACAGTGACCGCCGATATCGTGGCTCCACCAGGGGTAGGCAACGTTGGATGCGGTTGCGGTGAATCCGGGCTGGTAGTCAAGGCTTTTCCAGGTCTGGGTTGTGTCACCGCTGAAGCCCAGAGGATATCTCTGGCTTCCTGCACCGCAGAAGCGTGAAAGAATGAGAGGTCTGTGGTTATCCTTTGCGTTATCAAGAAAATGGTAATGATTCAGCGCCCACAGAGGGTCAAGACCCTTGACAGCGGTATTTTTACCCTGCTGCCAGTCAATCCACCAGAAATCAACACCTTTTTCTTCAAAAGGATGATGAAGAATATCAAAATATTTTTCGGTAAACTTTTTATCGGTAATGTCGAATTTGACGGGCTCTTTTGTTTTGGGGTCCTGACCCATTGCCTCGCACATTTCCTCATATTGGTCCTCAAACCAGCGCACACCCATTGAGGGATGTATATTAAAGGTGATTTTATAGTTATCCTCTTTCAGCTTTTTCAGAAAACCGTCGGGGTCGGGGAAAAGGTCGGTGTTGAAGCTGTAACCCGTCCAGCCCGTTGACCAGATGTCATAGACGTATTCCATAAAATTAAGGTGCTTTGAAACCTTATGGCTGTCCTTACCGAAATTTTCCTTGATTTTAACCCAGTGCCAGTCCATATCAACCGTTGCAACGGTGATGGGGATTTCCTCCGCCTTGAATCTGTCCATAAGGCTCAGATATTCTTCCTGAGAGTAATCCTTGTATCTGCTCCACCAGTTTGAAAGAGCGTAACGGGGAATAAGAGGCACCTTGCCCGTAAGGTTATATAAATCCGTTGTTGCGCCGATATAATCGTTGCCGTAAGCAAAATAATAGACGTCCTTTTCTGCGTTGTCACGGGGGAGAATCGCACCGTCCGCCTTGATCGCAAGTGTGTCGCTGTCATCAAGAATTGCAACACCGTTTCTGGAACAAACACCGTTGCCTACTCTGTCAATGGCGGTGATGTCAAGAGTACGGCTTGTGCCTTTAAGGTTGCCTGCCTTGAAATTTCTGACGTTTCTGCCGTCGGCAAGCCTGATATTCAGCATTTTGCCTGCTTTGAGAGAATAAACAAAGGCTGCCTTTTCTGTTTTGATTTCAATAATATTTTTTGACTCGCTGACCTGAAAATCACATTCGCAGAAATCTCTGAACCATACACTCTGGGTAGGTTCGTCGCAGAATTTACCCTCCCTCTGCGCTTCAACACGCAGAAGGCAGGGAGTTATGACCGTAAAACGGACATTCTTTTTGATGATTACGTTTTTTTCGGGTGCAACGGGGGAACAATCGATACTGAATCTTTTTGCAAAGGTATCCATAATCATAACCTCATTGATTTATTTGATATCAATTTTGATACATTCATAGCCGAGAAGTGCGTTGCTTACGCTGTCGGGCTGATGGCCGCCAACATAGAGGCAGATTTTGCCGTCGGGGTCAACTCTGCTGCCGTCGTCGGTAACCGCCTTAATCCAGTAGCTATCAATATCAAAGCTGACGGTTGCCTTTTCACCGCAGTCAAGCTCAACCGCCTTGATACCGCAAAGCTGGAAGTGGGGAGTAACGGTACGGCTGTCGGTAAACGAAGCATAAACCTGAGCCTTTTCAGTGCCCTTCATCTTGCCTGTGTTTGCAATATCAACGGTAAGGGTTTTGCCGTCAAATGCAGCGTTTTCGTAAGCAAAGCCTGTGTATGAAAGACCGTAGCCGAAGGGATAGAGTGCATCGCCTTCAATATATCTGTAAGTTTTGCCTGCCATTGAGTAATCAAGGAACGAAGGCAGGTCGTGGTCGCCTCTGTAAATTGTAACGGGAAGTCTGCCGCAGGGTGAAACCTCACCTGCAACAGCCCTTGCAACTGCAAGACCGCCCATTGCACCGGGATACCAGGCGTGGAAAATAGCCTTTGCGTGATTTCTCACCTTATCGCCAAGGTCGATTGAACTGCCGCACATAAGCACAACAATAACGTTATCGCATACGTCGCAAACCATTTCAGCAAGCTTCTGCTGTGTTTTGGGCAGATAAAGTGACTTTTTGTCACCGCAAGCGGTATAATCATTGTCAAAGCCTGTATCTTCGCCCTCAACTGACTGGTCAAGACCCAGTGCAAGCACCGTGATATCAGCTTCGGATGCGGCGGCAACACCGTCGCTTATCATATTCTGGAAGCCCGACCAGTGATTTGTGAATTCATCGCAGTAGTTTGAACCTTTTTCAACCATAATGTGAGCATCGGTGAATACTCTGCGGATACCGTCGGCAACGGTAAGGTTTTCTGATGCATAGCCGTTGTAGTTTCCTTCAAGTGCGGTTACCGAAAGCGAGTTGGGGCCTACAACTGCAATCCTGCCTGCATAGTCTTTGCTGAGAGGCAGGAAGCCGTCGTTTTTAAGCATAACAAGGCACTGCTCGGCAGCCTTGAGGTTAAGCTCTTTGTGCTCCTTGCAGTCAAGCTTGTCAAAGCCGATATCCGAATAGGGTCTTACGTCCTCGAATTCGCCCAGAAGAGCACGGATTGTATAGATTCTTTCAGCGGCAACGGTGATATCTTCCTCTGTAATAAGGTCCTGCTCATATGCGTCAATAAGTGCGGAATAGGTTTCGCCGCAGTTAAGGTCGCAGGTATTTTTAAGTGCAACAGCTGCTGCCTCTGCCTTTGTTTCAACAAAGTGGTGGTCGCTGTAAATATCCTTGATAGCGCCGCAGTCGGAAACAACGTAGCCGTCAAATTCCCACTGCTTGCGGAGAATTTCGCCGAGAAGGTATGAATGAGCGCAGCAGGGTTCACCGTTGGTGCGGTTGTATGCGCCCATAACGCCCGTAACCCCTGCCTTTACCGTCTTTTCAAATGCGGGAAGGTAGGTTTCGAAAAGGTCGTGTGGGTTTGCGATTGCATCAAAGCCGTGGCGGTCTGCCTCGGGACCCGAATGCACCGCATAGTGCTTTGAGCAGGCAGATGCCTTGAGGAATTCACCGTCACCCTGGATACCCTTGATGAATGCACTGCCGAGAGTGGCTGTCAGGTAAGGACATTCGCCGAAGGTTTCCTGACCTCTGCCCCAACGGGGGTCGCGGAAAATATTGATATTGGGTGCCCAGAAGGTGAGACCCTTGAAAATATCGTAGTCGCCGAATTTAACGTGCTTGTTGTATTTTGCTCTGCCTTCAGTTGAGATGACATCGGCAATTTTGTTAACCATTTCGGGGTCAAAGGTTGCCGCCATAGCAATTGTATGGGGGAAAACGGTTGCGGTACCTGCACGGGCAACGCCGTGTGCTCCCTCATTCCACCAGTTATATTCCTGAATTCCCAGTCTTTCGATTGCGGGTGAATTGTAAAGAAGCTGGGACATCTTTTCTTCTGCCGTCATCTGAGCAACAAGGGCTTTCGCTTTTGCTCTTGCCTGTTCTTTTGTCATTGGAATTCCTCCGTATATATTAAGGTATAGTTTTAAAGGAGCGCCCCTCAGGACGCTCCTTTCAGGTTTTTATTTGTAGTATTCAACTGCTGATTCGAAGAGCTTAAGGTCAAATTCACCGGGAACATTCTTATAAAGACCCGATGCGGTTCTTTCTGAATGACCCATCTTACCGAGAACTCTGCCGTCGGGCGATACAATACCTTCGATGGCGAAATCGGAGTTGTTGGGATTGAAGGCAATATCGTTTGTTGCGTTGCCGTCAAAGTCAACGTACTGTGTAATAATCTGACCGTTTGCCGCAAGCTTTCTGATAAGCGCTTCGTCTGCAATGAATCTGCCTTCGCCGTGTGAAATGGGCACGGTGTAAATCTCGCCCTGCTTTGCCTTTGAAAGCCAGGGTGAATTATTGGAAACAAGCTTTGTGCGAACAAGCTTTGACTGGTGTCTGCCGATGGTGTTGTATGTAAGAGTGGGGCAGGTTTCGTCAGTATCAATAATCTTGCCGTAGGGCACAAGACCCAGCTTGATGAGAGCCTGGAAGCCGTTACAGATACCCAGCATAAGACCGTCACGCTTTTCAAGAAGCTCTGTTACAGCCTGCTTGATTTCAGCGTTGCGGAAGAATGCTGTGATGAATTTGCCTGAGCCGTCGGGTTCGTCACCGCCTGAGAAGCCGCCGGGAACAAAGATAATCTGGCTTTCCGCAACCTTCTTTGCGAAGTCTTCAACTGACTTTGCAATGCTTGAAGCTGAAAGGTTGTTGATAACGAAGATTTCTGTTTCTGCGCCTGCTCTTTCAGCGTGCTTAGCTGAATCGTATTCGCAGTTTGTGCCGGGGAATACGGGGATAAGCACCTTGGGCTTTGCTGTTCTGATTGCGGGCTTTGCAAAGGTAGTTGCTTTGTAATCAAAAGTTTCAATCTTCTTTTCGGGCATTGCGATGTTGCAGGAATAAATATCCTCAAGCTTGTCTTCATAAACGGAAAGAAGCTTTGCAAAGTCAATGCTTTCTGCACCGAAAGTAACAGCAGTCTTATCGGTTGTGTAACCGATGACAGTGCCGCAGTCGGTATCGTCGTTAAGCTCGATTACAAATGAACCGTATGAATAGCCGAAGATATCTTCAAGTGAAATATCAGCAAAATCAAAGCCGATGCCGTTACCCATTGCCATTTT
Organism: Clostridia bacterium; assembly: GCA_017548045.1. GTDB lineage: Bacteria > Bacillota > Clostridia > Oscillospirales > Acutalibacteraceae > CAG-177. The sequence goes on along the minus strand of JAFYNR010000033.1, from coordinate 106,242 downwards.
AAGCACTGCTTCTGCAACACCGCCCATTGTGGGAGTGTAGATTGCAGCAGCCTTGCCTGCGGTTACGAGAGAATAAACTTCGTCGTAAACTTTGAGAAGCGATGCAGTATCGGGAAGATTGTCGGCTGTGTATTCGGGTTTAAGAATAACAACCTTATGACCGGCCGCCTTGAATTCAGGTGATACAATATTCTTGATGTTTTCGGTTGTAACCGCAAATGAAACAAGAGTGGGAGGTACGTCAATATCCTCAAACGAGCCGCTCATTGAGTCCTTGCCGCCGATAGCTGCAATTTTGAGATCCATCTGAGCCTTGAAAGCACCGAGAAGCGCTGCAAGGGGCTTGCCCCAACGCTTGCCGTCTTTGAGAGGCTTCTCAAAGTATTCCTGGAAGGTGAGATAAACTTCATTGAAGTCTGCACCTGCGGCAATAAGCTTTGAAACAGATTCGATAACTGCAAGGTATGCGCCGTGGTAGGGGCTCTTTTCGGTGATGAAGGGGTTGTAGCCCCATGACATCAGTGAGCAGGTTTCGGTATCCTGCTTCTCAACGGCAATCTTGTGTACCATTGCCTGAATGGGAGTAAGCTGATTCTTGCCGCCGAAGGGCATAAGAACGGTGTTTGCACCGATTGTTGAGTCGAAGCGCTCCGAAAGACCTCTCTTTGAGCAGATGTTAAGGTCACCTGCAAGTGAGGTATACATATCTGTGAATGAACCGCTGATTTCTTTGCTGTAATCTTCAAGCTTTGCGGGAGCAATATCAATGTGCTTTTCAGCACCGTTTGAGTTAAGGAATTCACGGCTGATGTTACAGATTGCCTTGCCGTTCCAGTTCATAACAAGATAGGGCTTTTCTTTAACCTCGGCAACGATTGTTGCTTCAAGGTTTTCGCCTGTTGCAAGCTCAATGAATCTTGCGGCATCCTTTGCTTCAACAACAACAGCCATTCTTTCCTGTGACTCTGAAATTGCAAGCTCTGTTCCGTCAAGACCTTCATACTTCTTGGGAACAGCATTAAGGTTGATTTCAAGACCGTCTGCAAGCTCACCGATAGCAACGGATACACCGCCTGCGCCGAAGTCGTTGCAGCGCTTGATGAGCTGAGAAGCCTCTTTATTTCTGAACAGACGCTGAAGCTTTCTTTCTTCGGGTGCATTACCCTTCTGAACCTCTGCGCCGCAGTTTTCAAGTGATTTAAGGTTGTGTGATTTTGATGAACCGGTTGCACCGCCGCAGCCGTCACGGCCCGTTCTGCCGCCGAGAAGGATAACAAGGTCGCCGTCTTCGGGACGCTCACGGCGAACGTTCTCTTCGGGTGCAGCTGCAATAACAGCACCGATTTCCATTCTCTTTGCAACGTAACCGGGGTGATAAAGCTCGTCAACAATACCTGTTGCAAGACCTATCTGGTTGCCGTATGAGCTGTAGCCTGCAGCAGCGGTTGTAACGATTTTTCTCTGGGGAAGCTTGCCCTCGATGGTTTCGCTTACGGGCACGGTGGGGTCGCCTGCACCTGTTACACGCATTGCGGCGTAAACGTAGCTTCTGCCTGAAAGGGGATCGCGTATTGCGCCGCCGATACAGGTTGCGGCACCGCCGAAGGGCTCGATTTCCGTGGGATGGTTGTGGGTTTCATTCTTGAAGAGAAGAAGCCACTTCTGATTTTCGCCGCCGATTTCAACGTCGATCTTAACGGTGCAAGCGTTGATTTCTTCGCTTTCGTCAAGCTTGGGAAGAAGACCCTGAGCCTTGAGATATCTTGCGGCGATTGTGCCGATATCCATAAGGTTAACGGGCTTTGTTCTGTTGCAAGCCTTTCTTGCGGCAATGTATTCGTCATAAGCCTTCTGAAGAAGCTCATCCTCAAACTTAACTGAGTCAATGTTTGTGAGGAATGTTGTGTGACGGCAGTGGTCTGACCAGTATGTATCAATCATTCTGATTTCAGTGATTGTGGGGTCTCTCTGCTCGCTGAGGAAATATTTCTGGCAGAATTTGATATCGTCAAGGTCCATTGCAAGGCCGTAATCGGCAACAAACTGCGCAAGACCTGCTTCGTCAAGACCGATGAAGCCGTCGAGAGTTGCAACGGTTTCGGGAATTACGTATTCGGTAACAAGGGTTTCGTATGCTTCAAGTGAAGCTTCTCTTGCCTCAACGGGGTTGATTACATACTTCTTGATCTGCTCGAATTCAGCGTCGCTGATGTTGCCGTAAAGGCAATAAACCTTTGCGCTTCTTACGAGGGGTCTTTCACCCTTCGAGATAATCTGAATACATTCTGCACAGGAATTTGCTCTCTGGTCAAACTGGCCGGGAAGAAATTCAACGGCAAAAAGTCTGTCACATTCAAGGTTGGGAGTCTCAGTGATGTCATCAAGCTGAGGCTCTGAAAGAACGGTGCCCTTTGAATAATCAAAAAGCTCCTTTTCAATATTTTCAATGTCGTAACGGTTGAGGACTCTTATTTTTTCAAGGCCTGCAATGCCGAGAAGGGAAACAAGCTCATTTTTGAGTGAGCGAGCTTCGTTATCAAGACCTGCTTTCTTTTCAACGTATGCTCTGTATACCATATAAATCAAACCTCCAAGGCTTTTTTGCCGATATCGTGTCTGTAATAAGCGTTTTCAAAGCTGACTGTTTTAACGGTTTCGTATGCTTTTGCAACTGCATTTGCAAGAGTATCTGCGGTTTCGGTTACGCCAAGCACTCTGCCGCCTGCTGTGAGGAGCTTACCGCCGTCAAGCTTTGCACCTGCGATGTAAATGTTCTTGTCTGCGGGCATTGTGATTTCAAAGCCCGAAGCGTATTTGAGGGGATAGCCGTCTGATGCCATAACAACACAGCAGGCGTGCTTATCGCTGAATTTAACCTGCTCTGCAGTAAGTGTACCTGCGGCAACGCTCTTCATAATTTCGAAAAGGTCGCTTTCAAGGAGAGGAAGAACAACCTGAGTTTCGGGGTCGCCGAAACGGCAGTTGTATTCAATAACCTTGGGACCGTTTTTGGTTATCATAAGTCCGAAGTACAGACAGCCCTTGAAGGTTCTGCCTTCGGCGTTCATTGCGTTTATTGTGGGAAGGAAGATTTCCTCCATACATCTTTCAGCCACATCGGGTGTGTAGTAGGGATTGGGAGCGACGGTACCCATACCGCCGGTGTTGAGGCCCTCGTCGTTATCCTTTGCACGCTTGTGGTCCATTGATGAAATCATGGGAACAACAACCTTGCCGTCTGTAAAGGAAAGAACCGAAACCTCGGGACCTTCAAGGAATTCTTCAATAACAATCTGATTGCCACTTTCGCCGAACTGCTTGTCCTGCATAATCGAAACAACCGCATCCTTTGCCTCGTCACGGGTCATTGCGATGATAACGCCCTTGCCCAGAGCAAGACCGTCGGCCTTGATAACGGTGGGAATGGGAGCGGTTTCGATATAAGCCAAAGCCTTGTCCGCATCGTCAAATACTTCGTAAGCCGCCGTGGGGATACCGTATTTTTTCATAAGATTTTTTGAAAAAACCTTACTGCCTTCGATTATGGCCGCCTTTGCCTCGGGACCGAAGCAGGGAATACCCAGCTTTGAAAGCTCGTCAACCGCACCGAGAACAAGGGGATCGTCGGGAGCAACAACCGCAAAGCCGATGTCGTTGTTCTTTGCAAAATCAACGATGGCGGGAATATCCTTTGCGCCGATGGCAACACATTCGGCGTCAGCTGCAATGCCGCCGTTGCCGGGGAGCGCATAAATCTTTTCGATTTCTTTGCTTTCTTTAAGCTTTTTAATGATGGCGTGCTCTCTTCCGCCGCCGCCAACAACAAGAACCTTCATATTATCCTCCGATTATTTCTTTACATATTTTTTCCGCAGAAAGGGGAAGAATTTTCCATTCAGCCTGCTCCATAACTCTTTTCTGCAGAGTTTCGGGGGTATCGTCAGGCTCTATGTCAACGGCCTTCTGCATAATGATGCGTCCGCCGTCGGGAATTTCGTTAACAAAGTGAACCGTTGCACCCGTCACCTTGACGCCGTAGCCCAGCGCCGCCTCGTGAACGCGCAGACCGTAGAAGCCTTCGCCGCAGAACGAGGGAATAAGTGACGGATGAACGTTGATTATTCTGTCTTTGTAGTGGTTTGTGAATCTTTCGGAGAGGATGCTCATAAAGCCTGCAAGAACAATAAGGTCAATGCCGTCGCCGTCAAGCAGTTCAATGAGTCTGCCCTCAAAATCGGGAACTTCCTTTTTGAGAACGGTTTCGGTTTTTATGCCTGCCTTTGCGGCTCTTTCAAGGGCATACGCTCCTGCCTTGTTGGAAATAACAAGTGTAATTTCGCCGCTGCTGATAATCCCCGATGCCTGAGCATCAATCAGCGCCTGCAGATTTGTTCCGCCGCCCGAAACAAGAACGGCAATACGGGCTTTTCTTTGCATTTTATCTCTCCTTAAATCACACAATTATGCAATAACAACCTTATCTTCCGATTTGATGATTTCGCCGATGATGTAAGCATCTTCGCCGTTTGCCTTGAGAACTTCAAGAGCCTTTTCTGCATCTTCCTTGGCAACAACAATGCTCATACCTACGCCCATATTGAAGGTGTTGAACATATCTCTTTCGGGAATGTTGCCTGTCTTTGCAATAAGGTCGAAAATGGGAAGAATTCTGAGGGCTGATTTATCAATCTTTGCGCCGAAGCCGTCGGGAATGCTTCTGGGAATATTCTCGTAGAAGCCGCCGCCTGTGATGTGTGAAACAGCCTTTACGGTTACCTCCTCAAAGAGTGCAAGCATGGGCTTAACATAAATCTTTGTGGGAGTGAGGAGCGTTTCGCCAACAGACTTGCCGCCAAGCTCTGCAACGGGAGTCTTGATATCCGCATTGTCAACATCAAATACCTTGCGTACAAGTGAGAAGCCGTTTGAGTGAACGCCGCTTGAAGGCAGAGCGATAACAACATCACCTTCTGTCATCTTTGTGTTGTCAAGAACCTTATCCTTATCAACAACACCTACGCAGAAGCCTGCAAGGTCGTATTCGTCGATGGGATAGAAGCCGGGCATTTCAGCAGTTTCACCGCCGATAAGAGCAGCGTTTGACTGAACACAGCCTTCTGCAATACCTGAAACGATTTCCGCAATTCTTTCGGGAACATTTTTGCCGCAAGCAATATAGTCAAGGAAAAGCAGGGGTTTTGCGCCGCAGCAGATGATATCGTTTGCACACATTGCAACGCAGTCAATACCTACTGTGTCGTGCTTGTCCATAATGAAAGCAAGCTTTAACTTTGTGCCTACGCCGTCGGTGCCGCTGACAAGAACGGGCTTTGAAATGCCTGTAAGGTCAAGCTCAAAAAGACCGCCGAAGCCGCCGATATCGCTCATTGCGCCTGCGGTGAGGGTTCTTTTGATGTGAGTTTTCATAAGTTCAACTGCTTTGTAGCCTGCGGTAATATCAACGCCGGCTGCTGCATAACTTTCGCTGAAGCTTTTTTCCATAAGATTTATTCCTCCTGTGAAATTCACATTTTTTTCAAATTCAATACGGGTTTATTATCCTTTGCCGTTCCAGCAATAGGTGCAAACGCAGTCTGCTGGCAGACCGATTGCTTCGATAAGACCGGCAATGCTCTGATATTCAAGAGAAGCGAAATGGAGCTTATCGCAAATTGCTTTGCGGAGCTTCTGACCTCTCTCGGTTGATGAATCCGCATACTCATCAATATGCTTTTTGCCTTCTTCGCCTTCAAGCTCAAAAATAACGCGGCGTGCGATAAGGTCGTCATCTGACGTGTTGCGTGAGAAATTGAGATATTTACAGCCGTACATAATGGGAGGACAGGCGGAGCGCATATGCACTTCCTTTGCACCGTGGCTGTAAAGGAAATCAACCGTTTCTCTGAGCTGTGTGCCTCTTACGATACTGTCGTCAACAAAAAGAAGGCTCTTATCCTGAATAAGGTCGTGAACGGGAATCATCTTCATTTTTGCAACCTTGTTTCTCTCGCTCTGGCTTGTGGGCATAAAGCTTCTGGGCCAGGTGGGAGTGTATTTGATGAAAGGTCTTGCAAAAGGAATTCCGCTGGCGTTTGCGTAACCGATTGCGTGAGGTGTACCCGAATCGGGAACGCCGCTTACAAAATCGATGCCGTTGCAAAGATTGTTTTTCATATCCTCTCTTGCCATAACCGCACCATTTTTGTTACGCATAACCTCAACGTTGATGCCTTCGTATCTTGAAGTGGGGTAACCGTAATAACTCCAAAGGAAAGCGCAGATTTTCATTTTATTGCCGGGCTTCGCAAGAGTTTCAACTCTGTCGGGGAAAACCTGAACGATTTCGCCGGGGCCGAGCTCCTTCACGAAGGTGTAATCCAGCTTTTCAAAAGCAAAGGATTCGAACGAAACGCAGTGTCCGTCGGCGTCCTTGCCGATGAGCACGGGAGTTCTGCCAAGCTTATCTCTTGCGGCGATTATCGTGCCGTCTTCCTTAAGAACGAGGATTGAAAGGGAGCCTTCAACCTTTTCCTGGGCGAAGCTGATGCCGTCAACAAAATTGCTTTTCTGATTTATAAGTGCGGCGGCAAGCTCGGTTGAATTGATTTTGCCCGACGTCATTGTGTTAAAATGTCCGCCGCTGAACGATAAGAACTGGTTTACCAGTTCATCCGAGTTGTTGATACAGCCTACGACTGTTATTGCGTACGTGCCCAGATTTGAGCGGATAAGAATGGGTTGAGGGTCACTGTCGCTTATACAGCCGATGCAAGCGTTACCGTGCATTTCGTCAACTATGCCGGCAAACTTGGTTCGGAACGGTGAATTTTCAATGTTGTGAATATCTCTCTGAAATCCTTTTTCTTCGTTGATTGCTGCCATACCGCCTCTGCGTGTGCCGAGGTGCGAGTGATAGTCAACGCCGAAAAAAACGTCCAGAACAACATCTCTTGTTGATGTTGCGCCGAAAAATCCTCCCATATAAGACCTCCTGGTTAAAACGAAAATGAATGGATTTATTTGTTGTATTTTTCTTCAATCTTCTTGTTTGCGGCAAGCACCTTTTCGGTTGCTGCTGCTCTTGCGGCCGAAAGCTTTTCGGCGAGAGTGTCATCCGAAACCGCAAGAATCTGTATGCATAACAAAGCGGCATTGACTGCGCCGTCGATTGCAACCGTTGCAACAGGAATGCCTGCGGGCATCTGTACGGTTGAAAGAAGGGCGTCCATGCCGTCAAGAGTTGATGATTTTACGGGTATACCGATAACGGGGAGAGTGGTGTTGGCTGCAATTGCACCTGCAAGATGGGCTGCCTTGCCTGCGGCTGCAATGATTGCACCGAAGCCGTTTGCCTTTGCATTCTGTGCAAAGTTCTTTGCCTGCTCGGGTGTTCTGTGTGCGGAGAAAACGTGAACCTCGCAGGGTACACCGTATTCGTCAAGAGTATTGATTGCTTTTTCAACAACAGGCAGATCGCTGTCACTGCCCATGATAATTCCAACCTTTTTCATTATGGATTCCTCCTTTTCATAGCTTTTATAATTATACAATATATTACTAATATAATGCAAGGGGTTGAGGCGTAAAAAATGATGTTTTTTTGTGCGTTTTTTTGTATGTTGCCACAAAAGAAAAATACACAGTCGTTTAGTGTTGACAAACACAGTTTGACCGTGGTAGAATAATCGAAAACACGGGTACACACAGTATCCGATTTTTTTATGTACAAGGAGTGACTGTATGTCTTTATTAACACTTTTCATTACTGCCGTGGGTCTTTCAATGGATGCCTTCGCCGTTGCGGTATGCAAGGGTCTCGCCGTTAAAAAAGCCGGCATAAAGCAGATGGCGCTTGCAGGCTTATGGTTCGGCGGATTTCAGGCACTGATGCCTGCGCTGGGCTACCTTTTCGGCTCAACACTCAAGGTTTACGTTGAAAAATATGACCATTGGATTGCCTTCATTCTGCTTGGAATCATAGGTGCAAATATGATTAAAGAAGCGCTTTCAAAAGAGGATTGCGAAGATTGCTCAAGTGCATCTATGGGTATAAAGGAAATGTTTACACTTGCAGTTGCGACAAGTATTGACGCTCTTATTGTAGGTGTAGGCTACGCCTTCCTGCCTGACGTGAATATTGTTGCTGCCGTAGGCTTTATCGGCATTATTACCTTCGTTCTTTCGGGTATCGGCATCAAAATCGGCAACATATTCGGTCTCAGATTCAAGAAAAAAGCCGAGCTTGCAGGCGGCATCATACTCATTCTTATGGGCGTAAAAATTCTGCTTGAGCACCTCGGCGTTCTCAATTTCGGATTTTAAGGGGGAAGACAGGTGCCCAGAAAAGATTCTCGCAACACAAGAATGAAAATAGTCAATGCGGCGTGGGAGCTTTTTTACAAAAACGGTTATGAAAACACTACCGTCGAGGATATTGTTTTTGAGTCGGGAACATCAAAAGGCTCGTTTTATCATTATTTTGACGGCAAAGAAGAGCTTTTAAGCTCGCTTTCAAGCCTTTTTGACAGCAAATACGAGGAGCTTGAAGAAAAGCTGGCAGAGGAAATGTCCTGCTTTGATAAGCTGATGTATCTCAACAAAAAGCTTTTCATTATGGTTGAAAACAGTATCCCCATTGATTTGCTTGCAAGGCTCTATTCTTCACAGCTTACAATGAAGGGCGACCGTAACCTTCTGGACCACAACAGAACCTACTATAAGCTCCTTCGGAAAATCGTTGTTGAGGGTCAGGAAAAAGGCGAATTAAGAGATGACGTTTCGGTTAACGAAATCGTGAAAGCCTATGCACTTTGCGAAAGAGCGATTATAAGCGACTGGTGCCTTTGCAACGGCGAATACTCCCTTGCAAGGTATTCCGAGACTCTTTTGCCGTTGCTTTTCGGCGGATTTGTAAAAAAAATTTAATTTTCCTCAAAAACGGTTTTTTATAAATTCTTGTATTTGTGCAGTGTAAAAATCCAATAATATCAACGAAAACAGTTGGATATTTCAACGGAGTGCAGAAAATATTCTGTACTCCGTTCTGTATTTCATTCTTGTTTTGTTTGTGATATACTTCCAATACTTTGAAATATTTCTTGAAAGGAAAATGATATTATGACACCTCAGATTGCGGCATTTATTGTTTACTTTGCGGCAGTTCTCGCAATCGGTCTTGTGTTCTTCTTCAAATCAAAAGGCACAGGCGAAAAAGACTATTTCCTCGGCGGACGTTCAATGGGTCCCTGGGTTACGGCACTCAGCGCACAGGCATCCGATATGAGCGGATGGCTTCTTATGGGCTTCCCCGGCAGCATCCTTGCTTTCGGTATGGGTCAGGTATGGATCGGTATCGGTCTTGCCCTGGGCACCGCGGCTAACTGGATTTTCATTGCCAGAAGACTCCGTAAATTTTCTCAGGCGGCAAACGACTCAATTACCGTTCCCCAGTATCTTTCAAACCGTTTTCTGACAAAGAACCCCGCTTTGCAGATTATCTGTGCAGTGGTATTCCTTGTTTTCTTCACCATCTACGTTGCATCAAGCTTTGTTGCAGGTCAGAAGGTTTTCATTCAGGTTGTTCCTCAGCTTGAAAGCAATCCTAACCTTGCACTGCTTATTTTTGCGGTAATCATTATTGTTTATACCTTCCTCGGCGGCTTCAAGGCTGTATGCTGGACAGACTTTTTCCAGGGTCTTATGATGCTTGCCGCACTTCTTGCGGTTCCCATTGTTCTTGTTGTTGCAAAAGACCTTGATTACAGCGTGTTCCAGGCAGTTGACGGCGGCGTAAGCCCCATGAATCCCTTCTCGGCAAGCTGGAAAGATATTGCATCAGGTCTTGCCTGGGGTCTCGGTTACTTCGGTATGCCTCATATCATCGTAAGATTTATGTCAACAAAGAACTCAAAGGTTCTCAAAAAGTCGGCAACAATCGGTATTGTATGGGTTGTTCTTTCCCTTGGTGCGGCTATTGCAATGGCACTTCTCGGCAGAGGCTATGCTCCCACACAGGCACTTGTTGAAGGCGGCCAGCAGGAACTTGTATTTGTTACCCTTGTTCAGGATATTTTCAGCGGTCCCTGGGCATTTGTTGCAGGTCTTCTTCTCTCGGCAATCGTTGCTGCTGCCATGAGCACGGCTGATTCACAGCTTCTTGTTGCATCCTCATCATTTACCAGCGATATCTACAAACCCATTTTCAGAAAGAACGCTTCCGATAAGGAAACTCTTTGGGTAGGCAGAGTTGTTGTTCTTGTTATTGCGGTTATCGCTTACTTTATCGCAAGCAGCAAGAGCGAAGGTGCGGCAACAATTATGACCCTTGTTGATAACGCATGGGGCGGCTTCGGTTCTGCATTCGGCCCCGTAATCATCCTCTCGCTTTTCTGGAAGAGATTTACATACAAGGGTGCAATCGCAGGCGTTGTAGGCGGTGCACTTGTTGACATTCTCTGGATGAATCTTCTTGCCGACACAGGCATTTACGAGCTTCTTCCCGGCTTCATAGCAGGCTTTGTATTCTCGGTTGTTGTATCACTTATCGACAAAAAGCCCTCAAAGGAAATCGAAGAGCTTTACGAAAAAGCAATCAGCAGCGAAATCGAATGATTCTCAAAAATTCAACCCCTGTCCGTTAAATCGGACAGGGGTTTTGTTATATTAATATTGCTCAAGACATTCACGGGCAAGGGCTTTGAAATCTTCAATAACACTTTGGGGCGAAATGATTTTTATATCGGCACCGAAGTTCATAAGCCAGGTAAGGAAAACGGGGCTTACCGCAACCTTGACGGAGATATCAAAATGCTCGCTGTCGGCAACGGACATTATTGTTTCTGTGCCGAATCGGTCAACGATGATGTTGGCAAGATTGTTTTTGCACCTGAGCTTTACGGTTTCTTCTCTGCCGCCGAACATTCCGAAGGTTTTCTTTGAATAGATTGCCATATCGAAATCTTCAAAGAATTCTCTGCCTTCTCTTTCGTCTTCCGCAACAGAAATTTTCAGCATTTTATCAACACGGTAATGCTTGATTTTTCCTGCCGCCGAATCATAGGCTATCAGGTAATAATTTTCGTCATCCCAGGTCAGCGCCCAGGGGCTTACGCAGTATAAAGCGCCGCCGTGACGGAGAATCTTTTCCTTTCCGGGGCTCCACTCAAAATACTGGAAGGTGATTTTTCGGTTAAGAGTAATGGCGGTATGGATTTTATCAACGGTCAGGTAGATGCTTTCGTTCATAGTTTTTATTCTGTTTGCAACAAAAACCTGACGGTGAAGTATATGCGCCTCGTGAACGCTTGCAAAGCCTTCAATTTTTTTGATAAGCTCATCGCTCTTTTTTCTTGTGATGAATTTTGATGACTGAACCGCATCGACGAGAAGCTTGAGCTCGGGCATTTCAAAATCGCGGCTTACAACTCTGTAATCCGTATTTCTGCCGTTGCGGTTCTGAATAATGTCAATGCCGTAACAGCGAAGGGCTTCGATATCGTCATAAATGCTTTTGCGCTCCGCACCCACGTCGTAGGCGTTAAGGCTTTCAATAATCTGCGCGGTTGTCAGACCGTGTTCTTCGTCGGTTTTTTCGAGCATTATTTTCATAAGATAGAGAAGCTTGAGTTTCTGGTTTGACGATTTTGCCATTGTTCACCCTCCTGCTGCTTTATGAGGTAATTTTACAATGTATCATCAAAAAAATCAACTGATTTTTTATATCATACAGAGGCTTCGGGTCTGAAAAGAGTACCTTTTTTGAGAAGCGAAAGCAAAGAGATGTTCTGCTTTGCTGTGCCGATATAGTCCTCAATACCGTTGGCGGCGGCAATTTTTTTGCGGTATGCAAAACCGCTGTTTTCGCCCAGAGATTTAAGGGCATCCACAATGGATGTTGCGTTTTTTTCACATTTTGCAAAGCAACGCATACTTTCGGGGTACTTTATCCAGGGACACTTACCCCAGTTTTCCCAGGGTCTTTCGTTAAGCTTTGTTTCAACAACGCCGTAGTGAAAGCCCCTTGCCTCGATAACCTTGCCGTCGCCGCAGTAAATTCCCACGTGACCGGGCATAAAAACAAGCACTCCGGGGATTTCGGGCATTGTATACATTCTGCCTCTCTGCTTGCATTTCTTCAGCATTGAGTTTGCGGAAACATCCTGTGAAGCGTTGTATACGGGCACTGAATCGGTATTCTCGCTCCACAGACAGCCCTTGATAAGACCTACGCAGTCGTGAACTCTGAAGCCCAGCTGCTGATTGTATTTTTCCATTCTTTCGCGCTGATAATGCTGAGGATACTGTGCGGTTTTTCTTTCAAGCAAATCCTTTGTCGCTTTATTTCCGAAGGTACCGTACCAATAAGGCTTGCCAAGCTGTTCCCTCGCATATTCAACAAGCTCTGTGTTTGTTTTCAAGCGGCGGCACCTCCCGAAGTGATATTGGGAACCTCAATCATCGTGTTCCATACTGCGCTTATTCCTGCGGCGGTGCCTGCAATAAGAATTGAAATACCGATTCTTTTGAATGCATCAAAATCCGTTACACCCAGAAGCGCGTCCACGGAAACCGCTGAAAGAAATGCCTGCACAAAGGTTTTCAGCGCTCTGATAATTATATCCTTTATAACTGTTTTGTTCATTTCATCCTCCTGTAAAATACGTTACTGCGGCGCTTACGGCAGCACCCAGCAAAGCGAAAATTACTTTGTCCCACATTGCAAGGGGTCTTGTTTTCAGACCTTCAACTGCCGCCTTGAGCTCGCCCACAAGGGTAAGCAGATTGTTGAGAGTGGTTGTAACGGCAACAAGGTTTTTATCCACGCCGTTATATTTTGCATAAAGCTCATTTATGTTTTCTTCGGCTTTTACGAGGCGGTGCTCAATTTCCGTTAAAGTAATTTCGGGCATTATTCTGCCTCCGTATCAATATATGTTATTCTTACGGAGTACCAATTCCAGTTATCAACAATTTTATACCATACTGTATCCTGATACCCGAATACACAGAAAGCCGTAAAGAAGCACTTTCCGAAGGGAGATTGATATATTTCATCCGTTATTTTTACCACGGGGAAAAAAGGATTTTCCGCAAGTAAAGCATCTATGCTTGTATATTCACCGTTTTCACTGAGCCTTATTTCAATTTTATCAATTTTTGCTCCTTCGGTCATCTCCGCAACGGTATCAGTAAAATATCCGTATAATACCATACTGTTGTACTGGTTGATGCCGCTTACAAAGGAATTTCCGTATTCGGAATAAAAGGTTACGGAATTATCGGAGTTGAAAAACTCGGCTGTTCTGATATTTCTGTTGCTTTGGACGGGCTCGCCTCTGTAAATGAGCCTTCCCTTTGATTCACCGAGATTGTCAAGCACCGAAGTGTTTTCGTGGTTGTGCCTTGCAAGTATGTTAAGATTTATCTGCGAAACAAGACCGCCGTTTTCACTGTCATAATCCGTTTCGTCGCCTCCTGCCGAGGGCAGAAGTCTGAGCGAGGCCACGGGGCTTTTGACTACCAGAGAGCCTTTGTTATCATAACCTTCAAGCTGTACGCTGAGGGTGTGACCCTGAGTAAGCTGTGCGCAGACGGGTACGGTTATCTCCTTTGCTTTGGCAAGGAAATCTGTGCGTATAATTCTGCCTTCTGTTACAAAAGCCGCAACGTAGCTTGTAATTTCGTCACAGAAAGTCATTTCTTCCGTGGGAGATATAACAAGGTGAGTGGCATTATGCTCGCCCATTCTGCCGATTAATTCGCCGTCGGGCAACATATTTTCAGCATTAAAATCAATTCTGACTGTTCTCATTCTTCCTCCTTGAAATCTTCTGTTGCTTCGGGCGGCAGCATTGTGTCGCACCAGAGTTTCGCCTGAAAAAGAAAATCAAGCAACATTGAGAGTTTTGTTTTTACCGACTGATATTCATTGAGAATTTCGGTAATACGGGGAGTACGCGCCGCATAGACAGCAGAGATATCCGAGCCTATGGTTCTTGCGTATTCGAGCTGCTGGCTCAGCTCTGACAAGGGGATTTGCAGCCCCTCACAACATTTTTTCGGCATTAAATTGCCTCCTTTCAACAAATGTTACGACATCGACACATATATAAGCAAACAATAACGGCGATACAACATATCACCGCAGGAATCACCGTACAGCAAAGGACTTTTGCTATGTGTGCAGAGTCATTCTGTTTTTTGCGTGTCGCTATCGACACTATCTATATTAACGGCAAAAATTGTCGTTGTCAACACTTTTTTCGAAAAATTTCAAAAAAATGTTGCTTTTGCGAAACATTTGTGTTATTGTAATGTTGCAGAAATGCAAATTTTTTTAGATGTACGGTGATTGAAATGACAGGAGAAAAAATAAGGGAATTAAGAAAAAAAGCGGGTATGACACAGACTCAGCTTTCAGAAAAGCTTAATGCGGAATACGGACTCAACACGGACAGAGTTATGGTAAGCAAATGGGAAACGGGCTTTCAGACACCCGTTGTATCCACTCTTTCCTGCATAGCCAAGCTTTTCGGTGTTTCGTTGGATTATATAAACGGCACGCATACGAATGAAAACGATAATATTGAAGCGGCCAAGGTTGCTCTTTTTTCGGGTGCGGGTGAAGTAACCGATGAAATGTGGCAGGAGGTTGTGAATTTTGCAAAATACATTCAGGCAAGGGAGGCGGCAAAAAACGAAAACAACTGAACTTTATGAAATCGCACAAAACAGCGGCACGGAAATCATCTGCTGTGATTTGCCGCAGACCCGTTCCGTTTCGGCAATGTCATGCACGGGGGAATGTTATATAGGTATGGACCCGTTTCAGATTGAAACAACCGCAGAGGAGAGGGTTCATCTTGCACACGAGCTGGGTCACTGCGAAACGGGTTCGTTTTACAGCGCATATTCGCCTCTGAATGTAAGAGGCAGGCAGGAATGCCGCGCAGACAGATGGGCGGCATCAAAGCTTGTGCCTCCGCTTGAACTGAAAAAAGCGCTCAGCAGAGGTATCACCTGCCTTTGGGAGCTTGCGGAATATTTTGACGTGACCGAAGAATTTATAGAAAAGGTGTTGCGTATTTACTGCGAAAAAAATATTTTGCATTTGTAATAATAGTGTGTTATTATTTTCATATAACTCGTGAAAGGTCTGATGATAATGAAAAAAATCCTTTCGTTAATACTTGCCCTTGCAGTTGCGATTGCTTCGTGCACAATAATTGCATCGGCTTCGGGCAACCTTGACCCCGACGATGTTTCGGAATATCCCGTAATAATCGTACCGGGCTATTCGGCTTCATCCCTCCGCCTTGAATCAGGCGAAGTGATATGGGGTCTTGATATGGATAAAGTTCTTGACCGTGTACTTGACAGAATAATTGACCTTGGAATGGGTCTTGGTGCCCTTACCGTCGGCAATGCTGAAATTCTTGCAGCCACTCTGGGTGAAGAAATCAGCGGGCTTTTTGAGAAAATGCGTTGTAATCCCGACGGTTCAAGTGTTTATCCTGTTGAAAGAGTAGTTGCAACGGCGGAAGAAACTTGCAGCGCCAACCTTAAAGTTACCTTCCCCAACGGCAACAACAGACACGAGCAGGATATGGCTGCTGAAATCGAAAAGTATGTGGATGACGATTATATTTTCAACTTTACCTGCGATTTCAGAATGGGCTCGGAGTCCTGCGCAACTCAGCTTGACGAACTTATTCAGGATGTCAAAAAATATACAGGCAAAGACAAGGTGAATATCCTTGCCGTCAGCCACGGCGGTCAGGTAACCGCTACATACCTTGCCCTTTTCGGCTGGAAAAACGATGTTGACAATGTTGTTATGACCGTACCTGCCATCGGCGGTGCAGGCATTGCCTATGACCTTATGGCACAGACCGTTGAGTTTGACGAAGAGTGTCTGCTCAGATTCATTGAGCACGGTATGCGCTGGGAAGAAGATTATAACTGGCTTCTTAAAGCACAGCAGCTTGGTTTCCTTGATGCGGTGCTCAATTCTCTTGTTCCCCATATTATGCCTGCTCTGGGCTATTGGGGCAGCTTGTGGGACTTTATTCCCGTTGAAAAATACGAAGCCACCAAAAAGCACCTTCTTGACTCTGAGGAAAGTGCGGCACTGATTGCAAAAAGTGACCGTTTCCACTATGAAATCTTCCCCACAATGGGTGAAAAAATGGCAGAATGCATTGCAAACGGTGCAAATATCTCCATTATTTCAGGCACGGGCAACAGAGTTGTGACAGGTCTTAAAGAAAACTCTGATGGTATTATCACCACAACTGCATCGACAGGTGCAAAAACCGCACCCTACGGTCAGAGATTTGCCGACGGCTATGTGCAGGTCAATCCCTGCGGCGGTAAAAACAAGGTTTCTCCCGATATGACAATCGACGCTTCAACCGCATATATGCCCGATAATACCTGGTTTGTAAACGGTCTTTTCCACGGTATGACTTTCTGGGATTATTACAGCAGGGAGCTTATGATGACTCTGCTTCTTACCGATGATATTACCGATGTTTATTCAGACCCCGACTTCCCTCAGTTCAAGGATACAACAAACCCCTCCTCGGCGGTTTACGCAAGCTTTGAAGGCTGTGAAGCAGGTGAAATAAACGGCGGAACAACCCGTCTTGTAATCACAAACTGCTGTTGGGAAAATGACGTGAGTCTTTCGGCAATTTACTTTGACGGCATTGACCTTAGCGCAAAAATCAATCCCTTCAAGAAGCTTGCACCGGGTGAAAGCATAGCGCTTGATTTTGAAGGCGAAATTCCCGAGGTAAGCAGTGCTGTTGCAAGTATTACGGTTTATTACACTATGGCTGCAATTACTCCCGTAGGCTACAGAACACAGTATTTCACCATCAACAACGGTGATCCCGTTTCGTCAACCGACGGCACGGTTGACCTGACTCCCGCCACACCCTTTGACGGAATTCCCGGCAGTGATGCCGTTATGGATTTTCTGGGCACTCTGGGTATGAGAGAGCTTGTGACGATGGTTATGAACATTATTTTTTACTGGATCAACACGATTTTTGCAATCTGAGGCACATAATAAATGAATTATTTGATGACTTTTGTTGCGGATTTGCTTTTTTCACTGCAATTTTTATTTAACCAGCAATTCCGCAAGCGTAACGGTGACGGAATTGATTCCACGTTCACTTTTTCACTCTATACAAACGGCATAAGCTTTTTTATTCTGCTTGTGCTGAACGGCTTCAAGCTTCATTTCACCTGGTTTTCTCTCTTGATTTCGGGAATATACGCAATAGTTATTCTGGGATATGCGTATTCGGGGCTGAAATCCTTTGCAACGGCAAATCTTTCGGTTTATTCCATTTTTGCCATGCTTGGCGGAATGATTCTGCCCTTCGCATACGGAGTAATCTTCTGCAATGAGGCGTTCACAACCGCAAAAGCCTTCTGCATAGTGCTTATCGGCGTATCAACCGCACTGAGCTTTGAAAAAGGCGAAAGCAAGGGCAATAACCTTAAATATTACCTTGCGGTTTTCGTGCTCAACGGTCTTGTGGGCGTGCTTTCAAAGATACACCAATCAAACGCAGAGCTTTGCGTTGACAGCGGTAGCTTTATGGCGACGGTAAACCTTTGGGTTTTTGCAGTATGCCTTGTTTATCACCTTGTGAAAAACAAAAAAATCCCCGTGCTTCCGATTAAAGAAGTGGGGAATCTTGGCTGTTATGCGGCTTGCAGCGGCATAGGCAATCTTCTTTGCCTTATTGCTCTCAAAACACTTGATGCCTCGGTGCAGTACCCGATAATTACGGGCGGCGTAATGGTTTTCTCAACGGTAATCAGTATTATCCGCAAGGAAAAGCCTTCGGTAAGAACGCTTATCTCCGCCGCAATCGCATTTATCTCAACAATACTTATAATGTTTTAACGGTGAACCCCCCGTGGCTGATGTCACGGGGGGTTGTGCTTCAGAATTCCGATTCGATTGTTTTAGGGCTTTCGGCAGGGGAATACTGCCAGCGGTCAATATGTCCGTCGTTAATGAAATATCTGGGCTGTGAGGCGGGGTAATCCGCATCAAAGCAGTCAACGATAATCAGTTTAATTTTCATTTTTGAAGGAATAATGCTTTTTATATAAACTCCTGCGTGGCTGCCCGGCTCAACACCCTCGGAAAATTCCGCAAGTCCGGCAAGATTAGGTGTAAGTTCAACAAAAATTCCGTATTTTTCAACGGAGCGAACAATTCCGGGCACGGTTTCACCCACGGTAAACATTTCCGCATTTTCTTCCCAGGTACCCAGCAATTCCTTGTGGCTCAAGGTAATTCTTCCTTCGCCGTCAACATTTTTCACAACCGCAAAAATATTCTGACCGGGTGTGAATCTGGCAGAAGGATGAGGAATTCTTGAAACGGAAATGCTGTCTATGGGCATAAGTGCACTTATGCCTGCACCTATATCGCAAAAGACGCCGAAGCCCTCAATATGCGTAACCGTAGCGGGGATAACGTCACCCGGGCTGAGCGTGGAAATATAGGCTTCCGTGCAATCCTGCTGCACCCTGCGGCGGCTGAGGAGTGCGGTTGTTTCGCCGTTTTCGGTGCGGAAGCCCGTGATAACAAAGCATACGGGCTTGTTGACTCTGGAAATAAGAGCAATATCTCTGACCGTACCTTCTTCAATGCCGATTGCACCTTCGATACGGGGAATAATTCCCTTCATACATCCCAGGTCAACGTGAAGGTTATGCTCGCTGTCACAGCGGATAACTCTGCCTTCAAGTATGGATTCGCCGTAATATGCATCACGCAGTGCGAAGGGACTTGACAGACTGCGTTTGTTTTCTTCTGTTGATATAATCTGACCTTCAGGTTTGAATAATTTCATTTTTCCGACCACCGTTCCGCCTTTCGGCTGATTTTTATTGTCAGTTAAATATATATGTTTTATGCCCGGGAAAATTACAAAATTGTTGTATACATTCTTTTTTGTTTGTGATATAATTTATTGATACTAATATATTAACGGAGAGATTTTTATGGATGTAAGGCTGGGCGATATTCTGCTTATGAAGAAAAAGCACCCTTGCGGCTGTGATAAGTTTGCCGTTCTGCGCATCGGAGCAGATTTCCGTATAAAATGTATTCAGTGCGGCAGAGAGGTTATGCTTGAAAGAGTGAAGGTTGAAAAAAACATAAAGAAAATTATCCGTGATAACGAGGAAATATAAATGCTTGATAAACTCATAAAAGTAGAAGAAAGATTTGAAGATATAAATGCAAGGCTTTGCGAGTCTGACGTTGTGAACGATATGGCTCAGTATAAAAAGTTTATGCAGGAACTTAAGGTTTTAACACCCATTGTTGAAAAATTCCGTCAGCTTAAAGGCGCACAGGCAACCTTACAGGAAGCAAAGGAAATGCTTGATGCAGGCGGTCTTGAAAAGGATTTCCGTGAAATGGTTCAGGAAGAATATGAAGATGCCTCCGAGAAGGTAAGCGTTTATCTTGAGGAGCTTAAAATTCTTCTTCTTCCCCGTGACCCCAACGACGACAGAAACGTTATTGTTGAAATCCGCGGCGGCGCAGGCGGCGAAGAAGCGTCACTTTTTGCAGGTGTGCTTTTCAGAATGTATTCAATGTATGCGGAAGCAAAGGGCTGGAAGGCTGAAATTCTCAGCTCCAATCCCACGGAGCTTGGCGGTTTTAAGGAAATCAGCTTCAACATTTCGGGTGACGGTGCATACTCGCGCTTTAAGTTTGAAAGCGGTGTTCACAGAGTTCAGCGTGTGCCCGAAACCGAAAGCCAGGGCAGAATTCATACCTCAACGGTAACTGTTGCGGTGCTTCCCGAGGCGGAGGAGGTTGATGTTGAAATCAACCCTGCAGATCTGCAGATAGATACTTATCGTTCAGGCGGTGCAGGCGGTCAGCACGTTAATAAGACGGAAAGCGCAATCCGCATTACCCATCTGCCTACGGGTACGGTTGTTGAATGTCAGGATGAACGCAGTCAGCATAAAAACAAGGATAGGGCGATGAAGATTCTGCGTTCAAAAATCCTTGAAGCAGAGCGTGAAAAACAGCACGATGCCATTGCGGGCGAGCGAAAGGCTCAGGTCGGTACGGGTGACAGAAGCGAAAGAATACGCACCTATAACTACCCTCAGGGCAGAGTGAGCGACCACAGAATAAATCTGACGCTTTATAAAATAGAGGCAATTCTCAACGGCGACCTTGATGAGATTATTGACGCATTGGTAACCGCCGATACAGCGGAAAAATTAAAAAATGAGTAAGAATATGAAAACACTTTACCTTAACGAAAAAGAAGAAAATGCTATACAGACTGCCGCGGATATTCTGAAAAAAGGCGGTCTTGTTGCCATACCCACCGAAACGGTTTACGGCCTTGCCGCCAATGCGCTTGACGGGAAAGCAGTTGCGGAAATATTTATTGCAAAGGGCAGACCCCAGGATAATCCGCTGATTGTCCACGTTGCCTCTCTTGACGAAATTCCGCCTCTTGTTGATAAGGTTGACCCCCGCCTTTATACCCTTGCAGAGAAATATTGGCCCGGGCCGCTGACGGTTATAATGAAAAAATCCTCACTTATTCCCGACGAAGTAAGTGCAGGGCTGGACACGGTTGCAATCCGTATGCCTTCCCACGAAACCGCAAGAAGAATTATTGAAATTTCCGGTGTACCTCTTGCGGCACCCAGTGCAAACGCATCGGGCAAGCCAAGCCCCACAAAGGCATGCCATGTTATTCAGGACCTTGACGGAAAAATAGATGCGGTTGTTGACGGCGGTGAGTGCTCCGTAGGTGTTGAATCAACGGTCGTTACTCTTGCAACCGAGCCTCCAACGCTTTTAAGACCGGGCGGAATAACTCCTGCCCAGCTTGAAGCCGTGCTGGGTGAAATTCAGATTTCGCCTGCGGTTTTTGAAAAGCTGAAGGAGGGTGAAAAAGCAGAATCACCCGGCATGAAGTATAAGCACTATGCTCCTGCGGCACAGGTTACAATAATAAAAGGCGATTTTGAAAGCTTCAGAAGATTCGTTCTTGCACAAAAAGAAACCGTCTGTGCGGTATGCTTTGAGGGTGAAGGAAAATATTTCGAGAATTACATTGAATACGGCAGTGAAAATGATGCGCAGTCCCAGGCACACAGCATATTTGATGCCTTGAGAGAGGTTGATAAAACGGGCTGCAGCACTGCGTTTGTCCGTTGCCCCGTTTCAAGCGGAGTGGGGCTTGCGGTTTATAACAGGCTTCTTCGCTCGGCCGCTTTCAGGGTTATTGACCTTGATTTCACCATCCCCGTTATAGGTCTTACGGGTCAGACGGGTGCAGGCAAATCAACGGTCTGCACTGTTCTGAAGGATAAGGGATGTCACATAGTTGATACGGATTTGCTTGCCCGCAAGGCGGTTGAAAGCCCCGAAGTTGTTGCAAGGCTTTGTGAGAATTTCGGAGATGATATTATCAGCGGCGGTGTGCTTGACAGACGTGAGCTTGCAAGGCGTGCCTTTGCCACACCCGAGGGCACAAAGTCACTTAATCTCATCACACATCCCGAAATAACACGGCTTGCGGTTGAAGAAATACATAAGGCCGAAGCGGAGGGCGCAAAGGCGGCAATTATTGATGCGGCGCTTCTTTTTGAAAGCCCCCTTACTGCGGTTTGCGATAAAACGGTGTGCGTTGTTGCGGATGAAAAAGTCCGCCTTGAAAGAATTATGAAGCGTGACGGTATTTCCGAAGCGGATGCCCGTCTGCGTATGAATGCACAGCCCGACGAAGAATATTATAAATCCAAGTCGGATATAATCATAAATAATAACGGCGAAGATTTGAAATGTCAGATTGATTTTATACAGGAAGGATGATAAAAATGTCAGAAAAAACACAGGCAGAAATTCTGAAGGAGGAGCTTTTCTACACTCCCGACCACACATCGTATTTCTGCGATGATGAAGAAATCGCAAAGGCAGATAATTTTTGCGAAGGCTATAAAAAGTTCCTCGATTTAAGCAAAACGGAGCGTGAGGCGGCGGCTTACGTGCTTGACCTTGCAAAAAAAGAGGGCTACACCGAATTTAATTCCGATGCAACCTATAAAGCAGGCGATAAGGTATATTATCTTAACCGTTCAAAGGCGCTTATACTTTGCACCTTCGGCACCGAAAGCCTTGCAAAGGGTGCAAAAATCGTTGCTTCCCATATCGATTCTCCCCGTCTTGACCTTAAACCCAATCCCCTCTATGAGGATTCGGAGCTTGCTCTTTTCAAAACCCACTACTACGGCGGAATCAAAAAATATCAGTGGACAGCAATTCCTCTTTCGCTTCACGGAGTTATTTACCGTAAAGACGGAAGCTGTGTGACGGTGCGTCTGGGCGAGGATGAGGGCGACCCTCAGTTTGTTGTGACAGACCTTCTTCCCCATCTTGATAAAAAGCAGGCGGGCAGAACTCTTGATGAAGCAATCGCAGGCGAAAATCTCAATATTCTTGTTGGCAGCAGACCCTTCGGCAAGGATAAGGGCAGTGAAATGGTGAAGCTTAACGTTATGAAGTTTCTCAATGATAAATACGGTATCGTTGAGGCTGATTTTCTTTCTGCAGAGCTTGAAATGGTGCCTGCATTCAAGGCGGCGGATATCGGCTTTGACCGCAGTATGATCGGTTCATACGGCCACGATGACAGAGTGTGCGCTTATCCCTCGGTTATGGCTGAATTTGAGGTTAAGACTCCTAAGTATACAAGCGTAACCGTTATCACCGATAAGGAAGAAACCGGCTCAGACGGCAATACGGGTCTTAATTCCGCATATCTCAAGCATTTTATTGCAGATATCGCAAAAACTCAGGGTCTTTGCGGCAGAGATGTGCTCCGTGCTTCAGAGTGCCTTTCAGCCGACGTTAATGCAGGTCTTGACCCCACGTATCCTTCTGTTCACGATAAGCTGAATGCCGCATTCATCAACAAAGGTATTGTTGTTACAAAGTATACGGGTTCAAGAGGCAAGAGCAGCACGAACGATGCACACGCAGAGTTTATGTCAAAAATCAGAACACTGTTTGATAACGGCAAGGTTGCCTGGCAGACCGGTGAGCTTGGCAAGGTTGACGAGGGCGGCGGCGGCACCGTTGCAAAATATGTTGCAAACCTTGGTGTTGAGGTTGTTGACGTAGGCGTGCCCGTGCTTTCAATGCACGCACCCTTTGAGGTTGTTTCAAAGCTTGATGTTTATATGGCTTACAAAGGTTTCAAAGCATTTCTTGAACAAAACTGAATGAAAAAGAGAGAATAGTAAATAAAAAAGTGGATTTTTGTCTATTTGTTTACAGTTTGTTCACAAATCCACAACAAAAAGGGAGTATTAATGCAATATTATACAATCAAACGGAAATGTGTCCGTCATTCAGATTGACAACTTCTTTTTTCATTTTTATTTTCTCTTTCCCCAACAATGCCGAACGCTGCACACGTTCGGCATTGTCCTTTTTAGAGTGACTGCATTTGAACTCCATATGATTTTGAAAGGCATATTTAGTTCTAAGCAAAAACGGCTTGCATCGGTAATCACACCTTTGCAAGCCGTTTTCAATTTACAATTAATATGTATGGTCACAGATTTCTCTTATTTTCCTCTGCAATGCGAGAAAATCCTCAAGAGCATCGGGCTTTTGGTTGGGGTTACGGAGAAGTGCGGCAGGGTGGAACGTACCCATAAAAAGAATACCGCCTTTTTCAATGAACTGTCCGTGCTGCTGAGTAACCTTGAAATCCTTTGAAATAAGTCTCTGCGCCGAAATTCTGCCCAGACAAACAATGATTTTGGGGCGGATAAGCCTTGTTTGCTCTCTTAGCCATTCAATACAGCAATCCTGTTCCTGGGGGAGAGGGTCTCTGTTTTTAGGAGGGCGGCACTTGACCATATTCGCAATATAGATATTCTTTTTGCGGTCAAGGTCGATAGCTTCAAGGTATTTATCAAGAAGCTTGCCTCCTCTGCCTACAAAGGGTTCGCCCTGCAAATCCTCGTTTTCGCCGGGACCTTCACCGATAAACATTACCTCGGCTTTTTCGTTGCCTACGCCGAAAACAAGGTTTGTTCTTGTTTCACAAAGACTGCATTTTCTGCACTGCATACAATCAGCCTTAAGCTGTTCCCAATTCTCATACATTTGCCGCTTCACCTCGGTTTTTAAATATTTCTTCGGATTTTTCCGCATCCCTGCAGATTTGTGCCGAAAGCTTATCCAAAGATTCGAATTTCACTTCGTCGCGAAGATAATCAAGCAGCCTGACTTCGATTTCAAGGCCGTAAAGGTTGCCGCTGAAGCCTAAAATACAGGTTTCACTGCGGAAGTCCTCATTCTCAAAAGAGGGGCGCAGACCGATATTCGTAACTGAAGGATACTCCTTGCCGTCAACTATGGTGACGGATGCGTATACGCCCTTTTTCGGCTTGACAAAGCCGCTGTCAAAGCGTTGGTTTATGGTGGGGGAACCGATAAGCCTGCCTCTGTGTTGACCGTCAACAACGGTTTGCTTATAGCGGAATTCTCTGCCAAGCAAAGCATTTGCAAGGGGAATATCGCCGTTTTCAACCGCTTGGCGGATTCGGGTTGAGCTGACGGGACTGCCTTGATAATCAACAGGCTTGCTTACTTCAAGTCTTACATCAAATTCGTCGCAAAGCGCACGCAGTTCATCAATTCCGCCCTCGTTGTTTTTGCCGAAGCGGTAATTCCAGCCGCAGCATACACCTCCCGCGTTAAGTTTTTCAATAAGTATCTTTTCAAAAAACTCGCGGCAGGTCATATCCTTGACAAGGTCAAATGGTACGATTCTTTTCTCTGCGCCGGTTTCTGCAATTATTCCGTCCCGGAGTGACGGCTGAAGCACCGTATCGGGCGCCTTGCCCGAAAGCGCAAGCATAGGGTGTTTATCGAAAAGAAGAACAAGAGGAGAAAGCCCGTGCTTTTTCTGCATTTCAAAAGCACAGGCAATAACCGTCATATGTCCCTTGTGTAAGCCGTCAAAGCTGCCCAGCGTGACGGCTGTTTTTCTTTCACACATTTTATTTCTTCTTGAACTGCTGCTTCATACGCAATTCCTTTGAAAGGATTCGCTTGCGGAGTCTGAGCGAAACGGGAGTTACCTCCAGCAGTTCATCATCCTTTATAAATTCCATGCACTGCTCGAGGCTGAGCACGCTGTGAGGAACAAGTCTGAGAGCGTCGTCGGAGCCTGATGCACGGGTATTGGTAAGATGTTTTGTTTTGCATACGTTGCATACTATATCTTCATTCTTTGCACATTCGCCTACAATCATACCTTCGTAAACGTCAACGCCTGCGGGAATGAAGAGTCTGCCTCTGTCCTGAGTGTTGAACAGACCGTAAGCGGTGCTGACACCTGTTTCGTGAACAACGATTGAACCTCTTTCACGGGTCTGGATATCACCCTTGTAGGGTGCATAGCCGTCGAAAAGCTGATTCATAATGCCGTTACCGTTGGTATCTGTCAGAAATTCCGCACGGTAGCCGATAAGACCTCTTGAGGGGATTTTGAATTCAAGGTGGGTTGAGCCGCCTTCACGGGCACCCATATTTTCAAGCTCGCCCTTGCGTGAGCCAAGCTTTTCTATAACTGCACCCACATACTGCTCGGGCACTTCAACAATAAGAAGCTCCATAGGCTCCATAAGCTGACCGTCGATTTCCTTGAAAATAACCTTGGGTCTGGAAACCTGGAATTCATAGCCCTGACGGCGCATTGTTTCAATAAGAATTGAAAGGTGAAGCTCGCCTCTGCCCGAAACCTTGAAGGTATCGGTTGATTCCGTTTCTTCAACTCTCATGCTTACGTTGGTTTCAACCTCTTTGAAAAGTCTGTCACGGATGTTTCTGGTTGTAACAAACTTGCCTTCCTTGCCTGCAAAGGGGCTGTCGTTGACGATGAAGTTCATTGAAATTGTGGGCTCGTCGATTTTGATAAAGGGCAGAGCCTCCACACATTCGGGCGTGCAGGCGGTTTCGCCGATATTTATATCCTCAATACCCGAAACGCAGATAATATCGCCTGCCTCGGCTTCTTCACATTCAACACGGGCAAGACCCTCAAACTGATAAAGCCTTGAAACCTTAACGTTCTGCGTAGTGCCGTCGGTTTTGCAAAGTGTAATCTGCTGATTTTTCTTTATTCTGCCTCTTTCAACCCTGCCTACACCTATTCTGCCCACGTAATCATCGTAGTCAAGGCTTGAGAAAAGCACCTGCAAGGGTTCTTCGGGGTTGCCTTCGGGAGGGTTGATATTTTCAAGAATAGCCTCAAACAGGGGCTGCATATCGCCGCCTCTGTTGTTGGGGTCAGCACTTGCGTAGCCGTCTCTTGCGCTGGCATAGATAACGGGGAATTCAAGCTGGTCCTCGTCTGCGCCAAGGTCAATGAACAAATCAAGAACCTCATCCACAACCTCGTAAGGACGAGCATTGGGACGGTCAATTTTGTTGATAACAACAAGCACCTTCTTTTTAAGGTTCAGAGCCTTTTTGAGAACGAATCTTGTCTGGGGCATACAGCCTTCAAATGCATCTACAAGCAGAAGCACGCCGTCAACCATCATAAGAATACGCTCAACCTCGCCGCCGAAATCGGCGTGGCCGGGAGTATCAACAACGTTGATTTTGGTGCTCTTATAGTGAACGGAGGTGTTTTTTGAAAGAATTGTAATGCCTCTTTCACGCTCAAGGTCGTTGGAGTCCATAACTCTGTCAGCAACCTGCTCGTTATCGCGGAAGGTGCCGCTTTGCTTGAGCATTTCGTCAACAAGTGTGGTTTTGCCGTGGTCAACGTGAGCGATGATGGCAATATTTCTTAAATCTTTTTTATTGGACAAATGGGGTCACCTTTTTCTTAAAAATTATTCTTCAACCTCAAAGCCCTCATTTGCACGCTTTTCGGCAAGGGCTGAAAGCATTTTTTCTTTTTCCTTGCCTGCAATTTTGTAGAAGAACATGGGAATTGAGCAAAGAAGCATACTTAAACCGGGAAGGAGAGATACAAGGGTAAACATTGCAAATCTCTGATTGAAGGCAACGTCTGTTGCAACCATAATTGCTTCCTTTGAAAGCATAGCGGCAGGATCCATATCGATTGCCATATAAAGAACGATGATGCCGCAGGTTGAGAATGCATTGCCGATTTTGTTTATAAAGCCCTGACAAGCCGAGCCCAGACCGTTTTCTCTGTGACCCGTGGTAAGCTCCATATAATCAAGGCTGTCGCAAATCATTGCGTAAGAAATAACGTTGATAACGCCCAGAGGAATTGACTGAACAATGATGAAGGGAGCAAGCACGTAGATGCTTGAAAGTCCCGTTACGTAGCCGAATACCGTTGTTACAACGCTGGCGACAAAGCCTGCAAGGCAGGTTGTGATAACGATTTTCTTGTAGTCAAACTTCTTCATAAGCATAGGCATAATGAGAGTTGTGCCGAACATACCTACGATTGTGCAGACCTGGAAAATCGTCTTTACAAGGCTGATGCTGTTAAGGATATCTGCCTGCGAAGGGTTGTCGGGTCCGATGTAGAAGGAGTAACGGGCAACGTGGATTGCCGCTGCCTGAACAAGATATCTGCCGCTTGAAAGAATACCCATCATAACAACAAGCATAAGGGGCTTGCAGTGGAATATTCTTGAAAGGCTTCCGGGCTGACCGGGAGTCTTCTTTTTATCGGGAAGAACAACTCTTTCCTTAATGTGGAAGTAGCAGTTTACATACATAATTCCGCCGATAATAACGGCAAAGAGTGCGATGAGGAAGTATTTTCTTTTCTCGAAGTCAAGGGGATTGGGTTCGTTGCCGTTTGCGGCATAAATTGCATTGAGAATAAGAGGAATTGCAAGGAAAAGAACCTCAGGCAGTGCAGAACCGATGCTGTTGATAATCTTTGTGAAAGAGATAACATCGCTTCGCTCTTTTGAGTTGGGGGTAAGCACGTTGGGGAGAGTCCAGAAGGGAACGTCTGCCATTGTGTAAGCCATACCCCAGAGAATATAAACCACCGCAGAGAATACCATAAGCGAGTTTGTATTCATATCGGGGCTGAGATACATAAGGAGTGTGAGTACGGCAATAATGGGAGTTGCCATAATGATATAAGGCTTCATTCTGCCGTTTTTCATTGACCTTCTGTCAACAATCATACCCATCATAGGGTCGTTTATTGCATCCCAGACTCTTGCACCAAGCATAAGAATAAGAACGAACATAAGGGGAAGCTGAAGCACGTTTACGTAGTAGTCGCTGATGTAGCTGGACATCATAGCGTAAATCATACCCTGTCCGCCTGCACCGAGTGCAAACATCCACAGCTCTTTTTTGCTTACGTACTTTTTGTTTTCCATAAAAACAGTCCTTTCTCGGAAGTTTATGAATCGTATTCCTTCATCTTTTTTGCCCACTCAGCCTCAAATTTTTCTTTGATGCCTGCATAGACCTCTGCCGGAATATCGGGATTACCCTTTGAGTAACCGGGAACAAGCATATCGCCTGCGGTTTTTGCAACGGTACATTCCGTATCGTTTCTCCATTTTTCTCTTTCTTCGGGGTTGCGGAGATCGGGAATATCAAGAGGAATACCGCCCTGAAGCACTGAACGGTAAGCAAACATACCGGGCAGGAACATATCCATAGCCTCGTATACGTCAATAACGTCCATATTGGTTCTGCCTCTTACGGTTTCAACAACATTGTGCATTACGTACCAGTCTGAGCCGCCGTGACCTGAGGGTGCGGCAAGGCGTGAGAAGCAGTCTTTTGTTGATGCTTCTTCGGGTTCGTTTGCGTTTTCACCTTCAAACTTGTCAAGGTTTATGTATAGCTTATTTACGTGATCGCTTTCGCAAGCATCTTCACGGGCACATTCCATTCTGCCCTTTGAACCGTAAATGCTGTACCATACTGAGTTCCTTGAAGGGCCTACGCCGTGGATGCTCTTGAGCACCGCACCGTTTTCAAGGGTAATCATTTCAATGCCCACGGGGCCTGCCTTTGCGCCCATTCGTGCCATTCTTGCGTTGAAGGGAAGCTCGAAGCCGGTTACCTTCACGGGTTTAAGACCTGTAATGTGAACAAGAGGGCCGATTGAGTGTGTGCAGTAGTAGCAGGCGTGCATTGTGTTGCGCCAATGCTCGGGCTCACCAAAGGTAATCATATGCCAGATGCTTTCGCAGTTGTGCATATATTCGCCTTCGCCGTATTCGAATTCACCGAGAGCACCTTCTCTGTAAAGCTCTCTCATCTTCTTGGGTGCACCCATATAGCAGTAGTTTTCTGCATAGAAATATTTTTTGCCTGTTCTTTCAACCGCTTCGATAAGCTCAACCGCTTCCTTCATTGTCTGAACGGGAAGCACCTCGCTGAGCACGTGGAAGCCCTTTTCGAGAGCCTTGACGGCAAAGGGTGCGTGCTCCGTTGCATAGTTTGCAAGAACGACGACGTCCATATCGTGATTAAGGAAATCCTCGTAATTGTCATAGAAGGTGATATCTCTGTCAGCGTAGTCCTTCTTTGCTTTGTCAAGAAGAATATCGTAGTTATCGCAGATAGCAACAGTTTTTGCTCCTCTGACGTTATCGCAGTGGTTAATCATCGTTCTGCCTCTGCCGACGCCTACAACACCGACCTTTATAACGGGTGCCGCTTCAACTCGTCTGCAGAAGCTGCAATCCTCATAAACCATATCAACGCTGTCAACGCCCAGCTCGCAAAGCATCCACTCCCAACGGGCTTTCATATCCTCATCGTATTCAACGGGGATGAAGCCTGCGGAAAGGTAGCTTTTAACCGCGCCCTTGCGCCATTCGTCTGTGGTAAGTTCAATATAATCAACGCCGTCTTCACTGAGCTTTTTAACTGCAACGCTGTTAAGATATTTGCCCAGACCCTTGCCTCTGAATTCGGTTTTGATGCCCACCATATGTACCTCACCGTGGTTGCCTTCGGGGTGGTCAATAGCGGTTACGGTGCCGATGTGTTCACCGTTGTAATCGAGGAAGAAAACGTCGGTTTCATACACAACGTCATCACGTCCGCCGACACATTCATCAAAGAATTCGGGTTTTTCGTCGTCTGCAACAAGACCGTTTTTACAGCATTCAACCCATGCGGCTTTATCGCTTTCATCTTTATAGTTAACAATGGAGTATCCTTCGGGAAGCTCGTACTCCTTAACGGGAGTGCCTTTGAGCCAGTACATTTTAAGCTGTGCCATATTATCACCTCATACTGTAAAAAGGGGCTGTATCAACAGCCCCTGTGCTTTGAAAAATTATTCACCCTTCATTTCAAGGAGCTTAACAGTGCCGTCATATGATGCCTGGCTTACCTTGATTGAATCTGTGATAGCTGCCTTGATATCATCCTCTGTTGCGCCAAGTTCAACAGCATACTTTCTGTCGATGAAAAGGTTGATATCCATAATATCTGCAAGTCCGTCAACGTCAATACCGCTTTCGATACCCTTTGCAGCGTATTCTTTCTTAACTTTACCGAGACCCATACGCATCATCCAGGGAGCAACGCTGAGAATTTTTCTGTTTTCGCCCATACCTCTTGCAGCGTAAACGATTTTAAGGAATTCTTTCCAGGTCTGGTTATACATTGAGATGGGCCAAGCCTTTGCACCCTTTGATTTTTCGGCTGCACCGACAATAACCTCACCAACCTGACGTACTGTAAGCATTGCTGTGCCGCCGCCGGGGTACATTGTAAGAGGAAGCTTATCCATCATCTTGATCTGCTCAATGAGGATAACCCAAACGGGCTTTCTGCCGGGCTGTGTGCCGAAGATATAAGGAAGTTCAAGAACAGAAACATCAAAGTTGTCATCAGCAAATGAGAAAGCAACTTCTTCCTGAGCAATACGGCTTCTGATGTAGGGATGCTTCTCTGTGAGCTTCATATCGGGACGCTGCTTTGCAAGGTATGCAAAGTATGAACCGAGAATAACAGCGCTCTTCATACCTACTTCTTTACAGAGAGGAAGAATTCTTTCGAGAGGCTGAATGTTGTATTTGTAGTATGCATCGTAAACGGGTGCGGGGAACTCAACTCTTTCGTCGATACCTGCTGCGAAAACAAAGCAGTCATAGCCTGCCATCATAGCCTTGATTTCATCGTCTGTCTTTGCATAGATGTTGCAGAATTCAAGCTCCATTTCTTCGGGAATGGGAGCGCCTTCGGGAAGAGGAGGAAGAGCAACGCTCTTTACCTGATGGCCTCTTTCGATGAAAATTCTTGCAGCTTCCGAGCCGAGAAGACCTGTGCCGCCAATCATAAATACTTTCATTGGGATTACCCTCCTTGAAAAAATATACAAGTATAATATATATTTATTTTTTTATAAAGTCAATAGAGTATTGCAAAATTAGACACTTTTAGATTGATAGTTACGCATTAAACATTATCCTGCTGACCTGCGTAGAAATCAACGGGGAACCAATTCTGTGCAAACGAGGGTGCGGAAAGACGCTTTTCCGAATACTGACCTGCAAAGAAAGCGGTTGCTTCAAGGTGGTCAAGCTCAAAATCCGGGTCTGCATCCGTTTCGGCAACGGTAACGTTTCTGCCGTCAACGGTTATTGCAAGCTTTTCATCCTTTTTGTAGCCGTGAATAAGTATATTCAGTGTGCCGCTGCAAAGATTCATTCTCTGTGCTTTTATTGCAAGGAAGCCTTCAATGAAATTTGCATAATTGAGAATATTTATCTGCTCAACGTGGCATACCGACATTCCGCAGCAGATTTTCTGCATATATGAGCACAGGGCGGTGTCATATACGGGCACGGTAAATCCGAGGCTTTCGCATTCCATTGTTTTCATTGCACAGATGAAGAAATCAATCAGATCATCTGTGTTGATTACCTTGATTTCTGAAAGATTGCCTTTGACATTTGTGGTGAAATATCCTTTGAAAATGTCGCCGGCATAAACCGCGTAAGGAGTGCTGCGCCAGCTTCTGAGGATATCAAGCATATCCTCTCCGTTACGGACAATATAGTAGGGCTGAGCCTCGTTGAGTTCGTTGATTTTTGCGAAAAGCTCGGTATCTTTTTCCGTGATTTCCCTTGCGGTAAAGGTTGTTTCGGCATTGCCGTTTCTCAGACGGCTGATGTTGCCTATGTTTATTTCAAAGCGGAGTGCACTGCCTGCGGGAGTGTAGCCGAAATATTCGTATCTCTGCCTCTGACCGCCAAGAAGGGAGTAATCATAGCCTTCGGCAATCATCCATGCAACAACGTCGTTCATCAGTTCAATCATATAGCCCTTGCGGCGGCAATCCTTTGCAACACCCACGTTGCCGATGCCCATAATTCTCATTTTTCTGCCTGCCGCAACCGCATTGAGGGGAAAACAGCCTACGGCGGCTTTAATGACACCGTCTTCCTTGAGAATCATATTTCTTTCGCCGCAGTTGAATTTATCCTTGTAAAGCTTGGGAAGAAGGTCCATAAAATTGTTTTGGGGTTCCTCAGAAAAGAATATATCGTTAAGTGCCGCAATAAGCTCTTTTTCATCGTTTTTGCAGCCGAATCCCTTTGTGATTTCCATGTTTTTACCTCATTTTCATAAAGTCGTTGTAGCTGAGAACCTTGTATTTTTTACCATTTGAACGGGAAGATACCTTATCTCTTTTACGTTTCATAAATATCAGAATTATCAGCGCAACGATAATAATTATTGCCGCAATTCTGAATATCCAGCTTGAGAAAATTGCCTTTGCAACAGTACCGATAGTTGCGAAAAAGCCTCTTTTCACATCCATACTTGCCACAAGGTCAATTTCTTTTATTACATTTCCCGCATAAAGCACCTTTGCACGGCAAATAACTTCACCCTTTTTTACGGGTGCCTTTACAAATTCGGGTACCGTGCCTTCAATGGGTTCAACAAGCAGGCTGCCTGAATCCGTACCGGCAGGCACAAGGCTGTAAACAGTTTCGCCGGGTGAAAGGGTTACGAAATCCGTTGTTTTTGCGTATTTTACAGGTACCTGACCAACGATTTGAGTAGTATCGGAAATTGCAACAAGCTCAATATTTTTGAACGCCCATTCGAAAACTTCTTTTGCATCAAGGAAAGCACCGTTTTCATTAACGCCGTCACCGTCAACGTCCTCAAAAACAGAGTTGAGGGCAACGCACACATAGTTATAGCCGTCTTTTGAGGCAACAGAAACAACACATCTGCCTGCATCGGAGGTTGAGCCCGTTTTGCCTGCCTTTACGTACTTGCAGTAATAATCCTTGTACGCACTGTTCATAAGGTAATTCGTGTTAAGGATATTGCGTTCGTCCTGCAAATTTGTGGCAGGAAGTCTGTATGAAGTTTTGCCTGCAATTTCAGCAAATGCAGGGAATTCCATTGCGTGAAGAATAAATTTTGCCATATCCTCTGCGGTTACGTATTGGTCTTCGTCGTGAAGACCGTGAGGATTGACGAAATGGCTGTTGACACATCCCAGACGGGATGCAACCTCATTCATCATACCGATGAATTTTGCTCTGTCACCGCCGCTTATGTAATCTGCAAGTACGGTTGCGGCTTCGTTGGCACTCTGAATGAGAAGGCTTGCAAGCAGATTATATACGGTCACAACCTCGCCTGCCTTAAGACCGCCCAGCGAGCTGCCTGTACCGTCAAGCTCTCTTATGCAGGATTCCGAAACGGTAACAGTTGCGTTGAGGTCGGAGCAGTTTTCAAGCACTACAATAGCGGTTATAACCTTTGTGAGGCTTGCAGGGGGAGTCTGCTTGCCGGCGTTTTTCTTGAAAATCACTTCGCCGTTATCGGAGCTTACAAGAAGCAGGCAGTCCGAATAAAGACCCAGTGATTCCATTTCCTCGTCGTATGCGGCATTTGCACCGATAAAAGAAAAACTGCTTGCCAAAACCGCGATTATCATAAGTATACTTAATATTTTTTTCATATCACAACACCGTAAATAAATTATTTTGTCACAGACAAAGCCAATTATAGCACATAATAATGAATAAATAAATACTTTTGCGTATGAATTTTATTTTTACACGTATCAGCCTTGATTTTTTCTGTGGGTTGAGGTATATTAAAACAAATAACTAAACTTCGGGAGCGTTTGCTTTATGGTATACGTAACGGGCGATATGCACGGCGATTTTTCACGCTTTGATTCACCTGCGATAAAACAGCTTAAAAAGGGCGATACACTTATTGTCTGCGGAGATTTCGGCTTTGTGTGGGATAACAGCAAAATCGAGCAGAAAATACTGAAAAAGCTGGGCAATAAAAAATTTAACGTCTGCTTTATTGACGGAACCCACGAAAATTTTGAGCTTCTCAACGCTTACCCCGTCACCGAATGGAACGGCGGCAAGGTTCACAACATCTGCGGCAATCTTTATCATCTGATGAGAGGCCAGATTTTCAGGATTGATAATATGACCTTCTTTACAATGGGCGGCGGCGAAAGCCCCGATATAGATATCAGATTTGAAGAAAAAGCCTGGTCAAAATATGAATTTCCCAGCCGAGAGGAGCTTCTCGAGGGTGCGGCAAATATTGAGAAGCAGAATTGCAGGGTGGATTATATTATCACCCACGAGCCGCCTGTGAAAATCAAAGGCTTTCTGAAGCTTAAGGACAGTGAAACCGCCAGCGTAACAGGTCTTAACACCTACCTTGAGGAACTTTCGGAGGTTTGCGTTTTCAGACGCTGGTTCTTCGGTTCAATGCATCTGGATAAATACATTTCCAATTCTCACATAGCGGTTTATTATAATGTAATCAATGCCATTACAGGCGAAGTTCAGAGATAAGAAAAAATCCGTCGCAAGGCGGATTTTTTAATAGGAGAATCTTATATGAAACAATTCTTTTCCGCACTTCTTGCGGCAATAATCGGTTTTTTCGGCACGCTTTCAGCCAACATAACCGACCTTGTGAATAACTACGAATTCACCGTTGATGCATTTCAGCAGGGAAGTGTTCTTTCAAACCCTGCAAGCAATATCAACGTCTGGTCAATCGACGGCAATCCCTTTGTAAATCAACAGATTAACGAGGAATATAACGTTTTTGATTTCGTCAATTACGTTCAGTTTATGCAGTGCACCGGCGGCAATGCAGACAGGGATTTGTTCGTTGACCCTATGGACAGAACCGTGCTTGACGACTACGATTTTACCGTGCTTATCGATAACTGCAGAGGTGTTCTTGAGCTTGGTGCAAAGCCTATGCTCAAGCTCGGCAGCGTACCTCTCAAATATTCCGCAAAATCAAATACCGATGCGGAATTCAGCACCAATATTTACCCTCCCGATGACTACAATGTTTATTACAATTATATTGCCGCCATCTGTCAGGCGCTTGTTGACGAATTCGGCAGGGAGGAGGTTCTGACCTGGCGTTTCGGCGTTATGACCGAATATGAAAACGCATCCTGGTTTATGGCAAACAGCGGCGACCCCGAAGATTCTGCCGAAGAATTCTGCAAGCTTTATGACTACACCGTAGCCGCACTTGTTGACGTTATCGGTGATGTTTTTGTTGGTGCACATTCAATGACTGTTACAGAGGGCTTGTGGGATGAGGCATATTTCATCCGCCACTGTGCAGAGGGAACAAACTACAAAACAGGTGAAAAAGGCACAAGAATCTGCTATCTTTCCGCCTCGTTCTATGATTCAACTCCCGGTGATTTCACTGACGGTAAAACTCTTGCAGAAACGATAGATTTTCTTCGCTCAACCGCTGAAGAATACGGTCTGGATGACCTTATATACGGCATTGACGAGGGCAGGATTCTTTGCGGCAACACAAGCGGAAAGGACGATAATCAGCTTCTTACCCGTACCTGCGGCTACACCTATCAGGCGGCATATGACGCAAGAATGTACCGCACAATGTTTGTGAACGACATCAACTATTTTTCGTCCTGGGCATACCTTTCAAACGGATTTTTTGAGGGCAATCCTACCGTCAGCTACTACGTTGCAAGCAATGCGGCAAGATTTGAAGGCGCAAGGCTTGCAAAAACAGAAAAAACGGGCAGAGGCTGGGTGCCCAAGGCAGAGGTTGAAGCGGTTTCGGCCTATAATGAAGAAACAAAAACCCTGCACATTATGGCATACAATTTTAAGAATAAGGTTGATTATTCCGCACCAGCCGACATTGATTTTACCGTAAACGCACCGCAGTTTGAGGGGAAAACCGTGAAGATTACCGCATACGTTATTGATGATGACTGTAATTGGTTTGACGAATGGCAGGCTGACAGGGTTACTTACGGCATCGGCGACGATTGCTTTGCCTGGTCGCCCGATGACCCCGAAGTTGATAACCCCACAACCCTTGCGGACCCCGAAGCCAGAGAGCTTTATTTCACACAGCTTAAGCCCAAATATTATGAATGCTCAAAGCTTGTGCCCGTTGAGGAAACGGTAACCGTTGAAAACGGCACAATCAATCTTGATATTACCCTCCAACCCAACGGGGTAGTGTTCTATGAAATAACGGAAGTTTGATTTTGGGGCATATATAGTGGTATTTACAGCAACACAATTTAACTCTCACAAAACATAAAGAGCTATCCGCAAGGATAGCTCTTTTTCTTTGCTTTTATTTCGTGAGTAAAACCGCACATTCTGTATGGTTTGTATGAGGAAACATATCTACGGGGCAGATTTTGCGGACCTTATATCCTTTTTTTGTTATCATCTGCAAATCCCTTGCGAGGGTTTCGGGGTTGCAGGAGATATAGACAACCTTTTCAGGCGAAGCAACGGCAAGGGATTCAATAAATTTTTTGCTGCTTCCCGAGCGGGGAGGGTCCATAAAAACAACATCGAATCTTTCGCCGTTTTCCGCAAGCTCCTGCATGAAGTCGCCTGCATCCGCACAGTAAAACCGTGCATTTTTTGAGTCGTTGCGCTTTGCGTTGGAGATTGCATCCTTCACCGCATCGGGGTTAAGCTCAACACCGATAACGTTGCCTGCGGTTTTTGCCGCAACAAGACCGATTGTACCTATACCGCAGTATGCGTCAAGCACTTTGGTATCTTTATCAAGCTTTGCAAGCTCCATTGCCTTGCTGTAAAGCTTTTCCGTCTGTACAGGATTAATCTGATAAAAGGATTTGGGTGAAATTCTGAACACACAGCCGCAGAGGGTATCCTCTATGTATCCGTTACCGTAGAGAATTTCTTCCTTATCGCCCAGAACAAGGTTTGTATCCTTGGGGTTGATATTCAGCACTACGGTTGTGATTTCCGGGTGCATTTCAAGCAGTGCGGTGGTGAATTTTTTCTTCATAGGGAAATATCCGCTTGCGCCCACGATTACAACCATTACCTGACCGCTTGAAAACCCTCTTTTTACAAGCACGTGGCGGAGAAAACCCGTACCCCTGTCTTCATCATAGGTCCATATTTTGAATTTCGGAACCATATTGCGGATATCCACAATTATTTTATCGGCAATCTCATCCTCTGTCATACAGCTGTCAACCGAAACGATTCTGTGACTGCCCGATTGATATACGCCCGATATGATTTTGCCGCTTTTTGTTCTGCCGAAAGCCGCCTGAACTTTATTGCGGTAATGGTAGGGATTTTCCATACCGATTATTTTTTCCACCTTGCCGAATTTTTTCAGCAGTATTTCGCACCGTGCCTGCTTCCATTTAAGCTGACGCTCATAGGTCATATTCTGAAGCTGACAGCCGCCGCATTTTTTGGCAAGGGGGCAGGCATCGGGGTTTGTTTTTAAGTTTGATTTATTTGACATAATGTTACCTTACTGTCTTGTACCGCCGCAGCACTTTTTGTATTTTTTACCGCTTCCGCAGGGACAGGGGTCATTAGGACCAGCCTTTTCTTTTTTTCTTACGGGCTGCTTTTTGTCTGTGCCGTCAGATGAGCCGCCGCCCGTTGCGGTGATTTTTGCAGTCTGCTCGCGCTTTGTTTCTTCCTGATTTCTGATAATGATTGTCAGAATCTGTCTTGCGGTATCCTCACGGATAGATTCAATCATTCCGTCAAACATTTCGGAACCTATATTTCTGTAAGCAACAACGGGGTCAGTCTGACCGTATGCTCTCAGACCGATACCTCTGCGAAGCTGATCCATTGCATCAATATGATCCATCCAGTATCTGTCAACGGTGCGAAGGAGAACCATTTTTTCAAGCTCACGCATAATGGGCTCGCCGTTTTCTCCGAGACCGAAAAGCTCCTCACGCTCTGTATATCTTTTTTCTGCTCTTTCAAGAAGAAGCTCACGTGCATCTTCTTTATCAAAGCTGTCTGTGAAATCATCATCCGATGTGAGCCAGCCCTTGAATTTGCTTTTAAGACCTTCGATATTCCAATCCTTCTTTGAAATACTGTCGGAGCAGAAGAAGTCAACGGCATCGTTG
Source organism: Clostridia bacterium (assembly GCA_017548045.1). Classification (GTDB taxonomy): domain Bacteria; phylum Bacillota; class Clostridia; order Oscillospirales; family Acutalibacteraceae; genus CAG-177. Next base: position 67,756 of record JAFYNR010000033.1, on the reverse strand, counting down.
ATGCAGTCGGTTATCATTTTCATTATAACGGGCTTGAGCTCCTCGCCGTCAAGCACCTGGTTACGCTGGGTATAGATAAGCTCTCTCTGACGGTTCATAACGTCGTCATACTGAAGAACACTCTTTCTGATACCGAAGTTTCTGCCTTCAATGTTCTTCTGTGCGGTTTCGATGGAGTTTGTAACCATCTTTGCCTCAATGGGCATATCCTCGGGAGTTTTAAGGGCGTTCATTACGTTTGTAAGTCTGTCGCCGCCGAAAATACGCATAAGGTCATCGTCAAGAGAAAGGAAGAAACGGCTTGCACCGGGGTCGCCCTGACGGCCTGCACGGCCTCGGAGCTGATTGTCAATTCGTCTTGATTCGTGACGCTCCGTACCGATTATGAACAGACCGCCTGCTTCACGGACCTTTGCTGCCTCGGGCTCAATCTGCTCGTCATATTTCTTTTCAAGTGCGGCATATTCCGCCCTTGCGTTAAGGATTTCTTCGTTATCCGTTTCGGCAAAGCCCGTTGCCTCTGCAATAAGTTCTTCTGTGTAGCCCTTCTTGCGAAGCTCTGATTTTGCAAGGTATTCGGAGTTACCGCCCAGCTTTATGTCCGTGCCTCGGCCTGCCATATTGGTAGCGATTGTTACCGCATAGGGCTTACCTGCCTGAGCAACAATTTCCGCTTCCTTTTCGTGATGCTTTGCGTTGAGAACCTCGTGCTTTATGCCTCTCCTTTTGAGAAGTGCACTGAGAAGCTCTGATTTTTCAATTGAAGCAGTACCGATAAGCACGGGCTGACCCTTTGCGTGGCACTCCTCAACCGTCTGCATAACCGCTTCATATTTTGCCTTTTCCGTTTTATACACAACGTCTGCCATATCATTTCTTATCATAGGCTTGTTGGTGGGGATTTCGATAACGTCAAGGCTGTATATCTGATTGAATTCGGTTTCTTCCGTCATAGCGGTACCCGTCATACCCGAAAGCTTTTTGTAAAGACGGAAATAATTCTGGAACGTGATTGTAGCAAGAGTTTTGCTCTCGTGCTCAACGTTAACGTTTTCTTTGGCTTCAATAGCCTGATGCAGACCTTCGTTGTAGCGTCTGCCCATCATAATACGGCCGGTAAATTCATCAACGATAAGCACCTGATTATCCTTGACAACGTAATCAACGTCACGGCGCATAACACCGTTTGCCTTGATAGCCTGGTTGATGTGGTGAAGCACCGTCATATTTTCGGGGTCCATAAGATTTTCGAGGTTGAAGAAGGATTCTGCCTTGGCAACACCGCTTTTGGTGAGGGTTGCGGTCTTTGCCTTTTCATCAACAACGTAATCGCAGTTGTCGTCAACAAGGTCCTCAATATTTTCCTTGGAGTTGACCTCCTTGATTCTCACGCATTTGAGCATTGTTGCAAAACGGTTTGCGGTTTTGTAGAGCTCGGTTGATTTTTCACCTCTGCCCGAAATGATAAGGGGAGTTCTTGCTTCGTCGATAAGGATTGAGTCAACCTCGTCAACGATTGCAAAGCTGTGACCTCTCTGAACCTTGTGTTCCTTATATACAACCATATTATCACGAAGGTAATCGAAGCCCATTTCGTTGTTTGTGCCGTAGGTGATATCTGCGGCATAGGCTTCTTTTCTTTCGGGATTTTCTTTTTCGTGAATGATAAGACCTACGGTAAGACCCATGAAACGGTATACCTTGCCCATCCACTCACTGTCACGGCGTGCAAGATAATCGTTGACGGTAACAATGTGAACGCCTTCGCCGGAAAGTGCGTTAAGATATGCAGGCAGGGTTGCAACAAGGGTTTTACCTTCACCTGTTCTCATTTCGGCAATTCTGCCCTGATGAAGGATGATACCGCCGATAATCTGCACGGGGAAGTGCTTAAGACCGATAACACGCCAGGATGCCTCACGGCAGGCGGCAAATGCCTCGGGAAGAATATCGTCAAGAGTTTCGCCGTTTGCAAGGCGCTGCTTGAATTCGGGGGTTTTAGCCTGAAGCTGTTCATCCGTAAGCTTTGAAAATTCATCTTCAAGTTTAAGCACCTTATCGCAAAGCGGGCGGATACGCTTTATTTCCTTTGTTGAATAATCGCCGAAAAGTTTAGTTAAAAGACCCATTTTGACCACCTCGAAGGTAATTTTTATTTTATGTTGTAAAATTTATCCGTTTGTGATAAAATTCATTCAGAATTAAAAAAGGAGTGTCCGTAATATGCCTAAAAGAAACGACTACATTTCGTGGGATGAATATTTTATGGGTATTGCCCTTCTTTCAGCCCGCAGAAGCAAGGACCCCAGCACGCAGGTAGGTGCCTGCATAGTCAACAACCGCAACAAGATAATGTCCGTTGGTTATAACGGCTTCCCTCTGGGCTGCAGTGACGACGATTTCCCCTGGGACCGTTCGGGTGATGAATATGACACAAAATATCCCTACGTATGCCATGCGGAGCTTAATGCCATTCTTAACAGCGGCGGCTCAAGCCTTGAGGGCTGTAAGATTTACGTTGCGCTTTTCCCCTGCAACGAATGTGCAAAGGCAATCATTCAGTGCGGCATAAAAGAGGTTTATTATCTTTCGGATAAATATGCCGAAACCGTGGGTGTCCGTGCATCAAAAAGAATGTTTGACAGCGCAGGAGTGAAGTATACCCAGCTTAACCCTGTAAGCGAGGAGCTTGTAATCGATTTCAGAAAAGAAAACATATAAGTTTGGTTTATGGCGGGAGGTTGTTCCCGCCATATTTATATACTCATCAGAAAGTATAAACTACCGAGCCTGCGGTTTTGCCGTCGGCGGTAAGAGCACGAACGCTCATTACGCTTGAACTATCAAGCCATACAAAGCCTGCACTTTCGCTGAAAAGCATGGGCTCGGTAAAGGTTACGGTCTCAGCCGAGCCGTCAACGGTGCAGTAGATAACACTCTGAACGGGCGTGCCGTTCGCATTGATTTCACCGTATGAAGCAAAAACAGCCTTCGTTCCGTCGGCATTTACCGAAAATACGTCCGCATTTTCAATGCTGATATCTTTAAGAGTCTTTGATGAACCCGTAAGCAGGTCAATCATCACAAGGCTCTTTTTGTTTATAAGATATTTGCCGCACTGCAAGTAGTCGGTCTGCCAGTCGCCCTCAAACTGAGTGAGGACATTTTCGGTATCGCCTGTTTTAAGGATATTTGCAAAACCCTTGTCGTTCTTTTTGAGGTAATGCATACCGTTGCCGTCATTGACAAACCATACGCCGAGGATATCCTTGACCTCAATTTTGGGTTTATAGGCATTTGAAAGCACCATTACGTCTGCACGAAGCCCTTTGTCTGCTTCGTTGTAGTATCTTGATGAAAGGAAAAGCTTTGCACTGCCGAGGTTTTTTATAAAACCATCGGTAAGCAGAGACCAGTCCTGACGGAAGGTGCCGTTAATATCAATAAGTCTTGTGTGGTTTGAAACATAGGTTGAAGCTTTGCCGTTTGAAAGGTCGAAATTGTAAATTTCGGAATAAAGTTTATCGGCTTTGAAGAAGTTATCCTTGTCGAAATCTGCAAGAAGAAGGTATCCGCTGCCGTAGCCTGCAGGCTTGGGGGTGAGCTTCACAAAAGCATAATCGTAAACCTCAACGTCCTTGCTCATATCCGACGTAAACACGCCGTAGCCGCAGGCTTTGCCGTCTTTTTCGATATAGCTTACGGTTACGGGGATTGTTTCGCGGCTTGCTTTAAGGCTTGCCTTTACCTGCTTTGCTGCAAGAGTACTTGCAACCATCTGACCGTTTGCGTATTCGTAAAATTTCACACTGCCGTTAAGGTCGGCTGTATAATAAATGCCGCTGAAATCGGTGGGCAGATAAATTTCACCGTTTGCACCTTTGACGGAAAGGCTTGCGGTATAGGCACTTTCGTCATATGAAAACACAACGGGTTCAGGATTTTCAATCTGAGGTGAACCGCCTGAATTTTTGGTTGAAACAAAGAAAACAATACCTGCCGCAACCATAACAACCGCCATGACGGCACAAAGAATTTTTGTTATTTTATCGCTCATTTTTATTCTCCTTTACAGTTCAATTTCAAGCTCAACGGGGCAGTGATCGGAGCCGAAAATTTCGTTGTGTATTTTTGCATCCTTCATTTTTTCTTTCAGCTTTTCGGATACGATGAAGTAGTCAATTCTCCATCCCGCATTCTTTGCTCTTGCGGAAAATCTGTATGACCACCAGCTGTAAGCCCCTTCGAGGTCGGGGTAAAAATATCGGAAGGAATCAACAAAACCGCTTTCAAGCATTTCACCCAATTTTCCTCTTTCCTCATCGGTGAAACCGGGGTTGCGTCGGTTTGATTTGGGATTTTTAAGGTCAATCTCATTGTGTGCAACGTTCAGGTCACCGCAGAAAATAACGGGCTTCTTTTCGTCAAGAGCACATATATATTCTCTGAAAGCGTTTTCCCAATCCATACGGTAATCAAGGCGCACAAGACCGTCACGGGCGTTGGGGACGTAAACGGTTATAAAGTAATAATTTTCAAATTCAAGGGTAATTACCCTGCCTTCCGTATCGTGCTCGGGAATGCCTATGCCGTATGACACGGAAATCGGTTCGTTCTTTGTGAAAACAGCAGTTCCCGAATAACCTTTTTTCTCGGCATAATTCCAGAACTGATGATATCCGTCGAGAAGAAGCTCTGCCTGACCCTCCTGCATTTTGGTTTCCTGAAGGCAGAATATATCCGCATTCAGCGTCTTGAAGCTTTCGTAAAAATCCTTCTGAAGGCAGGCTCTTATTCCGTTAACGTTCCACGATACAAATCTTTTGACCGCCATACCGCACAATCCTCCATTATATAATGAAACATATTATAACATAAAAAATTGATTATGTCACCTATAAATATTAATATTATGTAAATATTCATAAAATTGCCCTGCGTATTTTGGCAGGTGAAATTCACTTTCACCCTTGACAAATCCGCCGTTATGGGTTATTTTTATAATAAGAAATGTGCGGTTTGCACACAAAACAAAACATATTTTCAGGAGGAAAAACCATGAAAAAGCTTCTCGCAATTCTCCTCGCAGCAGCAATGCTTTTTGCTTTTGCAGCTTGCGGTGATGACACAACAGGCGAAACAACAACCACAACAGCAGCAGAAGAAATCACAGATGCTCCCGTTGAAGAATCAACAGATGCTCCCGCAGTTGATACATCAGACGTATCGGCAGAAGAGCCCTCAGCAGAGGATCCCTCAACAGCTGATCCTTCAACAGCTGACCCCTCAGCAGAAGAAACATCAGCTCCCGCAGCAGACGCTGAAATGACAAAGGCTGAGTTCGTTGCTTTCCTTAATGCTGAAACAGCAAAGGCAGCAAAGGGTTCATACAACTACAACAGAGACTGCTCATACACAAGCCCCATCGATGTTGGTAACGCAACAGACACTCTCAACAAGATTATCCAGGGTATTGACGAAAACTCAAACCTTGACACCGTTGTTGGTGACTTCCTCGGTATCGGCGTTAAGAAGGGCACAATGCCTAAGGACGGCCTTAAGGACGATTACCAGATCAAGGCTACAAAGCTCACAGAAGCTGATCTCCAGAACTTCAGCTATGCAGACGGCGTTTACAGCTTCACACTTGCTAACGCTACCAACCCCAAGAAGACAAACGCTACTCCTCTTTCAAAATTCACAAATGACTTCATCACACACGAAGAAGTTGTTGACGGTATCGCAGGCTTCACAACCCTTATCAAGGTTAACGAAACAAACGTTAACTATAAGAACATCAAGGTTACAGTAACTGTTGAAGGCGGCAAGATCGTAAATATGACTTACTCATACGCTTTCGATGCAACTCTTGTTCTCAAGGCTATCGTTACAATCAACGGTAACGGCGCTGCAGTTACAAAGGCTGAGTTCTCAAACATCAAATATTAATTGATTAATTAAAATGCCTCCGTACAGCGATGTACGGAGGCGCTTTTTTATGCAACTGTTGTTAATGAAGTATCCGAGGTTGACGATGATGAATCGGGCATAACGTCGGACATCATACTCTCCATATCGGTTTTTGCTTCGGTCATCATATCCTCAATGGTTGTAAGGATGGGGTCGTTGTGAGCAGGGTCTGTAACCTTGCCCGAATCCGCACCGCCGCAGGCGGCGAAAATCACCGAAATTAAAAGCACGGCGGCAACAACTGCAAATGAAATCTTTTTCATAAAAATTACTCCTTTACGCAAAATAACTTTCCGTTTGGAATTATTTTTGCCGTAAAGGAGTTTTTTATTCAGAAATTTATTTTATTCTAAGCCATACAAGCATATCGCTTATGCCTCTGTTTGCAAATGCAAAATAGGGGATGAGCTTTATTCTGCGGCTGATACTGTCGTTGCGGTATGTGCGGTAAAGCAAGTCTGAGGGCGCATCCTCAAAGCCGTCTGCCTCAACGGTGTATGTCTGCATTTCTTCGTTGAAGGTAAGGGATGCGTTGAGATTTTCGCAAATACTCAGGCTGTTGAGAGATGTGCCGTTATCGATTCTTTCAGCACAGTAGACGAAGGGTCCTCTGCAAAGGGCAACCTTGCCTGAGTCTGATTCAACGGCAGGGTTTGCACATACAAGGCGGCATTCCATTGCAAAATCAAGATTGATTTCTGCTTCGGCATCTTCGATTCCGATGTACGCATAGCCTTTTTCCGTTTTATATGCACAGCTTACGGAGACGTTTTCTGCCCAGCCCGGAATTCTGACGGCAAGGGTTTTGCCTGCCATACCTTTGACGGTCAGCTTAATCTTACCGTTGTTGGGGTATTCCGTATTCTGGGTTATTTTTGTGCCGCCAAACTCTGCTTCGGATTCAAAATAATGATGAACAAAAACAGTATCATCATTATATGTGTAAAGAATATCGCCTATTGACGCAATCATTCTGGCAATGTTGGGAGGGCAGCAGGAGCAATCAAAAACCTCAAGGCGCTGAGGTGTGTTGTATATACCGTCACGGTATTGATAGTATTCCTTGTTTATGCGGCGTCTTTCCATATTTATTTCAAGAGGATTGACGTAGAAAAACGCCTTTCCGTTGAGAGAAACACCTGCAAGCGCACAGTTATAAATTGCGGTTTCCGCTATATCGGCATAAAGCGAATCAGGTTCAATAAGGCTCATTCTTCTGGCGAAAAGAGCAAGTCCGATTGAAGCGCAGGTTTCGGAATATGCAACGTCGTTGGGCAGGTCGTAATCCTCGGTGAAACGTTCGCCGTAGTTGGTTGAACCGATACCGCCGGTGACATACATCTGCTTTTGTGCGATGCTGAGGAAAAGCTTTCTGCAAGCGTCAAAGAGAGACTCATCCTTCATACGCAGAGCAAGGTCTGCCATTGCACAGTAAAGGTAGGTTGCTCTTACGCTGTGGCCCGTTGCCGTTTCCTGCTCACGCACGGGCTTGTGGGACTGGTCATAAGCGTGGCTTATGTAGTAAGGGCTTTCTTCGTCCTTTTCGGAGGTGCCTCTTGTTTCAACAAAACGACTGCTCATATCAAGATATTTTTTGTTGCCCGTGCAGTCGTAAAGTTTAACGAGAGCAAGCTCGATTTCTTCGTGGCCGGGGGTGTTGAATTCCGCAGAATCCTCAACAAAAAACACCTTTTCAATGTAATCCATATAGTCACACATAAGGTTAAGGAATTTATCTTTACCCGTGGCCTTATAATATGCAACTGCCGCTTCGGTCAGATGGCCTGCACAGTAAAGCTCGTGTGCCATACGGTTAACGAAACGGTTGTCAGGCTCGCAAACGGTGAAATAAATATTGAAATATCCGTTTTCGTCGCGGTTTTTTTCAATCAGGTCAATAACACCGTCAACCACCGCTTCAAGCTTTTCGTCGGGGCACAGGTGAATGGTGTAGGCCACGGCTTCAATCCATTTTGCAACGTCCGAATCCCAGAAAATGTGGGGCTGCTTGGGGTCGCCGTCTTTCCATTCAAACTTAAAGGCGTCAAATCTGCCCGTATCCGAAAAGCGGTCATATACCATAGGTATCGTAGCGGTTTTGTTAATCTCAAAACGGTTTTTCCAGAAACCGCCGAGAGTGATTTTGTCAAAGGTAACAGCTTTCATAAAAGCACCTCTTTTATTTTCTTGCTTTTGTCTTTTCCTCTTCTGTATCGCCGATTTCGATAAGATAGTAGGCACCTGTCCACACAAGCAGACCGATGAAAATAAAGATAAATCCGTTCTGAATTCCACCAAGCATAAGCTTATCAACAGAAACAAAATTGCCTACAAGAGAAACAAGCCATCCGCCGGAGAATACGCTGAAAAGGTTGATTGTGCCGTCAATGAGAAGCGCTGCGGCTGAATTGAAACAGGCAATCATAACGATTGTGCTGACAAGACCGCCTGCGCTTGCGGCAAGCACGGGGATTCGTTTGTTGCTGCAACATGACCATATGATAATGAAAAGAGAAATAAGGATAACAAGAACAAAGCATACCAGACATGTGATAAGTCTGCCTTTTATGGGGTCAAGGGCAGCAGGCCAGGTAAAGCCTTTTGAAGAATCGCTGAATATCAGATCGTGCCACATTGCCTCTTTTCCGGTTATAACATCGATGATGAATTTAATGGAAATGCTTTCTTCAAGACCTGCATTGGCGAATGATGTTGACAGTTTGAAAAGAACCAGATCAACAAAAATGGCTACGGGGAAAACTGTCGCCGCAAGAAGGGCGTTTACTATTCTGTACAGTGCTTTCATTTTTTATGATTCCTTTCGGTTTTATTTCCAGGATGAATTAAGGGCAACGGTGCGGTTGAATACGATTTTTTCGTCGGTTGAGGTTTTGTCAACGCAGAAGTAGCCTTGTCTCATAAACTGGAAGGTATCGCCGCATTTTGCATCCTTGATTCCGCCTTCAACAAGACAGCCTTCAAGAATTTCAAGCGAATCGGGATTAAGGTGATTGAGGTAATTTTCTTTGCCGTCTGCCATGGGATCTTCCGCATTGAAAAGACGGTCATAAAGACGGATTTCGCAGGGAGCGCAGTCAGATGCGCTTACCCAGTGGATTGTGCCCTTGACCTTTCTTCCGTCGGGAGCATCGCCGCCCTTGGTTTCGGGGTCGTAGGTGCAGTGGAGGCAGGTAACGTTGCCTTCCTCGTCTGTTTCCCAGCTGTTGCAGGTTACGAGATATGCACTCTTGAGGCGAACCTCGTTGCCGGGGTAAAGTCTGAAATATTTCTTGGGAGGCTCAATCATAAAGTCGTCACGCTCAACGAAAATCTCCCTTGAGAAGTGAACTGTTCTTGTGCCGAGCTCGGGCTTAAGGGGATTGATTTCAACCTCGATAGCCTCACTCTGACCCTCGGGATAGTTGTCGATAACAACCTTGAGAGGACGGAGAACAGCCATTGCGCGGGGTGAATTTTCATTGAGGTTATCCTTTACGCAGGCTTCAAGCAGACCGTAGTCAACAACGCTGTCTGCCTTTGATACGCCGATACGGTTGATGAATTCGCGGATTGCGGCTGCGGGGTAGCCTCTTCTTCTCATACCGCTGAGAGTAATCATTCTGGGGTCGTCCCAACCGTCAACAATACCCTTCTGAACCATTTCGAGGTTGTATCTTTTGCTTGTTACGCAGTAGTTAAGGTTAAGACGTGCAAACTCAATCTGTCTGGGAGGCTCTTCAAAGCCTACTTCGTTGATGAACCAGTCATAGAGAGGTCTGTGATTTTCAAATTCAAGCGAGCAGAGTGAATATGTTACGCGCTCTCTTGCGTCTGAAAGGGGATGTGCAAAGTCGTACATGGGATAAATGCACCACTTGTCGCCTGTCTGGTGGTGAGGAACGTGTGCGATTCTGTACATAACGGGGTCGCGCATATTGAGGTTGGGTGATGCCATATCAATTTTCGCGCGGAGAGTTTTTTCGCCGTTTGCAAACTCACCCTTTGTCATTCTTTCGAAAAGGTCAAGATTTTCTTCAACCGAACGCTCACGGTAGGGGCTGTTCTTGCCCGGCTCGGTAAGCGTGCCTCTGTATTCTCTGATTTCATCTGCCGAAAGGTCGCATACGTATGCTTTGCCCTTCTTGATGAGCTTTATTGCACATTCATAAATGAAGTCAAAATAGCTTGATGCATAGAGAACCTTGTTCCACTTGAAGCCCAGCCACTCGATATCGGCTTTGATTGCATCAACGTATTCAACGTCTTCCTTTGAAGGGTTTGTGTCGTCAAGACGCAGGTTACATTCGCCGCCGTACTTTTCGGCGGTGCTGAAATCAATGCAGATAGCCTTTGCGTGGCCGATATGAAGGTAGCCGTTGGGCTCGGGCGGGAAACGGGTCTGAATTCTGGTGTTCACACCTGCCGCAAGATCTTCGTCAATAAAGTCGTGTATAAAATTTGAAGAGGTAATCATTTCTTCCATTGTGCTTCTGTCCTTTCTTATTTCCAGCTTTCAACAGCCTCGCTGAGTCTTGCCTTTATTTCATTCTCACCGAGAAGGTTCATAATGGAGTAAAGGTCGGGTGTATTTCTGCGTGACGTGAGGGCGATGCGGATAACCGTTGAAACGTCGCCCACGTGTCCTTTGAAAGCGTCGGGGTTTTTCTTGTATTCCTTTACGTTAGGTGTAAAGCCCAGAGGCTCACACATATCCTTGATTCTTGCAAACCATTGGTCTTTGTCGTCTGCAAGAGAGAATTCGCCGATGTATTTTTCTGCTATTGCGGCGGCATCTGCCTTTGAAATGTTTTCGGGCAGGGTGTAATCCGCGGTGTAAAGCTCCTTGTAGAGATACGAGAAATAATCCTTGACCTCGCTCCACTTTGCAATGTCCTTACGGGGCTTGGGATTTTCTCTGTCAATATTAACTGCCGCAGTGGAGAATACGGGATCTGCAGTAAAGAGGGCACAGAATTCGGGGTCATAAACCTTTGCCCATTCGGCAACGTTTTCATAAACCTGCGCCGCGCTCATAACCGAAATAACGTTTTTGCTTACGTCGTTGAGCTTTACAAGATCAAACAGGCAGCCGCTTGAGCTCATCTTTTTGAGGTTGAAGGGAAATTCGGAAATATCCGCCCTGGGGTTTGCTCTGCGCCAATCCTCAAAGTTGGAGTTGATGAGAGTCAGCAGATATTCCAGCACGCTTTCCTTGGGAAAGCCACCCTCAACGAAATATCCGACAGCCGCTTCGGGGTCCTTTCTTTTTGAAAGCTTGCGCTTGTCGCCTGTTTCCTCATCGATTTTAAGAACCTGGGGTGTATGAGCATATTTGGGAACCTTATATCCGCAAGCCTTGAAAAGCTCGATGTGCTTGGGTACGGATGAAATCCATTCCTCACCGCGGATAACGTGAGTTGTTCTCATAAAATGGTCGTCGCAGGCGTGAGCAAAGTGATATGTGGGGATGCCGTCTGATTTGAGAAGAACCTCGTCAATTATGTTTTCGGGCATTTCAATTTTGCCTCTGATGACGTCGTCGAAAATGATTTTTCCGTCACTGCCGCCCGAACGCAGACGAAGCACCCAGGGCTTACCCTCGGCAAGATTACTTTCTATTTGTTCAAGGGTCAGATCACGGCATTTTGCCCATTTGCCGAAATAGCCCCAGATAAGAGCATCTCCTTTTTCCTGCTCCTTGCGGAGATCTGCAAGCTCGTCTGCAGTGCAGAAGCAGGGGTACGCGAGTCCTTTTTCAACAAGGCTTTTTGCAACTGTCTGGTAAATTTCCGCACGCTGACTCTGGGTGTAGGGGCCGTATGCGCCTTTTTCCGTGCCGAAGCCTGTTACGCCTTCGGTGAATTCAACGCCGAAATAATCAAAGCCGTTGATGATGGCGGAAACACCGTCGTCAATCTCACGTTTTTTATCGGTATCCTCAATTCTGAGGTATGAAACGCCTTTCGTTGCCTGTGCGGTGAGAACGTCAACAAGAGCGCCGAAAAGTCCGCCGATGTGAAGATAGCCTGTGGGTGAGGGTGCAAAGCGGGTTACTCTCGCGCCTTCCGCAAGACCTCTTTCGGGATAGAGCTCCTCATAATAATCGGGGGTTTTGTCGATATGAGGGAAGAGAAGCCCGGCAAGTTTTTTATTATCCAAAATACACACTCCTATAATTTTACTTATACCCTATTATTATTACAGAAAATTTCCCAAGTATCAAGTACAAATTTCAAATTTTTTTGAGATATCGCCTCTTTTTTTGAATTCGGCGGTTTGCAGGAATAAAAAAACCGTTTCCGGCCGAAAATATGTAAAGAAAACCGGCAATAAAAACGAAAAGAGGTAAAATCAATGAAAAAAAGTATAAAGAAGTATCCCAACATTTATGTTGCACTTGCGGTGTGCCTTGTTGCGGTTGCAATCGGCACGGCAATCGGCTTTGTGAAATCACCCGGAAAAACAACGGATACCGAAACCTTCAGCAGAATCACCGTGCAGTGGAGCATTGAAGAAACAGAGCCGCTGACCGAGGAGGCAAACGTCGGTATCAGCGGCATTGCGGATGAGAGAATTTATTCCGTTACGGAAGAGGAAACGGCTGCAGGCAACAAGCCCTATTCGGGGAATTTTGCATTGCCTATGGGTACAGATATCATCAAGGATTTCAGCAACGGTGAAATGGTTGAATCAAAAACGATGGGGGATTGGCGTGTGCACAACGGCGTTGATTTCGGCGGCAGTGCGGGCAACGAGGTTGTTGCCGTATCAAAGGGTAAGGTTATATCCGTTACCGATGATATTTTCTGGGGTACGGTTGTTGAAATCGACCACGGCAACGGTATGACTGTGCGCTATTGCGGTATGAAGGAGGGAAGCTGTGTGGCTGAAGGCACGGAGGTTAAAAAATACGATAAAATCGGCTCGCTGGGTCATATTCCCGTTGAAATCAGCGACGAAGACCACCTTCACGTTGAAGTGCTTATTGACGGCGAATATGTTGACCCTCTGAAAGCTCTTAATAAAGTAGGATCTGACGAGTGAATCTATGATTATGGCGGCTGCAGTGTGTGTCAGGCTCCCCATAGGCATATTTATGCCACCGTCAACGCAGCCGCCTTATTTTTGAGGAAACATCCTCAATTCATTCTATGCCCGAGTGCCTGAATTGGGCATTATGAATAAATTTTAAAAAACGCTTTACTTTTGCAGACCTTTGTGATATAATCCCATTTGCACATGCCCGTTTCTCGGATTTCGGAGTAAACCTCAACGAGGTATTCACCTGCCGTAACCTGGGAGCCGAGGCAAATAATTTAATGAGGTGAAAAACAATGACACAGGCAGAAAAGACCGCAATCATGCAGGAATACGCTCTCCACGAAGGTGATACAGGTTCACCCGAAGTTCAGATCGCAGTTCTTACAAAGAGAATCAACGACCTTACCGAGCATCTTAAGGTGCACAAGAAGGACCACCACTCAAGACGTGGCCTCCTTATGATGGTTGGTCACAGAAGAAACCTTCTTGCATACCTTCAGAAGGTTGACATTGAGCGTTACCGTTCAATCATTGCAAGACTCGGTATCCGTAAATAATTCGTCAATAAAGCAGGCAGGAACTCATCTTGCCTGCTTTGTGTCGTTTTAACGGTCGGGTTAATATGTTAAAGTATTAGCCTGCTACCGCTTTAAATCGGCGCACAAAAACGCATCTTTCAGGCGGCTGCTTTCTCCGGTTTTAGCGGTAAATCGAGTAATCGGAGCACCCGATTGTTGGATTTATTGCTAAACCCAAATCTGCCGCCTGTGGAAATAAAATTTTACAGAGAGGTAAAAGAAATGTTTTTTGAAGCTTTCAAGAAGTACGAAACAGAAATCGCAGGCAGACCTTTTGTTGTTGAAGTAGGCAAAATGGCTCAGCTTGCAGGCGGCGCATGTCTTGTCCGTTACGGCGAAACAAACGTGCTCTGCACAGCCACAATGGCAGCAAAACCCAGAGAGGGCGTTGACTTCTTCCCCCTTTCGGTTGACTACGAAGAGAAACTCTATTCAGTAGGCAGAATCCCCGGCTCATTCCAGCGCCGTGAAGGCAAGGCAAGCGAGAAGGCAACCCTTGCTTCACGTGTTATCGACAGACCCATCAGACCTCTTTTCCCCAAGGATATGAGAAACGACGTAGGCGTTGTTGCAACGGTTATGTCAGTTGACCCCGACTGCCAGCCTGAAATCGCTGCAATGCTGGGTGTTTCAATCGCTATTTCAATTTCGGAAATTCCCTGGGAAGGCCCCGTTTCAAGCTGTGTTGTAGGTCTTGTTGACGGTAAATACGTTATCAACCCCACTCTTGAAGAAAGAGCAAAGAGCGAAATGTACGTTACGGTTGCTTCAACAAGCGAGCTTGTTGCTATGATTGAAGCAGGCGCAAACGAAGTATCAAACGATGATATGTATGACGGCATTATGTTTGCTCATAAGGAAAATCAGAGAATCGTTGAATTCATCAATCAGATCAAGGCTGAATGCGGCAAGGAGAAGGTTGACTTCCCCTCAAACGATCCCGATCCCGAAATGTACGAAGCAATCAAGGATTTCGCAATCGAAGATATCCGCTATGCTCTTGATACAGACGATAAGAGAATCCGTGACGAGCGTCTTAAACCCGTTTATGAAAAGGTTCACGAGAAGTTCGATGAAATCTACCCCGATATGGAGGTTAAGATTGAAGAATGCCTTTACAAGGTTCAGAAGTACGTTGTACGCCGCTGGCTTCTTGATGACGGCAAGCGTGTTGACGGCAGAGGCATCAATGAAATCCGTCCTCTTAACGCAGAAGTAGACCTTCTCGACAGAGTTCACGGCTCAGGTATGTTCACCAGAGGTCAGACTCAGGTTCTTTCAATCACAACCCTCGGACCCATGAGCGATGCTCAGCTTCTTGACGGTCTTGATGAGGAAGAATCAAAGAGATATATGCACCACTACAACTTCCCCTCATACTCAGTTGGCGAAACAAAGCCCTCAAGAGGCCCCGGCAGAAGAGAAATCGGTCACGGTGCACTTGCAGAGCGTTCACTTATCCCCGTTCTTCCCTCAGTTGAAGAATTCCCCTACACAATCCGTGTTGTTTCCGAGGTTCTTTCATCAAACGGCTCAACATCACAGGGCTCGGTTTGCGGTTCAACACTTTCACTTATGGCAGCAGGTGTTCCCATCAAGGCACCCGTTGCAGGTATTTCCTGCGGTCTTATCACAGAAGGCGACCGTTTCATGACAATGGTTGATATCCAGGGTCTTGAAGATTTCTTCGGCGATATGGACTTCAAGGTTGCAGGTACAAAGAAGGGTATCACATCAATCCAGATGGACCTTAAAGTACACGGTCTTACTCCCGCAATCATCAGAGAAGCTCTTGATAAGACTTACACCGCAAGATGCTACATCCTTGACGAAATTATGCTTCCCGTTATTGCAGAGCCCAGAGCAGAGCTTTCAAAGTGGGCTCCCAAGATGCTTACAACAAAGATTGACCCCGAAAAGATCGGTGATGTTATCGGTAAGCAGGGCAAGGTTATCCAGAAGATCTGTGCAGAGTGCAACTGTAAGATCGACGTTCAGGAAGACGGCAACATCTTCGTTTCATCAACAGATATCGACGATGCACGCAGAGCTATCTTCATTGTTGAAACTATTGCAAATGACCCCGAGGTCGGTGCAATATACAAGGGTGTTGTTACCCGTCTTATGAGCTTCGGCGCATTTGTTGAAATCGCACCCGGTAAAGAGGGTATGGTTCACATCAGCCAGCTTGACGTTAAGAGAACAGAAAAGGTTGAAGATGCAGTTAACGTTGGCGATGAAGTTATCGTAAAGGTTCTTCCCAAGGATGACCAGGGCAGACTCAATTTCTCACGCCGTGAGGCACTTATCGAGGTTGAGGGTCTTGTTCCCGAAAACACTGTTTCAGATGCTCCCAGAAAGCCCAGAAGAGATTTCCGCGGCGACAGAGGCGGCAGACAGAGAAGAGATAACAACAACGACTAATACAAAACAAAACCGCTCCGATTTTTCGGAGCGGTTTTTAAATTTTATTCTTTTCCCAAAAGCCATGCAACCGAAACGCCAAGAATTTCAGAAAGAACCATAAGCTCATAATCTGCAACAAATCTTGTTCCTATCTCAATGCGGGAAACACTGTCACGTTCAATCGTTATGCCTTTAATCTGCAAACGGGCAGCTAAATCTGCCTGTGACAGTCTGTTTTTGCAACGTGCTTCATGAACCCTTTCCCCGCAAATATTTTTTCTCCCCTGATAGTCGTATATCTTCATATTATACCTCAATATGCTAAAAACAAGAATTTTTCTTGACTTTAACATATTTTTTTATTATAATTGTGTTAAAGATAAGAATATTCGGCTCAGTTTTCATATAAACTGTGTTGACAAAAAATGTTATTGTGCGATATAATTTAAACACAAAGGAGGAGTTTTTATGTCAAATGTTATTCTTCAATACCTTGTCCCCGTGATAACTGCCCTTGCAGTTTGCCTTAACGCTATCGGCGGCATATTCGGAGTGGTGGTTATCCCTTACAATCCGGAAAGAACCGAGATTTCTCTCGGAAGCAATGTTACGAGCGATGTTGACGATGTGCTTGAAGCCTATAACAATGCCGTTAAGAAAACAGGCTTTGTTCTCGGAACATACAGTTATGATTTCTCGGAAACTGATTTTGATACAGACAACGTCAAAACAAATCAACTGTTAAAAACCTACTTTGACAGTATGGAGGCAACCTCAACCGCTGTTTTTGCCGTTCCGGGAGAAGGAAAGCTTACAAAATCCGATGTCAAATGTGCAAAAATGTCTGTTGAAGACGGAAAAAGAACGGTTATCATAAAAGTAAAAGATTATTCGCACGGTCTGGAAGACAAAAGCAATAACAATCCAATCGTAAATGCATTCGGATATTCTACGGATACATCTTCTGTCTTTTCCGCAACAGGAATGACGATAAACGGAGGAAAACTTGAATTCAACTATACGGACTGCGTTATTTCCTGCGTAATAGATGATAACGGAAAAATCATTTACGGTGACTGGGATGTTAACTGCGTCACCTCTGCCGAAGATTTTTCCGTAAGCATCAAAGATTATGAAGTGTCAATGGGTTCATTTGATTTTACTATGGCAGTTAATACGGACATATAAGAAAACCGCTCCGATTTTTCGGAGCGGTTTTTTGATGTTTATACCGTATTACATTACTCTTTGCACTCTGCACTTTGAACTTAAAAATGTCCGCCTCTGATTGCAACAACAACCTCGTCTATTCTCATATATACAAGTCCCAGAACTTCAACCGCTTTGTAAAGTGCGGTGCGGATGAATGTGCTTACGGGTCTTGCCTTGAAATTCTCGGTTTTCTCGATTGTGATGCTGTCAAGAAGCTCGCTGTTATCGCCTCTGAAAGTTTTTACCGACATAGTTGATTCGGTGAATTCGATGGTTGAATATGTTGTTACATCTGCGTTTTCAAATGAATATGCGGTGTGAGGCCATTTATATGAGCCTTCGATTGAGCCCTGATCGCAGCAGGCATTTGTGTTAAGGTAAACAATGCCGCTGGGGTCGGCGTAGGTCTTGCCGCTTTCAGCCTTGCCTACAACAATGCCGTCTTTTATAAAGTGGCTTCTGCCCTGCATATGGGTGTGGCCCGTGAATACCATATCAAGGTCATACATTGAGAATATGGGCTGGAATACGGCATTGAGGAGTATTCCCGTTTCGGGCTCAAGGGCTGCAATTCCGGGCGCATAAAGACCCTGATGCATAACGCCGATACGCCATTTTGCGTCGGGATTCGCCTTTACGGCTTCTTCCACCATAGCTCTGTGGTCTGCCGCCGAGCCTGAGCAGGCATCGAACACAAGATAAAGCACGTCGCCGTAGCGGAACCAGAAATCACGGTCAAGTCCCGTGAAATATTTGCCGAAATACTCGTTGGGCATATGTGTGTAATAATCGTACATCATACCCTTTTTATCGTGGTTGCCGATTGCAAGAGCCATAGGCAGGCTTCTCGTATATTCAGGCATAAGAAGGGTCTGCCACTCATCGGCGGCTTTGCCCGTTGAGGTGTTGTCGCCGGGTGAAAGCAAAAAGCTTATATCGGGGTTCTTTGAAAGTGCCTCATCAAGAACACTTTGCCATACGTACCCGATTCGTGACTGTTCTTCGGGGTTATCCGTTGACTGACCGCCTATCTGAATATCTCCGATAAGCATCATTTTGTAGCTTTCAAAGCCCTTTGATTCGTATTTACAAGCCTCGCTCCATCCGTCCTCGGCAAGCCACTGATAATAGTACGTTGTGTTCTCTTCAATGCCTGTCATTGTGACACGGCATACAAGCTGTTCATCGTTTTCTGCAGGAGTGGTTTCACCCGTAAATTCAACATAATCCGACATCGACAGATTTTTTGCAAGCCTTACCTTGGGCTGAGCCTTGTCTTTTGCTGCGTGCCAGCAGATGTTGAGCTGAGTTTCGTCCGCACCTACACAGAGTATGGGCAGAGTGTTTTCGTCACGAAGATCTGCGTAAACCTCTTTCCATTCATCCTCTGTCATTGACTTATCATCAAAGGCAAAAGAGGTGCTTCCGCAGCTTAAAAGCATTGCGGCGGCAAGCAAAAAAGCAATGATTTTTTTCATAAGTATCTCCTCCTTGGTTTTCATTCTAACAAAGAAAAAAACAAATGTCAAACCTCATTTTTTCTTGTGAAAACACTTTACAAAAACCAAAATTTGTTACATAATATATAATAGCACTTTAGCAGATAAAAGGGTGAAAGAGATATGGAGAAGAAAATGAAAAAGGAGAAAGGGAAAAATCTCAGGCTGATGAAAAGATTTTTTCCGTACCTTAAAAAGCACCTCGGAACAGAGCTTGTTGTGCTTCTCTGTGCATCGGTTTCTGCCGCGTGCGAAATTGCACTTCCCCTGATAGTGAGAAGGATAACGGACACCGAGGTTAACGACCCTGCAAATCTTACGACCAATCTTATTCTTATGATTGCCGCCGCCTATATTGCGCTCAGAGCGCTGGACAGCCTTGCAAGCTACTGCCAGTCATATCTGGGTCACAAGATGGGCACAAAAATCGAAAATTCAATGCGTGAAGATATGTTTGACCACCTGCAGACCCTCTCGTTCACGTTTTTTGACAACACCAAAGTGGGTCAGCTCATGAGCAGAATGACGTCGGACCTTTTCGACGTTGCAGAATGGGCGCATCATTTCCCCGAAATGCTGCTTATGACGCTGGTTAAATTCTTTGCAAGCTTCTATATTTTTGCATCAATGGATATCCGATTTGCCGTCACGGTGTTTATTCTTATTCCGTTTATGGTGGTGTTCACGAAAAAATCGAGAACAAAAATGCGTGATACCTTCAAGGAAGGTCGCCATCAGGTCGGCGAAATCAACGCAAGGCTTGAGGACAGCCTGCTCGGCGTAAGAGTTGTGCGCTCCTTCACCAACGAAAAGGTTGAGAAAGAAAAATTCGCCAAGGGCAATGTAAAATATACCGAAATAAGGAACAAGAGCCATCAGTATATGTCGCAGTTCCACGCAACGGTCAAGCTTCTTGACGGCATAACCTACATATGCGTTATCGCAGTCGGTGCTTTGCTTATGAAGGACGGCAAGGTTTCAACGGGTGATTTTGCGGCAAGCCTTTTGCTTATTTCAACACTTTTAGGCTCAATCCGTACAATCGTTGATTTCAGCGAGCAGTTCAGCCGCGGCATAACAGGCGTTGAACGCTTTGTTGAAATTATGGATGAAGTTCCCGATATCAAGGATGATGAGAATGCCGTTGATATCGGTGAGGTTCAGGGTGAAATTGAATTCAGAGACGTATCCTTTAGCTACGTTAAGGGCGAAAGAGAAATCCTCAACAACCTTAATCTTCACATCAGAAAGGGCGGCAACGTTGCCCTTGTAGGTCCCAGCGGCGGCGGCAAGACAACGCTTTGCAACCTTATTCCCCGTTTCTATGAAGCTGAAAGCGGCGAAATTCTTCTTGACGGTAAAAATATAAAGGATATCACCCTGCGTTCACTGCGCTCGAATATCGGTGTTGTTGCTCAGGACGTATATCTTTTCTCGGGTACAATCCGTGATAACCTTATCTACGGCAAATCCGATGCTACCGACGAAGAAATCGTCGAAGCCGCAAAAAAAGCGGGTGCTCACGATTTCATAAGTGCACTGCCCAACGGCTACGATACCTACGTAGGTGAAAGAGGCGTAAAGCTTTCGGGCGGTCAGAAGCAGAGAATTTCGATTGCCCGTGTATTCCTCAAAAATCCTCCCGTGCTGCTGCTTGACGAAGCAACCTCCGCACTGGATAACGAAAGCGAAAAGCTTGTTCAGGAATCCCTTGAACGCCTTGCAAAAGGAAGAACAACCCTTACCATTGCCCACAGACTTACCACAATCCGCAACGCAGATGAAATTGTTGTTCTCACGGAGGATGGCATTGCAGAGCAGGGAAGCCATTCGGAGCTTATGGCAAAGGGCGGAATATACAGCAATATGTACAGTATGTATGCAACTATGTAATAAAGAAAGGATAAATCACTATGCTTAAAAACATCTCTCCCATCATCTCACCCGAGCTTCTTAAAATTCTTATGGAAATGGGCCACGGCGACGAAATCGTTATCGGCGACGGTAACTTCCCTTCAGCATCAATAGCTCAGCGTCTTGTACGCCTTGACGGTCACGGTGTTGACGAAATTCTTGCCGCCATTCTTAAACTTATGCCCCTTGACACTTATGTTGATGCTCCCGTTGCACTTATGGACAACGGCGATGCTTCAAATCCTCCTCCCATCTGGAGTGACTATAAAAAGACTATTATTGCCGAAGAAGGCGAAAAGAATATCGAACTTGTTGAGCGTTTTGCTTTCTATGACAGAGCAAAGAAAGCATATGCGGTTATCGCAACAGGTGAAACAGCAATCTATGCAAACATTATTCTCAAAAAAGGTGTTGTAATTCAGTAATGGAAAAAAGAGTATTAGCCATTGACTTCGGTGCTTCAAGCGGCAGAGCCATTATCGGTAGCTTTGACGGCGAAAAAATCAGCCTTGAAGAGGTTCACCGTTTCTCCAACGACCCCGTCAAGGTGGGGGATACAATGTATTGGGATGTTCTGCGTCTTTTTTACGATATCAAGCAGGGCATCGTCAAGGCAAAGCTTGCAGGCGGATTTGACAGCATCGGTATTGATACCTGGGGTGTTGACTTCGGTCTGATTGATGAATTCGGCTGTCTGCTTGAGAACCCCGTTCATTACCGTGACGAAAGAACGGTTGGTCTTATTGAGGAATGTGCAAAAACCGTTCCCAACGAAGAGTTTTACGGTGCAACGGGCATTCAGTTTATGGAGCTTAACACCGTATATCAGCTTTATGCACTGAAAAAATACCGTCCCCATATTCTCGAAAGAGCTGACAGACTTCTCTTTATGCCCGACCTTTTCGGTTATATGCTGACGGGTAAAATGACTACCGAATATTCAATCGCAACCACCTCACAGATGGTTGATATCAAAACAAAGGGCTGGGCAACGGGTATTCTTGACAGACTGGGAATCCCTTCCCGTCTGCTTGGCGAAATCAAGCCTTCGGGCAGTATTCTGGGCAAGGTACGCAAGGATATCTGCGAGGAATGCGGCATTGACGAGGTTGACGTTATCAGCGTATGCGGTCACGATACGCAAAGCGCGCTGACTGCCGTTCCTGCGGAAAGCAAGGATTTTGCCTTCCTTTCAAGCGGTACCTGGTCGCTTTTCGGAACAGAGCTTGACGAACCCATCGTCAACGAAAAATCCGTTGCAATGAACGTTACCAACGAAGGCGGCTACGGTGCAACCGTAGGCTTCCTTAAAAATATTATCGGACTGTGGCTTATTCAGGAAAGCCGCCGTCACTGGAACAGACACGGCAGCGACTATTCCTATGCCGACCTCGAAAAGCTTGCCCTTGCGGCAGAGCCCTTCAAGTGCTTTATTGATCCCGATGCACCTGAGTTTGTGGCACACGGCAACATTCCTCAGCGTGTCCGTGATTACTGCAAAAAGACGGGTCAGCCCGTTCCCGAGGGTGTCGGCGAGGTTATGCGTTGCATTTACGAAAGCCTTGCAATGAAATACCGCCTGACACTTGAAAACCTTGAAGACTGCACAGGTAAGACCTACCCTGCAATTCACGTTATCGGTGGCGGAACAAAGGATACGCTCCTCTGTCAGATGACCGCTTCATCCTGTAACCGTAAAGTAGTGGCAGGCCCCATTGAAGCAACCGTTCTGGGCAACATTGCAGTTCAGCTTCTCTCCTGCGGTGCGCTGGAAAGCATTGAGCAGGCAAGAAAAGTTGTTAAGGCAAGCGAAAAAACAGTAGAGTATTCTCCCGAAAACGCAGAAGCCTGGGCAGAGGCATACGAGAGATTCAAGGCGGTAATTAAATAAAATTTAAATTCACCAAACATAGAAAGGAAGATTACAATGGCAAAAAGCAGACTTATCGGCGATTATCCCGTTATCGGTATTCGCCCCACTATCGACGGAAGAAGAGGTCCTCTTAACGTAAGAGGTTCACTCGAAGAGCAGACAATGAATATGGCAAAGGCTGCCAAGGCTCTTTTTGAGGAAAATCTCCGCTATTCAAACGGCGAACCCGTAAAGGTTGTTATCGCTGACACAACAATCGGCCGTGTTGCAGAGGCAGCAGCCTGCGCAGCAAAGTTCAAGAAAGAGGGTGTTGACATCACTCTTTCAGTTACTCCCTGCTGGTGCTACGGCTCAGAAACAATGGATATGGATCCCATGACAATCAAAGGTGTATGGGGCTTCAATGCTACCGAAAGACCCGGTGCTGTTTATCTTGCATCGGTTCTTGCAGCTCATGCTCAGAAGGGTCTCCCTGCATTCGGTATCTACGGCAAGGACGTTCAGGATGCTGACGACACAACAATCCCCGCCGATGTTCAGGAAAAGCTTCTCCGCTTCGGC
Organism: Clostridia bacterium; assembly: GCA_017548045.1. Classification (GTDB taxonomy): domain Bacteria; phylum Bacillota; class Clostridia; order Oscillospirales; family Acutalibacteraceae; genus CAG-177. Next base: position 44,702 of record JAFYNR010000033.1, on the reverse strand, counting down.
CGTTCAGCTGTTGCCGCCGCAACAATGAGAGGCAAGAGCTATCTCCAGATCGGTTCAACCTGTATGGGTATTGCAGGCTCGGTTATCGACCCCGATTTCCTTGAAGAATATCTCGGTCTCCGTGTTGAATCCGTTGATGAGGTTGAAATTATCCGCCGAATGTCCGAGGGCATCTACAACGAAGAAGAATATCAGAAGGCTCTTGCATGGACAAAGGCAAAGTGTAAGGAAGGCTTCGATAAGAACCCCGATTTTGTAAAGAAGAGCGACGAAGAGAAGGAAAAGGATTGGGAATTCGTTGTTAAGATGATGTGTATCATCAAGGACCTTATGAACGGCAACGAAAATCTTCCCGAAGGCTGTGAAGAAGAAGCAGTCGGCCACAACGCTATTGCCGCAGGCTTCCAGGGTCAGAGACAGTGGACAGACTTCTATCCCAACGCTGACTTTGCAGAAGCACTTCTCAACACTTCATTTGACTGGGAAGGCGTAAGAGAGCCCTATATCCTTGCAACCGAAAACGACGTTCTCAACGGCATCGGTATGCTCTTTATGAAATTACTTACAAACAGACCTCAGATGTTTGCCGACGTTCGTACTCATTGGAGTGCAGACGCTGTCAAGAGAGTTACGGGCTATGATATCGAAGGCAAGGCTAAGGATGCAGGCGGATTTATCCACCTTATCAACTCAGGTGCCTGCTGCCTTGACGCTTGCGGTGAGGTTAAGGACGAAAACGGCAACGGCATTATGAAAGAATGGTACAACGTTACCGAAGAAGATGCAGAAAAGATTATCAACGCAACAACCTGGAATGCGGCAGATAACGGTTACTTCAGAGGCGGCGGATATTCATCACGCTTCCTTACACGAGCTGAAATGCCTGCAACAATGATTCGTCTTAACCTTGTTAAGGGTCTCGGCCCCGTTCTTCAGATTGTTGAAGGCTGGACCGTTGAGCTTCCCGACGAAGTTTCAGATACAATCTGGAAGAGAACAGACTACACATGGCCCTGCACATGGTTCGCTCCCAGATGCACAGGCGAAGGTCCCTTCAAGAGCGCCTATGACCTTATGAATAACTGGGGCGCAAACCACGGCGCTATTTCATACGGTCACATCGGTGCGGATATCATCACAATGGCATCAATGCTCCGTATCCCCGTTGCCCTCCACAACGTTCCCGAAGAGAAAATCTTCCGTCCCGCTTGCTGGGGTGCATTCGGCACAAAGGATCTTGAAGGCGCAGACTTCAGAGCTTGCGAAACCTACGGTCCTCTCTACAAATAATCAAAATAATAAGACCTGCACGGAACGAACCGTGCAGGTCATTTTTTTCCTTGATTTTTTATGGAGAAATGATATAATTATTCCGATTTGGAAAAAGGAGAGAATAAAAATGATTGAAGTTATCCGCCGTATTGTAGAATTTTTTCCGTCACTCATATCGTTGATAACAGTGTTTTTTACAATGCTTTCGGTGAATACGGAGCTGTTTGAAATTGACAGAAGCAATCAGATAAGCCGTATCGAAGCCCTTGAAAAGGCATATGCAAACGGTGAAATTATGCCGGTTGACGAAGCAACATTTTTTGACGGAAATCTTGAAGATGAGCTGAAATCGGGAATGAAGTTTAACGAAGTAAGCTTCCTTGCAACCCATAACAGCTATCAGGCGCCGGCTTTTGACGAAACAAAAAAGCTTTTCAGCAGTCTTTCGGGCATAAGCTTCGGTATTTATAACGGCAAGAAAGCCGATTTCTGGAGTGAAACACCTACCGACCAGCTTAACAGTGGTATCCGCAGCCTTGAAATTGACATTGAAACCTTTGACTGCGACGGTCAGGTTTCTTTCACCTGTATGCACAGCCCTTATTTTGAAATGTCAACATATTGCAGTGATTTTGCGCTGGGTATGAAAGAAATTGCCATGTGGTCCGATAATAACCCGGGTCATCTGCCCGTAACGATTATCATTGAACCCAAAAGCTCCTTTCTGCCTATGAAAAACATGAAATCGTTCAGTGTCGATTATGCCGTTGAGCTTGACAAAGTGCTGAGAGAAACTCTTGGTGAAAAGCTTTTCACACCTGCGGATATGCTTCGTGACTATTCATCCTTTGGCGAGATGAGGGCGGCAGATGACTGGTGCAAAATCAGTGATATGCGGGGTAAAATACTTGTTCTTCTTCACGAAGGAAGTGTTACCGAAAAGTATATTAATATTGATCCGTCAATAAAAACACAGGCCATGTTCCCTATGCTCAGGGAAGCGGATATTGACCGTGACTGCACATCCTTCATTCTTTGCAATGCACCTGAAGATCTGCTTGAAATCCGTGAAGAACTTGACGATAAAAAGGTGATTGCACGCACCCGTGCGGATAAGTTTGATTCTGTTTCGCAGGAACGCCGTGAACAGGCATTTGAAAGCGAAGCGCAGATAATTTCAACGGATTATCCGCCCAGAACAGATTCAACGGCAGACAGCTATATAGTATCATTCGGCAATCTCAAAACAATAAGAAAGAGATAAAAATTACCCCGTGTTCACAAAAAACACGGGGTTTTATGTTGCTTAAAAGGTTTTTACAAGCTCCTTGAGGTAAGCCTTGAAATCGTCGCCGATTTCGGGGTGATCGAGAGCAACCTCACAGTTTGCCTTCATAATGCCCAGCTTGTTACCCATATCGTAACGCTTGCCGTCAAAGTCATAAGCAAGAAGCTTGCCTGCCATACCGAGTTCGGTGAAAACGTCGGTGAGGTAGAATTCCTTGCCTTCGGGAGTAGCGGCAAGACCTTTTTCAATAAGGTCGAAGGTTTCGGGAGGCATAACGATTCTTCCGAGAATAGCATAGAGTGAAAGAATCTGGTCGGGCGTGGGTTTTTCGATAATTCTTGTGCAGTTCATTGCTCTGTCCTCGCCCTCAATGGGTGAAACATCAAGAGTGCAGTAAAGGCGGATAAGTTCTTCGGGAACCTCGTTCACGCCTACAACACCTTTGCCGTATTTTTCATAGCAACGGGTAAGCTGTGCGGTAACGGGGTCTTCGGAAACGATAACGTCGTCGCCGTAAAGCACTGCAAAGGGCTCGTCGCCTACAAAGGATTTACCGCAGAGAAGCGCATGGGCAAGCCCCTTTGTTTCTTTCTGACGGATGAAATATATGTTTGCAAGGTTTGCAACAGCTTTAACGTCCTCATAAAGCTTTTCCTTTGAAGGAACACCCTTAAGACCTGCTTCAAGCTCAAAGGAATGGTCGAAATGGTCCTCGATTGCGCCCTTGCCTCTGTTTGTGATGATAAGGATATCCTCGATACCTGCGGCAACAGCCTCTTCAACGATATACTGAATTGCGGGCTTGTCAACGATATTGAGCATTTCCTTGGGTACCGATTTTGATGCAGGAAGAACTCTTGTGCCCAGACCTGCGGCGGGAATAATTGCTTTTCTGACTTTCATATCAATTTCCTCCAAAGATTAAATAAATTCTCTTATGAAATCCGCTGTGTAGTAAAGTATATTTATGAGCATCGTTTCGCCGAGAAGGCTTGCGGCAAATGCCAACGGTGCCAGACCGCCCTTGTGAGCAATCATCATTCTTCTCATGTGGCTTGCCTGAACGGTTTCGTTTATAAGCTTCAGGTCATCAAGAATCTTCTTGTAGTAAAGACGGTTTGCCGCAAGTGCACAGATAAGGCGGAGAACCAGTGCAACGGCGGCGGTTATGAGCAGGGGATTTTTTGTTTTTGCAATCATCTCAGAAGCATATTTTTCCATCTGAGGAGCAATTTCTTCAAGCTGCTCATCCGTCATCTCTTCATAAATGCCGAGCTCGGTGACGTTGACGCTGTATTCTTCGACGGCGGCGGTAATTTGACCCGTAAGACCCGAAAGAAGAATGGATGCCGTCACAAATGCTACAAGAAAGAATGCTCCGGCTTTATAAAGTTTTCTGTAAAAGAACCAGTAGGGTGCAAAGAAAAATGCGGCAAAGTTGAAGCTGATTTTTTTGCCCGATTCAAATTTTTTGAATTTCCTTATATATCTGTGTGCGCTTGCCTGAACGTAGGTGGCAAGGTCGCCTGCGGCGTTTTCACCTATCTTTTCGTCTGCGGGGATATCCGTGCCTGCGATGTAGCCTGCGTTTCCCTGTGCTATATTCAGCGGCGCACCGCACTGATTGCAGTGAAGCGCATCATCGGAATTTTCTTTGCCGCAGAAGGCACATTTTTTGCTTACAGGTTCCTGAGTCTGACCGAAAAGCGCACCGCAGTTGCCGCAGTGAAGGGCATCGGCAGGATTTTCACTGTTACAGACGTGGCACGCTTTCACATCCGACAGTTCTTCGGTTACGGCAGGTTCTTCGTAATTTGCCGAGCTGTTTTTATTCCATATATAGCCCGAAGCGTGCAGGTCGTCATTGGCACATCTTCCGTTTTCCATCCAGCATTCTCTGTGCTGGGGAGTTGCACAAACGGGGCACACAACAATGTCATCACCCTCTGACAGCGGCCTTCCGCATACAGGGCAGGGTGCGTTTTCATAGTTCACGGGCAATCACCTCTTTCATCAGAACATAACAATACATCCTATATTTTACCTGATTGTTACGAAAAAAGCAATTATTAATTAAAATTTATATGGAACTTCTTTACTTTTCATACTTTTATAGTTATAATATAATATGAAAAAATACGCATTAGGAGATTACTATGATTCAGTTTGAAGAATTAAGACTTTCACTTCTCGAATACGAAGAAAAGCTGAACCAGCTTCGTGAGGCTCTCGGTCTCGACGATATGGTCAAGGAAATCGAAACCCTTGAAGCACAGACCGCGGAGGAAGGCTTCTGGAATGACCTTGCAAATTCGCAGAAGGTTCAGCAGAGAATAAGCCAGCTTAAAAATAAGGTTGGCGCTTACAGTTCGCTTGAAAATGAGTTCAACGATACTCTTGTTCTTATCGAACTCTCAAACGAAGAAGAAGACCTTGATATGCTTGATGAGTGTAAGGCAGGCGTTGAAAGCTTTGTTTCAAAGCTTGATGCAATGACCCTCAGCACTCTGCTTTCGGGCGAATACGATTCAAAGAATGCAATTCTCACCTTCCACGCAGGTGCAGGCGGCACGGAGGCGCAGGATTGGAACCAGATGCTTGTAAGAATGTATCAGCACTGGGGTGAAAAGCACGGATTTAAGATTAGTATGCTTGACTTTCTTGACGGTGACGAAGCAGGTCTGAAATCTGCGGTTGTGCTTGTTGAGGGCGAAAATGCTTACGGTTACCTCAAAGGCGAAATGGGTGTTCACAGACTTGTCCGCGTTTCACCCTTTGATGCTTCGGGCAGACGCCACACATCGTTTGCTTCGCTTGAGGTTATGCCTGAAATTGACGATACCGTTGAGGTTGAAATCAATCCCGACGACCTGAGAATCGACTACTACCGTTCAAGCGGTGCAGGCGGTCAGAAGGTTAACAAAACATCGTCTGCGGTTCGTATTACACATATCCCCACGGGTATCGTGTGTGCCTGCCAGGTTGAAAGAAGCCAGCACCAGAACAGAGACGTTGCAATGAAAATGCTCAAGTCAAAGCTTATTGAAATCAAGGAAAGAGAGCATCTTGACAAGATTGACGATATCAAGGGCGAGCAGAGAGAAATTGCCTGGGGAAGCCAGATACGTTCATACGTATTTATGCCCTACACCCTTGCAAAGGACCACAGAACAGGCTTTGAAGCAGGTAATATCAACGCTGTTATGGACGGCGATATTGACGGCTTTATCAATGCTTACCTTAAAATGGAGTCACTTAAAGACAGCGGAAATTAATCAAAGAAGGAAGGCGGGATAACCGTGAAACTGATTGATATTTCAAGAAAATTCTTCGGCGGCGAGGTTTATCCCGGCGACCCATTGCCCGAAGCGGAGCAGATTTGCGAAATCGGTGAAGCCTCCGGATGCAATCTTTCGGTTATTCACGCCTGCGTACACAACGCAACCCACGTTGATGCCCCCCTTCATTTTATCAGTGACGGGGATGCAATAGAAAACCTGCCCATCGAAAGCTTCATAGGTCCCTGTACGGTTATGCAGGTGCCTGAGGGAGTTATAACGGGCGATTATGTAGACCGCTGTTTTCCGAAAAAATGCGGACGTCTGCTGATAAAAGGCGGCGGCAAAGCGTTTTTTATGGATTCATCTGCCCAGGAGCTTGCGGAAAGAGGACTCATACTTATCGGTACGGATTCGCTTTCGGTAGGCTGCAAGGGTAACCAGACGGGGCCGCACAAAGCATTTCTGCAAAATAACGTTGCGGTGCTCGAAGGGCTTGACCTTTCTCGGGTACAGCCCGGTGAATATTTCCTCTTTGCTCCTCCCGTTTGCTATAACGGTCTGGAGGGTGCGCCTGCAAGGGCGGTGCTGATTGAGGATTATATTTTCTGGTCAGGGTCAAAAAGAGGTGTAAAATGAAACGGTTTTTCGATTTCACGGTAAGCCTGCTGGTAATTCTGGCACTGCTTCCCGTATTCCTGATAATCGGCATCATCATTGCCGTTGATGCGGGGAATCCCGTCATCTATAAGCAATACCGCGTAGGAAAGGATAATAAGCTTTTCTACATTTATAAGTTCAGGACAATGAAAAATAATACAAGACTTGCCGCCACAAAGGATCTGACAGAGGCTGACAGTGTTATCACCAAAAGCGGCAGATTTCTCCGCAAGACAAGTCTTGATGAATTGCCTCAGCTTTTCAATGTGCTGAAGGGCGATATGAGCTTTGTGGGGCCCAGACCTCTTATTCCGGAAGAAAAAGAGATAAGGCAGCTTCGCAAGGGTTACGGAATATATTCCGTCAGACCCGGCATTACCGGTTGGGCACAGGTCAACGGCAGAGATATGCTGGGTGACGAAGAAAAAGCCCTGTTTGACAAGGAATACATTGACAAACAGAGCCTTATTTTCGATATTAAAATTATGATTAAAACCGTTATGGTAGTGCTCAAAAGAGAAAATATATCCGAAGGCGGAGAGCCTGACAACAAATATAACTCAGGCAACTCCTAAGTATTCTTCAAGGCACTGACCGCTTGCCTTCATAGCCTTGGCGGCATCAACACCTACATATCTCCAATGCCAGGGCTCATAAATGATTTTTGTGATATCCTGCTTATCCTCGGGATAGCGGAGTATGAAGCCGTAATCGGCGGCATTTTCGCTGAGCCACTTGAATTCGTCGGTATCTTCGAAGCTTTCATAAAGGCTGCATATATCCATTGCGAGGCCTGCGTTGTGCTCGCTTGTGCCGGGAGGAAGGATAATGGTTGCCGCCATCTGAGTGGCTTCGGTTCTTCCGTATCCCTCACCCACGTATTTCTGAATTTTATTTTCGAAATTGTTCTTCTGTCTCTCAACGGAACGGTAGCCCGAAACGGGAGTCAGCTCAATTCCGTCTTCAAGTGCGGCGAGATACATTTCGTTGTAGTGAGGAGCAACACGGTAATCAAGCTTAAGGCTGTCCTCATCATCGGTAATGCAGGGTGCAAGAGTGGGCTTGTAGTTATCAGGCAGAATATAATCTCGGTTTACGAGAATCATTTTCCAGTCAGCCACATCCATATCCGCATATGCAGGCATAAATCCTGCGTAAGCGTAGTCATAATCTTCAATAATGTTCATTGTTGTCTGTGCAATCCGTGATGTTGTTTCGGTGAAATCCGAATCAACGCTGTTTGTCTGACCGTCAGTGGGAAAGTCAGAATTGCTGTCAATGGCAGGGTCGGGTTTATCCGTAAGGCAGGAAATTCCGTAGCCCAGAAGCACAACGGCAAGGATGCCCAGTAAAATAAGGGTAAGATTCTTTTTCATATAATCAATCCTCCGAGGGAGAGTTATTCGCACAGTACATTTTAGTCTAAAATCGCAGAGATGTCAAATAAATACGAATTTGTTTATATAAAATTCAAAAAGGGGAAAGCCCGTGAAAGGAGAGTTTGTTGTGAAAGCAAACGAAAGCGTAAGCAATTATGAATCAACGCGCCGTATGTATGCAAACTATGCCGCAAGAAGCATCAAGAAGGTTTGCAAGGAAATCGGTCCCAGATTCGCAGGCTCCGATGAGGAGAAAAGGAGCATTGAGTATATGGCGGAGGACTTAAAGTCCTGCTGTGATGAGGTTAAAACCGAATCCTATCCCGTGCATCCCAAGGCATTTATGGGTTGGATTCCTTTTTCGGTTGTGGCGATGACAATAGCAAGTGTTGTTTTCTTTTTGGCACAGTTTTTTGTAATCGCACCTCTCTTTTATGTATCATTGGTTCTTACAGTTATCTGCCTTTTCTTTATTGTCACTGAATTTCTTTTTTATAGAGAAACTCTCGATCCGTTTCTTCCCAAAAAGACTTCGCATAATGCCTACGGCATAAGAAAGCCATCGGGTGAGGTTAAGCGCCGCATTATTTTCTGCGGCCATGCCGACTCGGCAATGGAGTGGCGTTTCACCTATTGGGGCGGACCAAAGCTTGTTATTCCCGTTATCGGCGGCAGTATGGTCGGTATTGTTGCTTCGCTTGTGTTCAACATTATTTCCGTTGTAATGAGCTTTGTTAACCCCGATTTCATTACGTCAACCGCAACGGACGTTTTCAGTTATATTCTTCTCGGCTTTATCGTTATTTTCCTTGTTGCATCTCTTTTCTACGATAAAAACCGCATTGTTGAAGGTGCAAACGATGACCTTACGGGCTGTTTCACTTCAATAGCAATTCTCAAATATCTGCAGGATAACCACATCAGCCTTGAAAACACCGAGGTTGTTGCACTTTGTGCAGGCTCGGAAGAAATCGGCCTGAGAGGCTCAAAGTATTTTGCGGAAAATCACGGCAAGGAATTCAGTGACGTTGAAACTGTTTTTGTTGCACTTGATACTCTCCGTGATTATGATTTTATGGCTATCTACAACAAGGATATGACCGGTCTTGTTACCAATGATCCCGATGCCTGTAAGCTTGTTAAAGAAGGTGCTAAGCTGGCAGGCTATGACGTGCCCTATAAGACGGTGTCTCTCGGTGCAACCGATGCCGCCGCGATTACAAAGAGTAAAAGCGGCATAAAGGCAGCTTCGTTTGCCGCAATGGATCCTGCTCCCGCACGCTACTATCATACAAGACTTGATACGCACGAAAACCTTGACCTCAAAACCATAGAGGCAAGTCTCGACATCTGCCTTAACACTCTTTTCCTTTATGACGAAAAGGGACTTGACATTTAATTCTTATGCAAATTACACAAACGGGAACAACCGAATTTTTTCACTTTCCACAAAAATTTTTATTTCATAAAATTTGGATGTACTTTGTTTGATAATATGTTATAATACCCTTATTAATACACAGAATTTGCTTAATGCAAGCGGTGAAAACCGCCTGTGAAAGGAGATTTACCAAATGAGCAAAAAATTAATGGCAGCAATCAGTATGATTCTCGTATTTTCATTCCTTTTTGTTTTTGCCGGCTGTGACAGCACAGGCAGTGAGGATGAAACAACAACCACAACAATCAACGTTAAAACTCCTCTGCCCACAGACATTACAACATCTGTTGACGAGGAAAGCCAGGTTATTACAGACACAACCTATTCACCCGAAGCACTTGCGGCAAACACCGTAACCATCTTTGAATATTTCAACCTTCACATCAACGAGCTTAAGGGCGTTAAGGCAAAGGTTGAAATGAGCCAGGATAAGAGCATCGGCAAGGTTAAGGACGCAGAGGGCAACGATGTTGCAATGAGCGAAAACGCTTACGTTAACTCCGCGATCACAAGCCTTGACAGCTATATGCTCCACAACGACGGGGCAACTGCAGAATACGGCGAAGACCTTGTTCCCTTCCTTCCCGTTAAGGGTGCCGCTTACGTAAGCGCAATCACTCTTGACGAGGTTGAAAGTGCAACCTGCGTTGACGACGGCACACAGAGAACAATCACCGTTACTCTCAAGAATACTCCCAACCTTCCCGCAACTCTTGAAAAGGCTTATGATATGGGCAACGTTGCCGATGTTATGACAGAGTTCAAGAAGGCTGACAAGTATCTTTCAGTTGCAGAGCCTACCCTTACATATAAGGATTGCCAGATTATCATTATTGCCAACGTTGAAACCGACGAGGTTCACACCATCAAGTACGTAAAGAACATTGACGTTGCAACAGAGGTTACAGGTCTCGGCTCAATCGAAGCAATGGGTACCGTTCCCGTTCAGTTCCGTTACAGCAACACAGTAACATATACTCTGGACAGAACAGCTCCCGAAACAGAAGCAGCAGCTGAATAATAAAAAAGATTAACTCCCCGCTGATTTTTCAGCGGGGAGTTTTTTGTATCAGTTATAATCCTTCATATATTCGCCGTGGGCTTCGATAAGCTCATCAACCATTGCCTTGATATCGTCAATGGAAAGCTCTGCGGCGGTGTGGGGCTCAAGCATAGCCGCCATATAAATATCCTCACGTTTTTTCGTGACTGCCGCCTGAATTGTAAGAAGCTGAGCGTTGATGTTGGTCATATTCATTGCCGCAAGCTGAACGGGAAGCTTGCCTACGTGGCAGGGATGAATACCTTTGCCGTCAATGAGGCAGGGAACTTCAACGCAGGCATCGGCAGGCAGGTTGTCAATAAGACCTGTGTTCAGCACGTTACCGCCGATTTTATAGGGGTTGCCCGTGACGATTGATTCCATAATGTATGAAGCATATTCACCCGAACGCTCGTGGGTAATCTGACCGTTATCGAGAATTCTTTCCTTCTCAGCCTTCCAGCCTGCAATCTGATTGACACAGCGTCTGGGGTATTCGTCAAGAGGAATGTTATATTTTTCGATAAGCTCGGGATACTTTGATTTGATGTAGAAGCAGTTGTATTCGGCATTGTGCTCGCTGGATTCGGTGCAGTAATAGCCGAAATTCTTTATGTATTCGAATCTTACCATATCGCCGTGTTTTTCTGATGCATTCTTTTCGGCGGCACGGCGGCGGATTTCGGGGTAAAGGTCGTTGCCGTCCTTATCTTCAACCTCAAGAAGCCAGCCCATATGGTTGATACCTGCGATAAGCTCTTTTCTGCCTTCAAGCTTATCCTCCATACCCAGATGATTGAATAAATCCTTTGTGCAGCTCTGAACACTGTGGCAAAGACCGATGGTTTTGATTTTTGTGTATCTCTGCATATAGCCCGAAAGAATTGCCATGGGGTTTGTATAATTAAGGAACCATGCATCGGGGCAGACCTCTTCCATATCGTCTGCAAAATCCTTGAGCACGGGAATTGTACGCAGACCTCTCATAATACCGCCGATGCCGAGGGTGTCGGCAATCGTCTGGCGCAGGCCGTACTTTTTGGGAACTTCAAAGTCGATGATTGTGCAGGGGTCATAAAGACCGACCTGAATAGCGTTCACAACGAAGGTTGCACCTCGGAGCGCATCCTTTCTGTTTTCAACGCCGCAGTATTTTTCGATTTTGGCTCTGCCCTCGTTAACGTTTTTGTTCATTGCCGAGAGAATAATGTAGCTGTCCTCAAGACGTTCCTCGTCAATATCGTAAAGAGCAATAACGCTGTCGCGCAGTGCGGGTGTGCACATACAGTCACCCAAAACGTTTCTTGCAAAAACGGTGCTTCCTGCACCCATAAAAGTGATTTTAACCATAAGCAATCTCCTTTCGGAATTTATACTTTCAGAAAGTATAACTTTACTATATCACACCGTTAAAGTTTTGACAATACAGAAATCATTTTATTTCCTGTTCAAGTGAGTTAAATTCATCGGTATCAAAAAACTGAGAAAGGGTAATTCCCAATCCGTCGCAGATGATTTTGATTGTCAGAAGCTTGGGATTCTGACTTCTTCCGTATAAAATAGCTTTTAACGATGACGGCGGAAGAGCACATATATTTGCGAGCTTGTTGATTGTAATATTTCTTTCACCGCAAAGCTGTAAAATTCTGTTTTTAACTGCATTTATTGTGTCCATAAATTCACATCCTTTGGTTATAGAATATGAAATTTATGTTGTAATTATAGGCGATGCGTGATACTATATAGGCAATGCGTTGCCTATTGCATAAAGAAAGAGAGGAGTGATTTTATGTATAATCTGAAAAAAATCAGACTTGAAAAGGGGCATTCACAGAAAAAACTTTGTCAGGAGCTTGAAAAAATCGGTTGCGGAATAGACCGCACCACTTACACGAGATATGAAACCGGCAGCAGGGAATTGCCTTGCAGCGTGCTTATAAAACTATCAGAATGTTACGGGGTGTCAACGGATTATATTCTCGGAATAAAAAAATAACGGGTGTGCATTTGCACACCCGTCTTCTGTTTTGATTATTCGTCGCAGTCCTCACAGCCGCAATCGCAATCGTAGTCAATCTCGAACTCGAGAAGCTCGTTGCAGTTGGGGCAGTTGATGCTGCCTTCCTCAAGGATGTCACCGTCAACGCAGATAACCTCGCCGCAGCTGGGGCATTCAACGTCGTAATATTCTTCCTCGTCTTCGTCGCAGCAATCATCGCAGCAGCAATCGTCAAGGTCTTCGTAAACAAAGCCTTCAAGCTCGTCAAGGTCCTCGTCAACAGCGTCAAGCTGCTCGCTGATGAGGTCAAGGCCGTCTTCAAGATCGCTTACTGAGAGAGCGATGTCGTCAAGAACATCAATCATAGCCTTAATGAGCTTTGCTTCGGGCTTGCTTTCATCAAGTGCAAGACCTTCTGCAAGACCTTTAAGGTATGCAACCTTTTCAGTAACAGTCATTTTTGTTTCCTCCGTTAAATATAATTATGCACGGCTGAGATATTCGCCTGTGCGAGTGTCAACAACAATCATTTCACCCTCGTCGATGAACAGGGGAACCTTAACCTCTGCACCTGTTTCAAGAGTAGCGGGCTTTGTTGCGTTGGTTGCAGTGTTGCCTGCAAAGCCGGGGTCTGTCTTTGTTACCTGAAGAGTAACTGAGTTGGGGGGTTCTACGCCGAAAACGCTGCCCTTGTATGAAAGAACACGGCAGGTTTCATTTTCCTTAACAAACTTGAAGTTTTCGGGAAGAGTGTCTGCACCGATGGGAACCATATCGTAGGTTTCGGGGTCCATGAAGTAGTAAAGGCCGCCGTCCTCGTATGAATATTCCATTTCCTTACGCTCAATGTAAGCGGTGGGGAACTTGTCGGTGGGGTTGAAGGTACGCTCAACAACTGCGCCGCCGATAACGTTTCTGATTTTTGTTCTTACGAAAGCCGCACCTTTGCCGGGCTTAACGTGCTGGAATTCGATAATCTGATAGACCTGACCTTCCATTTCAAAGGTTACGCCGTTTCTGAAATCGCCTGCTGATACCATAAGTTATTTCTCCTTATATATATGTTTTCGCAATTATTTTATACTATTCACTTATATTTTTCAAGTCTTTTTTGTGAATTATCTGCCCTCTTTACAGAATTATAAGGCTTTTCGGGCTTTTTGTAAGGTTTTCAAAGCCGTTTTCGGTTATAAATGCCATATCTTCGATGCGTACACCGAATTCGTCGGGCAGATAAATACCGGGCTCAACGGTTACGATATCGCCCGCCTTGAGAATTGCATCGCTTTTGGGTGAAAGTCTGGGCGCTTCGTGAATTTCAATACCCACACCGTGACCCGTGCCGTGGCCGAAATATTTGCCGTAGCCTGCATTGCTGATAATGTTTCTTGCAGCGGCATCAGCGTCGAAGCAGGGAACGCCTGCCTTAAGGGCTTCAAGGCTTTTAAGCTGAGCGCTGAGTACGGTTTCATAAACCTCTGCCTGCTTTGAGGATACTTCGCCAACCGCAACGGTGCGTGTCATATCGCTGTGATATCCGTCAACAACCGCACCGAAATCCAGGGTGATGAAATCGCCTTTTTCAATCTTTTTGTCGCAGGGCACTCCGTGGGGCATTGAGGAATTTTTGCCGCTGACTGCAATGGTTTCAAACGAAACGCATTCCGCACCGTTTTTCAGCATGAAAAAGTCAAGTTCAAGGGCAATTTCACGCTCGGTTACACCGATTTTTATAAAATCCAGAATACGGTCAAAAGCTCTTTCCGCAATAGCCTGAGCCTTGAGAATTTTCGATTTTTCAATTTCGGTTTTAATGCGGCGGAGAGAATCGATAACACCGTCTGCCTTGTCTGCAACACAGGGGCAGGAGGATATGCTTTTTATTTCTTCAAAATCCGCAACACTCAGCCGCTGTGCTTCGGTGTAAAGCGCGGTAATGCCAAAATTTTTGATGTATTCGGGAAGCTGTGCGGAAAGTGAAGTGAGCAGAACGGATTCGCAAACGGCAATCTGCTTCTGAGCCGCTTCGATATATCGGCTGTCAACAAGAAAAACCGCCTCGGTTTTTGTAACAAGCAGGTATCCGTCGGAGGATGCAAAGCCCGTAAGCCAGCGTCTGTTTTCGGGGGATACAATCAGATATGCACCGCCGTTTTCAAGGGATAACTGAAGATTTTTTATATTCATTTTCATACCTCATCGGGCTTAAACATAGGCATAAGCTGTAATTTGAAAAGATTTGCCTTATGCTTTCTGTCAATAAGCTCTTTCTTTTCGGGGTCGTTGATTTTGCCTGTGCGGATATAAACGTCAAGCTCTGCATATGTGAAGCCCAGATTTTCTTCGTCCGTTTTGCCGCAGAGACCGTCAATAGGAACCTTTTCAACCAACTCATAGGGCAGACCCAAAAGATGGCCGATTTCCTTTACCTCTGTAACCGTCAGATTGCACATAGGCGAAAAATCGCCTGCCGCATCGCCGTAGCGTGTGGAATAACCTACCCAATCTTCGGAAAGGTTGCAGGTATTGACAACTCTGCCGTTAAGGGACTGGCTGACCGCATAAAGAGTGCTCATTCTGATACGGGGAGGCAGGTTGACCTTTGACTGCTCAGAAATGGGCAGATCCTCGGGAAAAGCGCCGAGAATACCGTCAATGGCGGCTTTGACATTGATTTCATAATGTCTGATTCCGAGATGATTGACGAGCTTGTAAGCCGCATCAATATCGTGCTGAACACCCTGAGGCATAAGCACGCCGATAACCCTGTACTTGCCAAGGGCTTCGACGCAGAGAGCTGCCGCAACAGAGCTGTCCTTACCGCCTGAAATACCGATTACCGCATTACAGCCTTTGCCGTTTTCTTCAAAAAAATTCTTTATCCATTCAACACATTGATTTTTTACTTTGAGAGCATCAAACATAATACTACCATCCTTATTCAAACATCGTTGTGGAAAGATATCTTTCACCGCCGTCGGGCAGAAGCACAACGATTTTTTTATCTGCATTTTCGGGCCTTTTTGCGATTTCCGTTGCGGCGTAAAGTGCCGCACCCGAAGAAATTCCGATAAGAATACCCTCGGTTTTAACCGTCAGCCTTGCGGCGGCATACGCCTGCTCGGTGGTGACGGTAATTATTTCGTCGTAAATATCCGTGTCAAGCACCTTGGGGATAAAGCCAGCGCCGATACCCTGCAAGCCGTGTGCACCTGCTCTGCCTTGCGAAAGGAAAGGTGAGTCCTCAGGTTCAACCGCAATGATTTTCACATCGGGATTTTTTTCTTTGAGGTATCTTCCGACACCTGTTATCGTACCGCCGGTGCCTACGCCTGCAACAAAAATATCAACGTTTCCGTCAGTATCGTTCCATATTTCGGGGCCTGTGGTTTTATAGTGTGCGTCGGCATTTGACGGATTATCAAACTGGGCGGGAATAAAGCCGCCTTCAATCTGTGAGGCAAGCTCGTTTGCTTTCTGAATTGCGCCTGCCATACCCTTTGCGCCTTCGGTGAGAACAAGCTCTGCACCATAGGCGGCAAGAAGCTTTCTGCGTTCAAGGCTCATTGTTTCGGGCATTGTGATTATAACCTTCAGACCCATCTGTGCCGCAACAGATGCAATTCCTATGCCCGTGTTACCGCTTGTAGGTTCTATGATAACAGAGTTTTTATTTATTTTACCCTCTGCCATTGCCGCACGGAGCATTTCAAAGCCTACGCGGTCCTTTGAACTGCCTGCGGGGTTTCTGTATTCGAGCTTTGCAAGAATTTCGGCATCTGCACCTGCGGCGCTTGCGTATGCGGAAAATCTGACAAGAGGAGTATTGCCGATGGTTCCGGCGGCGTTTTTATAGATTTTCAAAATATCGCCTCATTTCATCTCGATTATATCAACCCATGTTATATCCGTCAAGTTTTTGTTTATTTTAACTAAATTTTGCCCTTCAAAATCTACACCCGTAATTTTTGTTTTTTCTTGATTTACTTTGGTAAAGTATTATAATAAAGGTGAATGGGCGGAATTTTCCGCAATCTGAAATCAAGGAGAAATTAATATGGCTGAAAAAGTAAGAATCGGTATAATCGGATGCGGCGGCATCGCAAACGGAAAGCATCTTCGCGCAATCTCAAACATTGATTTCCTCGAGCCCGTTGCATTCTGCGACATTATTGAAGAAAGAGCAATCGAAACCGCAAAGAAATTCGGTTCGGCAGACGCAAAGGTTTACACGGACTACAAGGAGCTTCTGAAGGATGAAAGCATTGTTGCTGTTCACGTTTGTACCCCCAACAAGTCACACAGCTTTATCACCATCGATGCACTTGAAGCAGGTAAGCACGTTCTTTGCGAAAAGCCCATGGCTAAGACCTATGCAGAGGCAAAGGCTATGTACGAGGCTTCCGTAAGAACGGGCAAGGTTCTTTCAATCGGCTATCAGTCACGCTGGAGAGGCGATTCCCTCTATCTTAAAGAGTGCTGTGAGAATGATGAATTCGGTGAAATCTACTATGCAAGAGCACTTGCACTGCGCAGACGTGCCGTTCCCACCTGGGGTGTTTTCCTTAATGAAGAAGAGCAGGGCGGCGGACCCCTTATCGATATCGGTACTCACGCACTTGACCTTACCCTCTGGATGATGAACAACTATAAGCCCAAGATGGTTGTAGGTACAACCTTCAAGAAGCTTGGCGATCAGAAGAGAACCGCAAATGCATGGGGCGACTGGGATCCCGAAAAGTATACCGTTGAAGATTCCGCATTCGGCTTTGTTGTTATGGAAAACGGCGCAACAATCAGCGTTGAATCCGCTTGGGCACTCAATATTGCAGACCCCTGTGAGGCATCAACTCTTATTGCAGGTGTCAAGGGCGGCGCAGATATGCTTGGCGACGACCTTCGTATCAACTACGTAAAAAACGGCAGACAGGTTATCGAAACACCCAACTTTGATGCAGGCGGCGTAGCATTCTATGACGGTGCAAGCGACAAGCCCGAAGAGCTTGAGTGCCGTGCATTCTATGATGCAGTGCTTAACGGTGCAGAGCTTCGCACAAAGCCCGAGCAGGCAATGGTTGTTACACAGATTCTTGAAGCAATCTATGAGTCTGCAAAGACAGGTAAGCCCGTATATATCAATAACGACTGAGGAGAAAAGCAATGAAAATAGCAGTTCAGGTTTATTCCGTAAGAGAACATATAAATAACACAGAAACCTTGCTTGCCGCACTTGAAGAAATCAAAAAAATCGGTTATGACGGTGTTGAATTTGCAGGCTATTTCGGCACGGATGCCGCAACAATAAAGGCAAAGCTTGACGAAATCGGTCTGGTTGCCGTAGGCGGCCATATAGGTCTTGATGATTTCAAGGCAGGTAAGCTTGAAGAAACCATTGAATTCCAGAATACCCTCGGTGTTAAAGCTGTGGGTGTAGGCGGTGCACCGCACAACACCGATGCAGAAGCTGAAAACACAGGAAAAGTTCTTGGTGATGCTCAGAAGTACGCTATGGACAAATACGGTATGAAGGTTTATTACCACAACCACTGCGAAGAATTCAAGCCCACCGAAAGCGGCAAGCTTCCTATTGATATCATCGGCAGCCTCTGCTCCCTTGAAATCGATACCTACTGGAGCTTCCACGCAGGCGAAGATAATTATAAGCTGATTACCGAAAAGAAGGATAACATTGTTCACCTTCACGTCAAAGACGGTATCGACGGCAAGCCCAAGGCATTGGGCGAAGGCAACTGCGATATTCCTGCAGTTGTTAAAGCGGCAAAGGATATCGGTATGGAATGGCTTATCGTCGAAAACGATGACCCCGTACCTACAGGCTTTGAGGATATCACAAGAAGCCTTAAGTATTTAAAGAGCATTATTTAAGGAGAAATACTATGAAACTCGGCGTATTCACAACATTACTTTCAAACCTCTCGCTTGAAGAGGCACTTAAATATTTCAAATCACTGGGCATTGAAATGGTTGAAATCGGCTGCGGCGGATATCCCGGCAACGCTCACGCAGACCCCGAAGTTCTGCTTAATGACGAAGCAAAGCTTGAAGAATTCAAAGCTCTGCTCAAAAAATATGATGTTCAGATCAGTGCACTTTCCTGCCACGGTAATCCCGTGCATCCCAACAAGGAAATTGCCGCCGATTACGACAAGACAATCAGAAACACCATTCTTCTTGCCGAAAAGCTTGGTCTGAGCCAGATCAACACCTTCTCGGGCTGCCCCGGTGACTGCGAAACCGCAAAATATCCCAACTGGGTAACCTGCCCCTGGCCCAATGATTTCGGCGAAATCCTTGAATGGCAGTGGAACGAGGTTCTTATTCCCTATTGGAAGGACCTTGTTGAGTTTGCAAAGGCTCACGGCGTTAACAAGATTGCACTAGAGCTTCATCCCGGCTTCTGCGTTTATAACACGGAAACTCTGCTTAAGCTCCGTGAGGCGGTAGGTCCCGAAATCGGTGCAAACTTTGACCCCAGCCATCTTATCTGGCAGGGTATGGATCCCGTTGCCTGCATACGCAAGCTGGGTGATGCAATTTTCCACTTTCACGCAAAGGATACAAAGATTGATAAATACAACACAGCCGTTAACGGTGTGCTTGACAATAAGCCCTACGGCGATGAAATCAACCGTTCCTGGATTTTCCGTACAATAGGCTACGGCAACGACAATGCTTATTGGAAGGATATAATTTCAAACCTTCGTATGGTTGGCTATGACTATGCCATCAGCATTGAGCACGAGGATTCGCTTATGAGTCAGAACGAAGGTCTTTCAAAGGCTGTTTCGTTCCTCAAAAATATTATTCTCACAGAGTCAACAGGTGAAATGTGGTGGGTTTGATTCCACTTATCAAAAACACAAGAAGGCGATACTATGGTAAATAATAAAATTGGCTGTGCCGTTATCGGCTACGGCGGAATGGGCGGATGGCACGCCCGTAAAATCAAGGAAGAAATGGGCGAATATGCCGAGGTTGTAGGTGTATTTGACATTAATCCCGAAAGAAAAAAGGTTGCGGATGAAAAGGGCTTTTATTTCTTCAATTCCCGTGAAGAATTGCTGAATGATGAGCGTATCGACCTTGTAACAATCGCAACTCCCAACGACGTTCATAAGGAAATTGCCATTGATGCAATGCGTCACGGCAAAAACGTTATCAGCGAAAAGCCTGTTACCATCTGTTCGGCAGATCTTGAAGAGATGATTGCCTGCGCAGAAGAAACAGGCAAGCTTTTCACCGTTCATCAGAACAGACGATGGGATGAGGATTACCTCACAATGAAAAAGCTTTTTGACGAGAACACATTGGGCAACGTTTTCCGCATTGAATCCCGTGTTCAGGGTTCAAGAGGCGTGCCCGGCGACTGGCGCAATCAGCCTCAGCACGGCGGCGGTATGGTTTATGACTGGGGTATCCACCTTCTTGACCAGGCGCTTATGATGACCCTGCCCAGAAAGCTTAAAACCGTCTATGCGGAGCTTACCAACGTCACAAACGAAAACTGTGATGACGGTTTCCGCACTACCCTTATTTTTGACGACGGACTTTCATTCTATGTTGAAGTTACAACAAGCAACTTTATCGAGCTTCCTTTGTGGTATATGCTGGGTGAAAACGGTACTGCCGTTGTTGACAGCTGGAAGCCCGACGGTAAAATCGTTATGGTTTCCGATTGGGAAAACAGGGATGCAGTACCCATCGTTGCAGGTGCAGGTATAACAAAGACCATGGCACCCCGTACCGATGACACCATTCAGACATATCCTCTTGACGTTCAGAAGGCTGACTGGGGCGAATACTACAAGAATATTTTTGCTCACCTCAGAGGCGAGGAAAATATCATCGTTACCCACAATCAGCAGCGCAGACTTATGCGCCTTGTTGAAGCCATTTTTGAATCGGGCAAAACCAACAGGGTAGTAGAGTTTGAGGATATCGTTTAATTTACAGGTGAATTTTATGAATAAAGTTTCACTCAGAGAAAAGCTGGGCTACGGCGTAGGTGCCATAGGTCTTGACCTGAGCTACGGAATGTTCTATTCCTATCTGTCAATTTACCTTACCAATGCTTTGGGAATTTCGCCCGCTTTTCTGCTTATCATAACGCCCCTTGCAAGACTCTGGGATGGCTTTAACGACCCTATGATGGGTATGATTGTTGACAAAACCAAAACAAAGATGGGCAAATACCGCCCCTGGATTTTTACAGGTGCAATGCTCAACGCCGTTGTGCTTTGCCTGCTTTTCAATAATCCCGGCTTCGGTGCAGGTTCAATCGGTCTTTACGTCTATGCCGCAGTGCTTTACGTTTTCTGGGGTATGACAAATACTCTGGCGGATATTCCTTTCTGGTCAATGGTGCCCTCCTTTGCAAGCGAAGAAAAGGACAGAAACCTTGTTTCCACCATTGCAAGAGCCTTTTCGGGTCTCGGTCAGGGAATTATCTCCATTTTCACACCCATTGCCGTTGCGGCACTGGGCGGCGTTGCAGGCAGTAAGCTTGATTCAATGACCTCGGATACACTCAGCAAGGGCTTCGGCAAATGGTCATTTATAACGGCGGCAGGTCTGATTTTCTTTGCTCTTATCAGCGTGCTTTCAACCAAAGAAAGACGTGTTGTTGTCAACAACGAAAAATTTTCGTTCAAGGCGGCAATCAACGTTATAAAGAGCAATGACCAGCTTCTTGTTTTTATGCTTTTTGCAATGATTTCAAACGCAGGCTTCTATATGACCTCGGGCATCAGCAGCTATTATTTTACGTCGGTGCTCGGCGACCTTACCCTGCAGTCAAAGTTCAATCTTATGGGTACGGTAGGCTCCGTGCTTGCTATTCTCGTTGTGCCCGTATGCTCAAAGTTTATGAACAACCGTTCAATATATAAAATGTCCCTTTCGATGGCGGCTGCAGGCTATATCGGTATGGCAATTATGGGTTACGCCTTCGGTGAAGGTGTCAGCGTAACCGCACTGGGCGTTTTCTATATTCTCACATCTCTGGGTACCGGAAGTATGTTTGTTAACCAGACGGTTATGCTTGCAGACTGCGTTGACTACGGCGAATACAAAACAGGCAACCGTAATCAGAGCCTCACCTTCTCAATGAAGGGCTTTTTGCAGAAAATGGCATACACAATACAGGCGGTTATTATGTACGCATCGTTTACTCTGACGGGCTACAACGGCGAAGCTGCAGTGCAGACTCCCGCCGCAAAGAGCGCAATTTCATTCCTTATGTTCATTGTGCCTCCCGTTATGATGATTGTTTCTCTGATTATCTTCTCAAAGAAATATAAGATTCACGGCGATTTCAAGCGTGAAGTACTTGATGCGGTAAGCAGTAATTCCTGATAATATAAGCCGTAGGTTCAAAGCCTGCGGCTTTTGTCGTATCCGGCTAAAAAGTGTTGGCTGACCGAATATTATGTTGACATAATTTAAGTTTTTTTATATTATAAAAGCAGATGTTTTCTATGTGAATTTACAGGAGGACTGTCAATGAACAAGATATACACCGCGTTTATCTCTTCTGCGTTTGAATCTCTTCGCAATGAACGGAATATGGTTATTGATTCATTGCTGGATTTTCGTATTCTTCCCATCGGAATGGAGCATTTTACCGTTTCCACCAACGGCGAGTTTTCTGATATTCAGGAGCTTATCGACGAATCGGATTTCTTTATAATGCTTATGGGTAAGTGTTACGGCTCGTGTGACGAAAAAGGAATATCGTGGACCGAGCGTGAATATGAATATGCCATAGAAAAAGGCAAGCCTGCAGTTGTTATACGTTGCAAAGAGCTTGTTGAAAATCTCGGAAAGGATGAAAATCTTCTTTCGGATGATGAGAAACGTCAGATAGAATTCAGCAAGAAAATATCCTTCGGTGCACGCAATGTATCTGACGAATTTCCCATCAAAACAATTATAGGTCAGTTTTTTAATACCCACAATTTCGCAAAATGTATCGGATGGACAAGAATTGAAAACACACAGATGACCGCCGAACAGCTTGAAAAATGGCGTGATGAGCACAGAGCTTATGACCTGGGCGGCAGTTGGTATCACGTTCATCTGAGCGAAGATGACGAAACGTACATACGTGTAGGCACCATAAAAATTGAGCAGGATTTTTCTCCCAATGAATACAAGTCGCTTCATATGGAAGGCCTGAATTACAATATTATGTATTACGACACTCAAAAAGGAGCTTTCTCCGAAAACAAGCTGAAATACTCGAAGTTTGTCGGAGAATATACCCTTCAGGACAACGGAGAAATTTTCGGAATTTTTAATGCAAAGCGTATGTTCAACGGTTCTTTTAACTCTCACGAAGTCAACAAGGGTACCACAAGAGGTATTCATGATTTTACCTTTGATGTTTTCGGTTCGCAGACGGACTGTCTTGAAGGTGAATTCCACGATGAAGCACCGTCGCCGAAATTCGGAAGAATTTTTGTTTTCCGCAATATTAGTGACCGTGATGAATTTTTGCTTGACATTCGATCAGACGTAATAGAAAGAAGGTAGGAGGCCCCGGTTATGAATTATCAGGTAATTACGGATTTGGTTAAAGAGGCGGCGCAGTTTGTGTTTGACGACTCTTTGCGCTCAGATATTAATATGAAGGGTGCGGCCGACTACGTTACGGCTGTTGACCTGAAAATCAGCAATTTTATAAAGGAAAAATTAAACGAGCTGACTCCCGAAATCGGTTTTATGAGCGAGGAGGAAGAAGGCGAAATTGCTGAAAAAAGGTGGATTCTTGACCCCATTGACGGCACTACAAATCTTGTTTACGGCTACAATATGAGCTCTGTATCCCTTGCTTATTTTAACGGCAAGGAGGTTGAATTCGGCGTTATTTTCAACCCTTATAACGGCGATCTTTTCACCTGCAAACGAGGTGAAGGAGTTTACTATAACGGCGAAAAGCTGAAAAAAGCCGAAGACCGTGAGCTTCAGAATTGTCTTATCGAATTCGGTGCAGGCTCCACAAAAAAACAGTTTACCGATGAAAGCTTTACATTGGGCAGGGAAGTGTTCAGAAACTGCCTTGATATCAGACGAATTTGTTCATCCGCGCTTGCCATAGCATACGTTGCGGCGGGAAAAATCAACGGCTATTTTGAACGTAACATCAAGCCCTGGGATTATGCCGCGGCTACGCTTATGCTTGAAGAATGCGGAGCAATCAGCTCGGATTGGGACGGCAATCCCACCCAGTATGAGCACCAGTCAAGCTATGTGTGCGGCACACCCAAGGCATACGCCTTCCTTATGGAAACCATTGATAAATATTCGCAGAAATAAAATCAGAACCTTCGGCTTAGCCGGAGGTTCTTTTTGATGTGTGTAAAACGGTATGCATAAGCAATAAAAACGAAAGGTTCACACCTGACGGTGCAAACCTTTTCTTGGTGGACCTGATGGGAGTCGATTCGCGCCGCTGCGTCGGCTTGGTCGCTCGCGGTCACAACAGTCCACCGGACTGTTGCTCTGTGCCGCTCGTCCTTCGCCTCCCATCTGAAAAACAAAAGGTTCACACCTGACGGTGCAAACCTTTTCTTGGTGGACCTGATGGGAGTCGAACCCACGACTTCTACAATGCGAATGTAGCACTCTCCCAACTGAGCTACAGGCCCGTTTGCACAAGAATTATATATCTTTTTAATGTGCGTGTCAATAAAATCCGTTAAAACAGTGCACTTTTTGATAAAGTTTTTAACTTCTTTGTTGAAATCAAACCAAAAAAAATTGCCGTCTTGATAAAGGAATAATTAGGTGATATAATTACAAAAACGAAAAATTGCGGTAAAGTGCAGGTGCGTAATGGAAAAGAAGCTTCTTATGATTATCAACCCACGTTCGGGTCGAAACAAGCGTAACGACGAAATTTCCGAAGCGTTGGAGGTTTTCAGTGCTCACGGATACGGCGTAACGGTTATGAATACAACAAAATCGGGCGATGCAACCGAATACGCGAAAAAATACGGCAAGGATTATGACCTTGTGGTATGCAGAGGCGGTGACGGTACCTTCTGCGAAATGATGAACGGTATTATGACTCTTGAGAATAAGCCTCAGATCGGTTTTGTTCCCGCAGGCACGACAAATGACCTTGCCAATACCCTCGGTCTGCCGTCAGACGGCAAAAAAGCGGCTCAGCTTATTATGAAGGAATCCTCAAGACCCAGCGATCTGGGTATGTTCAACGGCAGATATTTTACATACGTTGCATCCTTCGGTGCGTTCACGAAATGCTCATACGCAACGTCTCAGAAGCTTAAAAACAGAATCGGCAGAACAGCATATTTCTATGAGGCTGCCAAGGAAGTGAAGGATATAAAGCCCGTGCCTATGCGCTGTGTTGTTGACGGCACCGTTTACGAAGGTAATTTTATTTTCGGTTCGATTTCAAATTCGTATACAGTGGGCAAAATCATTCATCTGAGTGAGGATGTTGTTTGCCTTAACGACGGTAAGTTTGAGGTTCTTTTTGCAGAGAATCCCGGCACGGTAAAAGGCTGGGCAGAGCTTGCTGAGTGTGTTCTTAAAAAGAAATTTGAGCACAGAAGCCTTCGCTTTGTTCAGGGTACACATATCGAGATTGAAACACTTGACGGTTCAAAAATCCCCTGGACAATCGACGGCGAATTTGCAGGCGATGTAAGCAAGGTAACGCTTGACATCTGCAAGCACGCATTCAATATGTACAGACCTCCTCTGCTTCACGAAATGGAGAGTGCCGATGAAAACCGAGTTGAAAAATAAACCTGCAACACGAAGAATACTGTGGATAGATGAGCTGAGAATTTTCAGCATATTCTGTATGATGGTGCTTCACGTTGCGGCAAGCTGCTGGAACAAGGTGTCGGTTGACACCTTCGAGTGGCAGGTTTTTAACGTATATGACGGGCTTGTCAGGTTTTGCGTACCTGTATTTGTAATGATATCGGGCAGCTTTTTTCTTGACAATTCAAGAGAATTGACGGTAAAAAAGCTTTTCAGAAAGAATATTTCAAGAATTGCGGCAGCGTTTTTCTTCTGGTCGTTCTGCTATTCGCTGGTGCTTTATTTCATCAGTCCGAATAAAGACAGTTATACCTTCGGAGTGTGGTTCAAGGAATTCATCTGCGGAAGATATCATCTCTGGTATTTGTTTGCGATTTTTTCATTGTACCTTGCAACCCCGATTTTAAGGAAAATTACCGCAGATAAGAAAACGACGGAATATTTTATTATTCTTGCAGTTATATTTACCTCTGTTATTAAGCTTCTCAAAGCCATAAAGCCTATTGCTCCCACGGTTACGGAAATAACCAACGATATGGGTATGAATATTGTTGTGGGTTATTCGGGGTATTTTGTGCTTGGTTACTATCTTAACAGCACGGAGCTTACCGTGAAAATCAGGCGGCTTATCTACATTTTTGGTGCAGTGGGTGTATTGACAACCGTAATCGGCACATCAATATGGTCGCTGAACAAGGGCAGTGCGACAACTGTTCTTTATCAGAATTTTATGCCTAATGTATGGGCTGAATCCGTAGCGGTGTTTGTGGCATTCAAATACGGAGTTTCAAAGATAAATCACAGCGAAAAATATATAAAGGTAATATCAAAGCTTTCGGCACTGAGCTTCGGAATGTACCTTTTCCACGATTTTGTGAATATTGCATTCAAGGAATGGGGATTCACAACCTTGCTCTATAATCCGGTTTTATCCGTATTCTGCAACACGGTGCTTGTGTTTGTAATAAGTTTTGCGGTGGTATGGCTGCTGAGCAAGATTCCTCTCGTAAACAAGTATATAATGTAACAAAACGGACAGCACCAAAGCTGTCCGTTTTTGCATAAATAAAAAAACAGAACCAATGCGATGCATCAGTTCTGTTCGTGGCGGAGAAGGGGAGACTCGAACTCCCGCGCCGGTTTCCCGACCTACGCCCTTAGCAGGGGCGCCTCGTCACCAACTTGAGTACTTCTCCAAATCAGTAACTTATATATAAAAGGAATTAAATTTTAAGTGGCGGAGAGAGTGGGATTCGAACCCACGGTACCCGTAAAGGTACGACGGTTTTCAAGACCGTTCCGTTATGACCACTTCGGTATCTCTCCGTAAAATGCTTTAATATATTATCACAACATTTTGCTTCTGTCAATACTTTTTTGAAAAATTATGAAATGAAGGTTTAACACGGGTGTTTTCATACGTCAGTTTACAATTTGTTTAATTTATAACTAAAAAATAGTAAAAATAGTCTTTTATTTTATATATAAAGGTGTTATAATAAACCTAATTATGGATTTTAGCGTGGTGTTGGCTGAAATCCGTTATCGGGAGGATAAAATGTCTGAAATAATTTCCGTAAAAAATCTCAGCAAGTCTTACGGCAGTCAGAAGGTACTTTCAAACGTTTCCTTCGGCTTTGAGGCAGGTCAGATTATCGGTCTGCTGGGTCCTAACGGCAGCGGTAAAACTTCGCTCATTAAAATACTTACAGGTCTTATCAACGATTACACGGGTGAAGTGCTTATCAATGGCAATAAGCCCGGCAAAATCAGTAAGGCTCAGGTTGCGTTTCTGCCTGAAAAAACATATCTTGCAAGCTGGATGACGGCTGACGATGCCGTTAACTACATTGCGGATTTCTATGACGATTTCGATAAGGCGAAGGCAATGCATATGCTCGATGTTTTTCAGCTTCCTCATAAGCAGAAGGCAAAAACAATGTCAAAGGGTATGCAGGAAAAGTTGCAGCTTATACTCGTAATGTGCCGTAACGCAAAGCTTTACATTCTTGACGAGCCTATGGGCGGCGTTGACCCTGCGGCAAGAGATTTCATTCTCACAACCATTCTCAAAAACAGACCTGAAGGCTCAACGATTCTTATGTCAACCCACCTTATTCAGGATGTTGAAGAAATATTCGATTCGATTCTTATGATCGGCAGAGGCACCGTGCTTATGCAGGATACCGTTGCCAACATCACAGGAAGCGGCAAATCCATTAATGACGTGTTCAAGGAGGTGTTCAGCGTTGACTGGAGTTTCTAAACCCAAAAGCAAGTTTCTTATGCTTCTCAAAAATGATTTTTTTGCAAGTGCAAGAGTCATAAGTCTTTTCTATATTGCGCTGGTTCTTCTTCTCGGTTTGTTTGGTATATGCGTTTTTCTCCAGAAAGGAGATTTCCTCAGTGCTGAAATGCTTTCAAAGGTTTCAAGCCTTCACAACGCAACCATCGCAATCACCATTGTCGTTTCGTTCCTGCTTATTTTCGTAACCTTCTTCTTTGTTGTTTACGATTTCTTCAAGTCTCTTTTCGGGCCGCAGGGATATCTCAGCTTTACGCTGCCTGTTTCAAGCAATCAGCTTCTCGGCTCAAAGGTTATTGTCTACGGCGGATGGCTTGTTCTCAGTTATATCGTGTTTATGTTTACGGGCGGCTTCCTGCTTAACTACACGGCTGACGTTGTTATCGGTGAAGAAAAAATATCCTTTGTTGAAAGCCTTATGGGTCTTTTGGGTGACTTCCCCTCGATGACTCAGCTTATTGCCTATGCGGTTTATGTTACGGTGCTGTTTTTCGTTATGATTCTCAGCTTCGTATCCATCATTTATTTTGCAATCACACTTTCCCACGTAAGAATTCTTCAGAAGCATTCCCTTCTTGCATCAATTCCTATTTTCATTGCTACCGCATTGGTGTTTATTGCAGTTGCATTCAAGATGTCGGATGTTGTAAACTTCGTTATGATTTTCAATGACGATTACACGCTCAGCTTCGGCTTGCTTGAAAGCGGATACATCGTCACAAGCCAGTATGCAGGTATGAAGATTACTCCCATTTTTGTGTTTATTCTTCTTGATGTGGGAATGTTCTTCCTTACCTCTTACATTATGCATAAAAAGGTTAATCTGAAATGATGAAAACAGGAATTTTCGGAGGCACCTTCAATCCTCCCCACAAAGGACATACACGGCTTGCGGAAAAGGCGGCTGAATTTCTGGGGCTTGACAGAATGCTGATTATTCCTTCCTGCATACCGCCCCATAAAATTCCGGGCAAACTTGCAAGTGGAAATGACCGTATGGAAATGTGCCGTCTTGCATTTGAGGGAGATTTTTATGAAATTTCCTCAATGGAGCTTGACAGAGGCGATAAAAGCTACACCGTCGAAACTCTGCGTGAACTTAAAAAGCTTTATCCCGACGATGAGTTTTATTTCATAATTGGCTCGGATATGCTTTCAACGTTTAATCAGTGGTATTGCTGGGAAGAAATTCTGACACTTGCTCATATCTGTGCCGCTTCAAGGGAAAAAGGCTTTGTGCCCGACCTTTCGGCATATACGCAGGAGCAGAAAGAAAGATTTGTTATTCTTGACATTGAGCCTTTTGAAGTCAGCTCAACTCAGCTTCGCCGCATAATTGCAGGCGAGGGAGAAACGGATTTGCTTGATGAAAAGGTGTGTCGGTATATCGAAGATAACGACCTTTACGACGACGGACTTTCGGAATACAGAAAAATTCTTTACCCGAAGCTTGACGGATACAGAATAAACCACAGCGAGTGCGTCAGCGAATGTGCGGCAACCCTTGCGCAGCGTTACGGTGCGGATACCGAAAAGGCAAGGCTGGCAGGTCTGCTTCACGATGTTATGAAAAACGCTTCCGCCGATGAGCATTTTGCAGTGCTTGAAAAATCGGGAGAATGTTTTTCAAAGCTTGAACTTACAAACCCGAAGGTCTGGCATCAGATAACGGGTGCGGCATTTCTGAAATCGGAAGGAATCACCGACGATGAAGAAATTCTCGGCGCCGTCAGATGGCACACCACGGGTAGGGCAGATATGACCCTGCTTGAAAAGGTGGTATATATTGCGGATTTCATTTCTGTGGACAGAAGCTACCCCGATGTGGGCGTTGTCCGTAAGCTTGCTCAGACAAGCCTTGAGGAAGCGATACTTTATACTGCACGCTACACAATAAAAAAATTGGTTTCAGCGGATTTGCCCGTTCACCCGGCAACCGTTGATTGCTATAACGATATGATTTTACACTTGAAAGGATAATGTATATGACAGATCCCGCAGTTCTTGTCAAAGAAATAGCAAAGGTTCTTGACGAGAAAAAGGCCATGGATATCGTGGCAATCAAAACCGAGGAGGTAACAATCGTTTCAGATTATTTTGTTATTGCTTCCGGTACTTCAAACACCCATGTAAAGGCTCTTGCAGATGACGTTGAATACGAAATCAAGCAGCGTCTGGGTATTGACCCCGAACACATCGAAGGCAGAGCAACAGGCTGGATTCTTATTGACTACGGTACGGTTATCGTTCACGTATTCCAGCACGAAGACAGAAATTATTATAACCTTGAACGCCTCTGGGCAGATGCAAGCGTTATTGATTTAAGCGATGTAATTACAGAAGATTAATTTAAAGAGGTTGAATTGAAATGGCTTATTATGATTACGCTAATATAGAAAAAAAGTGGCAGAAATATTGGGAGGATCACGGCACATTCAAAACAGATGTGTGGGATTTCTCAAAGCCCAAATATTATGTTCTTGATATGTTCCCCTATCCCTCGGGTGTAGGTCTTCATGCGGGTCATCCCGAAGGCTATACAGCTACGGATATCGTTTCAAGAATGAAAAGAATGCAGGGCTACAATGTTCTTCATCCTATGGGCTACGATTCTTTCGGTCTGCCTGCCGAACAGTATGCTGTTAAAACAGGCAATCATCCCAACGGATTTACTCAGGAAAACATTCAGACCTTCTCAAAGCAGCTCAAAGAGCTTGGATTTGACTATGATTGGTCAAAGATGATTGCCACATCAGACCCCTCATACTATAAGTGGACACAGTGGATTTTCAAGCAGCTTTATCTTAAAGGCTATGCAAAGCTTGTTGATATCCCCGTTAATTGGTGCGAGGAGCTCGGCACGGTTCTTGCCAACGATGAAGTTATTGACGGCAAGAGTGAGCGCGGCGGTTACCCCGTAATCCGTAAGAATATGAAGCAGTGGGTTATTGATCAGGTTGCATTTGCCGAGGAGCTTCTTGACGGTCTTAATGAAATAGATTGGCCTGAGTCAACAAAGGATATGCAGCGCCATTGGATTGGCAAAAGCACCGGCGTTGAGGTTGAATTCAATCTTGTGGGCGGCGGCAAGTTCTCAATTTTCACAACCTGTATCGAAACCATATACGGCATAACCTTTATGGTTATGGCTCCCGACGGCGACCTTGTAAAGGAGCTTATGCCCAGAATCGAAAACAAAGATGAGGTTAATGCCTATATTCAGGAAACTGTTAAAAAGTCCGATATGGACCGTACCGATCTCAACAAAACAAAATCGGGCTGTCCGCTTAAAGGCATATATGCCATAAATCCCGTAAACGGCAAGGAAGTTCCCGTTTATATCGGTGACTTTGTTCTTGCAAGCTACGGTACGGGTGCTGTTATGGCGGTTCCCAGCCACGATCAGCGCGACTTTGAATATGCACAGGTACATAACATTCCCATGATTCAGGTTATTGAAGGCGCGGATGTTTCAGAATGTGCTTTTGAAAAGGGCAGCTATCTCGGCAAGGGCTGCAAGCTTATCAATTCCGAGGAATTTACAGGTCTTACCGTTGAGGAAGCAAAGGAAGCAATCACTCAGAAGCTTGAGAAAATGGGTGTTGCCAAGAGAAAGGTCAACTATCATTTCCGTGAGTGGATTTTTGCAAGACAGCGTTATTGGGGAGAACCCGTTCCCGTTTACTATACCGACGACGGCGAAATCCATGTTCTTGATGATGATGAGCTTCCCCTTGTTCTTCCCGAGCTGGAGGAATACAAGGGCAAGAACGGTCAGGCACCTCTTGAAAATGCAGAGGAATGGAAGCTTGTTGAGAAGAACGGTGTCAAGGGCAAGCGCGAAACCTCAACAATGCCCGGCTCGGCAGGTTCAAGCTGGTATTTTATGAGATACATTGACCCGAATAACGACAAAGAAATCTGTGACCCCGAGCTTCTTAAACATTGGCTTCCCGTTGACCTTTATGTGGGCGGCCCCGAGCACGCGGTAGGTCATCTTATGTATTCAAGAATCTGGAACAGATTTTTATATAACGAGGGTGTTTCGCCTGTTAAAGAGCCTTTCAAGAAGCTTGTTCATCAGGGTATGATTCTGGGCTCAAACGGCATCAAGATGGGCAAGAGATTCCCCGAATTTGTAGTTAATCCGTCAGATATTGTCCGTGATTACGGTGCAGATACACTCCGCCTTTACGAAATGTTTATGGGTCCCCTTGAAGCTTCAAAGCCTTGGAGCAATCAGGGTGTTGAGGGCGCAAAGCGTTTTCTTTCAAGAGTCTGGAATTTCTTCACCGAAGAATCAAAGATAAACGACAGCAAATATGCCGAGCTTGAAAAAATCTATAATGTTACAATCCGCAAGGTTACAAATGACTTTGAAAATCTTGCCTTCAATACGGCAATCAGCCAGATGATGATTTTTGTTAATGCGGTTTATAAAGCAGACAGCTGTCCCAAGGAATTTGCAGAGGGCTTTATCAGGGCACTCAGCCCCATTGCACCCCATATCTGCGAGGAAATCTGGGAAATGCTTGGTCACAGCGAAACAATCGCATTTGAAAGCTGGCCCACCTACGACGAAACAAAGTGTGTTGACAACGAAATCGAGATTGCTGTTCAGATTAACGGCAAGGTAAGAGAAAAGCTCGTTATCGCCGCAGAAGCAAGTGCTGACGAAGCCATTGCCGCCGCAAAGAGCCTTGAAAAGATTGCAGAGGCAATCAGCGGTATGACAATCGTTAAAGAGCTTTACGTAAAGGGCAGACTTGTCAACATCGTTGTTCGTCCCTGATTGACACAAAAAATTAATAATTTTAGGTTGACAAGCAGGGTGAATATATAGTATAATGTCCTTCAAGCTATGAAAATTAGTCCCTAATTAAATGAGGGGAGGGAATACATTGAGTCAGGTAAAAGTTAAGGAAGGCGAGTCACTCGAAAACGCACTCAGAAGATTTAAGAGACAGACTTCAAGAGACGGCGTTATTCAGGAGGTTCGCAAAAGAGAGCACTATGAGAAGCCTTCTGTTAAGAGAAAGAAGAAGTCAGAGGCAGCTCGTAAGCGTAAGTTCAAGTAATTGAAAACGCAAAACTGAAGCCCACCGAATTTTCGGTGGGCTTTTTTGTTTTTATTTATAAATCAGAATATCTTCATCATCCTCGTGCCATAAGCCGTAGGCTTCGTTTAAGTCATCGTTTAAGAACATCGGAATATAATTTCCGAAATTCTTTGAAAGCTTTTCATTTTTCAGTTCATCAATATCAATCCAGAAAACCCTGCCTTCGTCGGTTTCGGAAAGGAGTTCACCGCTGAAATCTGAGGTTCTGAAAAGAAAAACTATATATCTGTCGCCACGGGTTTTGTGTACCCAGTGAATAACGCCGCACTGATGCAGATTTTCAACGTCAAGCCCTGTTTCTTCCTTCACTTCACGTTTTGCGGAGTCAACAATGCTTTCAAAAGGCTCAACGTGACCTCCGGGGAAGGAAAGACCCGTCCAGCTTTTTCTTCTTTCCTGCACGAGCACCCTGCCTGTTTCTTTATCTTCAACCATAATCATATTGGTAAACTCAACAGTACCTTTTTCTGTTCTCATATAAATACCCCTATATATAATGTAATGAAATACTAACATAAAATTGAATATGTTGCAACTGTGTGATATAATGAATCTGAGGTGATTTTTGTGACAGATTTCACATTTATAAAAAACGAGAAAATCCACAATCAGATTAAATTTGCAATAACCATAGATGAAATGAAAAACATTTTCCGCCGCAACCTGCTTGCCGACGGCTCAAGGCGTGAGAACGATGCGGAGCATTCCTGGCATCTGGCAATGCTTGCAATGCTGCTTGAAGAATACAGTGCAGAGAAAATTGATATTGAGCGAGTGCTGAAAATCGCACTTATCCACGACCTTATTGAGGTTTATGCAGGGGATACTTTTGCCTATGACGTCAAAGGCAATGAGGATAAGCACGAGAGAGAAATTCAGGCGGCGGAGAAGCTTTTCGGTATGCTTGCCCCCGTTCAGGGCGGAGAAATCCGTGAACTCTGGGATGAATTTGAGGCTATGGAGACGGCAGAAAGCAAATATGCAAATGCCATAGACCGCATTCAGCCTCTTATTCTCAATTATCTTACGGATGGTCATACCTGGAAAATGGGGGATGTGACATCGGATAAGATTTACAAGCGTATGGATATAATCCGCACCGCAACTCCCGAGCTGTGGCACATTGTTGAAGGTATCATAAATACCTCAATCAAAGCAGGAATTCTGAAACCTTAATAAATTTGTTACTTTTTTGGTTGTTTATTTGTAATTTACATCCCCTATAATCATAATTGTTCCGTGGGATTGAATTTTCAGAGGTGAAAAAATGTATACCGTACTCGTTTGCGACGATGACGTTGCAATTCTTGAATCCGTTGAAATTTATCTGAAATTAGAGGGATATAATGTTCTCAAAGCCGAAAACGGCGTTCAGGCTCTTGAACAGGTTAAGAATAACGAGGTTCATTGTGTTATTCTTGATATCATGATGCCGGGGATGGATGGCCTTCGTGCAACTGTCAGGATGCGTGAAAAGCTTAATATTCCCATCATTCTTCTTTCTGCAAAAAGTGAGGATACCGATAAGATAACCGGTCTGTCCTTCGGTGCGGATGATTATGTGACAAAGCCCTTTAATCCTCTTGAACTTATGGCAAGGGTCAAGTCACAGATAAGACGCTACACCTCACTTGGTGCAATGGAGAAGAAGGAGGGAGTTATAACAACGGGGGGACTTTCTCTTGATACTCTTGCAAAGGAGCTGACCGTTGACGGTGAAAAGGTGAAGCTTACCGCAACGGAATATAAAATTGTCAACTTCTTTATGGAAAATCTGGGAAGAGTTTTTTCAACGGGACAGATTTACGAGGCGGTATGGAATGAGCCTGCGGGCTACTCTGAAAAAACGGTGACGGTACATATCAACAGGATCCGTGAAAAAATTGAAATCAATCCCAAGGAGCCAAAATATTTACAGGTGGTGTGGGGCATTGGATACAAAATGGAAAAATATTAAGTACAACAAGGCAACCAAAACCGTTGCCTTCCTGCTTGCGGTTTTGACGTTCTTCCTTGCAGGCAACTTTGCAGGGCTATTCATCAAAGGCTTTGCAAATTTCAACATCTTCGCTCATCCCGAGGATTTCACAAACACGGCATCCTTCCGCAATCAGATGAACAGATACATCATTGATGTGCTGAACGTGGCGGAGAAAAACAACAGAGGCACCTTTGAGGAATGGCTGCTGACCGGAAGGGCAAAGGAAATTTCCGCAGAATATGATGATGATGTCAAGAAAGTGACCGATGCAATGACCCTGCTTGATAATTCGGGCATAAAGGTTTTTGTTGATGCGCAGAACCGTTACCGCTATATGCTGGATTATAACGGAGTCCGTTATTTTATGACGTTCAACGGCGAATTCATCAGCTACAGCCAGTTTTCGGATCACGAGTTTGTTCATTCCTATGAGGAGGAAGTAACGGCGGTTGAAACGACAGGCATTGACGGCAGTATTTCCGTACCCATTGAAGTTCCCGAAACCGAGAGGGGCATTGTTTATTATGACCCTTATGAAACGGGCAATACGCCCGATTATGTGGCACGGATTTCAGAAGCGCTTCGCCTTCTCAACAGCTACAGCGATTACACCTGCTACGGTGAATGTACTCTTGAAACGGTGCTTTCCATTATTGAGGCTCAGCGGCAGGATGCTCTCCAAGGTGAATATGATTTTCCTTTGAATTATTCAATCCGTTCAAGCTATGTGCTTGATAATGTAAAGAGCGTCAACTATGCGGTTATTGCCGAAAACGGCAAGGTTTTCACAAACTGCGGTGTTGAAGCCGATGACAGCCATAATATGATTCTTGCAAAATTGCAGGGCGAAAACGGATGGATATGGGCTGAATGGGTAAACGACGGCAAATACAGCCTTGTTGACGTTGAAAACAAGGCCGCAACGGGTATCTTCGCAACCATTCACGAGTGGCTTTTTGGTAAATGGTATGACAGCGGAATCCTTTCATGGGAAACCTACACTCAAAACAAAACCTACAAATCCGCATATTTCGCCATTGATGTGCCTTTTGAATCAGACCCGTTTCAGGCAATTTCATATTCGTTTACCGTTTACAACAAGGATGCATCCCTGACGGGCTTGCTTTTTGCAATGCTTATCTGCCTTGCGGTTGCCTGTGCGCTGTGCATTTACCTGCTTTCCGTTGCAGGCAAGTCTGCCGACGGAAGCGTTAAAATCAAATTTTTCGATAAAGTTCCCGTTGAAATAAATTCCGTGCTTGGTCTCGGAGTTATGGCGCTTTGTGTTTTCGGTGCGGTAATGATTGCCTGCTGCGATTTTGAGCCGCTTATGCTTTCAGACGATTACGGTCTCGGCGGCGTGCTGACTCCGTTTATCTGCACTGCGGCACCTTATTCAAACCTGCTGACGGGTGCGGTTGTTGCAATTTTCTTCACGGTATGGACGGGGCTTACCGCAAGCCTTATCCGAAACATCCGCAACAAAACCTTCCGTAAGCACTCTCTTATATGCGTCATCTTAAAGCCCGTGGGCTGGATTTTCAGAAAGCTTTGGAATTGGGTAAAGAGAATTGTTGATAAAATAAAATACGCCTTCAACTGCGACTATTCAAAGGGTCAGAGCACAAAATTCAAGGTGCTTGCCTGCATAATCACGGCGGCGTTTATAATAGTGACGGGTATTTATTATACTGTTGCAGGAGTAATGGTATACAGTTGGGATGAATTGTTCGGTTTTGTGCTTTTCATCCTGGGCATTATGGGCGATACCGCAATAATGGTTTTTGTTGTTCTGCTTATTGTGTCGCTTGACAGAATTATGGCGGCGGTTTCCGATATCCGCAAGGGTGAAATGGGTAAGGGAATTGATACGAAATATATGCCTCCCTTTATGAAGCGCTTTGCCGAGGATGTTCTCTGTATGCAGGAAGGCTTGCAGAATGCGGTTGACAGTGCGGTTAAAGATCAGCGTATGAAGGCGGAGCTTATAACAAACGTTTCTCACGACCTTAAAACACCCCTCACCTCAATCGTCAATTACGTTGACCTGCTTAAAAAGTGTGACATTCAGGATGAAACCGCGCTTAAATATGTTTCCGTCCTTGACGAAAAAGCACATAAGATGAAAAAACTCATTGAGGATTTGGTTGAGGCTTCAAAAGCATCCTCGGGTGCAATGGAAATTCATTCCGTCAGGCTTAACCTTTGCGAGCTTGCGGCTCAGTCGGCAGGGGAGCACGAGGATGAGCTGAAAAAATACGGCATTGAGCTTGTGCTTAAAATGCCCGATGAGCCCGTTATGGTTATGGCGGATGCACAGAAGATTTCAAGAGTTATCGAAAATCTTTTCTCCAATATCCGCAAATACGCTCTCGAAGGCACAAGAGTTTATATTGACGTTGCCGCAGGTGCGGAATACGGCTCTGTGATTTTCAAGAACGTTTCAAAAAATCCTCTGGATATTTCACCGGAAGAACTGACACGCAGATTTGTCAGAGGCGATGCTTCACGCTCGGGTGAGGGAAGCGGTCTCGGTCTTTCAATAGCAAAGGATTTGTGCGAACTTCAGAACGGTAAACTTGGTCTGCAGATTGACGGCGACCTGTTCAAGGCTGTTGTAGCACTTCCCATAGCATAAATTTACGGAGTTGTAAAAAACGCAGGTTTTTTACAACTCTTTTTTATTGCCTTTGTAAAGGCGGTTGTGATATACTTGAAGCGGAGAATTTTGTAAAAGCAAAAGGGTGATAAAATGATTTCGAAAATAGCGGCGTTCATATTATCTGTTATTTCTGTGTTTACGGTGCCGTTTTCGCAGATTCAAATGAAAACAGAGCTGAAAAATGAGCTTGCAAAGGGAAGCTTCGAAAGCCCGTATATTGTAAGACCTCTTGACGGAATAACGGTAAACGGAATTTCCGTTGAGGAATATTCTGTTATATGTGCAGACGGTAAGCTGTATTCAAACGCGGCAGATACCCTTTGCAATGAAATATACAAGGCTTGCGGCAGAAAAATCAGTGCAGGCGCAGACGGCGAAAAAGCCTTCATAATCAGCGAAGCACTGAATGATACCGATACCTTCAGCCTTAAGGTTGAACACGGAAAGGTTTATATTACGGGCAGTAAGAATGCGGGAATTTCAAGAGGAATAACAGCCTTTGCAGATGAAGTGTTGCTGAATTCAGAGGGTGTTTATGACTTCAAAAACGGCTATGAGTATATAAAAACCTTTTCCGATTACGTGACGTACGAAGATTTCGGTGCCGTCGGTGACGGTAAAGCAGATGACCTTGAAGCCGTTGTGAAAGCCCACGAATATGCAAACGCCAATGGTCTCAGCGTTTTTGCAAATGAAACCGCAACCTATTATATCGGCGGTGCGAACAAAACCGCCGTTGTTATGACGGATACCGACTGGTCAACCGCACGCTTTATAATTGACGATACCAACGTTGAAAACAGAAGCGCCTGGGTGTTCAATATTGCTCCGTCAAAGGGTACGGTGAATATAACCGAAAAGGTTTCTCCTCTTAAAATTGATGCAGAAAATATCGGCACTGTCCTTGAGGGCAAAAGCCTTGTTGTGCTTACGGATTCCAACGTTAAGAGATATATCCGTAAGGGTG
Source organism: Clostridia bacterium (assembly GCA_017548045.1). Classification (GTDB taxonomy): domain Bacteria; phylum Bacillota; class Clostridia; order Oscillospirales; family Acutalibacteraceae; genus CAG-177. The sequence continues at coordinate 6,489 of JAFYNR010000033.1, read as the reverse complement.
CGAATCAGAATTCGGGCAGCAATCAGACGGATGTTATTCTTGTTGACGGAAACGGAAGGATTTCACCCGAAACTCCCCTTATCTGGGATTTTGATTCAATCACCTCTGCCGTGGCGTATCCCGTTGATACGGAGATACTCACCGTAAAGGGCGGCAGATTTACAACCCTTGCAAACAATGCACCCTCAGAATATAACTATTATACAAGAGGTATTCTTGTAAGACGGTCAAACACGGTTATTGACGGATTATATCATGACATTGAAAACGAAGGCAAAACGGGCGCGCCCTATTCGGCATTCGTCAGCCTTTCGTGCTGTGCCGACGTAACTGTAAAAAACAGCACCTTCACGGGGCATAAGAAGTATGTAACAACCGGTTCGGCAGGAACATCCGTTACAATGGGTACTTATGATATAGGTGCCGCAACGGCGGTGAATGCAAAATTCATAAACTGCAATCAGACAAACGATATAACCGATATCGATTATTGGGGAATCGCAGGCACCAATTACTGCAAAAATCTTGTATATGACGGCTGTGCACTTTCACGCTTTGACGCTCATCAGGGTGTGCTTAATGCAACGGTTATAAATTCTGTTCTCGGTCACCACGGAATAAAGCTTATTGGCAGCGGCACTGCATTAATTGAAAATACCACCGTTTTAGCCGAGGATTTCGTCGACTTGCGTGAGGATTACGGTTCAACCTGGAACGGTGAACTTATTATCCGTAATTGTAAGTTTTATCCCACAGGTGTTTCAAGCCATATCATCAATGCGGAAAATTCCGAGGATCACGATTTCGGCTATACCTGCTATTTGCCCGAAAAAATAGAAATTGACGGCTTATACGTTCACAGAACGGGTATCAATTATCTTTTTAATAAGGTTAACTCAAAGCATACTTCAGATTCGTATAATGCGGAATATCCAGTTGTTCCTCCGAAGGAAATTACCGTAAAGGATTTTAACTGCCTGCTTTTCGGCAGTCTTTCCGTTTCCAAAAACAAAGCAATATTCAAGGTTGAAATTGCGGAATAAAAGGCGAAATGAAGAAGTTCATTCAGGGGGACTTATATGCAGATTATACAGACAATCATTTCTTATCTCGCAATAGCGGCGGCTTTTATATCTTCAATTTTTTCCTTCGGTGAACCGACGCTCATTCCCTATACAAATGATTATGAGATTCCCGAAAGCATTCCCGGGTACTCTGTGATTTCCACGGAAGAAAAAAACGATTGGCAGGCAAAATGGATATGGGATAAAGAAAACCTTGCCGAGAAAAACGTATGGATGTGCTTTAACAAAAAGGTGATTCTTGATAAAGCTCCCGAAGCCCTTACCGCCCACATTTCGGCAGATTCGAAATATTGGCTTTATATCAACGGAGAAACCGTTGTGTTTGAGGGAAGTGTCAAGCGAGGACCCGATGAAAACAGCGGATATTATGACAGTATCGATATTGCACCTTATCTCAAAACGGGTAAAAACTCAATATGCGCTCTGGTGTGGTTCTGGGATGACGAAACAAGCTACTCCTATTGCAGCAGCGGTCAGGGAGGCTTCCTTTTTGAGGCTGTCGGTGAGGGTGTTACCGTAGTTTCGGATAAAAGCTGGAAAGTGAAAAGAAACAGCGCGTATATCGACAGTGCACTTTATCCGCCCAATTACAGGCTTGCCGAATACAGTGTTTATTACGACGCAAGAAAAGATATGGGTGACTGGATAAATGAAGCCTATGATTTTTCCGAATGGGAGAATGCAACTGAATATGCCGCAGGCGGCGAAGGTGTATACGGCAGACTTTATCCCCGCGGAATCCCTTTTCTGAAGGATTACGGTCTTAAGGATTATGAGAATTCAGAGGATTACGAAAACTACACTGTAAAAAAGCTTTTCGGTGAAAAAATCACCGTAGACGTACCGTATAATGCTCAGCTTACCCCTTACCTTAAGGTTATAGCACCTGCCGGGAAAAAGATTCGCATAACAACGGAGAATACTTTAACGGGTGCGGTTTCAGCCACCTACAAAACCAAAGAAGGATTGCAGGAGTTTGAGGCTTTGGGCTGGATAAACGGGGAGCATATTACCTATAAAATACCCAGAGGCGTTACCGTTGTTTCGTTGCAGTACCGTGAAACGGGGTACGACAGCTCATTCTGCGGCAATTTTGAATGTGACGATGAGTTCCTGAATTCTCTGTGGCAAAAATCACTGCGTACACTGTATGTTACAATGCGTGATAATTTTATGGATTGCCCCGACAGAGAAAGAGCCCAGTGGTGGGGCGATGTTACAAGCGAAATGTTTATGACGATGTACTCTATGGACAGCAATTCATACCTGCTGTATCAGAAGGGTGTTGAGGCGATGCTTTCTCACGTTGACGGCACAAAGGTGCTTCAGACCGTTGTGCCCATAAGCGGTGATTATTTTGAACTGCCAGTTCAGCAGCTTGCAGGCATCGTCGGCTTCCTTACTTACTATGAATATACGGGCGACAGAGCGTTTATTGAAAAAGTCTATGACGCATCGCTTGATTATCTGAAGCTTTGGGAAACGGGCGAGGATAATCTTGTTGTTCACAGAGAAGGCTCCTGGGATTGGGCTGATTGGGGCAGTAAGGCGGATATGACTGCCATTGAGAATGCCTGGGTTTATTACGCTCTTTCCGCCGTCGGAGAAATGGCGGAGCTTCTCGGTAAAGACGGAGATATTCCGTTTATCACCGAAAGAAAGGGTATAATTGAAAAAGGATATAAAGCCCTTTGGACAGAAGACGGATTCAGAAGTAATGACGTAAGAAAGCCCGATGACAGAGCCAATGCCCTTGCGGTTTTATCGGGCCTTGCAGAAAAGGAGCAGTACGGCACCGTTACAAGGGTGCTCACTTCTACCGAAAATTCAAGCCCGTATATGGAATATTATGTTCTTGAAGCACTTTGCAAAATGGGAGAATATGAAGCCGCAAAAGACAGAATCAAGAACAGGTACGAGGATATGATGGGTGAGGATTACTCTACCCTCTGGGAATTCTGGGATTCGTGGCGCGGCACAAAAAATCACGCGTGGAGCGGAGGCCCTCTTGTTATAATGAGCAAGCATTTTGCAGGCATCACACCTGCAGAGGCAGGCTATGAAAAGGTTAAAATCGAGCCGCAATATACTTTGTCGGACAGTATGAGCTGCACCGTTCCCAGCGTAAAAGGGCTGATTACTCTTGATTATAAAATTGTATCAGGCGGCTGCACCGTTGACCTTACCGTGCCGCAGGGAATGAAGGCTGTTTTGTACGTACCCGACGGTGCCGTTGTGAATATCAACTCTGAGCTTTATTACAGAAACGGCGAATATGTCAACGGCAATAGCCCCGGCGACGTGGAGATTGCGGAATTTGTTTATTCCGCCCATTAAAAGATTACACTCAAAATCCGTGAGCTTCAGTTTGGTTTTCTTATTGAACAAAAATGACCTCCTTGTATTTGGTAATACCATTTTACAAGGAGGTTAAGTGTTTTGTCGAATGTGTGGGAAGTGATAAGTTTATTTGGTTGCTTCTGTTTCTGATATGTAGGAAAATATTTATATTAAAATCTATTGTGAGAATAATTTTTTTGTTATATAATTATTTTATTGTAAATGACAAGCTGACACTGAATAATCAGAGGAGAATTTTTATGAGTCGTTGTTTATACAATAGCAGTTTCAAAAATTTTATCGCTTTTGATAAGGACGGCACATATATGGTTATGTTCAACCCCGAAATCATAAAGAAATCGGGCACCTACGATGCAGAAGAAGGTTGTCTTTCTCTGCTCGGAGGTCCCCGAAGGTGCAAGCGTTATCAGAATATAAAAGTACAGTGGCAGACGGCTGAATTTCAGACCCGAATCAAAACATTCACAGGCTTCCCTGCACAGATAATTCAGCATGAAGTTGACCATTGTGACGGAATATTGATATAACCACATTCTTATCTGAAGCATGATTTTTGAAGTGCCAAGGAGGTTTCTGTAATGAAAGCAAAATACGGCAAAGGAACAAAAATAATCTCTGTTATACTGGGCGCAATAATTGGCGGATTTATGTGGCGCTGTCGGGGTGACGGCGGTTTCGGTTCATCGTGGGGACTTTACAGCGTCGGTCTTGTGCTGATGCTGCTCATTTATCATTTTTACGGTAACCGCAAGGGTATGAAATACGAAATGATACCTCTCGGTGCGCTTATGCTCGGACTCAGCGTTACGGGATACGCTACGGTTATTATCCAGCTTGCAGGTGTTGTGTGGAGTGACCTGCCTTATGCAGGCGAAATGCTGGGCGGACTTGAGCCTGTGGTTGTCGGTCAGTACGGCGATGTTTATGCTCCCATAGACCATATAAGCGGTGCGGTCATAATCTTCCTTATGGCGTTCACGCTGATTCCGCTTTTTGCTTTCTTCGTTACTTCTCTTTTCTCAGGCAAGGAATATAAAATCAGACATTACATAATAGCCATAGCGGTGTATATGATATCATCGCTCATGTTCAAGGCTACGGTTTCTCATTTTATTCTTCAGCTTATCAATCCCGACCAGGTGAGCTATGCCATGCTCGGTCTTGAAGCTTACGGTCAGGATTATTCAAGCCCGATGGCAGCATATATGAGCCATTTCCTCGACAGAGGCTGGGCGCAGGATATTCCGTTTTTCGAGAATTACTATATGAGCATTGAGCATGTTTCCGATGCTCTTGCCGTTGTTGCGCTTTCACTCTATGCACTCATTTTCCGCAAGGATAAATACACCTGCTTCGGCTCACTTGTGCTGAATCTTCTCACGGCGGTTACAACAACCGTATTCACTTCGCTTGTTTCCTGCGGCTTTGATTCGGGCTTTTTCAAGGGAGTTGAGATTTCCGATACGGTTAAAAAGTTTGCAACATGGGGTACTTGGGAATTCGTTACTGGCTTCTTCGTCGGTCTGTTTATTATGGCATTCCTTGCCCTTACCATTAAAAATAAAGAAGCCGACAGCTATGACATTTCACCCGTTTTTGAGAATAAAAAGCTGAGCTTCGGCTTCAACTTCCTGCTGACCGTATTCATACTCGGTGTCACACCTGCAAGAGCAATCGGTATCCGCTTTGCACGCCTGCTCGTCAATACGCAAGTGCTCGGTGATGACGAGCCTCTCGGCACAATTCTGACGGTTGTGTTATCGGTAATATTCGGTGTGTTTATGATTAAAATTATGAGCCGCAACATCCTGCAAAAAGACTCAAATGCGTTTGATATGTTACCCGTAAGGTTTGCAAAAACCGCACTTCCTGCATATCTTGCAATGTGCTTCACGGTGTATTTCTTCCTTGATATGGTATGGATTCAGTACATAAAAACAGATATCACCGTACCGATTATGCTCGCCGCCTCTGCTCTGATTGCGGTGATTTATATACCGCTCAGAATGAAAATGGCTGCAAAGCAAGAAAACTCTTAAAAACTTCGGAGAATTAGCTTACACATAAACGCAAAAACTCCCTCTGCCGTTTCCGACAGAGGGAGTCATTTTTTTAGATATAAAGGTTTATTTTGACATTATGCCAGTGGTTAACACGGCGTTTTTTCGGGTAATGCATCATGACAAACCGCAATGCATACTCATACCCGATTGTTAACTCGGCAATCTTCAAAGAACCTTTCTCCATCAACCTTTGATAGCTGCCTGAGTCGCAAAAGGGAGTGGTTGGGACGTGCCCCCCAACCGTTGAAACAGTGCTGTTTGTGCGCCTTCTTCCCTCAGTTTTCAGGTGAAGCGGGTCGTTTGGGTCGCCGTCAAAACGCAGGTACCAATCAAAGCCGTCTCTTTTGGCAACTATCTTCTCGACAAAGGCTTCAATGACGCTTTCGGGCACATCGTTTTCATCGGCATTGGTGTATTGAGCAAGGGCGTATTGAAGCACCGTCAGTTTCTCTTTGTAGTCCACAATTACGGGTTCATCGTTCTGCTCGTCCTCAAGCTCATCAATCTCGTTGGTCAGCCTTGTTATGTCTGCTCTGATTTCCGAGGTTTTCTTGGCGAACGATTCCTTGTCAATATCGCCTTCCGCTCTCATTTCGATATAGTTATCGAGCTTTCGGTTGAGCTTTTCAACCTGACGTTTTTTCTGTTCGATAATCTCCTCGTAATCTACGGTTTCACCCGTGTCGCCAATATGCGCTTCGAGCATTGAATTTGCAAGCTCAAGCACCTTATCCCTTTGCAACAGATAACTGCGGAAGATGTGGTTTGCCATCAGCTGCAGCTTCCACTCGGGTATCATCGGAGTTCGGCATATTCCGTCAAGCGGTAAACCCTTTCTCTTTCTGCTTTCATAAGAGCCTGTCCGAACTGAATCGTAGCACTGATAACCCGTGTTCGCCTGCGTTGCCGTTCTGTACCAGTTTCTTGTGTTGAACTTGTGACCGCATTCACAGATGAGGAGCTTGCCCCATACCGTTGTT